>CAVQFR010000012.1:0-97756 GCA_963711845.1 uncultured delta proteobacterium
ACACTTCGAGAGAATCCTTTCATCCCCCCGTAAGCATAACAACAAGATGAATTTCGTCGCCGTCCTTAACTGGTTTTACGAGTTCATTCGGGTACGCGCTGGCATGATTTAGATAAACTTCAACGTTGTTGAGCAGCTTGTCTTTTTTGACAAACAGGGCTTTCTCCATTCCGGGGAACTGCTTGATAAGATGGCTCAGACATTCACCCACTGTATTCCCCTCTACGGCCACCACATCTGAGCCGTTGGTAAATTGCCGATGCGTGGTATGAATGTGTACCTTGACAACCATGTCTTACTCCTTTCCCGCTAAAGATCCGCAATGATCACAATCTGGGTTCTTGTTGAGTCTAAATTCGCTGAAAGTAAGCTTCAATCCGTCATATATTAATAACCGATTGGTCAGCAGTTTACCAATCCCCACGAGATACTTGATCACCTCCGTCGCCTGAATACTACCTATGACAGCTGGAGCAACGCCAATCACCGGAAACTTCTCTTGTGGGACGAGACCTCGATACATACACCTGAGGCAGGCCGTTTCTCCGGGAATAACGGTCATGACTCTTCCCTCAAAACCATTCACTGCGCCATGAAAGAATGGAATATTCTTCTCAATAGCGCAGCGATTCAAGATGTAGCGAGTCGGTAAGTTGTCCATCGCATCAACGATGGCGTCACAGCCATCCATGAGGTCGGAAACATTCTCTTCCGTGATGGTCTCTGTGATCGCTTGGATCTCCACCGTCGAGTTCAAGTTTCTCAATTTCGTTCTGGCAGAGTCAACCTTTTTTCTTCCCACATCTTCCTCCCAGTGCAAGATCTGCCTGTTCAAATTACTGAGTGCAACCTGGTCATGATCGATGACCCGAATCGTTCCTATTCCGGCGGCCGTCAGGTAGACGGCGATCGGAGAACCGAGCCCCCCGGTCCCCGCAATGACCACCCGTGACCTTTTCAGCTTTTCCTGCCCTTCTTGTCCAATCTCCCCGATCATGATTTGTCGGTCGTACCTTTCTCGCTCGCTGGGTGTAAGCATAAACCTCCTCCGCCTTCGCGCATCGATTCCTGAGGAAATCAGCCGGTGGTTTTGTACCGGTATTCCAGTACGCTCATAACCTCGTTCCTAGCCCTAAGGCTATCAGAAAAACATTTTTGAAATAGGGCCTTTTTTCTTTTTGCTACAACACAGGTTATCGTGATTATTCCGTTTTGGATTTTAACCCAAAGCGCTCCGCCGTGATCCGAGTAGGATTTACGAATTCAAGAATTTTGGGATCAATAAATTGAGGAATCTTAGGAATCTTGAAATTTAAGAATTATTTGATTCCGGAATTCCTCAATCCCTAATGATTCATTTTGATTTCAGCAGGGTGTGGGCCACCACCATCCTTTGGATTTGATTCGTACCTTCAAAAATCTGGATGACCTTTGCATCTCTCATCATCCTCTCAAGAGGATGATTCTTGGTGAGACCTTGCCATTGTAAGATCTGGACGGCATGGGTCGTCACTTTCATGGCCACATCAGAAGCGAAGTATTTGGACATGGCGGAGAACATCTGCACTGGGGTGCCCTTGGTCTTTTCGTCCATCATATTCGCTGATTTATACACCAGTGCTCGAGCGGCCTCAATTTCCATAGCCATATCCGCGAGCATCAATTGAACTCCCAGGCTATCTTGCTTTCCATGAACCCAGCCTTTTCCCTGAATATATCGGACGAGATAGTCTAAAGCGCCTTGAGCCAAACCCACGGCTTGAGCTCCTATGGCTGGCCTTGATCGATTCAGCGTCCTCATCATTTGCCACCAACCCGCTCCTTCATCTCCAATCCTTTGGGCAACAGGAACCTTTACATCTTCTAAAATGACCTCTGTCGTATTGGAACCTCGAATGCCCATCTTCTCTTCAGTTTTCCCAATCGAGAGGCCAGGAGTTCCCTTTTCCACCACAAAACCTGTTATCCCCTCTATTCTCTTACCAGGCTGGGTGGTGGCAAAGACCGTATAAAAGTCCGATACTCCACCGTTCGTAATGAAGCATTTCCGCCCGTTGATTACATAATGGTCCCCTTTCAATACTGCTTTCGTCCGGACTGAAGCCGCATCCGAACCCGACTCAGGTTCAGTCAAACAAAAACAGATCAGGCCTTTCTCTTGGGCTAATCTCGGTAATATTTTCTGCTTCAGTTCGTTTGTTCCCCCTAAGACAACAGGCATTGTCCCAACCGCTTGAACGATGACGAGGAGGGCAGAAGAGGCACAGATGCTTGCAATCTCTTCGGCGACCAAACAGAAAGAAGTGATATCTGTATCCATTCCTCCATACTCTTGAGGGATGAGGAGGCTTAAGAACCCATATTTGGAATACACCTCTGCAAGATCCCAGGCGAATTCACCCTTGGTATCGATCTCTGCTGCCCGGAGGGCCACAGTGTTCTGAGCTACCTCTCTGGCTTTTTTTCTCCAACCCTCTCTCGTTTGCTCGATGTCACTCATGGGTCCCTACTCCTCCATGTTCTACATATTGGATCCACCGGAGACCTCAACCGTTGCTCCGGTCATGAAACTCGCCTCGTCGGATGCCAGGAAAGCGACGACATTAGCAATTTCCTCTGGTTGACCGATCCGTCCCAGTGGAGTATGATCAATGATCATCTTCATATATTTTTCAGCCATTTTGGCGATGGTGGGAGTTAAAATCAGTCCTGGTAAAACCACGTTGACATTGATCTGATAACGTCCGAGTTCTCTGGCGACACTTTTTGTCAGACCAACGATCCCTGCCTTCGCTGCACTGTAACTGATCGCCGCTATTCCTCCGCTTTTCCCGTAAATGGAGGAGATGTTAACGATCTTGCCGTAACGATTCTCGATCATGTGGGGAGCAACAGCCTGGATACAGTTCAGGGTCCCTTTCAGGTGAACCCCCAATACGGCTTCCCAATCCTCCTCTTTCACTTTCAGAAGCGTCGCCCCCCGGTCAAATCCGGCATTGTTGACGAGGATATCAATCCTTTTCCAAATACTCAACACCTGATTCACCATATTCTGAACCGATCTTTGATCTGCTACATCCAGAGCAACGAACATGGCTTTACCGCCCCAAGCCTCGATCTCTCTCGTCGTTTGAACTCCTGTCTCTTGATTCATCTCCGCAATGACAACATCCCCTCCCTCTTGGGCCACCTTCAATGCAATGCTTCGACCAATCCCCTGCCCTGCCCCGGTAACAATCACCTTCTTGCCCTTCAGCCTCATCTTCTCACCTTGTGGATCAAAAATATTCCTGGAAGGTAAAAATTTCCAGAAATTCTAACAGATGGGCCAATAACCGTCAATGAGTTTGTTCGTCCTTGTCCTTTTGTTCATCCCCAACTTACTGGGAATAGAATTTTCTTGACAAAAGAGTATCTCACAGTATCATTAATCATTCCACACAGTGATATTTTTGGATAGACCCCTGAGGCTACTAAAAGAACAGAACAAATCATTAAAGAAGTACGGCAACGGGGAAATCGAAAGAGATGGGTTACCTTGAGAGGAAGAGATTGGAAGGATTTTCAGAAACCGACCAAACGGGTTGAGCATCTAATCCATATGGTTCTTTAGGGATTAGAGATCGAATGAGTTTGGGAAACAGAGGGTCAAATGAATTCAGAGGAAGTCATCTTAAGGAGAAAAGGGAAAGTGGTTTATCTTCTTATCAATCGTGAGAAAGCCCTTAATGCGTTGAACTCAAATGTAATGACGAGGCTCGATCAGATATTTTTTGAATTGGAATCCGATGAAGAGGTTCTTGTCATTATTATTACTGGAGTGGGCTCTCGAGCCTTTGTGGCTGGAGCGGACATAAAAGAGATCAGAGAAGCAGGTAAAAATCGAACAGAGGTTATCCGAAAGGGTCAGGAGATCTTTTTAAGAATTCGAAACTCAAGTAAGATCGTCATTGCCGCAGTCAATGGATTTGCCTTGGGAGGAGGATGTGAATTGGCAATGGCATGTGATATTCGAATCGCCTCTGAAAATGCGAAATTGGGTTTTCCTGAAACGACATTGGGGCTCATGCCTGGATATGGAGGGACCCAGTTCCTCTCGAGGCTCATCGGAATGGGAAAGGCGAAACACATGATATTTACCGGAGAATCACTCACGGCGCAAGAGGCTCACCAGTCCGGCCTTGTGGAGAAGGTCTGTAGCCCTGATAGCTTAATGGACGAAGTTGATCGATTAGCAAAGAAAATTGCTTCCAATGGCCCTTTTGCTGTGAAAGCTTGCAAAAGGGCCATTCACAAAGGAATGGAACTCCCCCTGGAGCAGGCTCTCCGAATAGAGATGGAAGAATATGATCGGGTTGCCCGCTCCAAGGATGCCGAAGAGGGATTGACTTCCTTCATGGAGAAAAAAAAACCCACCTTCACGGGAAGATGATGCGATCAAGGAGGAAATAACGTGAAGTACGAAAAATTATTTTCACCCCTAACGATCAGGGGGGTTACCTTTCGCAACAGGATCCAACGGACATCCATGGTTTCCGGACTTTCGACGGAGGACGGCTGGGTCACAGACGAATTAAAAAAAAGATACCAGCGAGAGGCAAGAGGCGGGGCCGGATCGATTGTGGTGGAGGCGGCCGTCATCATCCCTTCAAAAAGCTCATACAATCTCAGGATTAGTGATGATTGTTTCCTTCCCGGGTTAACCGAGTTGGTCAAGGCCATCCGTGAGGTGAATCGGGAAGTGAAGATCGGTCTTCAAATTATGCAGTTTTTGAAGCTTTCCCGAACGGGTTGGAGGCAAAAAGTTGAAGATTTCAAAACGGAAGATCTGCCCAATATCGTCAAAGACCATGTCGCCGCTGCCAAACGTGCTCTTTCGGCTGGGTTTGATTTCCTTGAGATCCACATGGCCCATGCTTATGTTCTCTCGTCATTCCTGTCCCGGGTGAATAAAAGGACGGACGGATACGGAGGGGGACTTGAGAACAGGATGAGATTACCGATCGAGGTCTACCAGGCCGTCAGAAATCTTACTGGCGAAAGCTTCCCTGTAGGGGTCAGAATCAATGGGGAGGACTTCGTTGTCGAAGGAAATACCCTTGCCCAAAGCACGGTCATTGCTAGGAAATTTGCTCGGCTCGGAGCAGATTACATCAGCGTCTCAGCAGGCAGTCGATTTGAAGATGCATTGTCTCCGCCTGAGGGAAGTCCTCCTGATCCAATGTCCGGCTACAGTGGTCATCGAATGAGCCCATGGTGGTGGTGGCCGGACGGAACCCATGTCTATTTGGCAGAGGGAATCAGGAAAGCCATTCGGGATGAGGGGCTGGAGACTCCGGTGGTCATCGCCGGAAAGATCAGAGACCCGAAACAAGCCGAAGAAATACTGGAGCAGGGTAAGACAGATATCATCGGATTATGCCGTGCTCTTCTTGCCGATCCGGATTGGCCTATCAAAGCCCAAGAAGAAAGGGAGAAAGAGATCGTCAGGTGTGTGGCGTGTAATTGGTGTCTCGAAGCAGACTCGAGATATGAACAGGTCAAATGTTCCCGTTATCCGGAAGGCCACCTCCATGCACCCGAACCTTTCCTGCCCAAAATGGCCCGACCCGGTATCTTGAAGGAAGAATCCTAAGGAGCTTACAATTCATGATTCAATTTCCAAAACATAAGGCAAAGGAGGCTCGGCAATATAGCAAGAATAGATGGTGGCTTGGCTTTACGATGGGGGACATTCTCGACCGAACAGCGGATGTGTTTCCAAACAAAGAAGCCCTTGTCGATGATCGGGTCCGACTCACCTATTCCGAACTCCGAAATAAGGTCGACCGTTTGGCCACGGGACTGATGAATTTAGGGATCGAAAAAGGGGACACTGTCCTATTGCAGCTTCCAAACTGGGCTGAATATGTTTACTCTTATTTTGCCCTTCAGAGAATTGGATGTATTCCTGTCATCTTGATTTCTGGGTACAGGCAGTTAGAGGTAAGCCATCTGGGACTTCTCACCGAGGCAAAGGCCTGGATTGTACCCGACCTGTATCGAAAGATTGATTATCTCTCCTTTATCGGAGAGGTTAGGCAGAAAAACCCACAGCTTCGGCAGGTTATCTCTGTGCGAGCAGAAAAGGGAAAGGAAGAGTTTACAGCAAGCCTCGAAAGCCTTATGGAAAGAGGAGTGACCCCGGCAGACCGTCATAAAATGATGAAGAGAAAACCCAGGCCAACGGATGTTGCACACATTATCCCCTCAGGAGGTACGACGGGGTTGCCGAAGGGAATACCCAGAACCCACAACGATTACATTTGCAATGTGGAATACTTACATAAGGCATGGGAAATGAATATCAGAGACGTAAGTCTTGTTGTCGTACCCGTTGGCCACAACCTCGCCTTGCTCAATGTGGTGGGAGCAGTTTTAATGGGCTACAAACTGGTATTATTGGACTCTACGAAACCACAGGATATTTGTAGCACCGTTGAACGCGAGAAAGTCACGTTCATGCCAACGGTTCCAAGCATGATAAGAAGAATTCTTGAATCAGAGCAGCTTCACAGTTATGACCTGAGCTCATTAAGAAAGATATCAGCCGGAGGAGAACCCAGTGCCCCTGACCTGATTCAGGAAGTGGTTAAGAAATTGAACTGCACTTACATCAACGAGTTTGGGATGAGCGAGGGACTGCTCTGCCGAACAAGTCTGACAGATGACATTGAAACCATCTGTAATACGGTCGGGAAACCATGCTGTCCCTATGAACAGATAAAGATCGTGAATGGAATGGGGAAAGCTCTCCCTCCTGATCAGGAGGGAGAGCTGGTCACCAAGGGCCCGGGGATATTCGCCGGGTACTTGAAAAATCCCGAAGAGAACGAAAGAAGTTTCTTAAGGGGAGGTTTTTCCCGGACAGGGGACCGAGCAAGAATTGATCGCTCAGGGAACCTGAAAATCACGGGTAGGACCAAGGATATTATTATTCGAGGGGGTGAAAACATCAGCCCCGCCCTGGTGGAGGAGCTTCTCTGCTCTCACCCGGGGATTGCCGATGCAGCAGTGATTGGGATGCCGGATAAGGAATTGGGGGAAAGGGTGTGTGCTTACGTAAGGCTTACGGAAGGGGTAGAAATAGATCCTGAAGAGATTAAATCGTTTATGGAGAGTCAGGGAGCCTCAAAACTGTTGATCCCGGAACGATTTGAGTTTTTGACTATGTTACCATTGACCGAAGCCGGAAAACACGACAAAAAGGCCTTAAGAGAAGATATTAAACAGAAGATTGGATGAAAAGCACTAAAGGGACAATTGTCTTACGGGAGGAGTCGCATGGAGATAAAAAAATTGGGAGTACTGGGATGCGGTCAGATGGGATCCGGCATTGTGCAAGTATTTGCCCAGTCGGGGTATGAGGTCGTAGCCGTCGACTCAAGCGAGCCAATGTTAGAGAGAGGACTGAAAATGATTGACAAGAGGTTGGCAGGCCGCGTGGAAAAGGGTAAATTATCCCAATCTGAAAAGGGCACGATTCTGGCCAGAATTAAAGGGAGCACCCGATTGGAAGATCTGAAGGATTGTGATCTGGTGGAGGAAGCCGTCCCTGAGGACCTGGAGCTGAAAAAGAAAGTATTTGCCCAGCTGGACAAGATTTGCAAGAAAGATACGATCTTTGGAACCAATACTTCCGGTCTTTCAGTCACCGACATGGCTGCAGCGACAAAAAGACCGGATAAACTCTTAGGAATGCATTTTCATAACCCTGCTCCTGTGATGCAGCTGTTGGAACTGGTCAGAACCATCATGACGAGCGAGGAGACCATTGAAACGGTGAAAAGCTGGGGAGCGACTCTGGGAAAAACAGTGGTCGTTGCTCCAGATGTAGGAGGGTTTATTGTCACCCGGCTCTTCACTCCTTTTCTGTTAGGGGCAGTCAGAATGCTCGAAGCCGGAATCGCTTCAAGGGACGAGATCGATATCTCAATGAAGTTGGCCGTCAATCATCCGATGGGGCCTTTAGAAGTGATTGACTTCATCGGATTAGATACAGAGTTATCCATCGCCGAAACCCTATATGAGGAGACGAAAGATCCCAAGTATGCCCCTCCCCTTCTCTTAAAGAAGATGGTGACGGCGGGGTGGCTTGGGAGGAAAAGCGGCAAAGGGTTTTATGAATACAAGATATAAATGAGCGTAAAATGTTGCTTCTAATCGATCAATCAGAATTCACGTGAGAGATTGCAAATGAAGTCCTGTTGACAATTGCAGGAAAGGTTGATAAGAAAGGCTTCGTGAAGAGAGCGCAGGGAAGATGATACGTAAAGAAAGGAACGAAAAGACGATATCCTACTTAAGAGGAAGGGTTTGACGGAAGTTGTATGGAGCCCATTTTTCAGGAGAAGGAGTAAAACACCTTGAATTCAGCAGCCCCCTTCTTAAGGGTTGAAAAAGTCTCTAAATCATTTGGGGGATTGATGGTCATTCAGCAACTTTCCTTCTCCCTCGAAAAGGATGAGATCTTAGGGGTGATCGGCCCAAACGGATCTGGAAAGACGACCCTGTATAACCTCATCACGGGCTTTCTAAAAACGGACGAGGGCAAAATCGAATATTTGGGAAAAAATATTACAGACCAGAGACCTTCCACGATCTGTAAGTCCGGAATTACAAGGACTTTCCAATTGGTCAAACCTTTTGTCGGATTAACTTCTTTAGAAAATGTCATGGCAGGCCGAGCCTACGGAAGGGAGCCTGCAAAGGACATCAAACAGGCGAAAAAAGAAGCAATCGAATTACTCGATTTGACGAATTTGAGCAAGAAACAAGATATTGTCGCCGCACAACTCAGTTTGATCGATCGCAAGAGGCTTGAAATTGCTAGGGCCTTAGCCACCAGACCTAAATTACTATTACTCGATGAGGTCTTTGCGGGATTAAACCCTTCCGAAACAGAAGAAGCGCTTCGTCTGATTATGAAGATCAAGGGACTTGGAATCACTCTGATGATCGTAGAGCATGTTCATCAAGGTGATCTTAGGGGTTTCTCATCGAGTCATTGTCCTCAGTTCGGGCACCAAAATATTTGATGGACTTCCACAGGAGGCGATTAACGATCAGAAGGTGATTGGGGCTTATTTGGGGGAAGATTTTCATGCTTGAAGTACATCAGGTGGACGTTCATTATGGAGACATTCAGGCCTTATGGAATGTCTCGTTTCGAGTGGAAAACGGGGAAATCGTATCCTTAATCGGATCGAATGGAGCTGGGAAAACGACCGTTTTAAAAACGATCTCAGGAATTTTAAGCCTCACCAAGGGAAGCGTGACCATTGATGGGGTCCGATCCGATACCATCAAGGCCTATCAAATCGTCGAACAGGGTGTGTCCTTGGTGCCTGAGGGAAGAAGGTTGTTTCGGGATATGACCGTGCTTGAAAATTTGGAATTGGGTGGCTATATCGGGAGGACACGACCACAGAAAGATGAAAACCTAAAATGGATTTTTCAAATGTTCCCTGTCCTTGATCAACGCGTCCATCAATTAGCAGGAACTCTCAGTGGCGGCGAGCAACAGATGTTGGCCATTGCAAGGGGTCTGATGTCAGAACCCAAATTGCTCCTGGTCGACGAGCTCTCTCTCGGTTTGGCCCCACTCATTGTAAAACATATCTATATGACTCTAAAAGAGATTAACCGTTCAAAGAAAATGACTATTTTGATTGTGGAACAGAATGTGCGGCTGGCCTTAGAAATATCGGATAGAGGATATATTATTGAAAATGGCCGGATTACAGGGGAAGGGAAAGGGAGTGAACTCCTGAAGAGCGACAAGGTCAAGAGTGCTTATCTCGCAATGGGGTAGAAATTCGTGTTAAGGTTTATACAAATCCTTAGCTATGGGTTCCTCAATGGCGCCTTGTACGGCCTGGTGGCGTTAGGATTGTCCCTGGTGTTTGGAGTGATGAATTACCTGATGGTGGCCCATGGAGGACTGATTATGCTGGCCGCTTATACGACCTTCTGGGCTTTTTTTTACACCCGTATCGATCCCTTCCTGTTCATCCTGCTCGTGACCCCTCTGTTTTTTATCATCGGATGGATCCTGTTCAAAATCCTCTTTCAGTCACTTATGAAATTCCCTGAGGGCGAAAAAATCAAGAATTCCTTACTGATTTCTTTTGGCCTGCTGTTGATCTTTTCCAATTTGGCCATCCTGTTTTGGACAGCGGATGAACGGGCTGTGACGACGGTTTATTCTGGAAAAGTCTTCGACGTGTTTGGAATCCGTCTACCCTACATCGGCTTGGGAGGAGTGGCCATAGCCATTATCGTCATTATTGCCCTTCATTTGTTCCTCACCAGGACTTATTTCGGAAAAGCCATTCGAGCCGTATCAATGGATCACGAGGCCGCGACGTTGATGGGTATTAATGTCAATAAGGTATATCTGGTGGCCTTCTCGATTGGGTGTGCCTTGGCTGGAATTCCAGGCGTTATGACCTCTTTGCACGCTTTAAACCCGGCAATCTCTTTTGATTTAACGAATAAGGCCTTGATCGTATTAATCCTGGCTGGAGTCGGGAGCATTAAGGGGGTATTAATCGGAGGTTTCTTCTTGGGAGCGATTGAGGCGGCCGGAGTTTATCTGGTTGGAACTCCTTACAGGGAGGTTTTTGGACTCATTCTGTTTGTCCTGATCCTGATGTTCAGACCGCAGGGATTGGCTGGGAAAAAGGCATGAAGCAACTCGTTCTCCTTGTTGGAATCGTGATTTGTCTGGCTTTGGTGCCTTTGGTCATCACCAAGGCATATATTCTCAACCTCATCATCCTGATCTGTCTTTATACCATTCTGTCCCATAGCTGGAATATTTTGGGAGGATATACGGGACAGATCAGCTTAGGGCATTCCACTTTTTTTGGAATCGGCGCGCTGGTATTCCGATATCTATGGACCCTGGGCATCCCTCCTTATCTTGCCTTATGCGGGGCGTTCGATTTCATCGCTCCTCCTTGCCTCCGTCATAGGATTTCCTGCCTTCAAGTTGAAAGGGCATTACTTTGCCATTGGAACTCTCGCCCTGTCCATGATTGCCTTCGTTACGGTCCAAAACATCTTCCCTGGAGTGAGCTTTTCCCCTCCGCAATATCTCTCGAATTATAGTCTTGTTCCGATCTATTACATGGCGTTGACCGTGGCGGTCATCACCATTGGCCTCGTCTCTGTTTTAAACCGTTCCAAGCTGGGTCTGGCTCTTGTTTCCATTCGCGAGGAGGAGGACGCTGCGGAGGCGATTGGAATCAATACCTTTAAATATAAAGTCATCTCGATGACCCTCAGCACCCTAATTGCGGGCTTGGGAGGCGGGCTCTTCTCCTTCTATGTGGCCAGCTATTACTACTATGTCCCCTTTGAGTTGGGATGGTCATTCGATCCAGTACTCATCGCCTTTATCGGAGGCGCAGGGACAGTGGCAGGACCTGTGTTAGGCTCTATTGTCTTTGTGATATTGAAAGAATTATTTGCCATCAGTCTTGGACAAATGAATGTGCTCATCTTCGGTATCGTATTCATCTTTACGGTTCTTTTCCTTCCCAAGGGGCTCATCGGAATCATCGGGATGGTTCGAGGGGTTAAAAAATCTCAGGACCGTATCTGCGAAAGAGAGATGATCTCTCTTGACAAGAGTGAAAAAATTAGGATATTTCTAAACGAAAGAAAGGAGGAGAATATGGAAAAGAGAAAGTTATCGAAAAAGGTGATTAGTTGGGCATGCGTTTTGGTTTTCATCATGACCCTGGGCGTCACCTCAGCGGTCTTTGCACAGGCTCCGGCGACGATTAAACTTGGGGCGGTGATTGCGCTGACCGGTGCGATGGCCTCTGGCGGGAAGGATGTCAGAGATGGTTACGAAATTGCCGTAAAACATATCAATGATGCCGGAGGGGTTTTCGTCAAAGAGTACAATAAGAAGTTACCGATCGAGTTGATCATATTGGATGATGAATCAGACTCGGTCAAGACGACGACAAGGCTCGATAAGTTGTATTCGGTGGATAAAGTGGTTTGTTATCTTGGCGGGTTCTCGAGTGACCTGAATGTGGTCGGCATGTCGACCGCTGAGAAGAATAAGGTCCCCTGGATCGGTGTGACCGTTGCGGCAGAGGCTCCATTCAAAAAAGGATTCAGATACATCTTTGTGCCTTTTTCTCTGGCTTCCGATCAGGTGGTCACATTCTTTGATTTTCTCGATTCCATTCCCAAAGAGCAGAGACCGATCAAACTGGGCCACATGGAACTCCAGGTGGACTGGGGGAAGGAATGCGGCGATTATATCAGGGACATGGCCAAGAAACGGGGATACACGATCGTGGCTGACCTGAAGTATGCCCCTCCAACAAGAGATTTTTCGTCGTTAATCCTGGATTTGAAGTCCGCCGGCGCCGATGTCGTCTTCTCGGTTCCGACCCCTCCTCAAAGCATTGTCATCGTTAAGCAGATGAAAGAGCTTAATTACGCACCAAAGGTGACTCTTTTTATTCGAGGACCCGATCTGAGCACCTATTGGGGCGCGATGGGAAAGGACGCAAACTATATCATATCCGACGGCAACTGGCATGAAAGCATGCCTTATCCTGGAAATGATAGGGTGGTCAAAGACTATCGTGCCAAGTATCCTGATGTGTCAAGCATCGGCATTCCCGTCGGTTGCGCTTATGGAGCCATGCAGATCCTGGCAAAAGCCATCGAGATGGCTGGAACCCTGGATCGGGAAAAGCTTCGAAACACCATTGGAAAGGTAGAGATGATGACTGTAAGAGGTCCGATCAAATTCAGGGAGAACGGATCGGCTATTATTAAATACGGCTTCCGTCAGTGGCAGGATGGGAAAAATGTCCAGATATGGCCTAAAGAAGTGGCCATCAGTCAGCTTCGTTTAGCTCCTCCATGGGACAAAAGATAACACTACAAAAAGATTTACTTTGGTTGACGTTGCCTTAGATGGAAAGGGGGAGACTCCATGGGTCTCCCCCTTTCCATCAGTTATCTTTCCAAGTGGGTTTGCGTTTCTCCAAGAAAGCTTTAAGACCTTCCATGGCGTCATGGGTTTTCATCAGTTTGTCGAGATAGATCTTCTCAATGGCTTTGAGCCCTTGATCCATATCATCATTGAGACCGGCGAGCAGCTGCTTCCTTTGTCAGTTTCAGAACGATTCCACTCAATTTTGAAAACTTCCCAACGAAGGCCTCTACTTCTTGAGCAAGGGAAGCTTCAGGGACAACTTTATTCACCAGTCCCAAGGCTGTAGGCCTCCTGAGCGCTGATGGTATCGCCGGCGAGAATGAGTTCCATGGCCTTTTTCCGGCCAATCATCCTCGGAAAAACCAAGGCAGCAATGGGAGGGAAAACGCCGACCTGTATCTCAGGCTGTCCGAATTTTGCCTTCTCGGTGGCAAGCACCATGTCGCAGTAGAGAGCCAATTCGCATCCTCCTCCCAGGGCGGCTCCATTGACCACAGCCAGAGAGGGAACTTTCAAGGCATCCATGAGCCTAAACATCTCATGGAAGGTTTGGATCATCTTGGTCGCCAGATCTCCCAAGATGGTCTGCCACCTCCACGCCCACGGAAAAGGCCTTGCCTGCAGCCTGGACGACAAGGAGCTTCAAACCCTTTTCACTCATTAAGCTCGAAAGATAACTGTTGATCTCCTCCATCATTTCGATGTTTAGCCAATTGAGAGGAGCACGATTGAGTGTGAGGGTAGCCACACCATCTTTCAATTCGGTCTGAATATGTTTGAAAGCCATTTGATTCACCTCCATTTCTCATGAACCGTCAGCGTTGATGAGTGATTCGTTATTCGTTAAAGATAGAGTCTACGGAATCTTAAACTCCTAAAAAGATACCCTTTGGACTTGAAATTCCTGTCTGCCCAAAGGGTATCTCACTCACAACCGTCTTATGATCCCATTCGGATGTTTCACTTATTTCTTCTGGGGTTTGCCCAATACTTCTTCAAAGAATTTGTCATCGACCAGTTTGCCCTCGGCAATATTCTGGCGGTACTTAATGAAGTCGATCGTGTCAGCGCCCGTAATCTTCTTCGTGTTGAAGGCGCCGAACCCAAGGTAAGCCTCGCCCATCATGTTGGCGGCCAGCCAATGTCTGTTGGTGTTCTTTGTCTGATCCCAGAAGAATTTCTTCTTGTTTCGGATACCGTCGATGGACATGATCAAGCAGCCAGGGAAGAGATTGGCAAAGGTCCAGCAAATCCTCTCCACCTCCGCATCGAGAAGGGCTAAGTCAAATTCGTTGCTTTTGAGCTTGTTGTTGACCAGCTCCCGCGCCTGCTTGAATTCGTCGCCAGCCTTGTATTCACCATACACAATCTCGCCGTCTTTCACGTAGGCATCGGTGATGATCTGCGGGTTGCGTAACCACTTGCCTTTGTCATCTTTCAAAACTGGAACAGCCTTTGAGATCAAGCCTTTGCGCAACACCTTATAAGCAGACCACATCTCGCAGCTGATACAGTTCCACATGGCATCTTCAATGGTTAGATACCAGGGGAGGAAGTCGGAAGCACCACCCACCGGAGCCGACCCGTGGCGAGGACCTGCCTGGCCGAAAATAGCAAGGTCAGAGGCAATCGTGATGTCACACGCGGTCCCGATTTCCTGTCCTCCGGCCACTCTCATACCATTCACCCTGCAGATGACCGGTTTCTTGCACATGAGGATGGAGTCGACCATGTTATTGAAGAGCTCCATGTAAGCCCCGTACTCTTCGGGTCGCATGCTGTAATACTCTGAGTACTCTCTCGTGTTACCACCGGTGCAGAAGGCATTAGGCCCAGTGCCGGTAAATACAACCGCCACAACGGAGCGGTCCGTGGAGGCATTCTCGAAACCGGCGATGACGCCCTTAACCATTTCGGTCGTGTAGGAGTTGTACTGATTGGGGTTATTGAGCCTGATCCAAGCATTATAGAGACCCTTAATGACATTGCCCTTTGCGTCTTTCAACGGTTTTTTCTCATACACCGTACACGGGGCCTCGGTTCCCCAATGCTCTGAACCATACCGATCGTGATTTTTCATCTCATGTTCTCTCGGCATCCAATTTACTGCCATACATATACCCCCTTCCGTATTGATTTAATTTTATTCAGCCCATGACCTGGGCTCTCTATTCAAAAAGTGCCGGTTCGTTCTAAAAATCCGGCGTCAAAACCATTCTTTTCTCCGGTGACCCCGCTTTATGGACCTCATCAAACACGGATTGGATCTGGCTCATCGGCCTGGTCTCGACAAAGGGACCGATGTCGATCTTTTTCGAAAGGACCATATCCAGGACGATCGGATAGTATTCCGGCAGGCATCCCCACGTCCCGATCATCTCCGCGTCAAAGGCCATCAACCGAGAGATGCTGTATTCGTTCTTTGCCATTCCAAATCCGACCACAATCAGCTTGCCAGTGAAGGACAAAAGTTCCAGAGCAATCTCCTGTCCTGCTTTGGTTCCGGTGATCTCAAAAATCTTCCAGCCAAACCCAGCCTCTAAACCATTCTTCTTACAGATCTCCCGAAATTCGTTCCGGAGATCCTTGATCGCTTTATCTTGGGAGCTGATGACAAAGTCTGCTCCGTATTTCAACGCCCTTTGTAGCTTCTGTGGATTCCTTGCAATACCGATGACCGTTTTCGCACCCAGGGCTTTTGCCGTTTGAGCCATATAGACACCTACCCCGCCTGTGACGCCAATGATGATGACATTGTCCCCTGGCTGAAGGTCTGCCCTTTTGGATGCTTGATAAGGGGTCGTTGCCGCATCGGCCACAACGGCCAAATGCTCCAAAGGAACATTCCCCCGATTTCTCACCTCGCAGAGATCGATCGAAGGTACGGGGATATAACTCGAAAATCCCCCATAAATACCCAAGCTGTTTCCAGGCATCTTCTGGGCTAAACAACGATTTCCTCTGCCGGTTTTGCAAAGGATACATTGCCGACAGGGCATCACCGCAGGAATAATCACTTCCTTCCCGACCCATTTTTCATCGCCGGCAACAACGGTCCCACTGATCTCATGTCCCAAGGTTAGCGGCGGTTTCTGAACCGTCGGCACGCCATCATAAAAGTAACCCAGGTCCGTATGGCAGACGCCGCATCCTGCCACTTTGACCAAAACCTCACCGGGTCCTAAGGCCGGTACTGGAATTGAAGCCTTGGCCAACTTGCCGGGCGTGACCTCACCAGTCTCTTTGTTTTTGGCTGTTGGTTGAACCATTTGCCAAGTCTCAATTTTATCAGGTATTGTTGCCATTCATTTCACCCCTTTCTGTTTTTGAATTAGACCTTGATTCCTCAATCATTGATAAATACCCCTCCTTTCCCCGAATTTAGATTTCACCTCGCCATTTCAAGTTTTGATCCATGCCTGCCACCCCCGTTTGCTGACCGGCAAATCCTGGCAGGAATTCTCCATTGAACTAAGTCATCCCAAGCCCGCCATCCACACAGATAAGCTGGCCGGTGATATAGTTCGCGTCGTCCGATGCCAAGAAGACGAAGGTGAGAGCAATCTCTTCCGCTTCCGCAAATCGACCCAGCAAAATCCTGCCCGCATAAATCTCCTTCAGCTTTGGGTCTGTCCGAATCTTCTCGGTCATCTCAGTGCTTACATATCCCGGCTGGACCACATTCACCGTAACCCCATACCCAGCCAATTCCCGCGCAGCCGACTTGGTCAGAGCAATGATCCCTCCTTTTGCCGAACTGTAGTTAATCTGTCCCTTTGTTCCCCATAATCCGGCCGAAGAAGTCACATTGATGATCTTACCGCTTTTTCGCTCCATCATATACTTAGAAGCCGCCTGGATGCATAGGAAGGGTCCTTTAAGTTGGATGTCGATCACCTCATTCCACTGTTCCTCTGTCATTTTGTAGAGCATATTTGGTTTCGATACGCCTGCGTTGTTCACCAGAATGTCGATCTTTCCGAAATTGTCAATGGCTGTTTGGATAATCTTTTCAGCATCGGCCTTTACTGCAACATTCCCCTTTATTGCAACTGCTTTTCTCCCTATCTTCTTAATCATCTCAACAACTTCTTGCGCGGGTTGATCTTTGCTCGCATAGTTAACGATAACATCGGCCCCTTCCTTGGCATAAGCAAGACAGATCGCTCTTCCAATGCCCCTTCCCCCACCTGTTACGACTGCAGCTTTACCTTCGAGCCTACCCATCACATCCTCCTTTTTTCGTTTTATCAAAAGACCGAACCAAAATAATTTGTGAATATATTCTCATGAACAAGCAAAAAAATACTACATTTTTATTCTAAATACAAGAAGATTTTTATTTGCTTTAAATCCAATGTAATTACAATGAATTAAATCCATATTTCCATATGAAATAGTATTTTTCATCTCAATACTTTTTCTGTTTCCAAACCCACTTAACCCCATCTGGGTAAGATGGATCTCAACCCTCAGAGGTAGAGACGCTCCAGAAGAAAATCCAGGTAATCGATCAGGGGAGTTTTTTGAGACCGATCAAAGAGGGAAAAAATGAGGGATTAAAACGCTATTCTATTTTCAATTCCAGATTGATCATCTCACCTCCTCTTGTAAATCCCATGGCTCGAAAAAATTTCAAGAGATCCCAATCACTCCAATTCACTAAGGTGTAGACGACGCTCACACCAATCCCTTTAAGATTCCCGATAAACTCCTCACTCAATTTTCTCGCCACACCTTTATGTTGATAATCGGGATCGACCCCGATCGTGCTGATCCATCCCACTGTCTCAGGAATGCCAAATTCCCAGCCACTCGTTTCGCCTAAGATAAACCCGATCACCCTTCCTTCGAGTTCAGCGACCAGACCCGAAAAGGGATATCGGGCATTAGGGAGCTCGATCTTCTTTCTCCAAAAATCCTGCCTCGCTTTACCTAAGACCTTGCGATCAATTTCAACAATCGCATCCAAATCTCCGAAGGTCAGAGATCTGATGTCCAGTTTCGCCAGGAAATCCTCCTCCATCGGCTCCCTTCCCCCTATCCTATCACTACTCAATCATAGCGATGACGGCCTCTGCTTCGACCTCCTGGCCCGGAGCCACACGAATCTCCTTCACCGTTCCGGTGACCGGGGCCACGACAGGCATCTCCATTTTCATCGCCTCTAACACCGCCACTTGATCATCCTCTTTAATCTTATCTCCCACCTTTACTGAGACTGAAACAATCTTACCTACCATTGGCACAGTCACTGGTGTCCCCATGACATTTTCCTCCTTCTACGAAGCAAATTTTTATTTAAGTCCTAACGCGTTTCTTGCGATGATCATCTTCTGAATGTTGGATGTCCCCTCCACAATCTGATAGGATTTGGCGTCCCGGTAGAACCTCTCCACCGGATACTCCGTTGAAAAACCATAGGATCCGAAAATTTTGACAGCTTGATTCGCCGCCTTAACAGCTACCTCCCCTGCATAAAATTTTGCGCAGGAAACCTCGATGGTGTTTCGCTGTCCCAGGTCTTTGTTGCAGGCGGCCCGATAAACGAGCAGCCGGGCAGCCTGTTCTTCAACATACATTTCCGCAATCTGCTCCTGGACCATTTGAAAATTGGCAATCGGTTGTCCAAACTGCTCACGCTCATTGGCATATCGAACAGAATGTTCGAGACAAGCCCTCGCTACCCCAACGGCTCTTGATGCAGAGGAGAGCCGGGTGTTGTCCAACATGGCCATGCAGATTTTGAACCCATCTCCTTTTTGACCGACCAGACAGTCCTTCGGCACCTTGACGTCCTCAAAGATGATCTCCCCTGTTGGGGCACAGAAAAGACCCAATTTCGAATCAATGGACTTCTGTGTGACGCCGGGGAGATGCATATCCACAATAAACGCTGACATGCCGCGATGCTTCGCAGCCTTATCCGTGTACACAAAAACGATGCCGAGGTCGGCCACAGGCACCCCTGAGATCCACATCTTCGTCCCATTCAGGACAAATCCCCCCTCTGTCTCTACTGCCGTTGACTTCATCGAAGCCACATCCGAACCGGTGTTGGGTTCAGTGATGGCAAAACAGCCGAGCAGGTCAGCATTGATCAATTTGGGGATCCAGCGTTCACGCTGCTGCTCGGTCCCGAAATTGAGGAGAACAGATTGGATCGAGTTCATCTGAAGGTTAAAGGGAAGTCCCCATGACGGAGAGATTCTTGCGATCTCTTCTGTCATCACGGAGGCCGCAAGATAACCACTTTCAGTTCCACCATATTTCTCGGGTGCAATACATCCAAAAAACCCCAATCTGGCCATCTCTTTTACAATTTCACGGCGGAAACGATGTTCCTTCTCATCTTCTTCCATGGTGGGAGCGATCTTCTTCTCTGCAAAATTCTTAGCCATCTCTCGCATTGCTTCTTGTTCTTCATTCAATTTAAAATCCATAACATCTCCTCCTCCCGTTTAGATTGTGCAATTTATAACAAAGGACCGTTCTTTTGTCAAGACATTTCTGTCACTATTACACAATTACAACTTCTTGTTATCATTGAAATTATAAATATCCAGACCAAGTTAAACCAATAGGAACCTTGACAACGCTGAACAAATGGGCAATAAGGACATGATGAGAATAATGGGTTTAGATGTTGGCAGCCATACCATTGGAATGGCAATCAGTGATGAGCTGGGATTAACAGCTCAGGGTCTCAAAACCCTCAGAAGGAAATCGATGGAAGACGATTTACAAGAGATCTCTACTATCATCGGTCAATTTGAAATTAATAGGATTGTCGTCGGACTTCCTAAAAACATGAATGGAACTTTGGGGAAACAGGCAGAGATTGTCCTCAAGTGGATGGAGGTACTCAAGGATAGAATTCAAGTCCCGGTGGTTACTTGGGACGAACGGCTTTCAACGGTAGGAGCCTCCAGGGTTTTATTGGAAGCTGATCTCTCTAGAAGAAAAAGGAAGAAGGTGATTGACAAGCTGGCCGCCGTCCTTATTCTCCAGGGATATTTGGATCAAAGCAGGAGGACAGACCATGAAATTCTCTCCCAGGAGTAAATTCTTCCTCCTCTTGTTGGGAGTTCTCCTTCTCCTTTCTATTTCCGTTCTCTCATGGTTTCTCTTTGTCCCCTTCTCTAAAACGGCATCCACCAAGGTCATCTTCATTAAAAAGGGAACTCCTCTCAGAAAGGTTTCAGAGGTATTCGAACAGGAGGGGATTATCAAAAATAGACATTTCTTCGTTTTCCTCACTACGATTCTTGGGAAAAAAGCCAGGATCAAAGCAGGAGAATATGAATTCCATACTCCAATGCTTCCTCTCGATGTATTGTCTGTTCTCGCTAAGGGGCAGGTGAAACGTCATCTGGTGACCATTCCTGAGGGGTTTACCCTTTCCCAAATCGCCCAGTTATTGGAAAACTTGAATCTTGTGGAGAAGAAAGGGTTCCTTCAAAAGACCTCCTCCCCTGCTTTCATCAATGCTCTTGGCCTCTCGCAATTAGCAGGACCCACTTTGGAAGGCTACCTCTTCCCTGACACCTATCACCTGCTCAGGGAGATGGACCCGGAGGAAGTCATCCAGATGATGGTCCATCAGTTTAGAAAAGTCTTCGGACCAGACTTTGCTCATTGGGCATCTGAATCTGGAATCTCTGAAAGGGAAGTTGTTATATTAGCTTCCATCATCGAAAAAGAAACATCCCTCTCCGGAGAGAAACCTCTTATCTCTGCCGTCTTCCACAATCGCCTAAGAAAGAAGATCCCTCTCCAAAGTGATCCCACCGTGATCTATGGAATAAGAAATTTTGACGGAAATCTAACCAAAGAAGATTTGATGAGACCCACTCCTTATAACACCTATCTCCTTGCTGGACTTCCCCCCACCCCTATCTGTAATCCTGGCAGAGACTCCCTTCTGGCCGCTGTCCGCCCCGCTCCTGTTTCCTACCTTTATTTCGTTTCCAAGAATGACGGGTCTCACTATTTTTCTTCTGACATCGAAGAACATAATCGGGCCGTTTGGAAATATCAAAAATATCCAAGAAAAAAATAACTTGACAGAAAAGTGAACTCTCATTTATCTTTAGTCTTCGTTCATTGTATGAGTGAAGAATTTCCTCACCCTCCCCCCTCAAAGGAGAGTGTGGAGGTGGGGTGAAAAGGGAGGTTTATAATGAAAGACGTAGCGGTCATTGGTGTGGGCCAGAGTAGCTTCGTAAGAGGTTATGAGGGGTCTATCCGGGAATTGGCCTTCGAGGCCTTCAGGGAAGCCATGCAAGATGCGGGCATCACCCAGAAAGATGTGGATGCTTCCGTTTTCTGTTCGGCTCCTGAATATGACAAGCAACGCTCCCCTGCGGGCGTCCTTGCAGAATACCTGGGCCTTATTCCACAGCCGACGTTCTACGTGGAGACCGTTTGCTCTTCGAGTAGCACCGGTGTCAAAGTGGCATACAGCATGATTAAGTCCGGCCTCCACGACGTCGTCGTCGTCCTCGGGTTCCAGAAGATGTCCGAGATCACTTCTGCGGAATCCCAGGAGAGAATGGGCAGGGGCGCCGACATCCAGTGGGAGGCACCCTTTGGAACCATGATGCCCGCGTATTACGCCCTTTATGCGCAGGCCTACATGACAAAACATGGTTTGACCCACGACGACCTGATGGGTGTCAGGCTCAAGTCATCCACCTACGGCGTGATCAACGAGAGGGCGGTCTACAGGAAGCCGGTAAAACCCGGGGACTTTAAACAGGGCGACCCGGAAGCGAAACTCGCAGGCCCCGTCGCGTGGCCGCTCCGGGTAGGTGACTGCTGCGCGAACGCGGACGGAAGTTCCTGTATCATCCTTGCAAGCGCCGAAAAAGCAAAGGCCCTGTCGAAGAAGCCGGTCTGGATCATCGGCATCGGTGCGGCCTCAGAGGCAGTCAACATGGCAGCGAGACCCAATTTTACCAAGGGCTTAAGCGTCGGGTATGCGGCAGCGGCCCAAGCGTACAAGATGGCCGGAATCACCGCGAAAGATGTCAAAGTGGCTGAAGTGCATGACTGCTTCACCATCGCAGAGATTATGGCGTACGAGGGTCTCGGATTCGCCCCGGGGGGCGAAGGGAAGCAGCTCATCCGGGAAAAGGCGACTTATAAGGAGGGAAAAATCCCTGTGAACGTCGATGGCGGGCTCCTTTCGAAAGGCCATCCCATTGGTGCAACGGGTGGGTCCCAGATTCGCACCATCGTTCTGCAACTTCGCGGTGAGGCAGGCCCCATGCAGGTGCCAGGTGCGCCGGACATCGGCCTTGTCCACAACATCGGCGGCGTCGGACTTTACGGAAACGTTACAATTTTTCGCAGAAACTAAGAAAAGATCAATACAAATGAGCAACGATCAATTTTCATTGCCTTTTTCCCACTGCTAATTGATAATTGTTCATTGCCCATTTTGCATTGATTACTTTCAAGGGAGGTGAGGTATGGGTTTCGAGAAATTTGGAAGAAAAAGCTTTACGGCAGTGACAAAGACGGCAAAATTTGTTGACTTCCTAGCGGAAGGGAAGGTTGAAGGGACTGTTTGTAAAGATTGTGGTGCAAAGTTCTTCCCTCCAAGAGCCGACTGCGCAAAATGTTTCTCAAAGAACATGGACTGGTTCGAGATGCCCAAGAAAGGCAAACTTGAGACCTTTACCACCGCCTATTATGCGCCGTTTGGGTTCGAGGCCGACCCTCCCTACACAATGGGCGTTGTGGACTTTGGCAATGGCCTGAAGCTGTTCGCCCGGATGGCAAAGGGCATAAAGCCCGAAGATCTCAAGGTAGGTGCGGACGTGACCATCAGCCCTCTCAAGTACGACGATGATCAGCTTTCCTTCGAGATTACAAAAGCCTGACCAATAAAATCCGCTAAAGAAAAACCCCTGAGCCTTCACGTCAGGGGTTTTTCTTTAATCCTCTCTTCTTTTGCAGATCGAATTACCGATACATCTCCTTGGCGGCCAGATTTTCAGGGCTAACCTCGTTCGTCGATAGATCAACAATCCATGTCCTGATTAAGGGAGGGCCTCCCCCCTCACTTCCATACTGCGTGACTCGGTATTTATTCCTTCCAATTTCCTTTGCCTCGTACCTCCATTTCAGATTTGGAAAAGATCGTTCTTTTTCCTCGATCATCCTCATTTCGACAGACCTCTTCTTGCCTGTCGCAGAATCGGTCAGCGTGGGATGGTTCTTCACCCACTCCACAGCCTCAGAAGCAAGCGCCTTCGACTGACTCAAACTCTTCTTCTTGGGGCTTGCCTTTTTAGCAAGTGAAATGAGACTCCCCTTCTTAATCTCTATCTCCAAATTATTTCCATCCGCACCTAAATAACCTACTTCTCCTGAATCAAATTTTACCCGATAGAAATTCATCGTCCCCAAACGATTCTGAACTACCTCCATAATAACGAAAGTCTCTTTCTCTCCCTTGACTCTCAATTTTCGTTCTAAATCATCCGGGGATTCATAGAACGTTGCAGGATTGATGGTTGGTACGGTCATCAATCGTCTACCGATGTTCCGTTTCAATTTTGCAAGCTTCTCTCTTTCATACTCCTCGATAGCCGGAATAGGACCGGATTTTGAATCCTCCTTAGTAGAAGGCGATTCCTCATTTCTCGCCAATAGGGATAAAGAATCTTTAGAAAAATGGCGACCGAGGCATGGGTAGGTTTGAACGAAGGATAAATCAAACAAGACAATTAATACGACCAAAATAGGCAGGCGGACATTCATAGGTTAATCCTCCCGTTAAATTATCGTATGCAAATACGATGCCCTCTTCTAAAACTCGTAACTCGTTGAAATTCCTAAATCCGTAAAGGAGTATTTCTAAGAAGTTTGATCCGAAACATATCTTTTGTCCAATTTTGTCATAATCACAATTTATTGCAGGCAACACACAAGAAACAGCGAACCTAAGGAAAGGAAGATTTATTAAAGCAAATTATTTCTTCCACCCACTGTAGTGCGTCCAACGCTTCTTCACATTAGTTACGAACCCGTCATTCCCGCGAAGGCGGGAATCTAGCCCAGAATTACTGGATTCCGGGTCAAGGCCGGAATGACAATCAAAGTAAAAGGATTTTTGACGAAAAACAGTACTAATGTCTGCTCAAGGTTATTTATGAAAGGTAATGATTATTTATCGAAGTCCAAAGTCAGTACTTCTGACAGTTATCGCGCTTTTTTGGGAGGCCGGGGCGGAGAAACAGACCAAATATCGTCGGGTTAGAAGAATTCATTTTATTTCATAATAGATCGAATCACCAAAAATCCGGGCATGTATCTTTCCTTCGGAAACCAACGGCTGGATATACTTTTCTATCTCATTCTCTCGAATTCCCATCCCTTGGGAGAGGTCGGTGAGAGAAAGGGGTCTTCTTTTCAGGATCTTCAATATCTCTTCTTGGATATCTCTCTCCGTGACCGCCGGTGGATGACGGTCAAATTCCGAGATGATCGAAGCTTTTTCTCCAAAGAAAGCTCTGATTTCTTCCATCTCCTTTTGATTCAAAGGGACTGCCCATTTTTCAAAAGGAGGCCGAACAACTGTGTTGAGATGAATGCGATCGGGTCGGATTCGATCAATTGTCTTTCTCATCCTGAGAAGCTCTTCTTTACCATCATTGACACCTTTACAGAATAGTATCTCCAACCAAATCTGGCCTTTGTAAACTTTTCTAAATTCAACCAGTCCTTCGATCACCTTTTCAACAAAAAACCCTGGGCGGGGACGATTGATCTTCATAAAAACTTCCGACGATACGGCATCTAACGAAGGGAGGACAATATCCGCACGGAGGAGATCCTGTCTGACCTCTTCTTCATAGAGCATGGACCCATTGGTGATGACAGCGACCGGTATAGAGGTAATGGCTTTAATCCCTTCTATCACCGAACGAATGAGAGAATGGAGGGTGGGTTCTCCAGAGCCGGAAAGGGAGAGAGCATCGATAGGGGAATTTTCTTCCTTAAGGAAGCGCGTCACTTCTTCCAGAATTTCCTTCACAGGCACATATTCTTTCCTTACAAGAGTCTTTTCTGTGGTGTTCCCAATCTGGCAATAGATACAGTCGTAGGTGCAGATTTTGTGAGGAACGAGATCAACCCCGAGTGACCTCCCTAACCGCCTGGAAGGTACGGGACCATAAAGATGGAGAAATTCTTTCATGCCCCGAATTTCTTTAATTTTAATCCGTTGGCTAACATCAAGGGGATCACATCCTTGGCTGGAAATCTGCCCAGTTGCCCCTTTTGACAATGCCTCTCCGTGAAGCGCCGGATGCCTTCAGGCCGGATGTATTTTGAATGGAGAAGAATCGGATTGGGATGCCAGCTATGTCCCTTGAGAAGGCTGGGCGTCGAATGATCTCCCGTAACCACCGAGACATCTGGTTTCAACTTAAGGATGGATGGAATGACCCGGTCGATTTCTTCCAGAGCTTTCACCTTCATTTTAAAGTTACCATCCTCCCCCGCTGAATCGGTTTTCTTAAAATGGATGTAAAAGAAATCATATCGGTCGAAATATTTTCTCAGGGTCTCCGCTTCTTCCCGGAGGGTCTCTCCTGTCTCCAAAATCTCCATTCCTACCAGCCTCGCCAGCCCGCGGTACATTGGGTAGGTCGCAATGGCAGCAGGTCGAAGTTTGAATCTTTCTGACATCGTTGGGATATGCGGAATCTTCGAAAACCCTCTGAGCAGGATGGCATTGGCAGGATGAAAGGGTCTGAGGGCTTCATTTGCCTTCTTCAAATAAAGGTTAACCACCTCGGCCGTCCTACGAGCCTCCGGAGAAAGTGCCTCCGCCCCCTTTGCTTGGAGGCCGTCTTTCTGGGGGTCGGCATCGGACAAATCATCCCGCAAGCCCTCTCCTCGAAAAACGAGGACAAACCGATGTTCCTTTCCAGGATAAATGGAAATGCGAACCCCTTCGACCTCCTTAATTTCATTTTTGAGGAACTCAGAGATCTCTCTGTTTTTCTCGGTCGGAATTCTTCCGGCTCTTCGATCAACAATCATCCCCTGCTCATCGATCGTCGCAAAATTGCCCCTTGCCGTTAGATCATCTCGCGTCAACGCCAACCCTATTCCAAGGGCCTCCATCACCCCCCTCCCAATCTCATACTGCAAGGGATCGTATCCGAAGAGAGCGAGATGGGAAGGTCCGCTGCCCGGTGTGATCCCGTAAGAAATCGCGTCAATCAACCCACAGATCGACTTTGAGGCCAATCGGTCAAGATTCGGAATTTTAGCTGCCTCCAGTTCTGTTTTGCCTCTCACCGGCAACCCTCCAAGCCCGTCAATGACTACCAAAATCAGTTTTGAATCCGTCCGGATGGCCAGAGAACGAAGGACTTCTTCTGGAAGCATCATTTTAACGATCCTCCTTAACCTTTCTTGCCGTAATGGTCAGAGAAGACAAACTCTGCAATGTCTCTCCTCTTCGGAGTGCTCCCCTCGGCGGCTGGATATCCGAGGGGAGTCATCGCCACCACTTCAACATCTTGAGGAACGCCTAAAATCTTCTCCACCTTTTTATGATCGAACATTCCCACAACCACCGTCCCCAGGCCCAGAGAATAAGCTGCCAAACAGAGAGTCTGCATGGCAATCCCTGTATCGAACATCAGCCAATCTCCTTTTACAGTGACTGCTTGGCCGTTATAGAAACCGGAGGTCCCTTTCTTTCCACATAGGACAAGGACCAGGGGTGCATTGGCTATCGAGGAAAGGGCCGGATTCCCCCTTGGAAGGGCAGCTGCTAATTCGGACTTTACCCTTGGATCCTTTATAGCGATCACCTCCCAGCATTGGGTATTGGCCCAAGAGGGAGCCCATCTCACCGCCTCCATCAAAGTGCGGAATACTTCTTCGGGAACAGGATCAGGCTTGTACTTCCGAATGCTTCGTCTCCCTTTAATCGTATCCATCAGATCCATATTCACTTCCTCCTGTCTCCTAATGATTATCCCATAATCAGATCTTTGTAAAGTGAAGGTTCATTTCTAAAATGAGATTGGTAGGATCGAAAAAGGAGGATTAAAAGAACTCATCCATCGAAGGCAGGGCCTCTGGTTTTGGCTAAGACGCAGTCGATTGAAGCCTAAATAATCTCGCATCTTGGAATGTGGAATTTATATTTTGACCGGCAAGTGCCCCGCAAGCCTCGCCTTGTGGGCGGGGTCAAGGGGCACAATTGAAATAGTATTTCTTTTCCGGGAAGCCCCGGCCTCTGGTCGGGGAGCTTCAAATTGGAATTTGGGATTCCGGAGTCCTATGGTTCTCAAGGCTCGTCTATTCTTTGTTATACGTGTGACGCAGACCGTGATCTTTTTCGGAGACCCAAGGCACGCTCCATCTCGTCGGTCAATGCTCGCACCATGACGGTACTGGAAGGGCCACATGCTCTTAAGGTCAAAAAGGCCCACACGGTCGCCATCCTGCAAGATGTGTCCCAGATCGGGTTGGAGACCGGGCATCGCACTCAACCGCCCATTGATGAAAGTGATTCCCCGTTCCTCGGTGGGCATCTTCAGATGGGCCAGCAGATCGGCCATCGTGCTCCCTTCAGGAAGATGCATCTGCAAATTGGCAAAACTCCCCTGCTCTGTCGCGCCTCCGTAGCGTGCCAGGGTGCCATACAGCCACACGTCCAAAGCAATCTCTGCCACCTCACCCTCCTCCTATGAGCGGAAAAATGCCCACCTCATCACCAGATTCCAGAGGCCAATCGATCGGGCGGGCGCGCCCCTTGACAAAAAACAACTTCACTTCTTCACGAGGCAATTTCAGCCCATTCACCAGGTCGCCCACAGTGGCGCCATTGGGTACCTCGAATTCAAAGGGAATCCCTGGCGCCGTATTGCTCAAGTAGCGGCTCAAGGTGGCATAAAGTTTTACTCGGACTTGCATCGTTACCTCAGAGCTTGTTCAAAAACTCATTTTCTTCAGGCTGATCAAAAATGCCCCTGCCTCCGCCCCGCAAGGCGGGGCTACGCGCAGGCAGGCGAAAGCCCGTTGTAGGGGCAATTCATGAATTGCCCCTACGGGTACTGCAACGACTTGCCCTGTCAGATCATACCCTGGCTGAGTTTCGCGTTTATCAGCTCACATAATACGTGACGCTTCTTTCTAAGAACTAGCCCTCTTCATCTAACAGGGCGAGGATTAGGGGAACGCCGCAGAGGGGCGTTTTTCAACAGCCTGTCATGGACACCGGACGATGTCCTGCGCCCACAGGCAATCGGCGCAGGAAGGGTTCCACCCCCAACATCCCTCGTTACGCTCACGGAGATCGCAACTTTCTCGCAGGTCACAGTCCGGGCAGGAAGGGAAATGAAATCCCCGCACCGCGCTGCGAAAGCGGACATAATCCTCAGACATCCAGATTTCTGCTAAGGGTTGCTTGTTCACGTTCGCCAGAACGTATCGGCTCACCTGCTTCTTTCTGCCATCAATAGTAAAGTAACTGTAATTATGCGAAAGGGCATAACAGGGCGATACGCCACCATCGCATCCTATCACCACTGCCCGATCCTGTACAAACCGACAACGCCTCTCTGCACCCCAGTGCATACGTGGCAGTTCCAAAGTGCCCCACGTCACCCAGGCGTCAGCCCTCACAGGCCAGCCCCCGGCGCTGAATGGAGTTCGCGGTTCGTAGCCATAAAGGATTTCAGTGCGCATTTCCTCGGTGTAGGAGAGGACATTGCTGACCAAAACACGAGCCGCATTGAGCTGCGATGCGAACCTCGTCAGTTCAGCCAGTTCAGTCACATTCGTTTTCAGGACAACAAATTCGATCCCTAAGGCAGGAGTCAACGAGCCCAGTTGCCTTTTCACTTCGTTCAGGCCGCGGAGATTGTTCAACACTTGCGATAGCATGGCGCCACGGACAGAAGCATAGGTCTCCGGTTTCGCACCGTCTACCGATACCACCAATCGGTCCACACCCAGCCTGACCAACTCGCGGGCCATTTCGGCGTCCAGCAGGAGGCCATTGGAGCCGAGGGTCACGGCTGTGTTCCGCTGGCGCACCGTCTCGATCATCTCCAGGATATTGGGGTGTGTCAGAGGTTCACCAAAGCCGCTAAACACGACACGGGTCAGATGGGGAAGTCGATCCAGGCTTTCCACCAATCGATGAAACGTGTTCATAGGCATTTGGGCTTCGTGCTCATCCCAGACGTTACGGATGCAGGTGCGACAGTGAAGGTTGCAGCCGGTGGTTGGCTGGATATACAGCTTCCGCACGTCAGGCAAGCGTGGATGAAGAATCAAATCACCTTCCCGTTCATCTAACCAGTATTCAATGTCAGGGGAGATATGCCGGCGCTGCAAAAATGAACCGGGGAGGGTCAACCGACCTTGTTCGTCGGTTTTCACCATAGACATGGTTCACCACAAGAAAACGGGCAGGGCGGAAACAGCCCTGCCCGTGTCAGGTCTGCTCTACAGTTCACCATAGACAGAATCCAGCGCACTATCAGGCACATCAAAGACCTGGTTGTGCGGCGGCAGCGGTTCATGCTTCATGAATTCTGGAAGTCGGTCCTCCACCTTGCTGATGCCGGCTGCCTCATTGAAAGCCCTCTCCGTACGCAAGATTTCCGAACCGATCTTGACCACGTCGTCTGTCTTCCAGTGGGTGCCTAAGACGCCGTTACATTCCTCGACCATCCCCTCGTAGCCGCTGGCGATGTCGAGAATGGCAAAGGCGATGAACAGGCAGTGGCCAGAAGAATCAATAAAGGCAGTGGTTGCCTGGAACGCGCGGCTGAGGGCGGCTTTGCCTTCTGGACTAAGGGGGTCTACCTTTCCACCAACACTCAGGATCTCAGGACAAATGGTATAGCCGGCGGTGTGATCAGCGCCCATTGTGGTGGTGGCGTAGGTAATACCAATCCCCTTGACGGCACGTGGTTCGTAGGCGGGCATGCTCTGACCTTTCACGGTGGGAACACGAGTCACGCCATACGCTTTGCCAGTAAATGCTGTACCGCCCCCGAGGATTCGGCCCAGAGGGGTCCCCTTGCCCATCTCTTGGATAAGCCCAATAGCTTTTTTGCTATCCCCGAAGGGTATCACACCGGCCTCCATGGCCACAGCTAACGTGGTACCGGTTTCAATGGTATCTAGGCCATAGGCATTACAAAGGCGGATCATTTCGGCTATATCGTCTAAACTGTCAATACCACAATCGGCTCCGAGGGCCCAATCAGACTCGTACTCTACGCAGGAGGTATGCTCGGTGCCATCCGGTTTGTACCAGGTGTTAGAGCACTGGATGATGCATCCAGGGCTACAGGCATGGTTGTAGAGTTCCTTCCCTAGACGCTTCTTGTTCCCTTCAAAGATAGCCTCACCGGAGGTCTTAGCCGCGCCCTCAAAGCGGCCAGTAGAGAAGTTGCGTGTAGGGAGTCCACCAGCCTCATTCAAAATATTGATCAGCACGGCTGTGCCGTAAGCGTTTAGGGCACCTTTGGGCTTAGTAACATCGTGAGTACGCAAGGCATCAGCCAGTTTCTTGGTGCCCTGCTCAAACAGGGCCTTGTCGGCGATGGCGACTCCGGGGGCACCTTTATTATCGACCACAATGAACTTGAGCCCCTTGCTGGCCATGACCGCACCTAGACCACCCCGTCCAGAATAGCGGCTGGGACGTTTCTTGAGATCATTGAATACGATGCCGGAGTTGGCATAGCCGTACTCCGCAGCTACGCCAAAGCCAGTAATGGAAGAATTCTTGCCAAACCGATCAAACACTTTCGGGTAGACCTCATCGAGATCTTTACCCTTGTACTCGTCGGCAGCGAAGAATTCAATTTTAGGCTTGCCGGCCTTGTCATCCCACGTCAGGTAAGCCATCCAATATTTGCCCTTCTCTTTAGGTTGACCTTCCACCACAAGCGCTTTTATCTGCATTGAGGCAACGTATTGTGGCCAGGGTGAGCCGGCGTTGGATTCCTTGATGCCGCCTGTGAGCGGGGACTTGGCGCCCACAGAGATACGGGCCGATGTGGGAGCGGCCGTACCCGTCACCATTCCAGGAGCAAAGACGAGCTTGTTATTCGGGCCGAGGGGATGACACAAAGGGGGTACTTCATCATGGATAAGAGTTGACGTCATTCCGCGCCCGCCAAGGTTCTTGTAAGCCGCAGGGACTTCGCCCAGACGATAAGTGCGATCACTCATGTTCAACCGTAGAATCCACATAATTTTTCTCCTCCTTTCTTTAAGAACTGGATTTGGATCATCCGATCCGACATATAAAAGTGAGTTTTGAAGAAAACGGAGCCTTGACCTTTATCCATTATAATTGAAAAGATTTTTTTATTAAAGAAAAATTAATCTCCCTTCTTGACACGTCTTATACAATTATTGAAAAATGGATGTAATGCCAAGTCCAGGAAAAAAGAAATGAAAGATCTTCTCCATCTCTTTCGCTGGCAAGACGGTTTAGATATCCTCATCCTCACCTATATTTTCTACCGCCTTTACCTCTGGTTAAGAAAGAAAAAAGCTCTGCGAATGATCCTCGCTATTTTGGCTCTGCCTCTTTTCTATATTCTTGCCAGGTGGGTGGACCTCCCTCTTTCGGTGTGGGGGCTCCAGAATCTTTGGCCGGTGATTCTCATCGTTCTGGTCGTCATTTTCCAGGAAGAGATCCGGGAAGTACTCGGAAACGTCAGCCTCCCCAGTTTTTTCTTCGGCAGATCTGAGAGACTCACTTCAGAAGCCATCGATAAGATCGTAGAGGCCGCCTTTCAAATGGCGGAGAGGAGGATCGGGGGTTTGATCGTTTTGCAGAAGAAAGACGACCTCGACGAGCTCATCCACGAAAAAACACCCTTGGATGCAGAGATCAATGAAGACTTGCTGATCAGCATTTTTAACCCTCAATCCCCTTTGCATGACGGTGCAGTGATCCTTCTGGGTGATCGAATTCGACACGCGGCGGCCCTTCTCCCTCTGTGCAAATCGATTTCCCTCCCCAAAGAGTGGGGAACCCGGCATCGGGCGGGTGTCGGCATCACCGAAATCTCAGATGCAGAATGTATCATCATCTCCGAGGAGAGACGGGAAGTTCTGTTGGCTTCTAAAGGAACTTTAAAGAAAAAGGAAAAGAGAGAAGATCTGAAACAAAGCCTTGTTCATGTCGCTCCCGTGCAAGAGAAAAAAGATGGGGAAAACGTATGGCCCAAAAAGCTTTTTGAGGATCTTCCCCAAAAAGCACTTTTTCTTTTCTTGGTTTGCCTTCTCTGGGTGTTTGTCATCGGTATCCGTCAAGGAGAAGTGGGTTTTAACATTCCCATCGAATACTACTCCGTCCCTCAAAACCTAGCGATTGCAGGCGAGCCCCCGAAAGAAGTCAACGTCCGCCTCAAAGGCTCACAAAGACTTCTCTCTTCTCTAAAACCGGACCAAATCCGGGTCCGGGTCGATCTGTCCAATGCCCACAAAGGCAACAATCAGATTTCTCTCTCTGAGACAAACATCGATAGAGATCCTGGAATTTCGGTAGCCAATTTCTATCCCCGAAACATCCGTTTGCAGCTTTCTCCAGTCCCCCCTACGGATAAAATTCAATAATCTTTCCTCAGCACCTGAACAGAGGAGGGATCATTGACACCCACTCATCCTTTTTGATAATATCCCCACGGATGAAGAGACTCAAGGCCATTACAGAGGTTCCGGGAATCAAGGTGGGTCATGCCAGTGACTTCAAGGCCTTGACCGGTTGCACGGTCATTCTTTGCGAAGAAGGAGCGATTGGAGCGGTCGACATCCGCGGAACAGCAGCGGGAACCCGGCAGATCGATCCCCTCACCTACCTTCATCTGGTTGATAAAATTCAAGCCGTTCTCTTGGCTGGCGGAAGTGCCTTTGGTTTGGATGCCGCAGGAGGGGTGATGGCCTATCTGGAGGAAAGGAGAAAAGGGTTTGATGTGGTCAAGACCAAAATCCCTCATGTACCCACCGCGGTGATTTTCGATTTCGGCATGGGTGATTTTCGTGTGAGGCCAGATCGCGAAATGGGATATCAGGCCTGTCTCAACGCATCAAGAAAAGTGGTGGAAGGAAGTGTTGGGGTTGGAACCGGAGCCACAGTGGGAAAGCTCTTTGGAATGGAACGGGCGATGAAGGGTGGGGTTGGGACGTCGAGTATTCATGGGCCTAAGGGAGTTATTGTGGGAGCCCTCGTTGTTGTGAATGCCTTTGGCGACGTGCTTGATCCTCTGTCTAATAAAATTCTAGCAGGTGCAAGGACATCTAAAGAAAGTCTCCAATCTGCCAATTCATCGAAGTGGATGAAAAAAGGAGTGAGCCGCAAGCAGTTTGGAAGAATCACACCTTCAGATTCGGATGCCTTCAATACAACCCTTGGGGTCATTGCTACCAACGCTAATCTGACAAAGAAAGAGGCGCACCAGGTTGCACAGATCGCCCACTCCGGGTTAGCCAAGATCATCTCACCCCTTCATACAACCTTCGATGGAGATCTGATCTTCACCCTCTCTTATGGAAAGAAAAAAGCCGATGTGAATACCATCGGACTCCTTGGAGAAATGGTCTTAATGGATTCAGTCAAAAGGGCAGTGATCAAAGCAGAGGGATGGGGAATTATTCCGGCGCATCGAGACATTGTGGCTTGAATGGGTTACGCTGGGGAGAACGCGGAAGTCTCCCATTTGATTCAAGTGATGAGTTCGGAGTTCACAGTTCGAAGACGTGGAATCAAATACTCCAAACTTCGAACAAATGACTCCGAATTTGCGAGGAGCGGGACGTGGATGACGAATTGATCCAAAGGGCGGCGAAAGATATTCTCAGTTCGAAAAGGACGATTGCTTTTACTGGCGCAGGGATTTCCGTAGAGAGTGGCATTCCTGATTTTAGGGGGGCCCAAGGGCTCTGGCAAAAATACGACCCCGAGGAATATGCCCATATCGATGCCTTCCATTCGGACCCCGATCGGGTCTGGTTGATGCTTAAGGAGATGTTCTTCCTCATCATGAAAGCTAAACCCAATCCTGCCCATCTTGGACTGGCTGAATTGGAACAGATGGGGTGCCTCTCTTCAGTGATCACCCAGAACGTGGACGGCCTTCACCAGGCTGCAGGGAGCCGGAATGTGATCGAATTTCACGGAACTCATAGGACGCTCTCTTGCTTGAAATGTTCTCTCACCGTCGATGGGGCTTCACTCAAAATGGAGGATCTCCCTCCTCGATGTTCCCGGTGTTCATCGCTTTTGAAACCCGATGTCGTCTTTTTTGGAGAACCGATCCCCTGGGAGGCTCAGGCGTCGTCATTCAAAGAATCCAAATCATGCGACCTGGTGCTTTCCATCGGGACCTCGGCGGTGGTTTATCCGGCAGCTTCTATTCCCATGACAGCTAAAGAAAAAGGAGCCATTGTCATTGAAATCAATAGGGAATCCACACCCCTGACAGATCAGATATCCGATTATCTGATCTGTGGCTCTGCCGGGGAAATCATTCCCGCCATTGTCGAAAAGGTGAAACGATCAAGATAAAAAACCGCCCGAAGGCTTGTATTGCAATCTGAGATTCAAGGTGATATGATTTATTTGTTTTGGATAGCCTTTCTTGCCTACCCTGCCTTACTGGCCAAACAGGCAAAAACAGGCCCAGGCAGGTTTCATGGGGTGAAGGTTCATTTTTGAAAGAACAGCAAGCCGAAGACTCGGCTCACCGAGGCGAGGCCGTCGAAAAGGTCATTTTTGATGATCTCCAAATGGCCAATGCTCTTTTCGGCGCCCACAGCGAAAATTTAAGACGCATTGCCAGGACGATTGGAGTGAAGATCAATGCCAAAGGCAATGCCCTCACCATCCTCGGGGAGGATCTGGATGTCCATCTGTCCATACGCGTTCTGAACGACCTTTATGCCCTCCTGAAGAAAGGGTACCCCCTTTACCCAACCGATATCGATTATGCCATTCGAATGATCTCCGACGACCGGAGTGTGAACCTTGAAGATATCTTCCTCGATACCGTTTATATCTCGTCGAGGAAAAGGGCGATCACACCCAAGAGCCTAGCCCAGAAACGCTATATTGACGCCATTCGAAAATACGATCTGGTGATCGGGATTGGTCCTGCGGGAACAGGAAAGACCTATCTGGCCATGGCCATGGCCGTCGCTCATCTGATGAAGCAGGAGGTGGAGAGGATCGTCCTGACGCGCCCCGCGGTAGAAGCCGGAGAGAAGCTGGGATTTCTTCCTGGAGATATTGCTGAAAAGGTCAACCCCTATCTTCGCCCCCTCTACGATGCCTTACACGATATGATGGATTTTGACCGGGCCTCCAAACTTGTGGAAAGGGGTGTGATTGAAGTGGCTCCTTTAGCCTTCATGAGGGGGAGGACCCTCAATGATTCCTTCGTGATCCTCGACGAGGCGCAAAATACGGGGCCAGAACAGATGAAGATGTTCTTGACACGATTGGGGTACAGTTCCAAGGCGGTCATTACGGGGGATATTACACAGGTGGACCTTCCGGAAAATAAGATATCGGGGTTGGTGGAAGTCCAGGGCATCCTTAAGGGGATTGAAGGAATTGATTTTGTTTATTTCTCAGACAGAGATGTCGTCCGACACCCTTTGGTCCAGGAAATTATCAAGGCCTATGAAAGAATGGAGGAAAGGCGACACCGACCCAAAGACGCTCTTTAACGACCCATGATAAAAACCTCCATAAAAAAATTCATCCTTGACCTTCCCTTTCTCAGAACCACCAATGACTTGAGAGACCGTTCGTGGCTGGAAAGGATTAAAACCCCTTCTTATCAGAAATGGTTTATCGGCATTGGAATCGCCATCCTTCTCACCCTTCTTCTCTCTCCGAGTCTGACGCTCCATCTTAAAGAATACAAAGTGGGGGACATTGCAACCAAGGAAGTCAGATCCACACGGGATCTTTTGGTCGAGGATGAAAAGTCGACTCAAGAGAAACGTGCCGAAGCCGAAAGATCGATGCTCTCCATCTATGACTATGATCCGGCGGTTCTCAGTGATTCCGAAAATCGGATCCGATCCACCTTTGAATCATTGGCTGCCTCTTTCCAAAAAAGGGAAAAAGGAGTGGATCAAAGTGTCCTCAGGAAAAAGGAATGGGACGCCTCAATTCGTCTTACCCTCACCCAAAAGGAATGGCAGGTTCTGGAAAAAGAACGCTACAACCCCGCCATTGGAGAGGCCGTTTTGAAGATGATCGCTCCCATCCTGACAAAAGGGATCGTCAATGATAAAGAACTTCTCGACCCGGATGCGGATAAGGGAATCATCCTCCGGAATATCCAGACCCATGGGGTGAGAAAGAGTTATCCTCCTTTTACCTTCTTAGATCTTAAGGAGGCAAGGGCGAAACTCCGGGCTCAGGGGCCGCTCCTCTCCCCTACCCTGGGGAAGGAAGCTTCAGCCGTCGCCTTGAAGATCGCCGAGCACTTTCTGAGACTAAATCTCACCTTTAATAAAAATGAAACCGAAGCGAAAAAAACCGATGCAAAGGAGAAGGTCAATCCTGTCTATTTTCAAGTCAAACGGGGCGAGGTCATTCTGAGGGCCGGGGATCGAGTTCAGGAAGAAGATCTTTCAAAAATCAAGGCCCTCAAGAAGGCGCAGGAAAGAACGCACCTCCTGGCTATCCTCATTGGCATGGGCCTCTTGACTTTTCTCATCTCAGCCAGCCTTTACCAATTCTCCACACAAAACATCCGAAAGGTCGCCCTTTCCCAGAAAGATCTCCTTTTCTGCTCCACCGCCCTGCTTGGAATCATTGCCTTTCTCAAACTTTTCCAATTGAGTACGGATATCCTGGGGGGAGAATTTTTCTCCATTCCTTCCTCTTCCTACCTTTATCTCTTTCCTATCGCCACGGGTGCCATGCTCGTTCGGATTGTCCTCAACTCAGAGGTAGCCATTGTCTTCTCCCTCCTGACGAGTTATTTTTCAGCGACCTTGATGGGAAATCAGCTTTTCTACTTCATTTTCACTTTCGTGGGAAGTGTGATCGGTGCCCACAAGGTCGCACGATGCGAACAGAGGAGCATCCTCCTCAAAGCCGGACTCACCGTGGGAGGGGTCAATATGCTCATGATCCTTTCTTACAACCTGATTTCTGAAAATCTCTTCAGAATGGCCCTCCTCTCTGATTTGATGATGGGTTTTCTGGGAGGCGTCATCGCTTCGGTTCTCGTCTTGGGAATCGCTCCCATCATTGAAACCTTGTTCGGCTACACCACGGATATCAAACTGCTCGAATTGGCCAACATGGACCACCCCATCCTCAAAGACCTGATTCTTCAGGCTCCCGGCACCTATCACCACAGCATCATCGTCGGGAGTCTGGTAGAGGCGGCTGCCAAATCGATTGCGGCCAATCCCTTATTGGCGAGGGTCAGCGCTTATTACCATGATATCGGGAAATTGAAAAAACCTCTCTACTTCATCGAAAACGCCGGAGGGGGAGAAAATAGACACGAACATCTCGCTCCCACGATGTCGAGCCTCATCCTCATTTCCCATGTCAAGGATGGGGTGGAGATGGCTCGTGAAAATCGCCTGGGAGAGCGAATCGGCCACATTATTCTGCAACATCATGGGACAAGCCTGATCTCCTACTTCTACCAGAAAGCCAAGGAGAAAGAGAATATCGAGATGGAATCGACCAATGAGAACGATTTCCGATATCCCGGCCCAAAACCCCAGACCAAGGAGGCGGGGATTGTCATGCTGGCCGATTCGGTAGAGGCCGCGTCTCGCGCCCTCACCGACCCCACGCCTTCTCGGATCAAGAGCCTGGTCCAACGGGTTACGAACAGCATTTTCTTGGACGGACAGATGGAAGAGTGTGAATTGACCCTGAAGGACCTTCAAAAAATTCAAGAGAGTTTCAACCGAATCTTAACCGCTATCTTTCACCAGAGAATTGATTATCCCGTTTCAATGAGCTTGGAATCGCCTCTGAAAAGGAACGATGAAGATCTGGATTCGAAACCAGCAAAAACATATCCCCTTAAACTTAGGAAAAATAAGAAGGGCGGCCCAAAGGATATTGACCGAATTGGGGTTTCTTGAGGCGGAGCTCAGCCTCCTGTTTGTGAATGACCCCCAGATCCAAGCGTTGAATCGGAAACACCTCCGGCGGGATAAACCAACCAATGTCCTGGCCTTCCCCATGAGAGAAGGAGAGTTCTCGACCCTCCATCCCCATCTCCTTGGAGACCTGGTGATTTCGGTCGAAACGGCCAGGCGCCAATCGAACCGTTTCGGTCTCGACGATACGGGAATGGTCATCCTTTTGATGGTCCATGGAGTGCTTCACTTAATTGGCTATGAGCATGAGGGGACGAAAAAAGGCGCCCGGGAGATGACTCTCAAGCAGAAGGAACTCTTCGACTGTGTCATCAAGAATTGAATTCTGGAATTTCGGAATTCACGCATTCAGAAGTTTACAATTTAATTCCTTAATTCCTCAACCCCTAAATGTCTCCATTTGTTATTAGTTGAAGATCCATAGTCTTCGAAGCCGGTCAAACCGTTTGAGAAAGGCGAGTTCCCCGGGAGTCATCAACGAGGGAGAAATTCTCTTCTTCAATTTCAGCAATCCCCCATAATCCACCCACCGGAGGAGGGGGAAAAGCGAACGCCGGAGGAATCCCTTTTCTTTAAAAGCAAAACTACTATTGAAATCGATGAGGAAAGGTTCTCCTTTTTCAGAGACAAGGATGTTCCCTTTATGCCTTAAATCCATGTGGACGACTCCCCTTTCATGAATATCTCCGAGCACCCTCTCTAATTCCTGGAAAAAGGAAGGCGGGAGTGGCTCCTCTCTCAGGATGGACCTTCCTGGAATGAACTCCATGGCAAAGGCAAAGCGGTCAACTCGTTCAACAGGCTGTGGAATGCCTTTCATCCCCGCGAGCCGGGAATAGATCTTCCATTCTTTATGAATCAACCAAAGTCCTAATGTCCATCGTAAAATGAAATTCTTTTTTCGGACATCCTTGATTATAAGAGATCGGCCTTCCACCTCCACCCGATTCAAGTCGGGCTTCCCAGCCCTCCCCTTGACAAGGAAAATTGAATGTTCAAAATCTTCTCGTTTCACTTACTCTCTCTAAACCTCCCCCTCTCCCGGAAGAAGAAAGGGGGAGGGAAAAATCAAAAGATAAGATTCCAAGAGGGGCGACTCAGGACGAGAAAGATTCCAGCAAGGACGATCAGGAGAATTCCCTCCTCGCTGTTTTCGATAAGGTGCTTCACCTGCCAGGAGCCCTTTTGATCCGAGTAACGCTTCATCCGGGGAAGATATTCCGGCACCTTCTCATCGTAATCCTCATATTGGTTTCCAAAATGTTTCTTTAATCGGTCTCCCTCCACCTTCTTCTTATAGGGGATGTAATGAAAACAAAACATAAAGAAGGCTGCTGCCAGAAGATAAATATTGTCCGCCATGATACAAAATCCTGTCGTTATAAAAATCGAACCGATGTAAAGGGGATTCTTGACATAAGCATAAGGGCCTGTCACTGTTAGAATTTCGTTCTTCTGAAGGTGGCCTGCCGCCCAGATCCGAATACCTTCCCCCAAAAAGACCAAAACCATCCCAATCCAGATTCCTGGAAATTTGGGTTTCGCGAAGATGATCAATAAAAGGGCTCCGATAAAAAGCGGAATTCTTCGGACCTTCCTCTGCCAAGATGTCCTCCCGTCGTGCATGTCATCCTCTCTTTCCTACCGCCTCAAATCCTTTCCTCGATATCATAGTGGATGGTGCGATGCTTCATCCATCTCACTGCCAGCAAATCGATGAAGGATCGTACCATGCGGTTTCGAATATTGTATTTTGACTTCCCAAACTTCCTCGGATGGTGAGAAACGGGAACTTCAATGATCCGATAGCCTTCCATCTTAACCAGAGTGGAAAGGAATCGGTGCATCCCGTTAAACACAGGGATCTCCTTAACGCATTCTTTCTTGAATGCCCGGAGGGTGCAGGCGCTGTCCTGGATGTCCTCGCCACTCAACCGGTTCCGAACGGTGTTGCCAATTTTGGAAGAGATTTTCTTCAGCCACGAATCTTCTCTTTTCTGCCGCCACCCGGTGGCCATATCATAGCGATCCAGGTATTCCAACAACTTGGGAATGTCGGCAGGATCATTCTGAAGGTCTGAATCCAAGGTGACGATTTTTTCTCCCCGGGCTTCCCTCATTCCTGCCACAAGGGCCGTGCTTAACCCACGATTCTCCCTGAAACGAAGGACTCGAAGAGAAGGATATTGAGAAGCCATCTCTCTCAGAATCCTTTGGCTTCCATCTGAACTCCCATCGTCCACGAAGATCATTTCAAAGGAGGATCCGAGGCCTTCTAACACCTTCATCAACTTGGGGATCAAAACAGGGAGGTTTTCCTCTTCATTGTAGACAGGCACCACAACAGAAATCTCTATTTTTTTTAAGTTATCCATAGGGTATCTCATTAAAACCGACGAGGAGGACACCAACCTCCTCGCCCTTCCCCTCTTCCTAAAGCGGAAAGGGACGGGGTGAGAGGGACATTATCGGTTGGAGATCAGAACAAGATCACTCTCTCCTACCCCGCGCCGAGCGATCAATCGGGCTTCCGGCCTATCTTCTATGAGTTGGAATTTCAAAAAATCTTTGGATCGAATCAGACAGAAAACTCTTTCCTGAGACCTTAAGAAATCAGAGAGGGCTTCTTCTTTCTCTAACACCGGTATCGGAACGATTTCTGTATAAAAATTATAAGGGCCCGGTTCAAAATCTCCATAGAAGGCTAACTTGTCACCGCGTTGCATCCGTGAAGTGATCTCCTGGCAAATGAAACGCGCTGATTTGTGAGGGTTCAAAAGAGGGAACACCACTCTCAACGCGTAGAAGAACCCCCCTGCCATCAATCCAACGATAAGGAGAAAAACGGCTCCATAATATTTAGATCGGTTGAATAGAAATAGGCTTATGCTGACCCCAACCAAGATAAAAGCAACGGGGAGGCTATAGGAAAAGTAAGGAGGCAGTTTTGCCCAAATCACCCAAGGCAGGGCCACCCCGGCCACGAAAATCACCCCCATCAAACCATAGAGGGGAATCGTGATCCATTCGTGCCGAAGATGTCTCACGGAAAAGGAGACGAGGTCCTCCCAAAGCTTCCCAATCAACAGCGATGCCGCCGGGAAAAGGGGTAAAAAGTAAAGCCCCCTTTTTCCCTTAGACAGCGTGAAAAAGAGGAAGATAAAAACAAACCAGACCATCAGAAAGAGAAATTCCTTTCTCTTTGCCGTCATCGCTCTGGAAAAACCATAAACTATGGCGGCAGGGAGAAAAATGATCCAGGGCAAGAAGTCGGGTGGAAAGCTGTAGAGATAATAATAGATCGGCCGGATATGGGATGACCCTCTCGCATAGCGTTCAACAGATTGGTGCAGCAGGGTCTCATTCAGGTAATATTTTCCTCCTTCTAAAACGGCAGGGAGATACCAGGCTAGGACGATGGCCATAAACAGGAGTATCCCGGGAAAGAGTCTCATCTTCTTGATCCCCTTCCATTCCTTTTGGACGATTAGAAAAAGGAGAGTGACGGCGAAGGGGAGGATAAATCCAACCGGTCCCTTGGCTAAGGTCGCTAAGGCCATGCCTCCATAGTATCCATAAAAAGAGAGACCCTTCATGCTTGCTGGGAAAGCCTCACCTTCTTGCCGACGTTGATACCACTGGAGAAAACAGAGTATCGAAACGGTGGTAAAGAAGGTAAGGGTCGCATCAATATTACCCCGCGTAGAAAGATAGGCAAATTGAACACTCGTTGCCAAGATAAGCCCTGAGAGGAACCCTGTGCGTGAGGAATAGAGCCTCTTCCCAATGAAAAAAGTGAGGAGCACGGTCAGGGTCCCGAAGAGAGCAGAGGGGAACCTGACTGCGAATGGACTAAACCCTTGCCAGAGGAAGGATGAAATGGCAGCGGCCCAGAAAAAGAGAGGAGGCTTATCTGTGTACAATTCCCCATTGCGGTGCATGAGGATCCAGTCTCCTCCTTTGACCATCTCTCTCGAAACCTCAGCATAACGGGGCTCGTCAGGGTTCCAGAGGTCCCACTGACCCAGATTAACAAAATAGATGATGAGGCAGAGTCCCAGGAGAAGAGCGAATTGGGCCCGCGGCTGAGGGGTCATTTTCGAAAATCGTTGATCCATCCTGCTTATCCCACCGTCTCAGTAACCACCCCTTGGGGCGATACATAGACCAATCCCCTCCGCCGGCTTTCAGCCACCAACCCCCGGAGAAAAACCTTTGGGTCTTTTACGATGGGGTTGAGACGGAGGTATTCTCTAAAAAACCTGTAGCGATCGACTTTCGTCATTACCCGGGGAGTGGAGGTATTGAGCTGAAGAAAATTTCTAAACAATTTTTTCCGATTCACGTTCTCATCCATTAGAATATCTTCGAAATCAAGAAGATGGAAATCCCAGGTTTCTGCCTTTTCTGAAACGAGAATATTACAGGTCTTCATATCTCTATGGTATAAACGCATCTTATGAAGGCCGTCAAGCCAATGGGAAAAGGTCTCAATAAAAAGCCTCTTTTTCTTCAAATCTTCAAACCCCTTCAAAATATACCGGTCCATCTCTTGATCGTCTCCCAGAGCTTCCATCAATAAGAAACTCTCCTTCAGTCCTACCCAATTTCTTCTCTCCGCCAAGGCAAGGGGTTTAAGAGACCGAAGGCCTCTGGCTCGCACGCCATTGGCCGCCCTCCAGGATTTAAACCCTTTCGAGCGACGGAAATGTTCTTTTATCCGCGCCCAGGAAGAAGGGTAGCAGAACTGTTTCAGACAGATCCCTTCCTGTTCATCATTCACTATGGAAACGATTACCTCCGGAGAATATTTGATCAGGGAAAAGGGCCTTTCTCTCACCAGGTCCCGGTGTCCTTCGATCACCCTCTTCAAACGATCCAGAGGGAAATCCCTCCGATGAAAATAACGAATCCCCTTCTCACTTTGAACCGTGAACTCCGTGCTTTCTTTCAGACACCGTTTCGTTCTGCTTCGCCACTGCCTCAGCCGGAGGCGATTCATGACGGGATGAATCTTCTGATGCAACATCTCTCTTTTTTGAGAGCCGTCAAACCTCTCTTCAAAATATTGATCCAGGAATCGGAGTTGTTCCTCTTCCCCCCACATCGATCTCAAAGAATGAAAGAGATGTGATAAATTCCACAGCCTCCGGTGTAAAGACAGGGACTTCATGAGTTTGGCACGATGTAAATCGGTGAGAAAGAGCGTATCGTTCTCCCATAAAAAGTTACCGCCGTGAAGATCTCGATGGAATAATCCCGCTTCCTGGAATTTCCTCACGGTCCTCGCTAATTCATCAATCGAACGAGGTTCTTTCGATTTCGCCACCTCCTCGATGAAGGAAATCCCTGTTCCAATCGCCTCGGAAAGGTAATAACTCTCTCTGACCCACCCTTTCCGAACCCGTTCCATCCACCCCAGCGGTCGGGGGATAGGGAGTCCTCTCCCTTCCAACTGAGAAGCGATGAGGAACTCCTTCTTCCCTTTGGAGGGAACAAAAAGGTATTTCAGGCCCTCCATCCAGCCTTTTGTTTTATCTCGCTTTAAGAAAAACCTTCTCCCATTCGAAAGGTGTTGGAGTGCTGCCCACCTCCATTTGGATTCTTTGAGGATCTTCCCTCCTCTCTCCTGAATAGAAGAGACAGGGTCCTCAAAAAAATCGGCCGGGAGATCATTCAAGATCTCCCCTCTCACCCACCCCTTGATCTCACCTTTCGATATTCTTATGAGAATTGAATTCCCCATCTCCCCCGTTAGAAAACCTCGCTTTTAATATAGGATTGGGTCTGATTCAGCATTTAAATGCCTTTCAAATAAAGCAGAATTTAGAAACCCCGCCATTGCGAACGGGGTCTACTTCCTCTTCCCGAGCTTTACCATCTGTTGATAAAATCGTTCAACGGCTTCCACTTGTCGATCCAACTGGAAATCCTGGTGGGCCTTCCGATAAGCGGCCTTCCCTAGGGCTTCCCTCATTTCTGGATGATGAAGCAATCGAAGGGCCGCACGGGCCATTTCTTCAGCGGTATCGTTCACCACCAAACCTGAAATGCCATCCTCCACTAACTCGGGAAGCATGCCCCGATTGGCGACGATGACCGGTTTGCCCATGGCCATTGCTTCTCTCAAGGCTCGGGCGGTCCCATCCGAGCCGGCCATTAAGAAAACAAAGATGTCCATGCAAGCCAAGGTATCGAGATAGTCCTCCGTTTGATACCCGCCAAGAACGATCCACTTTTCAACGCCGAGCTGTTTCATGGGTTGAATGACACTCTGCTCTATCTGACCCGACCGGCCAACCAAGAGAACCTTCACGTTTTGAAATTCTTTGACAATCGTTTTCACCGCCTCTAAAAAGACATCTGTCCTTCGGTATTTCTGAAATCGGGCGATCATCCCGATAACGATCTCCCTTGGTTCAATTCCGAAGAGGGTCTTCATATCTTTAAATTTCCCCTTCGGATCGTACTGGTTTAAATCCAAAGCCGGCGAGATCTTCTCTACCCTCTCAAGAGGAAGCCCGAAATGTTCTGCGTCCTCTCTCCGCGCTCTTTCAGAAAACGTGATCATGCCGTCCGTGAACTGAGAGATGAGAAAGCGATTTCCCAAGCTGGGTTTCAAAGGATCTCGCTTATGGTCGCTGCGAATGACAATGACAGGATGGCCTGACCTCCTCGCAGCGATCCCGCCTAAGAGATGACCATGGGAGTGGTGCACATTGAGAATATCGAACTTTTCCTCACGAAGATAGTGGGTGAGGTCTACAATGTCACGCAGATGAATGGGCAGAAATGAGGACTGATAAAACTTCACGGAATGGTCCAGTCGAAATCGATCCGTGGCCTTCACTCCGGATTGGAGGACCCTTTTTTCAATACTGTCCTCGACTGGAAAAGGAGGTTTTCGATAGGCGAAGGTAACCTCATGCCCTCGCTTCTCCAATCCCTTGCAGAGGTTCAACGTCGGATCCGCAGGACCGGTCCACTTCCAGTTGCTGAAAAGATGAAGGATCTTCATTCGATTGTGAACCCAACCAGGTATTCGAGCTGTTTCTGGAGCCAAATAAACCCCGAGGGTCCGGCATTAAAGGAAAAAGTTATCATTCTCGATTCTTTCAAGTTCATGGACGTCTTCTGTGGAACGAATAAACTTCTCTAACCACCAGTTGGAGCGATTGTAAAAGCACCCAACCTCCCTGCATTCCTCCTCAGCATCAAAGGTCATGACGGATTCCGCCGTCCTTAGGAGAGTCTCCCGAAATTTGCCTTCCGATTGATATCCCGCCGCTTCTCCGATTCGAGCTTCTTCCACTCCTCGAAACGCCGGACAGTGAAAGATTCCGAAAGGGGTCACCACGGTTCTGAAAAATTGGATGTGGCACCTCTTGGGCTGTTTCTTGATCTGGTCGGTCTCCTGATTCAACATGGCCTTCAGGTTGGAGCTTTCAAGGATCTTGACCTGATCCCTCGCGAGATGCCTTGCCTCTTGGAGATACCCCTTAATTTGACCGATAATGTCTCTCTCTTTCTTTTTTCCGATGTTTTTCAGCAAAGTCTCCCTCTGGGACTCATTGAATCGGACCAGGCAGGGTTTAAAAGAAATATAATCAAAGGAAAATTCTCTCGCCCGTTCCACCGATCTTGCCATTTCATCCATATTGGGACGGAGTCTCTTCCCGTTGATCTCCACGCCTTCCCAGACGATCACAAACGAGTATCCCAATGAAACCATGGGATTCTTTTCCTTCACCTTCTTGGCTTTTTCTAATATCCTATTCAGAGTCACTCGGGTTTTGGGCAGGTGTATATCTCGGAAGACTTCTTCTCCGGCGGCATCGATAGAAATCCTGATCCAATCTTTTTCTTTAAGTGCTTCGACGATTGCCTCAATTTTTTCAAGTCTTGAGCCGTTGGTCACAATCCCAATCTGTAAATTTTTGCTTTTGATGTAGCGGACGATCTCCCCAAAATCTCTATGAAGCGTCGGCTCTCCCCCTCCTATCAAGATGACAGAGAGAAGACCATGGGAATGAAGCGTATCGACCGTCTTCTTTACTTCCGCTGACGTCAGGCTTTTCCCGGCGTTGATCAGCTTCGAATCGACGCAAAAAGGACATGAGAAATTGCAGGCAGAGGTCAGATCTAAATTGATCGAGATCGGGCTGAAAATCGGCAGCCCTCGATCCGGAGCATCGACGCCGTATCTTCTTTGCCATTGGATATAGTCTTTCAGCCGAGGGAGGGTAGCATCCTGCCTTAGCTTGGAGCTAAAGTCATGCTCTCTTTCTTTTAACTTTTCCATAAGTTTCTCTTCTCAAATTCACCAAAGCCGTCATCAATCTCCTTTAACAGAACCGTGTTATGAAGAATATGAGGATACCCGATGAAGGGCTCGGTTTTCTTTTCAACGGCCTCCATGAAATTCTTAACGGAGAGTTCAAGGGGATCCATAATCTTCAATTTTTTATTCCCATAATTAAAATAGATTTCATAATGATTTAAGTCCAGACTTCGAGAAACAATCTTTTCATTAAATCCAAAAGAAAAGTCACGGGGCGGGGTTCTTTGGTGTACTAATTTTATTAACACATCGCATGCACGGGTTTCAAATAAATAGACAAATCGGATGTTCATTTCCCCTTCCTCATCCAATTCAAAATTCAATTCTTGTATCTCTCCGGCACCCAACCGGCAATAAAGGAGACTTAAGGGGTGAGGGACGGAGTCGGGAATCATCACTCTTCCCGGGGAAAAAGGCGACATTCGAACAAAAAAATGATTCTTTTCTTCAACCCTGATCTTTCCGCAGATTTCCTCATAATCGTCGATGGAGAAAGGCCACTGAGAGTTCATGGCAATGGTTAACTTCTTTTCTCGGGCCTTCCTAAAAATGTCTTCAAGCCTTGTTCGAATATCCGTGCGATCGTCCCAGATAAAGGGTTTTTCGCAGAAAACATGGAGCCCCCGGTCCAGGCATCTTAATAGATAGTCATAATGGGTTGAAAAAGGGGAGGCGATGACCACGATATCAGGCTTTTCAGCGCTGATCATCGCATCAAAGTCGATATAGGAATGGGCTTCGATCCCATATTTCCGAAGAGCAGAAGAGGCCTGAAGGCTTGTCTTTTCAGTGGTCCCCAGCACAGAGGTTACTTTTGCTCCGCGCTGATGGAAATATTTCCCGATGTACTCGCCGATGCCATTTCTCGTTCTGCCCGCCCCGATGATGGATATTTTCATTAGAACGAAAAGATCCCCTCGTGTTTGTCCGCAAAAAATTAAGTCTTATTTTAACACAGTTGTTTGCACATTGGTAATGCCAGCTGTCTTGGCGCAACGATCCCATTGGCTTCTTGAGAGGAGGACGGCGATCGCTGCCGAGGGTTACACCCAGGGCATAGGGGAGTGGTGGTTTCTCGATAAAAGGTTTGCCGTTAAGCCGGGTTACAGCAAAGTTCTTATAACTTGCCATCTCGGAGCAGACCCCGGCCACCTACGGTTCGTCTGGTCTCCACAGTCCGTGTTGTATCCCCGGGAGCAGAGTCAGGAATAAATTCGCAGAAAATAGAATGATTGTTTTGTTTCTTAATTCAACGCATCCGCCTGGAAAGGGCATCGCGGATCTCATCAACCACGTTCACCACATCTTCTTCTTCCATGTCCGGGAAAAGAGGCAATGAGACGATGCGCGCCGCCACATATTCCGAATTCTTGAGGAACCCTGATGCCGAGCGATAACGCTCCCGGTAGAACGATAACTCATGCACAGCCAGGAAGTGCAGACCCGTGCCGATGTTCCTCGTTCTCATCTCCTCTCGAAATTCGTCCCGAGTGAAGCCTGTCTTTTCCGGGTCTATCAGAATCGTATAGAGGTGCCACGAGTGGCGAGAAGGATAAGGTACCCTCGCTGGCCGGAGGATCTCGGAAATGTCTTCGAGGAGTCGATCATAGAGTTCGGCAAGCCTGGTCCTCCTTGCGTTCATCTCTTCGATGCGTCTCAGCTGAGCCAGACCCACGGCAGCCTGAAGGTCTGTCAGATTGTATTTCCAGCCCGGCTCGAAGAGATCGTAGTTCCGGGTGGCTTCCCGGGCATAACGCTTCCAGGCATCCTGATCGACGCCATGGAAACGAAGAGAAATGAGACGATCCCGTAATGTCTCGTCAGAAACGGTAATGAATCCCCCTTCGCCCATGGTGAGATTTTTGATGGCGTGGAAGCTGAACACTGCCGGGTTTCTCCCCGATCCGATCCGCCTGCCCCGGTACTCCGTGCCGATCGCATGGGCTGCATCCTCGATTAAGATAAGTCCGTGCCTCTCACAGAGAGCCCGAAGGGCGTCCAGATCGCAGGGCTGGCCGGCGAAGTGAACCGGGATAATAGCCTTCGTCTGTGGCGTGAGAACCTGTTCAACGCTGGCTGGATCGAGCTGGAAGGTGCGGCGATCAATGTCGGCAAACACCGGCCGCGCTCCCACGTTTACCGCCATGTTTATGGGCGAGGGCCATGTGAGTGACGGGGTGATCACATCGTCTCCGGGGCCGATCCCCGAGGCCTGAAGGAGAATATGGAAACCGGCCGTGGCGGAAGTAACAGCGATCCCGAAGGGAGCACCCACGTAGGCTGAAAACTCCTTTTCGAAAGCTGCCACGCGCGGTCCAGAGGTGATCCAGCCTGACCGCAGTGCCTCACTCACTTGCAGGACTTCAGCTTCTGTGATACTTGGCCGCGTAAACGGAAGGAAAGACTTTCTCATGGTTCAATTTCCTCGGGTTTCTCTATGATGGACCTGGAACCTCACACGTGTGATACCGACTTGCTTAGCCATTGCCTTGTTGAACCGAAACCCACCCCTCTCGTCCCTCCACTCTTTGCCTTCCTATGGCTGCTCCGGCAATTTGATCGGCCGGTGGAAGGAGTTCTCCGAGGCGGACCACCTGTCCTCCCTGGACCCGGAGTTGCCCTAAGAACTCTTGAAACAGACTAAGGTAGAACATACCCTCCACCTCTGCATGGATGGTTAACACATTGAGTGACTCCTCGCGTCATGAGGGAGGTGAGGTATTCGTTGTAATTCTCTTGAGTCACGCCGTCTCGACCGACCACTTCATCGTAAGTGGGAAGGGTGGTCGGGATTTGAGGCTGGGACAAGGTCTTGCCCTTCACCACCGGATAGAAAATTGAAGTTCCTCGGCAGTCGCTGTTGTAGCGAAAAGGTAATTTAGCTTTTTCAAGGAGAGCTTGGTCCGTGCTTCGCCATCCAGGAACAGCCGAACAGATCGGGGAAACTCCTGCGGATTCACTGATGACTTCAAATCCTTGAAGAAGTTCCTGATAAATCGCCTCACCCGCCATGCTCCCGATATACGTCTGCCAGCGGTAATGGTCCCAAGCATGTAAACCCAATTCATGGCCTTCAGCGGCGGCGGCCTTGAATAAGTGGCCGAGTTTCTTACCGATCAGCGGGCCACGCCACAGGGTTCCTTTCAGCAAGGTATCCCAGCCATAGAGTCTCGTGGCTTTTGTGCGCCACATTTTGCGGAGGAATTCAGGCCGGAACAGGCGCCAGATATTCCGTCCCATGTTATCCGGCCCTGCCGAGAAGAAGAAAGTTCCTTGCACCCGGTGCTCCGCCAACACCTTAAGGAGATTGGGGACACCCTCCCGGGTTCCCCGAAAGGTGTCGACGTCAATGCGCAAACCGACCCGAAACAAGTCATCCTCTCCCTTCTTACCCTCACCCTTTCATCTCGAATTCCCCTGATTCAACCGCCTGGCGGAGAAAGAAATCGAGTGTGTTGGACACGGCCGTCTCCAGATCCACTTTCGGCTCCCAGCGGAGCAGCCGCTTCGCATTCCGGATACTGGGGCGGCGATGTTGAAGATCCTGGTAGCCCGTGCCGTAGTATGCACCGCTTTCAGTAACCCGGAACCCGGCAAAGGGAGGGAATCTGTCGCGCAGCGGATGCGTGTCAAACATCCTCACCAACGTCTCCCCAAGCTCACGGATACTCGCCTCATTGCTGGGACTGCCAAGGTTGATGATCTGGCCGTCGCACTTCCCTCCTTCGTTTTCAATGATGCGGAAGAGGCCCTCAATCCCGTCGCGGATATCCGTGAAGCAGCGTTTTTGCTTCCCGCCATCAATCAGCAGAATCGGGCTTCCTTCAACGAGATTCAGGATGAGCTGGGTGATGGCTCGCGAACTGCCGATCCTTGCCGAGGTGAGACTGTCCAACCGGGGGCCGATCCAATTGAATGGCCGAAACAGCGTGAATTTCAGTTCTCCTTTTTGACCATAGGCCCAGATCACCCTGTCGAGAAGTTGTTTGCTGCAGGAGTAGATCCACCGCTGCATCCGAATGGGGCCGAGCACGAGTTTGGAGTGATCTTCGTCAAATTCCTTTTCATCACACATCCCGTATACTTCTGAGGTGGAGGGAAAGATCACACGCTTTCCGTATTTAACACAGTAGCGGACCAGCCTCAGGTTTTCCTCAAAATCCAGCTCGAACACTTTGAGAGGATTTCGGACATATTCAATGGGGGTGGCAATGGCGACGAGGGGGATGACGATATCGCATTTTCGAATATGGTACTCGATCCATTCGCGATGAATCGAGATATCCCCTTCTGAAAAATAGAAGCCTGGCTTACCCAACAGATGCTTGCAGTAGTTCGAGTAGAGGTCCATGCCATGGACCTCATATTTAGCACTCTCCAGCAGCCTCTCGCTCAACGCACTGCCAATGAAGCCATTCACACCAAGGATCAAGATCTCTTTCTTCCTTTTCTCCTGCATGCGCTTATGATTCGAGGCTCCAAATTTCATTTTTGGCACGAGGGCCAACTCCGTCGCCAGTTGCTCCCCTGTCATGTAAATACTGCCCTCGGCCTGACCGTAGCTGACCACAATGGCATTCTGCCCTGTCGCAATGGTCAGGGGCTTGGCCGAAATCACCGTTCCTGGCAAATACTTCCCCGCTTCGAGACCGATCTCTCGTGCCTCCCAAAAAAAACATTTCCTTTCACCAATGAAGCTAAAGGCGCCGGGAAATGGCTTCGTGACCGCCCGAATAAGGTTTCTTATTTCCCGGGCTGTTTTCACCCATTCGATTTCACCGTCCGCGGGTCGGCGGCCCCCGAAGTAAGTGGCCTTCCCATGATCCTGAGGAATTCGCGGCGCGTTTCCATTCTGAATTTGCGGGAGAACCTCATCGAGTAACTTTTCCGCTGCCTGGGCTACTTTCCAGTGTAATGTGAGGCCCGTATCGTCATCGCTGATCGAGATCTTTTTCTGGGCCACGATATCCCCATCATCCGGGCGAGGAGTCATGTAATGGAGCGTCACTCCTGTTTCCTTTTCTCCGTTCACCAGTACCCAATTGATCGGAACCCGGCCACGATATTTGGGGAGAAGTGAGCCATGAAGGTTGAGGCATCCGGCTTTTGGAACGTCAAGAATTTCGCGCTGAATGAGTTGGCGGTAATAGAATGAAAAAAGGATGTCGGGGCTCAACTCCTTAATCTTTTCTACCCAACGGGAATGATTGATGTCCGTCGGCGCGAAAACCGGTATACGGTGTTCAGAAGCAAGCTCGGCCACTGAATCGAACCAGATCGTTTCTTGCGGATTATCTCGATGCGTAAACACTGAGACAATCTCGAAGCCATGTTTCAGAAGCGCTTTGATGCCCATGCACCCGATGTTACCGTAGGCCAGTACGACAGCTCTCATCAATTAACACCCGCTACACAATCCTTCTGGAGTTCCTTATGAGTTAAGCGGCTCTTGCCGGTGATGTGCGAGATGACATAGCGAGGACGCTCCCTCACATCATAGTAAATCCGGCCAACGTACTCACCGAGCAGCCCCATCCCTAAGAACTGGGCCCCGATAAAAATGAAGAGCAAGGCAAAAAGGGTAAAGACTCCGCTTGCGGCCCATTCGGGACCATGCATCCACCGCAGGATCAGAATAAAAATCCCAAAACTAAAACCAAAGACGGACAAGATCACCCCAATCACATTGAGCAAGCGCAAAGGAAACGTCGTCGTGCTCGTGAACAGATCAAACTGGAGGTTAATTAACTTCCACAACGTATATTTTGATTCCCCATCCGACCGCTCTCGATGGAAGACCTCAATCTCTGCCGTCCTTCGGGCGAAGCTATTGGCAAGAACCGGAATAAAAGTACTGTGTCCACGACTGTTCAACATGGCTTTCACGATATCCTTATGATAGGCACGGAGCATGCAGCCATAGTCATGCATCATAACCCCTGTTGTCCTTTGAACGAGCTTGTTGATGATCCAGGAGCTCAGCTTCCTGAACCCCGTATCTTTCCGGTTGACACGGACCGTGCCCACGACGTCGTAGCCTTCCCGAGCTTTCTCTACCAGAAGGGGAATCGCCTCTGGGGGATTTTGCAAGTCCCCATCGAGGGTGATCACAATGTCCCCTCTGGAACAGGAAAAGCCCGCCAGGATGGCGCCATGTTGGCCGTAGTTGCGGTTAAGGAAAACGCCGACAACTTCGTCCCCATAATGCTCTGCCGCTTCACTGATCAGTTGCACCGAACCGTCACGGCTCCCGTCGTCGACAAGGATGAGCTCAAAAGGAAGACCCAGGCTGTGGCAGGCCTCAAGACAGCGCCGGATAAGTTCAGCCAGGTTCTTTTCTTCATTGAAGATAGGAATCACGACCGAGATCATGGAAGGTTCCATAAATGCCACCCCCTTAGCTCCGAGACAGCAGAAGCACTCCAACAATGATGACTGCAATTCCAATGACCCGCATCCAAGATAGGTTTTCTTGAAAGATGAGGTAACCCATCACTGTAACCACGACGTAGCCCACACTTAAAAAGGGATAAGCATAGCTGACCTCCACACGAGCGAGCACCAACAACCAGACAGCGACACTGATTACATAGGAAGTCAGACCTGACAAAATGTACAAATTATTCGTGACTTTCTTGATGATGGGAAAGAAGTTTTCAAAATGGAATTCGAAATGCCCGATACTGAGCATACCCTTCTTCAGAAGTATCTGGGCGATAGCATTTAACAATACGCCGACCAGGATCAGAGGAATATACTTTACCATGTTATCTTTTTATATTATAAGACAGCGATTAATTCAAGATTAAACGAAGATTAAGATTTCTTAATTTCAAGAATGAACCCTCATGGATACTCTGAAAAACGATCTTTCCATTATCAAATCTCTCCTCTCTCCAAAAGCAAAGAAGACTTCAGGCATGGGGAACGGATATCGGAATCACCTCGCTTCATGGAAAAGGAGACGATGGGATACGCCCTCCCGGGAAAGGAACTCCTTTATCATCTGAAGGTGTGTGAGTCATTTCAAGGAGATTTTATGCGAGGGATCACGGCCTGCCATTTCTTGCCTTTCACGAGACACTCCCATGACTGATTCGAAACATCACCGGATGTAATTAACACCCCACTTGTCCGAATGGCCCAATCGAACGCATGGGTTTCATCGTCAAAAATCTGGCTTGGTTCATCTAAATAAAATCTCAGCTTTGCATCAGAAATATTTAGAAAACCATATGGCCTCCCCAAGGCGCTAACTTCAGCGGCCTTTGTTCTTAGATTTGGTCCCTCTGCGATCAGAGGGATTACAACGATCACATAAATGAGCCAGACCGCAAACACAGATCCAACCATCCCCCAAACGTATTTCTTCATCGTGCTTACAATCATGGTGGCACCCAGCAGTGCCAGCAACACGGACGCATACCAAAGGGTGTCTGTCCTTACAGGAAAAAACTGCGGGAGCACAAAGGAAACTCCAAGGGAAGCGATCAGGACGAGCCCCAACAAAACCCCGACCACCCTCACCACGCCTTGAGTACGCCCGGCCCAGCGTGCCAACCGCAAATTCTCTGAGTACACTCGCCACCAAAATGGCGACAAAGGGCAGGATAGGAAGCAAATAATAAGAACGCCTTGACCCCGAGAGGGTAAAGAAGAGGAAGATGGCGCCGAACAGAATCAGGGCCTCCGGGATTTGAGAGACACGACGGCGAACCCCCTGCAAACAGTGTATAATGGCAACTGGCAATAGGAGTGACCAGGGTGCAGCTAAGTAAAATATCTTGACAAAGTATGTATAGAAGGGATCTTTATGGTCGTATCGCCCGAAGAACCTCAAAACATTCTCGCGCCAAACCAGATGCAGAGGCTCCCATGTGGCAGAATGAATACTGGCTGCTGCCGGCAAAGCAAGGAAAACAGCGAGGGAAAGCAAACCGGCCGTAATCAAGATTCTTAAAGGCGGTATCCATGACCACTCCCTTTTTATAACAGACAGAAGCACGATACCGAAAATGGGCACGGCATAGAGGATAAGCCCTTTCATATTGGAGCCAAGAGCCATCAGGATACTTAATACATAGACCCATGTATGCGTATGGTCGGATTTGTGCTTAAGAAAATACCATAAACAGAGCAGCATCATTGCAGCATTGGTCATTTCCACCTGAGCATCGCGCCCATAAAATACAAAATCAAAGGAGGTGGCCAGGATTCCGACAGACAGGAGAGCCGTTTGTTCGCCGAACCATCTTTTGGCCAAACGATAGGTAAGAATAAGCATGACCACAGACCAGACAACGGATGGGAATCTAGCCGTGAACTCGCTAACGTCTCCGTTGATATACGATAATGGCAAGACCTGCCAGTAGGATAGTAGAGGTTTGTCCCAGTAGGAACGAACGCCCAGCACCGGGGAAAGAAGATCACCAGATCGTAACATAGATCGAGCGATGACGGCCCAGCGTCCTTCTGAACCCCACAGTGGAGGTAAACCTAAATTTGCAAATAAGATGAAGGCAGAGATTCCCAAAAGAAGATAGAAAGAGGATTTTGTACTCACAAATCGTTTAAGCATCTCCATCAAACAGGAAGAATAGGAAAGCCTTTTTTTCAACCCATGATAACATAGATTTGCTGGAATACAAATGATCCGCGTTTGAGGGAAAGTAATTTTAAAACCATCTTTTTAGTTCAGGGGCCATTCGAATAAGCATAAACCCCAGCCGTTTTTCCATACTTCTTTTGCAATAGGAGGCGGTATCCTTTCGATTGGAGAGTTGGAAAAAGCCGGTTGTCGCTGGTATAGGAATCAATCAGCAAGATTGTTCCTGGCCGGTCGTCAAACCGTCCCGATAAAACATCCTGATCATTGAGGACGGGTATCTTTCTCCCGAGATAAAAGAATGATGCTCCTCGGGTGGCCTCGGAAGGGTTGACTAAATAGATCGAGCCATTTGTCCGTTGGCTTGAAACTGCCTTGTATAAAGGTCGAAGACTCTCTTTCTTCTCTGAGGGAGTAATGACCAAGAGGTAAACTCCAACGTATATCAAGAATATGACGATCAGACCGTAAAGCTCTCAGCTTTTCACTTTTGGGAATGTCTCTCGAAGTCGGTCCCATCCCAGGGCTGCCAGGAGTGCAAAGGAAGGATAGAGCGGCCCAAGGTAAAGGGGCCGCTTTGCAGAGGCGAAAGAGAGTCCAATGAGGCCCGTCAGGAGCCAAACAAGGGCAAACCATGAGAAGAGAGCCATGGGGGAGTGGTTCTCTCGAAGGGGCAGGTCTCCATCGGTACCACATTAAAACAAGATAACAGAATCGTCCAAGGCATAGGAGCCAGGAAGGCTGTGAGTGAAATAATAGTAGAAGGGCTGTGCATGATCAGCCGAAGGAGAAAGAAAACGCCAGAGACTTTGTCGAATCATCTCCTTAAAAATATCAGGTCCTTCAAGCCACCAAACGCTGCCAACCCAGAGAAAGATCGGTAGAAGGAAGAAGAGAAATTCAGGGTCTCAAAAGGAGTTTTCTCGATCGCCGTGAGATCCTTTTTGATGATTAAGAATACTGCAACGGTGGCAGCAGGGATAGCCACCCCGATGATCCCTTTAGAAAGGAAAGCCCCGGCCATTCCCAGGTAGAAGAGTGCAATAAAGAGGAACCTTTCCCTTGATGCCAGGTAACCGGCCGCAAAGCCGTACAAACTAAGTGCTATAAAGAAGAGAAGCGCTGGATCTACCCTGCATTGCCGGTGGTAGGCGATAAAAGCCGACATCGTCGACAGGATGAATCCCGCCATCAGCCCGATTCGCTCTCCGGCCAGTTTTTTCCCAATAAGATACGTGATGAGGACTGTTCCCGTTCCTAAGAGTACTATGGGAAGAAAAGCAAGAAAGTCCGGGGGGTTTTTACTCATGGAGAGGCTGAGGGCTACAGGCCAGTATCCCAATGGGGGATATTCGAGAAAGTTCTCCCCATTGAGCCGAGGAATCAAGTAGTTCGACGTAACTGCCATCTCTCGGGCAATTCCAGCCACCCTCGGCGAATCACGGCCTGAAAGCTCAAGGCCCCAAACGGAAAGGATGAGTAAGACCAAAGTGAAAATGAGAAGGACCAACCATGCCCTGGAGGACTTCTTCCCAGAATCTTCGAAAAATGACTGCAACCATATTTTATAGCTTCAGCATAAACTATCTTTTCCTTTCTAGGATTAAATTCTCATTTTTCCCATTTCCTTCATATGAAGAGAATCCAGTTTAATCTGGAATGTCACTGGTTAGACACAAATACCATATCTCTACTTCCTACGCCTCTCCGTGTTATCAGGTTGAGAGAAAGATCAGCGTATTTCCTGATCAGTCTCTCATAATCATCATATTCAACAAGGCAGAACACTTTCTCTTTTGAACGGAAAAGATCGATGATCTCTTTCTCATTTTCAATTTCTAAAATGGGGACGATCCCTGAATAGAAATTAAATTGAGAGGTTACAGCAGATCCGGAGTCTCCGTATATAACCAGTTTTCCACCGGTCTTCATCGTCTGCACGATCTCCTGTGAAATGAAGCGGGCAGATTTGTAGGGGTTGACCAGCGGAAAGATCACACGGGTCGTATAAAAGAAAGCAATGGCCACCGTAGCTACAATCAGGATAAAGACAAGTGGATTTATATCTCAGGCCATGGGCAAAAGATAGAAGAATGCCCGAACCCACGAGAAGGATGATGAAGGGAATAACACTCCACCGTGGGAACATAGGAAAGGTATTTTGCTCCTGATCCTGCTCCTTTAACGATCACTCTTCAGAATCTTTGGAGTAGAGGGGTCCTACTGAGAAATTGGCTACGGCAGGGACAACGTAAAGGAAGATTCCCATCAAAAAAAAGAGGATTATAAAGAGATAGACCGGAAGGGTGATCCAGATCTCTCGGACTGAAAACCGGCCGGAACCTGAGAGATAGTCATCCCAGAACCTCCCTACCATCAACGATGCCGCAGGGTATAACGGGAGAAGATAAATGGCCCTTTTCCCTCTTGAAACGCTGAAGAAAAGGAAGATCACAACAAACCAGATGAGAAGAAAGAGAAAACCTCTTGAGATCCCCTCTTTTCTTTCCGAAAAACCATAAACGATGGCTCCCGGAAGAAAGAGGAACCAGGGCAGAAAGTCAACAGGAAAATTGGTGAAATAATAGTAGAAGGGCCGGATATGGCTTGACCCTTTTGCAAAGCGGTCGATGGTATTATGAAGCAGTGTCTCGTTGATGAAGTCTTGTCCCCCTTTCAGTACGGCGGGAAGATACCAGGATAGGACAACCACAAAACATAGGGCCATCCCCGTCAAAAGCCTCATTCTCTTCATGGCCTTCCAATCCTTTTGAACCAAGAGATAGACTAAACTCACCATGAGGGGAAGGATGAAACCCACCGGCCCCTTTGCCAGAGTTGCGAAGGCCATGCCGATATAAAATCCATAGATGGATAGACTCCTTTTACCCTTCTCCTCATCCCCTTCACCCTTGCTATGCTGGTACCAGTACAAGAAGAAAAAGATTGAAGCTGTTGTAAAAAAAGTAAGGGTGGCATCGATATTGGCCCGCGTGGAAAGATAGGCGAATTCAAAACTGGTAGCCAGGATCAATGCCGAGAGGAATCCGGTTCGTGAGCCATAGAGCTTTTTTCCCAGAAAGAAAGTGAGAAGCACCGTGAGGGTGCTAAAAAGACCCGAAGGAAACCTCGCCGAAAAAGAGGTGAACCCTTGCCATAGAAAGGATGAAAGAGCAATCAGCCAGAAAAAGAGAGGAGGCTTATCCACATAGGTATTTCCATTCACGTGCATGAGAATCCAATCCCCCGTACCCACCATCTCTTTGGCGACTTGCGCGTAGCGAGGTTCATCCGGATTCCAGAGGTCCCAGCGACCCACTCCCAGTATGAAGAGAAAGAAGCAGAAAATCAGGAGAATGAAGATTTGAACCCCGGGCTGTTGGAATAATTGGCTCAGCTTTCGATGCTCTTTCCCGGGGAATATCTCAGATCTTATTACAGGCATTATTGTCCCTCCATGTGTTACTCAATCATGACTCAAAGGCACATGACTCATAGGCAAAAACTCTTTCCTAATCTCCTAGAAGACGCCCTCCCCGTCTCGATACAGGGTTAACATTTCAATCGCAAAAGATAAAGTATTCCGTTGTCCCAGAGGACTTCAAGGACGGAAACCCTTTTCTTCAATTCTTCCACATCTTCTTTATCTCGCGTGACGCAGTAAAGGCCACCCTTTTCTCCGCAACGTTTGATGAATTCTTCCTGGGATAAAAAATAATGGGATCTCTCATCAGCAGGCAGTTGATTCATACCAGATTTTAGTTCTCCATAGCGATCAACCAGGGGAGTCCTGATTTTATTATAGAAATCAATTCCATAAAGAGAAACCCCATATTGGTACAGTTCCTGATCGGGAGGAAGCAAGGCATGGATGGCTTTCGAAACAGGGTAGGCAGATCGGTAGGGAGTGAGGAGATAGGTAAGAGGGAAATGGATGGATATCAAAAAAAGGGTAGCAAGGACGGCGATCGTCATAAACCAACCTCCTCTCCATCTCTTTTGAACGATCGAGGGCAGAAAATTCATCATCACTTGAAATAAGATAGGCAAACTCAGCAACCACCCCCATTTTTCGATATGGGAGTTTTCCACATATTTACTCAGTTTCACATTCTTTGTGAAGAGGAGCAAAAAGATTAAAGTGATGAACATCAAAGACTGTAAAATAATCGGCAGATTGTAAAGAAACCTTCTGCCTCGGCCTTTTTCCAAGGTGATCGTCTGATCTTCATACGATCTAAAAAGATGACCCATAAGAATGGCAATGGGTAAAAAGATGGGGGCGATGTAAGGGATCAGCTTAGATGAAGAAATGGAGAAAAAAATAAGGATGAAGAAGATCCATATCAACAGGAACTGTCTCTCTGCGGCCTTGAAGGGTGGCACTCTTTTTCCTGCATCTTCCTTTAGGGCTTTTAATAAAAAAGCAGACCATGGGAGGGTTCCCAATAGGACAATGGGGATATAAATTAAGACGGTATGATTTCGACCATGAAGGGTCGTGGTGTATCTCAGAAAATGCTCCCTGATGAAGAAAAACCACAAGAAATCCTCATTGGCCTTTTGAACCAGAATGATCCATGGACATGAAATAAGGAGAAAGAGTATTACCCCAACCGGCGAAAAAAGCCTTAAAATGTCACCCCATCTCTTGGATATGGAAAGCCATAAGATCATGATGGCAAAGGGGAAGGCGATTCCAATCAATCCTTTCGTTAAAAAGGCAAGGGCACTGCTCACATAGAGAAGATAAAGCCAGCCTTTCCTCTGGCCCTCTCCAGCAAAGTAACGATATCCCGCCCAGGTGGCAAGACATACGAAGAAAGTGAGTGGGATATCAAGTATATTTATTTTCCCGAGGAGAGAATGGTATAGAAACGTACTCAACACCCCAGCCGAATAGAGCCCGGTCTTCTCATCATGGAAAAAGGTCCCCATACGGTAAACGAGGAGGATACATCCCCACGCACAAAGAGCAACAAATAACCTTGATGAGAATTCATTTTCCCCGAATATCTTAAATGACAGTGCTGTCGCCCAGTAGCACAGAGGAGGCTTTTCTAAGTAAACCACATGATTCAAACGGGGAGTGATGTAATCTCCTGTACGGTTCATGAGGCTTGCGATATCGCTATAACGGGCCTCATCTGGCTCCATTAAGGGCATCACAGGCAAGAGGAAGATATAGAGAAAGAGGGGTATGATGAAGAGGAACAAGATTTTATGCTTCGTTCGACTCCCCCTTTCAATCTCAGTCACATTTTTCTCCTCCTTGGAATCAGTGTTTTTGGCCAGACTGGAGGTTTTCATCTATTAAAATTTCTCAACACGGGTACTTTCTGTTCTATGATATTATAGAATTTCTCTTAGAGAATATCCCAAATCACCTCTTTAACGAGATAGGGCAATAATGCAAGAACACAATGAATCTCAGCAATGATCGTCGCCCGGAAATATTCGTTCTTTATCCCCAAGTTCTCGAAGCGAATAGTGTTAGGGAACCATCTGGGAACCTTTAACAGGTATTTTCGATAATCCTCCCCATATTTTTCTAAAAGATGTGCTTCTTCATATCGAACCACAAGTGAGTATATGCCAAAACAATAAAAAAATGCAATTGGAGCAAACCACAAGAGTTCCGAACTAATAATCAAACCCAGGCAAATGAGTAAGTTTCCGACATAGATAGGATTTCTCATCAAAGAGTAAGGCCCAGTGATAGTCAAGTATTTTCTAACCTTTAGACGATAGTGCACATGCTGTTGGGCCCACATCCGAAGTAAAAGGCCTAAAAAGAATAATGATACCCCCAATGGCCAGATTAGGCATTCCATTTCGGTTTCAGAAGAAAGGCAAAATAGGGCAAAAATAAATGGTGGGATTATGAGAACGCCTCTGAAACGGTAAACCATCCGTGTAATTGACATCGCCAATACCCTCCCCGGTAAATGATCTCGATTTAAATATAGATTGAGTCCCGCAATTAACCGATTTTATAACGGAGGAGATTAAAGGGAGATTAAAGGAAGGTTAAGATCTGTTAATGCTAAACATTAAAACTTAGGCTTTCTGAATAGGGAAGTAGACCGTGAAGGTTGAACCCTTCTGGAATTCGCTATCGACTTCGATTCTTCCATGGTGGGCATGCGCAATCCACTCAACAATACTCAAACCTAACCCCACCCCACCGGTCTCCTTGGACCTTGACTTATCCACTCGGTAGAAGCGCTTGAAGATATTCTCTTGCTCTTCTTTGGGGATGCCTATTCCCGTATCCGCCACTTTTACGTTGACATAATCCCTATCCTTTTCTACACGAATACGGATGGAACCTCCTTCCGGGGTAAATTTTACGGCATTGTCTATCAGATTGGTGAGGAGTTGCTGAAGACGCATCTTATCACCCATCACTACCGTTTCTTGGCAGGGATCAATCCTTAAAACAATATTTCTCTGTTCCGCAAGAATCTGGAAGAGATTCCCGATGTCTTGGATCAAGAGATCCAGCCGGAGAGGAACCATGTTCAATTCGACCTCGGAAGAATCCGATCTCGAAAGGAGGATGAGATCATTGATCATCCGATTCAAATGGTCAAATCGTTCGATAAAGTGGGCCAATCCCTCCTCATACTCCTCAGTCGTCCTTTGCTTTGAGAGGAGAAGCTCTGCCTCACCCCTGAGTGCACAGAGGGGAGTCTTCAGTTCATGGGAGGCATCCGCCGTGAATTCGGCCATTCGCTTAAAGGAACTCTCCAACCTTGCAATCATTCCATTGATGGTTCCGATGAGATCATCCATTTCATCCCCTGCTCCCCTCGGAGTCAATCGCTCGCTAAGGTTTTGAGAGGAAACGCTTCGGGTCTTCGAGGCAATGTAACCGATTGGAGAAAGGGACCTTCTGGCGAGTATCCATCCCCCCATTGTTCCTAATACCAATATGATCGGAAGGGCTATCAAAATATTATTCCTGAAATGAAGTAAGTTCTTTCTCACAAAACGAAGATGGGTCCCCAGTTGAATAATTTCAGCGAGTTCCCCATTTTTATAAACGGGGGTGCTGATGATCCGATAGGATCTCCTCCTCTTCGGGGACTGAATTTCCTCCCGGGTTTCTTTCCCAGTTCTGGCATTGGCCAATACCCGGTCTTTGGATTCATATCCTATTTCTTGAAAGTCTTTCGAAATGTAGAGCGGCCTCCCCTCTTTATCCAAAATTTGAAAAAAGAAGGGATAAAACTTTCTCATCATCACTTCGTCTTCAAATCGCATCAGATAATATGTCTCTTTGGGTTCCCGGGATAAAACCTTCTCCATTTCTTTCGTCTCGTCAAGAAGAAATTGGTCGATCTCCTTGAGGAGTTGATGCCCCAGCCTGAAGTAAAAGAATGTACAGATCATCAGCGCAGAGGTCAAGAAGGTCAATACATACCAAAGGGTCATCTTCACATCGGTTCGTCGAAAAAGATTACCCCTTATCTTCAAGGACATATCCAACCCCTTTCACGGTATGGAGAAGTTTGGGTTCAAAATCCTTATCAATTTTATTCCTCAGGTGGGATACGTGAACATCGATGACATTGGTTGCTGTGTCGAAATGGTAGTCAAAGACCTTCTCAGAGATCATCGTCCGCGTGATGATCTGCCCGGGGTGTCTCATGAAGAATTCAAGAAGGGCATACTCCTTCGGGGTAAGTTCGATCTTGTTCTTTTCCCGGAAAACCCGATGTCCATCGGGTTCTAAGATGAGGTTGGTCACTTGTAATCTTGAAGCGAAGGGAACTGCCTTGCCCCTTCTGAGGATGGCCTGTATTCTGGCCAGCAATTCATTGAAAGAGAAGGGCTTGGTTAAATAATCATCCGCCCCTAAATTTAAACCCTTAACAATGTCACTCTCCGAATCCTTGGCGGTCAAGAAGATAACCGGGATTTGAATCTCCTTTTCTCTGAGTCTTCTTAATACCTCTCTCCCGTCCATTTTCGGAAGCATGATATCGAGGACGATCAGGTGATAACCCTTATGGAGAGCCCACTCCAGTCCTTCTTCCCCGTTGGATGCCACATCCACGGAGAATGAATTTTCTGACAGTCCTTTCCTGACGAATCGAACGATGCCTTTGTCGTCTTCGACCAATAAAATTCTCACCGAGTTTCATTCTAACAAATCCCTTCAGAAATTTAAATCCTTCTTGAAAATTGCCTTCTGATTGCTTAAGATGAAAATCATGAAAAAAAGGGATATTTTTCTGAGCCTCTTTTCAGGAATTCTCCTCATCCTCTCCTTCCCTAGTTTTGATGTTGAAATCTTAGCCTGGTTTGCCTTGGTTCCCCTTTTCTATTCCTTACAGGGGAAAGGATTATATCATAGTTTTATACTCGGGTTCTTAACCGGCCTCATCTCCTTTCTTGGAATCCTTTATTGGATCATTGTGGCGGTCCACACGTATGGGAATGTCCCGCTGATCCCGAGTGGCTTAATTCTTTTGCTTTTGGTAGTCTACCTGAGCCTCTTCATCGGTACCTTTGCATTTTTGACCCGATGCATCCAGATTCGCTCAGGACTTCAAACAATTCTTTTCACCCCTGTCCTCTGGGTGGCCTTAGAATATCTCCGCTCTTTCCTCCTGACGGGGTTCCCCTGGGCGAACTTAGGTTACTCTCAATATCTCAACCTTCCTTTTATCCAGATGGCAGATATCACAGGGCCTTATGGTCCCTCCTTTATCATCCTTTTGGTTAATGCCACACTCTTTGGGGTGGTCCATCAATGGGTAAAAAGAACGTTTCCCTTCAAAGAAGTCATCATCGCTGTCATCATTCTTCTGGGTTCTCTGATCTACGGATATTTAAAGATGGGGGCTGTCGGCCGACAAATGATCCAAAATCCCCCGCTGAAGATTGGATTGGTCCAGGGAAACATCGATCAATCCGTCAAATGGGATGAATCCTTTCAGAAAGAGACCTTAAAGATCTATGAGAAGCTTTCTTTCAAGGTGGCAGAGGGAAACCCGGATCTTATTATCTGGCCTGAAACAGCCACCCCTTTCTTTTTTCAGGACGCCAAGGAATACCAACCTCTGATCCTGGATATCCCGAAGAAGACAAATGCCTTTCTCCTCTTCGGGACCCCTTCTTATAAAATCCAGAAAGGGAAAGTAAACCATTACAACAGTGCTTACCTGGTCTCTCCTTCAGGAGAATTGGTAGGAAAGTACGACAAGATCCACCTCGTCCCTTTCGGTGAGTATATCCCCATGCAAGATCTTCTTTTCTTCATCGGATCTTTGGGGGAAGGCATTGGAGACTTCAAATCCGGAAAAGAAATCTTCAATTTTGCACTGCCTCAAAGCAAATTCGGCGTTCTCATCTGTTTTGAAATCATTTTTCCGGATCTCTGCCGGAGGTTCGTCAAAGGGGGGGCAAACTTTCTGGTCACCATCACGAACGATGCCTGGTTTGGGAGAACCTCTGCTCCTTATCAGCATTTCTCCATGGCTGCATTCAGGGCCGTTGAAAATCGAGTCTTTGTTGCCAGGGCGGCCAATACCGGAATCACCGGATTCATCGATCCAAGAGGAAAGATTTTAAAAGAAGGACGGATCTTTACAGAAGAGGCGATGAGCGGAACGATCCGACTATCGAGTCACAAAACTTTCTATACCCTCTGGGGAGATATTTTTGCCTGGATCTGCTCTGCTTCCTCTCTCCTCCTTTTAGCCAAAGCCCTCTTCTTGAAGCCTCAAACGGGTAATCGGTCATGCAAGAGAAGACAAGAGAATAAATCTTGAGGAAGGTATGGGATGAGAATTCGAAAACCAGGGAAAGTACGTGAGGGGATTTGGTGTTTGGGTCGAGAGGAATCCGGGGTCTATCTTCTCGAAGGTGACGATAGCTCCATGATTGTCAGCGGAGGCATGAGCTACATTGTTTCAGACATACTCCAGCAATTCAACGAATTTGGCATTGATGAGAAGCGGATTAAGAAACTCTTAATCCTGCACTCCCACTTTGACCACGTGGGCATCGTCCCCTTCATCAAACGCCGTCATCCAAAGATCGAAGTCTATGCCTCGCAGAGAGGTTGGGAAGTCCTGCAGATGGACAAGGCCATCCTCACGATCAATGAATTCGGGAGAAATGTCGCACGGAGGATGGGGAAAGGGGATGTCTATTCAGCCTACGACTTGGAATGGAGAAAGGATGTTTCCGGCACAACCATCCGCGAAGGAGACCGAATTGACTTAGGAGGCTTGGAGGTCTCTATCCTGGAGATCCCGGGCCATTCTTCATGTTGTATCGCGGCTTATGTCCCCGAGTTAAAGGCTTTATTTCCCACAGACGGGGGCGGCATTCCATTCGACAAAACGATCGTCAGCTCAGGAAACTCCAATTACACCCAGTATCAGCAAAGCCTTGAGAGGCTAAAGGATCTTGAAGTGGATTACTACTGCGCTGACCACTACGGGTATGTCACGGGACGGAGGCCAGGGAATTCATCTCGAAGTCGATCAAGATGGCGAAGAAGAACCGTGCCCGGATGGAGGAGGTCTACTGCTCCACTCGAGATATTGATGCCGCGGCCCAAGAACTTACTTCTTCCTTCTATCAAGAAAACCCTGACTACTTCCTCTCTCCCGAAATCTTTCTCGATGTATATCGACAGATGGTGCGACACATGGCTACGGTGATGGAAGGGAAGAGTTAGGGAATGAGGAGAGCCGAAGGGTTGACGTGTCCCCTCTCGAACAAAGCCAGGGTCCTTTCAATCTTGCTTAGAATAGGTAAGTGGCCTCATTCAGGCGGAGAGGTGCGGAATTGGGATGGAGGTTGATCGAAGTTCTCTCCTCGTTTAAATTGGCTGTTGAGGAGCTGTTTCAGCTTCCAGTGATCCTCCTCTAAGATCTGAGTTATTCTTAGCCCGTATTGATATCCCTCAGAACGGTTATACAAATGAAGATCTTTCCAGATGATTTCGGCCGTGACTTCAAAGTTAGCTAATTCGTATCCTGCAAGGAACATGACGGCGATGTTTAATTTCAGGCCCAGGGGCATGTCCTTGACAGAATGAATGAGCAGCCCTCCCTCGCTCGCATTGACCACAAGCCCTCCATGGGCATGGGGGAGATCCTTTATCCGATATTCAACAGGCAGGTCCACGAGTGACCGGGGGTACTTTCTTCTCTCTTTAAACTCATTGGGATTTTCCATGGGACCCTCCACACCAGCGTTCAGTTTAAAAGTAAGGATGGACTCTTCCGCCGCTTATTTCTCAATCCCCATCGTTTTAAGAAGGCGCTCTTCTGAGGAAGGATACCGAACGACATTTCTTTTCTCAACGGGCAATATCAGAGAAAAAAAGGTCATCTTTTTATCCTCATAGACTTTTTGCCTCAGCATCCCTCTGTTCTTCTTCACAATCTCTTTGGCCAACTTTAATATTAATTCAGTCGCCTCATCTTGTTTAGGATGGGCTGGAATCACAGGGACAAACTCAATCTGTTCGCTCGACTTCTCATAACACGTAGAGACAACGAGAATTTCCAGGTATTTTCCGTCTTTTTGTAACTGTTTTTTTTCTTCACTCGTTAATGCTTCTATATCGAATAATCTTGTCAAAAATCCAATGTTCCCATTGAGAGGAATAGAAAGGAGGACACATTCGATGACGGAGTTAAAAATATATTTCAACGGTTCATCGGGAAGAATCGTTTCTGGGAGGTCCTTTTCAAACTGCTTTTTTATGATTTTAACTTTTTTCTCTTCAAATTGACTCACATGCTTTTTGATCACTTCTTCAATGAGGGTGTTCACAGTGTTCTTTTTGATCATGGGGGTACTGAAATTGATATAATCGTTAAAGCAGTCTAGCAACGAATTCGTCTTCTCGATATCTGCGTTAACAATTTTGTAAAAATGCTCGGCTAATTCCTTATCCTTGGAATTATCCAGCGATAGAAATGCATAGGCTTGCATGGCGGCGAGACTGGCTTTAACTCGATTGAACAGTTCAACATAATAATTGGAGAGGGAAAAACCATTCTGGCCATTGGAAGGCCTTTCTTGATTGAATGTGGACCCCTGGTCCTCCTCTTGGTTTGCGAGGGAGGCGAAAAAATCCTTATAATCGTCTGTGAGAAAATAATTGTTTTCCATTCAGGTGTCAAATTGTGCATATTTAGTGCCAAGTAGAGGAAACTATCGCAACTTGCTATTATCCCCACATTTTTTAATATAACGATATTCTTAATAAAAGGGGAAATGACAAATTTTGTCACAAAAACTCAGAATTCTCGGCGCTCCCGATAGGTCCTACTATCCCCCTCACTTGCCCTTTAAACTTCATCTCTTTTCGTTTATAATAAATTCAACCTCTTATTGCATTCTTATTAGATCAGGTCTGACCCGTTGACTCCCCGGCGCAAAGGCCGGGACCTCCTCCGGGTTGACGGTGAGCCGTTTTTCTTTATTTCGCACTTATGGCAAGCTTTAATGCGGTCGAACGGGTCAACTTTCATGGGGGGATCGTTCGCAGTCATTCTGGATTAATTTGAGGCAGATTCCCAAAAAGAACGAGCTTTTTTGCCCAATAGAAGGTCTAAAGAAAAGGAGGGTAAAATGACGAAGGTGGTGGCATTCAATGGAAGTTCCCGGAAAGATGGCAACACCGCCATCCTTTTGAATCTGGTGCTCGATGAACTGAAAAAGGATGGGATCGAGACAGAGCTGATTCAATTGGCCGGAGAAACTCTATCCGGCTGTATCGCCTGTTACAAATGCTCGGAAAATAGGGATAAGAAATGCGCGGTAGTGAAAGATCGGGTCAACGAATATATCGCTAAGATGCAACAAGCCGAAGGGATCCTTCTAGGCTCTCCCACTTATATCTCGGACATGACGGCTAATATGAAGGCCCTCATCGAACGGTGCACGATCGTATCCCGATCCAACGGAGACCTGTTCAAACGAAAGGTGGGGGCAGCCGTGATTGCTGTCCGTCGTGCGGGCGCTACACACGTCCTCAGCTCGATGAATTATTTTTTCCTGATCAACCAGATGTTGATCCCGGGTTCCAGTTACTGGAACATGGGGATCGGTCGAAACCCCGGAGAGGTGAAAAACGATGCGGAAGGCATTCAGACGATGAAGACTCTGGGTCAGAACATGGCCTGGCTACTCAAAAAGATCTACGGCTAAGAGTGGGCCCAATAAAGAATAATTCAATCGTATTCCAAAACGAGACCGGCAACCATCACTTAAACGGTTCGTCACCTTTTGGACGGTGAAATTGAATCCTCCGATTCGGAATTCCTAAATTCCTTCAGAAATGTTCATCTTGGGCCGTATCCGACGGACCCTCTATTTGAAAACCCTTACTCCGTCCCCATGCACTCGTCTGCCAGTTGTCCATGTGACCGGCCTTGGGAATCCAGGATGGAATGGCAATGTGCAGGTAGTTGGAAAGGGAATAGACGTAAGGTTCGTACATCTGGCGAAGCTCTGAAAGTTTTTGATCGACCCTATTTCCCTCCCGGGGTTTCATTCCCGCTTCTTCCAGAATGGCACGCATACGAGCCAGCTCATCCGGAGTAAGGCGATCGTGTTTAGGCTTATGGGGACGACAGCTAAAGACTTGCGCGAGGTCCACGAGGGTGTGGCGTGTGATTGCAAATGTCAGCTGGGCCTGGCGCTCACAGGGGCCTTCCAAGCTGACGACGGCAAAGGCGCTGGCATCCAGAATCGCGGTAAGGGCTCCGAGCCAGGATTGATTATCGTGGTGGGAACGAAAATAGCCGAGGACCGGATAGGAGAGATGGCTTTCGAGCAAATCCGCGGACCAGCGCTCCCACTCGTGAAAAAGTTGCCGAAGGTCCTCCATCCCTCTGTCATGACAGTGTCGGCGTAGCATCTCCGTAGCCGTGGGCGGAGAACCTGCGCGCGCATCCAGGAGCGAAATGTTCACTTCGCGCCGTGAGAAAGATTGATTCAGCGCGGGGACGTAACCGATGACGAGAGCCAGGAAGCCCAATCCCATTCCCGATTCAAACGCAACGAGCCCCCTCCCGAAGGCCTTAATGGGGACAACATCTCCCAGCCCGAGAGTAAAGAAAGTGGTCCCACTCAAATAAAGATAGGTAGCAAAGCTGGATGTCCCTTCCGGCGTTTTGATGATCGAGCCGGATGCCCAGTGAACCAGCGCAAAACCGATCACCAGTCCTGTCGCCCAAAGGATCAACAACAACAGCAAGGAAAGAGGACCATACCAGCTTAAAAAGGTTTCCTGACGCCTCCTCGAAAATATCGAACGAACCGTTGTGGACCAAAAAAGCCACGTCGATTGATAGAAAAGACGGGCAAGACTGATCCGCCGTGTCACGCGCCGGGGAAGGACGATCGTTTCAAAGGCATCCCCTAAAACAATAAGGATGAGGGCCACACCCAGAACGCTAAAGAGGATTGGCATAGGACCTCCATGCAGTTTCTATTATACCCCAAAGCCCTCCATTCCGTTAATACCTTCGGTCCGGTCCATTTCTCGCCGTTCTTCCTTGCCCTCAAGCAAAGCATTTAGGTTTTCGGCCGTTCATGGCAAAACGGAATAACCCTCTACCTGAAATCAAGCAAGGCAGTTCCTTTACCCATTCCCCCTGTATCCAACACACCCCTGATCGAGGCGATGAGAAGCTGAAGGGGTAAGTCCTGTGGATAAATGGTTTGGGCCACCTGGAACTTTGACAAAGCGGCCTCAAAAAGGCCACCCTTGAAAAGTTCGAGCCCCTCTCCGATCAAAGGTTCGATTCGCTTCTTGAGATGTTGCACCTCTGGCGGGTCCTGATCGTAAACTTCGATGATACCTACCGGCGTCGAACAGCCCTTCAGAGAAGCCTCGCTCAGTTTCCGTAATCGGTGGCCGTGTCCCTTTGGAAGCTTATGGGCGACCTGATCTGTGATGAGCATATCCACGCCCAATGACCTTGTGGCTTCTTCGAGGCGTTTGGCTAAGTTCACGGCCAGGCCCAAAACCGTAGAGTCCATCCGATCACGGGTGCCGATGGTTCCGAGAATGACCGGCCCCATATGAAGGCCGATGCTGATTTGGACCGCTTGATCGGTGGGTCGATCTGCCTCGGTGTTGAAGGATTCAACCACAGCCAGCATATTTACCCCGCAAGCCACAGCCCTTTCAGCCGAGTCCACTCCCTCGAAGATACACAGGACGGCATCGCCAAGGAACTTGTCGATCACTCCCTGCCGCTCATCCACCACACGCGTGATCCGCTCGTACAACCGGTTCACAAAGGCTACCAATTGACTCGGGGTGAGCCGCTCGGACAAAGCGGTAAACCCTCTGATGTCGCAACAAAGAATCGTTACCCACTGTTGATCCGCCTCACCCAGGCGTATCGTTCCCAACCCTTTGCTGGCAATACGGCGAAGATAAGCGGGTGGGACGAACCGCTCAAACATGTTCTTCGCTTCTCGAATCGCTTGTTCCAAGGAACGAAAATGAAGGGCAATGGCAATGGTCAGAAACATCGAGAGCCAAACGGAGGCAAACCACAGCACATGCTCCTGTATTAGAAAGGTTACCCCTGCGGCGAGCAGCGAATCGTTCAGCCCTCCCAAGAACCAAATAAATAGCCCCATGATGACAGGAATCAAAACCTGTTTCCGCTCCCTGAAACGTACCGGTCTTGAGAGGATGAGCGAGATGTACAAAATACAAGCCGCGAGACAAAAACATTGAATGAGTACTTTAAGAAGCCTGGACTGGGGCCTCCAGAAATCGATGGTGATGGGGTCAGGTTCCAGAGGAAGCCCGAAGAACAAGGGTCCTTTTCCCAAAAGGGCCGAAACAGCGAGTAGGAGTCCTATTCCAGTCATGACCCAGGTGAGCGAGCGCGGTCTTTCGTTAAAGAGTCCTGAGAAGAACCAGAACCAGGTGGCCGGCAAAAGAGCTAATGCAGCATAAAGGATTCTGTACCCTAAGAGGACGGATTCCGGTGACCTTTGAAGTCCCAAAAAAAACCATCCTAAGAAGGCAAAGGTTATGAAAACATAGAAGAAAAATAGGCTCCGCAGCGGGCGGTAACGGTAATAAATGATCGAGATGACCAAACAGAGAATAGCGAGGACGGCATTAGCGGTTAACCCACAAAGAGGTCCAATGCTTAAATTGGGGATGAAATCGGGTAGCATCTTGGAGTCTCCTGTCGCCGGAAAGGGGTATTCCTTTACATCAATAGAAGTCTACTAAATTGAGTTTGGAGGGTCAATAAGAAATCTATCTCGGATACTTCATCTGAACTGTATGACCACAATTTCCGGTATGGTATCAATCCGCATGGGAGGCCCCCAGGGCCCAGCCCCGCTGGAGGTATAGACGAGGAGGTCGCCGAACCTTTTTAGCCCGTAGTCGTAACCCTGGTAGACCTTTGAGGTGATCCACCGGAAGAGGAAGACCTGGCCCTGGTGAGTGTGACCTGAAAGCTGGAGCGAGATTCGCTGTTCCCCGGCCACCAGCAGATTGAAAGGGGCGTGTTTCAATAAAATGCTGGGCCGACGAGGGTCAATTCCGATCTTCTGTAAAATCGTTCTGAAATCCTCTTCCCTTCTCGACGACCTGTAACCGACCCCGATAATCTGCAGGCCATCCAGGTCAACCTTTTCGTTATGTAAGACATGTATCCCGGCACGACGAACCGCTTGGAGGTATGGGGTATTGTCAGAAAACTCTTCATGATTCCCGGTAATAAAATAGGTACCGTAAGGTGCGGAGATTTTCGAAAAAGGTTCGATCGCCTTATCCAGATCGACTGCCACTCCATCAAAGAGATCGCCCCCGATAAAAACAATGTCCGGATGCAAGTTCTTTATCTCGGTGGCAATATGCCGGGCAAATCCGTAATTTCTCACCTGGCCTAAATGGGTGTCGCTCACCCAGACCGCAGTTTTCCCTTTCCATTGGCCGGGCAAAAGGGGAAGCTGAATACTGATTCGTGTGATACGGGTCACTCCTGCGTTGATGAATCCATAGAGGCTCGCCAACAGGGCGATCCCGATCAAGATCTCGATCAATATCTTTCGGTCCAGAGGAAGGTGAAATAATCTGGCCAGACCGTAGCAGATCCAGCAAAGGATCGATGCGAGAATGAAAAGATAAAGAATCCCCAACCAGGAGGCCGCTGCCGTGTAAAGGCATTGTATCAAGAGATTGGAATAACGAAAGGCAAGAAAGGAAGTCAGGACAAGGCTCACAGAGAGGAGGGTCAAGACAACCTTCAAGGTCAAAAGCTTCGCAGGGCCGGCCACTCCAAAAAAGCGAACCAGGGTTCTGTATAAAAACCAGTGTCCCAAAAAGAGGATCGATTGAACAATACTGATAAAGAGGACAAAGCGCATACCAGACAATCTATATTAAATCTAAACAGAATGAAAAGGCGCAGATGGTTAAGAAAGGATCAATAAGAATTTGTTCAGATCTAAAGAATAAAGTATTTAATCTGGGTTTTTCCCGTCACAAATTATGGGGACACCTTCTCCAACCTCTAGGTTAGCGCCCTCCACTAATGAGGATCACCATTCACTACCTTTCCATCATGAAGATGAATGGTACGGGAAGAAAAGGCGATGCTCTCAGGATTGTGCGTCACCATGACAATGGATTGACCCTCCTCATTGAGGGATTTGAACAGTTTCATGATTTCTCTTCCCGTTTTTGAATCCAAGTTTCCTGTGGGTTCGTCGGCAAGGAGGATGGGGGGCGAATTCACCAGAGCCCTGGCAATGGCCACCCTCTCTTGCTCTCCTCCTGAAAGTTGATCCGGAAGCCTTTTCCGCTTCTCTTTTAGCCCTATTTTCTCTAATATCTCCTCCGCCCTATTCAACTGTTCTTGGTTCGATTTTTCTGTGATGGCCAGAGGAAGCATGACATTTTCAATCACGGTGAGGTAAGGGATGAGCTGAAAGGACTGGAAGATGAAGCCAAGGTACTCTCTTCTGAAATCGGCAAGTTTCTCAAGGGGAAGTTTATAGATTGGAATCTCGTCCACCACGACCTCCCCTTCTGTGGGGTGGTTGAGCCCTCCCAGAATGGTTAAAAGAGTCGATTTCCCCGATCCCGAAGGGCCCATGACAGAAATAAATTCTCCTCGTTCAATATTCAGACTCACCTCGCCGAGGGCAGTCACACGTTCTTCTCCGCTTTCGTAAATCTTGCTCAGCTTCTTCAACTCGATAAGACTCATCTTATTTCCTTAACTGCATGGAGGAAAAGGGCATAAGGTATAGCGAAAAATTCCTCTCTTTTTCTTTTCCTTATACGCTATGCGCTTTGCTCTATGTTCCTTGCCTTCATAGTGATCTTAGCGCTGAGGTAGGATCCATCTTCGAGGCATGAATCGCTGGATAGATGCTGGAGAGGATCGCCATTGTCACAGAAAGAAAAACGACACCCACCGCTAAAACAGGGTCCATTGAGACTCCCCTCCCTTTTATCCCTGTGAGGATGGGACCGAGGGCTGTGGAAATTCCAATTCCCAGGAGGTACCCCGCTCCTCCCCCGATCAACCCAACGATGAAGGCTTCCGAAAAAACAATCTTAATAACGTGCGATTTCCGAAACCCAATCGCACGGAAGATTCCGATCTCCCTCTTCCGCTCGTTGACGGAGGCCATCATATTCGTGAACACGATCAGGCCTCCGATGAGAAGAACGATCACGGATAGGCCTAAAGAAAATTTCTTAAAGTGGCTTAAAGCCTCCATTTTGGTCTGGAGGGTCTGTTTGATCGCGGTTACTTTGGCATGGGGCAATACCTTAGAGATCTGACTGACGATCTCTTCGATCGGGCAGGAGATGCAAAAGGCCGAGACCTCAATCAGACTCAAAGCCCCGGGTTTCTTCAACGCCTCCTGCACGAAAGCCAGGTCGCCAAAGATGAGAAAGTCATCCTGGGACCCTGTCTCATCCAGCATCCCCGAAATCCTGACTGTTTTCCCGTTAATGGTTAAGGAGTCATTCGTGCTCTTAAAGAGTCTCACAGCAACCTCGTTTCCAAGAAGGACTTCGTCCCGGCTCTTGGGGATGTCCCCGTGGATTTTCCACCACTTCTTGAGCCTGACCTCTTCCTGGAAAAGCACGCCTGTGAGAAGAATCTTCTTCCCTTCGAGCTCTACCACTCCAATCAATTTTGGCGAGACAGTGCTGATGTTTTCCTTGACCTCGATTTGCCGGATCTTTGGGATATCCGAGTCCTGAAGCGTCTGAGTTTCGACTGAAACCCCTCCGATATTCAGTCCCCCGTAGGAGAGGGAGAGGTCATCCGACCGAGGGAGGACGAGGATATTGGCTCCAAACTCATCAAGCTTGTTGGAGATATCCTCGTTCATCATCCGGGTGATGGAGATAAGGGTCACCACCGTTGTGATCCCGATGGTGAGCCCCAGGATGAGGAAGAGGACCTTCCCTTTTCGCCTCCGGAGGTTGTTGATTGAAATGTCTCTCAGTCTCATGGGTTTATTTAAGGCTAAAACCGAGATCCCTGACCATGGCCAGATCATCCTCTGAACTTCGACCCAGGGTGGTCAGGTAATTTCCCAGGATCAGACCGTTGGCTCCGGCAAGAAGGGCAAGGGACTGCAGATCTCTCAGATTGGCCTCCCGCCCGCCCGCGACCTTAATGGTTCCCTTGGGCAAGATGAGTCGAAATAAGGCAATGGTCTTGATGATTTCCAGAGGAGGAACAGATTCTGAATGTTCCAGCGGGGTTCCTGGTCTCGGGTTAAGAATATTGAAAGGAATGCAGTCGATCCCGAGGTGCCTGAGCGAAAAGGCAAGTTCCAATCGCTGTTGGGGCGATTCCCCCAGGCCAATGATCCCGCCACAACAGATGGAAAACCCCCGGTCTTTCAGAACTGTAACGGTTTGGACCCGGTCTTGAAAAGAATGGGTTGTACATATCTTTGAAAAATGGGATTCAGCCGTCTCAAGATTGTGGTTATACCGGGTGACTCCAACTTTTTTTAAAGCCTCTGCCCTTTCCTCACTCAACGTTCCCAAAGAGCAATCGAGGTCAAGGGTCGTCTCTTTCCGTATTTGATCGAGAGCCCTCAGAATCGTTTCAAACTCTTTGTCGTTCAACTCCCGGCCGCTTGTGATGAGACAGAACCGACCTGTCCCTTTCTTCTGAGCCTCTCTTGCCTCTTCCACGATTCGATTCATATCCAGGAGAGGATAAACCGGAGCCTCCGTTTTGTAGTGAGCCGACTGAGCGCAGAAAACACAGTCCTCAGAGCATCTTCCTGATTTGACATTAAGCAGTGAACAGAAGATCAATCTCGTTCCCGTTGAACTCCTCTCTCACGCGGTTGGCGACTGCAGCAAGATCTAAGATGTCGGGCCCTTTTGCCCCTAAGAGGGGAAGCACATCCTTCATGCCGACGTTCTCTCCTCCGAGGACTTTCTCTCCAATCTTCCGAATTTCTTTTCTCATCGCCTTTCCCTCGGCTCTTTCAGTATCATTTCACGCTGAGCTCCCCATCTCAGAGTGAATGCACGGACGGCTGAGCATCAAGAACTAAGCCCTGGGTTTCCAACCGAGAACGACTTTCTCTTCAATGAGGACGCTATCTTTCTCAACCGTACTCGGGATCACTTCAGGTGGGTAATCCATGCACCCCCCCCTGATCCCTTTCAGGGTCTCCAAACTCCACTCTGTATTACAAGCATTACACACTAAGGCTTTATCTTGTATGTGAAAACGAGTCGATCGACACGGCTCACACATGCTGATCGCTGTCACCACTCTTCCGGCTAGGGTGACATAGGCAAGAAGAGGAATCTTCACCCCATTGCCTTCGTATTCAAAACGAACCATTTTTTTCTCTTTCACCACAACGAGAGGAATGGAGATTTTCCCATTTTCAACTTTTGCTACGATATCGGTCATGCGAATCGTCTGCCCAGAATAGTCCACCCTGTCGATCACTTTCTGTTGGGAAGCGATCTTGGGGTTTGCCGTTGTTCTTGCCTCGATGATCCAGAAAGCAACTCCTCCCAACACAACCACGATTGCACCTAAGAAGATGAGAACCGAAGGTGATTTCTTCCTCTCCCCTAACACCTTTTCTCTCTTTTCCTTGAACGCCGGGCCAGCAAGAAGAAACCCGCATTTTTTACAGAAATTGTTTAAATCATCGTTCTTTGTTTGGCACTCCGGACATACTTTCATCCAACCATCCTTCCTTTCTCCCCCCTGAACCTTCCCTTCCCCTCCCTTCCCTCCCCCTCAAGGGGGAGGGTGAGCCTGCCTGCCGGTAGGCAGGGGTGGGGTATCATTCATTGATCATCCATCTTTCAACCTCTCCTCTCGAAATGGGTGAAGCGAGAAGAGACTGAGGGTGATCTTCATCCGGACTTTTATAGGTAACCTCTATATTCCGTAAATCCTTTGCTTTGCTATAATGCGCCGTGATGGCTGCCGCCTTCTCAATATCTCCTTCATCAAGCTTCCCCCTCAAAAGAGAAAGAGGTCCCGGGAAGCTGGAAACCTTGAATAAAATGTCTTCTCCTTGAGCAAAGGTCTGGATCTTTTGATTTTCTTCCTCCTGTCTTCCAACGACCAATTTGGCTCCATGAGAAAAACGAAAATGCCTTCCCATCTTGAGCAGGTGAACATCGTTCAGAGAAAAATCGGGATCATGAACCATCAAGTCCTTCATTCTTTTTGCAGAATCCGGGATCCGTGAGAAGGCATCCCCCTGCAGGACAGGGATAGTCATGAACACCATAATGCTCTGCCAATTCCATCTGGGGCTTTCTTGACCGGCCCTGAATCTTCAGGAGCTTCTCCCGATCCACCCATCCTTCCTTCTCCGGAATGGTGACAGGAAGAACTTGAGCGGAGAGCGGCCTCAGGATAAAACCTTCAAGACCCGCCTCCTTTTCGATCAGCCGCATCGCATCTTTTCGTTGGGACATGGGCCTCTGCCCTAACACTTCCCCCGTCACAATGAAAGAGGCCCCGGACGCTTCCATGTGGGCCTTCGCCTTTTTGAGCATGAAAATCCGACAATCAATGCATGGATTCATATTTCTTCCATAGCCATGTTTTGGATGCTTCACCACGCTGAGGTACTCTTCAGAAACATTCAATACCTTTAAAGGAATGCCTAGGGTCTCCACCGCCTTCTGAGAAGCTAAACAGGTCGCCCCTCGATGGGTGCAGGTGCAAAACACGGTCACGAAATTGAGGGCCACCAGGTCGACCCCCTGTTCCATGATGACCTTCGTCGCGAGTGTGCTATCGAGCCCTCCGGATAGGAGGGCGATTGCTTTCATCCTAAAACCTCATTCATCGATCCAGAGCGGAAACCCTGAAGGTCCAATGTAATATAGCGATAACCAATCCCTTTTAAATGGTCTACCACTTTTTCTCTCAAGGAACCGTTCATGAGACGTGCCATTTCTTCCTTGAGGATTTCGATTCTCGCTAAATCTCCATAATGACGGACCCGAACCTGTTTGAATCCCAATCCAAACAAGAAATCCTCCGCCTGATCCACCCTTTTCAACCCCTCTTCGGTAATCTCCTCCCCGTAGGGAAATCGTGAAGCGAGGCAGGCAAAAGACGGTTTATCCCAGGTGGGAAGTCCCAATGCTCTGGATAATTCTCTGACTTCCGTTTTCGTGAAGCCTGTTTCTTTCAGGGGACTTCTGATCCCCAACTCCTGAATCGCCATCTTCCCCGGTCTATGATCCTGATCGTCGTCCAAGGTGGAGCCTTCGACTACAACAGGGATTGTTTCTTCTTCGGCCAGGTCCAGTAATTCTCCGAAGAGCTTGCTTTTACAATAGTAGCATCGGTTCGGAGGATTCTTTGAAAATCCAGGAATCTCCAACTCATTCGAATGGATCAAGCGGTGTCTTGCTCCTAAGGCTTGAATCAGTTTCTTCACTCCCTGCAATTCTCTTTCCGGATAAAGCGGAGAGAGCGCGGTGACGGCGAGGACATTTTTGTTTCCGAGGGTATCTTGAGCCACCTTCAGGAGGAGGGTACTATCCACTCCCCCTGAAAAGGCCACCAGAACCTTCTCCATCGATTGAAATATCTCTCTTAATCGTCCAAATTTCTCTTGAATCAACCGATCCATATTCTTTTGCTATCAGCTATCCTGAAGCTTCTGAGAACTTCTTTAATCCATCCTCCTCCGAGGACGGTTTCTCCGTCATAAAAAACCGCTGCTTGCCCGGGGGTGATGGCCTTCTGAGGGGATTTAAACCTCACTTCCAATTCACCCCCTCCCTTTGGAGAAAGGCTTGCCTCCGAACCAGGATGGTTATACCGGATCTTTACGTGAGCGCTATGAAAAGGAATCATCTCAGGCGGGACAATCCAATTGACAGAATCGACGATGAACGTGTCACCGCGAACCTCCTCCTCTCCTCCGACAACGATCGTGTTCTTTTCTTGATCGATCTTAATCACATAAAGAGGTTTTCCTTTCGCCAGCCGGAGACCCCTTCGCTGGCCGATGGTATAGAAAGGGATTCCCTTATGTCTTCCCAAGATATTCCCTTCCTTGTCCAGGATGGAGCCGGGTTCAACGGACTCGCTTAACCTCTCTAATAGAAACGAATGATAAGAGGTCTCGTGAATAAAACAGACCTCCTGACTTTCTGGTTTGTCATGGACTCGAAGGCCCAACTGAAGCGCCTTCTGCCTCACTTCCTCCTTCCGGAGGTCTCCCAACGGAAAGAGCGTATGACGTAATTGATCTTGATTTAAGGAGAAAAGCACGTAGGACTGATCCTTCCTCCGATCTACTCCTTTTCTTAAGAGATAGCGCCCGGTCCTCTCATCGAAACCCAATCTTGCATAATGACCTGTAGCCAAGAAATCGGCCTCCAGTTCCAACGCCTTCTTTAAAAAAGAACCAAACTTTATCTTCTCATTGCAAAGGATGCATGGATTGGGCGTTTTCCCCTGAACGTATTCTTTGCAAAAATACTGGATGACTTCTTCTTCAAACTCCTGTCTCAGATGGATCACATAAAAAGGAATTTCGAGTTGAAGTGCAACGCGTCTTGCATCTTCGATATCGGCAAGACCGCAACATCGGGCTGGACCTCCCTGAGTCTTATCCACCGTGCCGATGCACATGGTGGCTCCAATCACCTCATAACCCTTCTCCTTGAGAAGCCCGGCAGTCGTGCTCGAATCCACTCCCCCACTCATTGCAACAACTACCCTTTGCTTCAATCATGGACCCCTTGGATGACATTCTTTCCTCCCCTCCCCCTTCCCCTCAGGGGAGAGGGAGGGAGGAGAGGAAATTTCTGATAGATATGTTTATGATTTCTTAAAACAGGATTTCCATTGCCTGATAGGGACAAACCGGAATGCACAGTTCACAGGCAATGCACTTGTCCCGTTTAAAGGACACTTCCATATTCGCCCTCTGGACATCCAATGCCTTCGTCGGACAGACACTGATACAGGCCGTACAGTGTGTGCAGCGATCCTCATGCCATTTCACATCCTGGGCCAAAGACTGGGTCTTCACCCCCATTTCACTCAGATATTTAAGCCCTGCCTCCATCCCGGCCCTCTTCCCCGTGAGCTCTAAAACGAGCCTTCCCTCTTCCTTGGGGGTAATCCGGGCCCTCATAATGTTGACGACCAAATCATAATCCTTGACCAATTTCGAGATGACGGGTTGATCGACGAGATGGGAAGGATAATTGAGAACAATTCTTTTTTTCTGCATGGTCCACCTCTTTTAAAATTCAAATTCCAATACCCAAATCCCAAGTAATTTCCAATCACCCAATTCTCAAAAAAACAAAGCAATTATTTCGGTCATTGGAACTTTGGTTATGGTTTGATTATTGGTGCTTGAAATTTGGTGCTTCTCATGTTTTTTTAATGGGTCGTTCTTTTAAGGGTTTAAAAACGATCCCGGAATCGGCAGAAGGGAGAAGTTCAACGGGTTGGGTTAAAAAGAATTTTCCCTCTTCGATCCACTCTTTCAAGATCTGAGCGATCTCCCTGGCTTTCAGATAGCTCGAAAGGCCTGACGTAGGAATCTCTTTCCCCTGGACCGCAATCCTGCCGGTTTTGAGTTGTTTATAACTCACCTCTCCGATACTTCCGGGGATACCTTGAGGATAAGAATCGCTATAGTCCACCACTTGAGCCAAGATCTCCTCATCCCGAACCGCAGCAGAACGAAGGATCTCCTCATTTAGAATGGGAATAGGAACGCCGATGCCGACGGTGAGAGTGACCCCGTACCCCGTATAGGAAGTTCCCCGAAGCCATTTGGGACTCATCATCTTGAGATCTCCTGTAACGCAGAGCGTGCCTGAAGGCGTTTTAGGAATCCCTGCCTCGGTCCTCTTCACTCCTGGATTATGCTGGGTTCCATTTCCTACGACATACCCTACCCCTCCGCCGAGAAAGATTCGGGTCCCGATACCGATGGTCTTGTAAAGGGGGTCATTGAGCAACGGGCTCAACTGCCCCGCACTGCAGTAGGTTGCATTGCCCATTTTGGGCTGGAGGACTCCCATGTAGGTATAGATCACCTTATCCGAGAGATTTACAGCCACATTGTAGTTCTGATAAGCGTTCCGGATGTTCAAAAGAACCGCTTCGTTCATATCCTTCAGGGAGATATAGGTCTCCAAGGCCTTCCTGGGATAGCAGTCCGTCCCATAAGCGGTGGCAGTCAGCCTGACGTCTTTTCCCGCAACCAATTCTTCAATGACATAGGCTCCCCCATAAGTAAATTTTCCAGGGAAGATTTTATTCCTTGGATCATCTTCAGGCATCGCGGTTGCCCCCAGGAAAAAATCTACGGCTGCAAACCCTGTATAGACCGGGACATCGTTGAGAAGGGTCTTTCCCCCTCCCAGTTTGATCCGGGGCTTTGTGTGGCCGACGTTGAAATAAGCCCCTGAAGAACACATGGGGCCGAAGGTCCCTGTCGTGACCACATCCACTTCCTGAGCTGCCCTTTTCACTCCCTTTTCAGCAGCATAATCAATAATCTCCTCAGCCGTTAAGACAACCGCTTTCCCTTTCTTTATCTTCTCATTTATTTCCTCAATGGTCTTGGCCATGATTTCCCTCCCGAATTAGCGTATAGCATATGGCATATAGCGAATGGTCTTTTTCTATTCTTCAGGTTCTTGTTCTTGGCTATTAGCTATCAGCCATTTTCCCCTTCTCGGGGCCATCCATGATCCATAGCATAAAGTCACCCCCCTGATTGAAGTTCAGAGTTCGGAGCCAAAAAATAAATTCTGCAAACTCCCTGCCTGCGCGAAGCCCCACCTTGCGGGGCGAAGGCAGGCGAACTAAATACTCCGAACTTTTATTTTAGCCCATTGAACAGCCAGGTGCTGATATACCGTTCTCCCGTATCGGGTAATAGGACAACAATCATCTTCCCTTCATTCTCTTGCCTCTTCGCTACTTCAATGGCCGCCCACGCCGCCGCGCCGGAAGAGATTCCTGCCAATACCCCTTCTTCTTTGGCCAGCCTCCTTGCCAGTAACCCCGCATCCTCGTTTGATACTTTGATCACCTCATCGACCAAATCCATTCGAAGCACCTCTGGAACGAAACCTGCGCCGATCCCCTGTATTTTATGGGGCCCCGGCCTCCCTCCAGAAAGGACCGGAGAATTCTCCGGCTCTACGGCAATGGCTTTGAATTCTGGTTTCCTTTTCTTGATCACATCAGAAATTCCGGTAATCGTCCCCCCTGTTCCCACCCCCGCAACGAAAACGTCCACATGCCCATCGGTATCCTCCCAGATTTCCAAAGCAGTCGTCTTTCTGTGGATTTCGGGATTAGCCGGATTCTTAAATTGTTGTGGAATAAAATATCGAGACTCTTTTGATGCCATCTCCTCCGCCGTCTTCACCGCGCCCGTCATCCCCTCGTTTCCGGGCGTCAAAATCACCTCTGCTCCAAACATTTTGAGAAGATGAATCCGTTCGGCAGACATCGTATCCGGCATCGTCAGAACCAACGGATAACCCTTGGCCGCGCAGATAAAGGCTAAGGCGATCCCCGTATTTCCACTGGTAGGCTCTAAAATCACCGTATCTTTTTTTATCAAGCCTGTCTTCTCCGCCGCTTCAATCATGGAAAAACCAATACGATCCTTGACGCTTCCACAGGGGTTGAAAGACTCAAGTTTCGCTATCACCTCTCCCTTACACCCCTGGGTGACGCGATTCAATCTCAATAAAGGTGTCCGTCCGATCAATTCAGAAATGAAGTTGGCTATTCGCGCCATCGCTTATCCCCTGTTTAAAAATCCGAAATCCCGGCCCTCTTTCCGCAAGCCGGGGATTTCGCCTGCCTTCACCGAAGCGGCTACGCGCAGGCAGGTGCTTCGTATTTGAATCTCTATATTTGGTACATCGGAGAGTTGCCTTTTTCTTTTTCTCTTTTTCGAGTAACCATGTCTTCTAAAGTAACCGAATAGAAGATTTTAGATATGGCATCTGAAACTTCCTTCCAAATCTCCCGAGTCACGCAGGACGAAACTTTCTGACAGGCCTTTGCATCCTGCAAACACTCAAGCAAATTGAGAGGACCTTCCAGAGTTTCAATCACGTCATACAAACAGATTTCAGCAGGTGGTTTGGCTAATGAATACCCGCCCTTCGCTCCACGGATTGCTTTCACTAAACCATCCGCACGAAGCGGATTAATGACTTGTTCAAGATACTTTAGAGATATATTCTCTCTCTTGGCTATCTCCTTCAGTTCAATAGGTCCCTCTCCATAATGCGAGGCAAGCTCTACCATTGCTCTTGCCCCGTATCTAATTTTAGTTGATATTTTCATGAGTTACAAATCATACTTTTTCTATGGGAATTGAACTTTCTTAACCTAATCCTTCACTGGTTGTCAAGGGGTGCTATCGGGCTCTTGGAATGAAGGGGGGGAGGGAGGCAAGGATGTTTTCTTAGACTACCTTTACTTTCAAGACCTTTCTTGTCCTCTCAGTGATCTTTACCCGTTCATCGATTCTGTACCCAACGATCCAGGCGATCATCTCTTCTGAAATGAGGAGAGGAACTCTCGGCCTCTCAAACTTTGGAACCTTATGATCAATAAAGAAATCTTTCAGCTTCTGAGTTCCTTTGACTCCCAACGGACAGAATCGATCGCCAGGTCTGAAATTCCTCATCTTCAACGGAAATCGAAGGCTTTCGTAATCCATAAGCGCTGTGTTGGGAGGTTCGCTGTAGTCTTTAAGTTGATCTCGATCGGTCTCTTCAATCACCACCTCTTTTCCGATCTCTTCGACAAAAGTGTGGCCTGAAGAAAGGAGGTCAACTTCAAAGGGTGGAGAAGATTTTACTCCCCCCTTCCCCAATAAAACAGCGTCATACCGTTTCTCAACCCAGAATCCCCGGGGCAGCTCTAAAAAGAAGCTTGGAGAAGACAGGCGTAATTTCTGGTAAATTGTATGAACCTCTGCCCCCCCTCTGTCCTCCATGACCATCCCCCCATCAAGAATCCTCTCGACGATCTTCTTGATCACTCTCCACTGAATCGCCTGATGAAGGGATTGGTATTCTGAGAATTTGAACGAAAGGGTATCCTTCGCCGCGTGGATGATTTTCTGATAGGCTTCCTCTGCTCCCCGCTCTAGATAGTCATTTTCTTCCCTGAGAATGGTTGAGGTCCTCAACAGGGTCTCTCTAAAATGAGGCTGATATTCCCCTTCAATGAAAGGAATTAAGGAAAGGCGTATTCGGTTTCGCAGGTAGTCTTTCTTTAGATTGGATGAATCTAATAAAAAAGGAATCCTTTTTTCTACGGCAAAGGATTCGATCTCTTCTTTCCACACTTCAAGAAGAGGCCGGATCACCTTTCCCTCCCGAATGGGCAGGATTCCTTTTAAACCCTGCAACCCGGATCCTCTGATCAATCTTAAGAGGACAGTTTCCACCTGATCGTCGGCATTGTGGCCCAATGCAATCTTTTGAGCATGATGCTTTTGGAGGAGATCATAAAAGAAGTGGAAACGAATCCTTCTGGCAGCATCCTGCGGAGAAAGCCCCCCCAGTCTTCGGAACTCCTTCACATTGAACTGCCCGTATTCAAACGGTAGGCGGAACCGCGCTGACTCCTTCTGAACCAGCTCGGCTTCTCTCTCTGAAGCCTCAGGTCGGAAACCATGATTGACATGAGCAACGATGAGTGAAAGGTCGAATGTTTCACGGCAGGCATTTAAGAGATGGAGAAGGACCATTGAATCCACCCCGGCAGAAACACCCACGATCAACCGGTCGCCTTTTTCCAATAAATGGGAGCGGTCAATGGTCCTTTTGACTCGATCGAAAAACATACTCCACTCTTACATCTTCTTTTCTCCCAGGGGACCGACTCGAATTTCCACCACCGTTGTCCCACACCATTTATCAAACATCTTCACTGTGCAGGTCTTATCGGGTTTTGTAAAATTGAGGAAAGAGTCCTTCCCTCTAAAACTGTTCACCAGCTTCCAATTATCTTTTTCCATATTGTAGGTAAAAAATTCGATCAAAGAGGAGATGTCGAGCCGCCATTTTGTAAATACCATAACACCTGCCTTAAATTTGGGGGTCTCATAGACAAAGGATTTATTGGGTTTGTAATTTAGTTCGCTTGGGACACGAACGTCATCAAGATAATACTTACCCATCCCCTCCCAATCTGCCTTGGCTTCTCCCGCTGGTCCCGTTACCGGTTGACCTTGCTGCCGCTCTTTAACAGTGGTCGAACAGCCCATCCATACACCCACAAAACAAATAACTAACAACAACGCAATCACCGATTTCCTCGTAAAGATATTTGGATTCATATTATTCCTCCCTTTTAATAAGATCATACAAAATTTTTACCATTCGGGAGGAAGAAAAGCAAGAGGAAACAAAAAAGGCCCGTATGAACGGGCCGTTAGAGCGGGTCACTTGAAAAACCCTGATTAATACATAGAGCCATGATGTCCATACCCTTGGCCGGGATAATAAAGATCGACCATGACATGGCCTAATCTTGGAAGATTCCCTTCATCGAAAGGAGCGGGTGGTTTATACGCGTACTGTTGTGGAGTGATCTCAAAGGTAAACGGGAAAACAACTTCGTTGCTTTCATTCCCCGCTTTATCAATAACGGAAACCTTCAAGGTAATTCGCGTCCACTCCGGCAGGTACGATGTCTTTGAACTGAAGGTATTCCACTGAATGTAGCCTTTGAGATGCTTTTGATCTTGGGATTTGAGATAGATCCAATCCGTCGGGTAATGACCATAACCCACCTGGTCCACCACAGAGGCAATTCTGAGCATCTCCCCGTCTGGATCCTCCGCCTCGATGTAGATTCTCCAGACATATCCGTAATATCCCTTCTCCACGGCGAAAGCGTGGGTAATGATTGGGGCATGAGTCCCTGGCTTGGGTTGTCCCCCTCCGGTGTAAGGAAACAGTTGGGACCATCCATTACAAGGGAGGAGGAAGGTTAATGTCAAGAAAAGACTGACGAAGCAAAGGGCTTTTTTGGTATTCATGATTGTTGCACCTCCCTTCACTTAAAATATAAGAATGAAGGGTGGGAATATCAAGGATGGAACCGAACCATGTGGTTGGATGAGGGTGGATTTCTCAAAGTCTTGAAAGACATGTAAGATCGATTACTTATGGTTCTTATTTCTCCTATGAGAAGAAACTTTCAACTCATCTTTCTTGGAGATAAGGGCCACTCTCTTTGCTTCTTCGAAGACGTCCTTCAGAGGAACTCCTCTTTCTAATGCCAACCTTTTACAATCATCATATTCCGGGGAAAGGTTGACGACTCTCTCCTCCCATCGAGCCAACTTGAAGCGGATTCTTCCATACTTCGTTCTAAGGGGCAGGATTTCTCTGTCGGTCTTTTCCCTTTCCTCTTCGTGCCATCTCAGACCCAGCGTGGTCGTCTCTTTAAAGAGAAATTTCGCGACGGAAGGCAGTTTTCCGGAGGAGCAAATCACGGTGAGGAGATGGCCCGGCCGATTCTTTTTCATCAAAACGGGAGTGACAAACACTTCCAGAACTTCCATGGCCAGGAGCTTTTCCATCACATAGTCATAGAACTGGGGGTTCATGTCATCAATATTCGTTTCAATGACCGCGACGGTCTCTTTTCCGGACGTGGATCCCGAAGTCCCAACGACCAGCCTCAGGAGATTGGGATGGGGAAGATCATCTCGTCCAGCCCCATACCCTATTCGCTCAACATGGATTCGAGGCATTGAACCAAACTCAGAACCCAGGGTGGCAAGGAGAGCCGCTCCGGTAGGAGTGAGAAGTTCTCTTTCCACTCCTGAGGAGTAGATGGGTTTCCCCTCCATCAAGGACAGTGTGGCAGGGGCTGGAACCGGAAGGATGCCATGTTCGCATTTTACAAATCCCGCTCCTACATTCACTTTTGAGACATAAATCTTTTCAATCCCCAACGCGCGAATCCCCCACACCGATCCGACAATGTCAACGATGGAATCCAGTCCGCCCAATTCATGAAAGTGGACTTCCTCCATCGGAATTTGATGAATCCTTGCCTCTACCGAAGCAATCCGTTTGAAAATCTCCTCGCTCTTCTCTTTTACCTCCGTCTCCACGCGACTTCTTTTAATGATTCGCAGAACCTCTTTCAAATTGCGATGGGACCTTTTTTCGTTCCTCCCCTCCACAATGACCTGGGTCCCCGAAATTCCCCTTTTGAGTACCTTTCTGACTTTCAAATGAACGGTTGGAATTCCAAGCCTCTTCAACTCCTCTCTCAGTCGTTGCGGACTCAACCCGGCGTCGATCAGGGCGCCAAGGATCATGTCTCCGCTGGCTCCGGAAAAACAATCAAAATAGGCGGTTCGCATATTCATCTCTCCCTCTGGTTCTACGGCTCTGTTAAGAATTCATAAGCAGTCAGATAGATCAGCTTGGTCACATCCGCTAACTTCTCATAATCGATGGACTCCAGATGATCGCGGGAGGGATGGACCCTTCTGGGGTCCGATGCAAAAAAGTCCAGCACGGGAATCCCCTTTTCATGGAATGGAGTACGATCCCTCACGAACTCAGCGGAAGCGGGGTCAATATTTTTCCCTTCTTTGATTCCCAAGGGCTCCAGGAATCTCTTACTGATCTGGGTAAGGGAGGGACGAATTGAACTTCCAGCCAAAAACACCTCCTTCTCGCCCGTTGTCCCGCCTCGGATATCCAAATGGAACACCGCCTTCATCTGTGTCAGGGGGACAAAGGGTTGATTGACAAAGTCGCGGGGTCCCTGCGATCCCCACTCTTCTCCTCCGAAGAAGAGTAGGATCACGCTTCTTCTTAAATCCGTTTTTTTCCTCGTCAGAGATCGCCCGATTTCTAAAAGGGCTGAAACCCCCGAAGCATGATCGTCCCCTGCTGAATAGACGCCTCCGCTTTTTTCGTCTCTTCTCAGATGATCATAATGAGCGCCCAACAACAGAAACTCCTTCTTCTTGTCTGGATCACGGCCCTCAATCACTCCCCCAATATGAACATCCTTAACCTTCGTTTCCTTAAACCCCAGGTTGATTTCGAAGAGGGCATCCTTTCGGTCAATAATGGTTTTCACCCAGTCCTCTTCCAGCCTGGGATAGAGGACAAATAAAACAGGAATATCGATTGAGAAATCCGGCTCCTTTGCCTTTGCAGCAACTTTTGAAGCCTCGATCAAACGGTGGACAGGGATGCCGCTCCGTTCCTTCTTCAGTAGCTTCTCATCCAATTTCGGAGGAAAATAGGAGGGGTAAGTAAGATAAGGGGCGAAATGATCCAGATCCTCTTCCTGGATAAACAACAGAATGGCTCTGGCCCCCTTTCCCTGAAGTTCCTTCACCCTTCTTAGAAGCTGTTCAGGCCGAAAATCATTCGTGAGACCCAGGAAAAACATTGCCCCCTTCCCAGAAAGCTTGCCCATCTCCTCGATGTTGGCCTGATCCATCAATGTGAAAAGACCTTCCCACTTCCCTCTTTTACAAAAGCGAAAGGGGATGGCCTTCAGTTTCTCTTCCCTATTGGGTGCCTTCAAAATCAAGGTCGATTCTTTTATATCTTTCACGGCAATGGAAAAAGGCTGGACGACAGGGGTCATCCCCATCCCTTCCAACTGCTTGATCAGGTAAGTCTGAGCTTTGTCATAACCCGGGGTTCCTGGAAACCGCCCAGCCTTCTCAGATGAGGCCAGATCAGATGAGGTCAGAGAGGAGACATGCTCTCTCAACCTCTGGGGCTCGATTTTACCGAAATCATCACTGGAGATAAAGTCATGGGAACCAAAGGAGGCCCTTGGAGAAAGATTCCCTCTTTCCTTTGGCCTCCCATTCTTGAAAAGAATGTAACTATCCCAGCCATAGAAAAAGAGGTATCGAGATCGGGAAAGAGCATTCACGGATCGACCAAAATAAAGGGTCACCCATTTCCCGGATTGAAGAGGGTTGGGAAAAGTAAGCAGGAGGGATTCCTCTGTTTCGTCCACTCGATCTCCCTTTACAGAAAATGAACCTTCCTTGTAATCGATGGGTTTCGGAATATTTAAAATGAGCTTAGAAAGGATGGAACCTCTCCAGCCTTCACCCAGAAGCATCACAGAGGAATTTCTGAGTTTCTCTTCCGTAACCTCCCGGATCGAGAGAATCTCTCCACCCTTTTGTCCCTTTGCCCTTTTGGCCAGCTCAAGATAGATTTTTCGACTCTCGTCGTCTCCTTGATCTGACACAATAAAGATCTTTTCACGGTCTTCCAGCAAAGCATTCAACGCAGGGGTAATTTCTTCCGGGTATAATCTTCGAAAGACCTGATCGTCAGGATCCAGGGTGAGCTTCAACGGAATCCTGGAAACCTCCACGGAAAAAGGGCTCCTTCTTTTTGAAACCTCCAAGAAAAGGCGCCTCTTTCCTGAACCCTCATCCACTTCAATCGGAAGTAGAAGATGGTAGACCTCCCCTTCCTGAACCACTTCCCCAGAGACGATATACCCATTTGAATTGGGCTGAACTTTTACATTTTCCAGCTTGAGCTGAGGCCCCCCGGGGCGATTGAGCCACTGAGAGAAGAACCCATCCAACCCCTGCCCGCTCGCCTCTTCAAAGGTTCTCTTAATATCCTCCCAGCTGGCTTGTCTGCCCCCATATTGCATCGCAAATTGCCTCAAAATGCCGAAGAAAAGGTCTTTTCCAACCACCCTCCGAAGCATATGAAAGACCATCGAGCCCTTTCCATAGCCGATCTGTCCGTCTAACTCCGTTTCTTTCCCTTCAAACTCCCGAAGGGGGTAATCTCGTGAAAGGGGCACTCCAACGGCATATTTTTGCATCACGTCCCGCCGATGCTTGTGAGCCGCTTCCTTGGCCATCTTTAACTCTTTGTAGTAATAATTTGTGCAATAGGTGGTGAGAGCTTCCACCCAATTTCCCGTCCCGGGCTTGAGGCTCACATAATGCCCCCACCAGGAATGGACAATCTCATGATCCAGGGCACCCGGCCTAAGGAATTCCTTCCCTTGCCGGATCGCTTCCGGCGCCAGAAGGGTGAAGGTAGGAAAGCCGTAGCCGCTAGAGAAGAAGTTCTGCACAATATCGAACTTCTTGAAGGGGTATGAACCCAAAAGGTCCGAGTAGATTTTTAGATATTCTTCCGCACTATTCAGAAAGGCTTCTGAAAACCGATCCTCCTCCTGGAAAAAATAAGTAGAGATTTTGACGCCCTCGACCGTCCGTGTTCTAACGGAATATTTCCCAGCAACCAGGGTGAGGCTTTCAGCCGGCAACTCGTTCACCCATTTGCTTCTGAAGAGTCCCTCTTTGAGATTTTCGGAAACCAGTTCCCCTTGAGTCACAATTCGAAAGGGCTCCGGGATCGTCGCCTCAATTTGGAAGGTGGACATGGACTCCGGTCTGTCAGGATACCAGTGGGTACCATTTGATAAATAGATCCCCTCCGGACTAATCAGTCCAAGAGTTTGATCTCCTCTTACGAATTGAAGCTCCCTCTCCTTGACGATAGGATCATAGATCGGACCTTCATAGGAGATGGAGAGAAGCGGCGTCTCTTCCACCCTTTGAAGAGAGACATCCCATCTTTTGGCCTGTCCTGAAAAAGCGGCCTCAGACCAGTAGAGCGGCTGTCCCGTCCTTTGGTCGATGACCCGGGTGATTTTCAGCTGGGGATGAAGGAGAAATGAAAGGGTGTGGAGTCTTCCCCGCTTTACATTGATTTCAAGCCGATCTTCTGCTTTGAGGAGATGCTGGGATGGATCGATGTGAATCAACAAATGATGGGATTGAATATTAAAATCAAAATAGGGGGATGCGGCAAAGGCTCCTCCGGTTGTCCAAACGATGGTACCCAGAAAGAATAAAATTGGGACCACTTTTCTCAGGCTCTTTCCGCTCATTGAAAATGAATCATAACACAACCAGCTTAAAAAAATCATTTCTCATTGATCTTTCTAATAACGAGACCCCTCTCCCCGGCGATGGGGCCTGCCTGCCGTAGACATGGACGAGGGGAAGGGGGAACATAAAGTATTGACAATTGAGAGGGATTCGGTAAAATTGAATGGTTTGGCGGTGTAGCTCAGTCGGTCAGAGCATGCGGCTCATATCCGCAGTGTCCGGGGTTCAAATCCCTGCACCGCCACCAATTCTTTCCGATACTTACGTCACTACCCTCACCCCCAAAACCCTCTTCCCGTGCTAATTCCTGTGCGAAACCGGTCGATCTCATCAAGGATGCTCACAGCCTTTTCTCCGGGGACCCCCGCGGAGGAAAGATACTTCTTAATGGGGTTGTTGAAAAATTCATCACAAAATAGAATACTGTACACTTAGAATACGAAATAAGATATGAGAACGGAAGCGATTCGGAAGATACTCACTCGCGATTTCATCCTTGCATTCTTTGCCCAGTTCACATTCACCATGGCAAACCACATCCTCATTCCCACCCTCCCGATCTATCTTTCAAGATTGGATTCCAAGGAAACAGAGATCGGGATTCTGGTCGGGATCTTCACTGTCTCCTCACTCGTCCTCAGACCTTTTACCGGTAAGATCCTTTTGAGAACCCCCGAGAAAAAAATGATGATCATCGGTGCCCTCCTCTTTGGCCTCAGTTCTATCGGCTACCTCGTGGCCCTCCCTTTTTGGCCTTTTTTCTTAGTCAGGCTCTTTCAAGGGATTGGATACGCATTTTTCTACACTGCCTCGTTTACGTTGATTGCCAATATCAGCCCGGAGGCTCATCGGGGGCAGAGCCTCAGCTACTTTCTTCTGGCCCTGAATGTCTCCCTGGCGCTGGGCCCTTCCTTCGGAATGTTCCTCATCAACCGCTTTGATTTCACGACTCTGTTCCTGGTCTGCCTGGGTCTATCCCTGGGCTCCTTTTTCATTATTAGCAAATTGGGGAGGAGGCAAGTCGCCCCGTTAGAGGATTCTTCCATCGCAAGCAGTTTCTTTATCAGCCGGGAAGCTCTTCCAGCGTCTGTCATGGGTTTCTTTTTCTTCTTTATCTGGGGAGCATTAACCGTCTTTTTCCCTCTCTATGCAATAAGACATGGCGTGGTCAACCCCGGACATTTTTTCACCGTGCTTGCCATCATGCTTATTTCGAGCCGTGTCCTGGGCGGTAGGATTTCGGATCTCTATAGCAGCGAAAAGATCATCCTTCCTTGCCTGATCACTTTCGTTGGTTCAATGGCCGTCATCGCTTTTTCCAAAACGCTTTCCATGTTTGTTCTTGCCGCGCTGATTTGGGGAATTGGGCATGCCTTTTTCTATCCTTCCCTGGCGGTCTATGTTCTTGATCGGGTGGGTTCTTCCCGAAGTCTGGCGATGGGAACCCTGACTGCAATGACGGATTTGGGAATATTCATGGGACCGGTGGTCATGGGTGTGGTCATCCAATTCGCCAGCTATCCGACCATGTTCCTCTGCTTGTCTCTCATTGGCATCTTCAATCTTATTTATTTCTACCTTTTTGTAAAAGACAAAAAGTAGCCTGCTGCGCCTTCACAACCCAGCCCCTGCACGGCGCCCAATGATTTCCAAGGCTCAGGTCGCCGTCCTCACGAAGGAACCATTCCCCCCTTTATTACCCCATTTGAAATCTTTTCTTGAAATTAAAATGCGGTCGCAGCTATACTATCAGATAAGTTAAGAATAATGGTTGAATGCTGGAACCACAAACCGAGTATAAGTTGCCGTGTGGAGGTAAACTTTAGAGAGGTGGTGAACGTATGATTCATGGAGAATCCCAAGAATTTTTTAATGCGGGGGACTACTTTGTAGACCGAAACATCAGGCAGGGGCGAGGCCACAAAGTAGCCGTCTATACAGAGTACCGCAATTACACGTACAACGATATGCAGAAGATGACGAACAAAACGGCCAACGGCCTGCGCGAACTGGGTGTGCAGGTGGACGACCGGGTGATTATGTTGATGCTGGACGTCCCCCAGTTTTATGCGATCTTCTGGGGGGCTGTCAAAATCGGTGCGGTGCCGATCCCGTTGAATACGATGCTGACCCCGGAGGATTATGAGTACTACCTCAACGACAGCCGGGCACGGGTGCTCGTCGCCTCGGAACAGCTCATGCCGGTGGTCTCACAAATCAAGGGAGATCTGCTCTACCTGAGGGACCTGATTGTCATCTCGGAAAAGGAAGGGGCTCGCATTCCGTTCCGGCAGAAGTACAGACACGCCCCCGCGACGATCAAGACGGAGTTTACGACCAAGGACGACGCCTGCTTCTGGCTTTACAGCTCAGGGTCCACCGGTTCGCCGAAAGGGGCAATCCACTCCCAATATGACATGGTGGTGACCTCGGAGGCCTTTGGACGAGGTATTCTTCGTCTCACGGAGGACGACATCTGCTTTTCTGCAGCCAGACTCTTCTTTGCTTACGGCCTCGGCAACGGCATGTACCTGCCCATGTCGGTGGGTGGGTCGGCCGTGCTCAACCCCGACGCTCCAACGCCGGAAATTGTTTTCCGACATCTGGAACGATTTCGTCCGACGGTGTTCTTCGGGATACCGACCCTTTATGGGCAGATGCTCGAAGTCAAAGCGAAGCAGGACAAACAGAGAAGCACGAAGCCGGATCCGAACGCAAACCACGAGTTTTCATCCGTGCGAATCTGCGTTTCGGCAGGAGAAGCACTGCCCACCGACATCTACTACCGATGGAAGCAGCGTTTCGGTGTGGACATCATTGACGGTATCGGCTCGACTGAAATGCTCCATATATTTTTGTCGAACAGAATGGATGATATCAGACCCGGCTCAACTGGCAAGCCCGTCCCGGGATACGAGTTGAAGCTTGTGGACGATGAAGGATTGGAAGTGCCAGAGGGGGAAATCGGTACACTGCTCGTCAAAGGGGACAGTGCCGCCCAGCAGTACTGGCGTAGGAGGGAAAAGACGCGGCTCACCATGCAGGGGGAATGGATCAATACAGGTGACAAGTATTACGTGGATCAGGACGGCTATTACTGGTGTACAGGCCGGGGCGACGACATGCTGAAGGTTGGCGGAATCTGGGTCTCACCCCTTGAAGTAGAAAACTGTCTGGACCTTCATTCCGCCGTCCGAGAAGTCGCGGTCGTAGGCCACAAAGATGAAAAGGACCTCGTAAAACCAAAGGCATTTGTGGTCCTGCGCGAAGGCTATGCACCTTCTGAGGAAATGGCTCAGGAGCTGAAAAACTGGGTGCTCGAGCGAATGGCGAAGTACAAGTATCCCCGATGGGTGGAGTTCCTCCCGGAGCTGCCGAAGAGTACCACGGGAAAGATTCAGCGGTTCAAGCTGCGTCAGAAAACCGCGTAGCGGCGACGAAAAGGAAACGGACGGAAGGCTGGAATTCTAAACAGGTTGCTGAAAAAGTGATTATTTGTGAGGCTGCTCAAAAATGCCCCTGCCTTCGCCGAAGCGGCTTCGCGCAGGCAGGCAGATGCAAGTTGAGTCTTCGAAATCCCGTTTACGGGGGCTCCCGAAATCCTGAGAGTGGCGTCGCGACGAACAAGGAGCGACATCTTGCCACGCCGACGAGTTAGTGAGTCGGCCAGAGGCGTACCTGGAGGTACGCCGCAATGACGAAGGATGAGGGAAACGAAGCAGATGGGCGTTTTTCAGCAGCCTGCTAAAGCCTTTTTCTGAAAAGGGCATAGAAGTGTTCTTTGATCTTTTCCAAAAAAGGTCTTTTGCACCAGGTCTCTTCATCTATTTTGGCAGAATTCTTCAGGTCCTCTTCAAAGACCTCTGTCATCTGCGAAGCAAAAGAGAGATCCAGAATTCCAATATTCCCTTCATCATTATACCTGAGGGATTGGTAGTCGAGGTTGGTGGAGCCGATGATGCTCCAGGCTCCGTCAAACAGGTAGGCTTTTGCGTGAAGCATCTCTCCCAGGTAAGTGTAGATTTCAATGCCTGCTTTTAAAAGTCTCGAGAAAAAGGCTCTTCCTGCGTAAGAGGCGGCGGGAACGTCGCTTCTACCAGGGACGAGGAGGCTCACCTTCACCCCGCGCCTTACCGCCGTCTCGAGTCTTTCGATCAGCCTCCGGCTCGGGGTGAAATAAGCCGTGGTCAGCTGAATATTCGTTTGGGCACGGTCGATGCTGAAGCGAAGAAGATTCCTCATTCTTCTTCTTCCTTTCCCGGAGTAGACGAAGATGGGGAGTGCAGGAATACCCTCCTGTGCCGTTTCGCCCCGTGTCTCTCCATGGGCGCCCTGAAAAAGAATCTTTTCCCCTCCCCAGGTGGTCCAGCTTTTTTTGAATGTATCGAAAAGTTCGTTCACGATGGGGCCTTCCACCAGAATCCCCGTATCCCTCCAACCCCTGCTTCGTTTTCGGAAGAGAAACCCGCTATACTCATTGGCGATATTGAGCCCACCGGTAAAGGCCCTTCTTGAATCGATCACGATAAGCTTTCTGTGATCTCGATGGACATAATTAAAAGGGGCTGTCCACTTAAAGGGGTGGGAGGCTCTGATCTTAACGCCCGCCAGGCTCATATCTTTCCAAAAACTCCGTGGAGTTCCAAGGGACCCGAAGTGGTCATACAAGACATAGACCTTCACTCCCTTAAGACTCTTATGTTTAAGCAATTCGGATAAGGCCATCCCGGTTTCGTCATTCTTGAATATATAAAATTGAAGACAGATCAATTTTTCTGCACGATTGATAGCATCAAAGATGGTTTGGAAGGAATCTCTCCCCTTCCATAATAACTGGACACCAGTGGCGACAGAGAATTTGTGTTTGAAGACTCTTTCAATGGATTGAATGGCAAATCGGTTTTTCATGCCAATGCAGTTTTAGCTCAAATCTTATGCGAAGTCCAGGAACTTGCGAAGAGGGAAGGGCAGTGGAGCCCCACGGGCAAAGCCCGTGCCTGCACGCCGAAGTGCGTTTCGGCACGCAAGCGTGGCACCTGACTAACGCCCGAGTGGGGCGACATCCCGGCCAAAAGTTGGCGCATTCATCCACGGCCAAAGGCCGTGGCTTTCTGCTGCCGGGGTAAAATGGATAATTTTTGTCCACACCCTGCGATTTTGTTCCGATTCTTTCCTTCAGTGATACGAAAACACATTGAAATCTGAGGATAAAAATTTATTCAGTCTGTGGCACATAAAATGCAATATAAGCCCCTTTAACACTTCAGGAAATCAACCCTTCGGCTTTCCCCGGTCTAAGGCCCGGGTTTTGCTCAGGGTTGATACTGAGCGGGGCTTTTGACCCCTTCCTAAAGGATGGGGTTAGGCGTGTCGAAGTATCAAAATTTCAGGAGGCTAAAATGGTCATCTGTCCTCAATGTAATATCGAACATGACCCCCTGGAAGAATTTTGTAAGAAATGCGGGAAGTTCCTTTTGTCTGTAGAAGATCCTGTTTCCGCAAAAGAGAAAAAAGAAATGAACCTCATTTGCCCAAGATGCCAAGTCCTTCACAAAAAGGGGAAGTATTGCAGAAAATGCGGTTCCCTACTCATGCAGCGAACTGGATCTCAAAGAACGGATGTTCAACCTTTGGAAAAAAAATCAGTAAAAAGATGGGTGAAAGAATGGCTGAACCTATTGGAAGAAGAGAGAGAATTGCAGTCCTGTATGAGCAAGCTGGAGGCACAGGGAGACAACATCTCCACGGGGGTCATTAATCCATTAATCGTTCGTTATCGGGATCAGCTGGAGTCTTTGTCGCCCTTGCATCAGGAAATTGAAACGGAGCTTGAATCGATTCGAAAAAGAACGTCGGAGGAAATCGATCTTCTAGAAAATCAGTTGAAACCCATTCAAACACGGCTTGAGGAATTCCAATCTCTTTATAAGTCAAGCGCCGTGACAAAGGCCGACTTCCTGAGAGAGAAAAGGGAACTGAAAAAAGAAATAAAATCCGTAGAGAGAAGTTTAAAAACATTTCAGCACATTCTCTCTCTCCTGCCCGGTCCGGCCGGAGGAAATGTCGATTCCCCTGGACTGGCGGGGGGTCTTCTCCGGCCATTAACTTTGACGACGGGGGGGGTCATCCTACTTCTGATCATTGCAGGAGGGTATTTGCTCTGGCAACAATACCCCCAGTCCAACAGACCCGTTTCAGTAGAAGTCACCCCCTCTCCCCCGCCTTCTCTACCCGATCCACAAACCGTTACGGAGAACAAAGAACCCGAGAAAATAGGGTCTGTCTTTGAAAGCATCAGACGCGCAAACATTCAGAAGAACATTGATCTCTTTATGTCCTGTTTCTCTCGTGATTTTCCCGGTGCAGAAGGAAAACGGAAGGATACGCTCAAAATGTGGGAAACTTTCAATTACCACGATCTTTCTTATGATTTGAAGAAGCAGACGATATCAGGGGATAAGGCTGATGTCAGATTGGAGTGGGTTATCAGGACTTCCGAGAGGGTGGGCGGGAAGCCCCATAACGGAAAAACCGTTCTGGACGTTACCCTGAAGAGAGAAGACGGCCATTGGAAGATCAAAGAGATCAAACCCGTAAGTTAAACTTGTAGAATACTCTAAGGAGACAAATATGTTTTGCACAAATTGTGGCGCTTCCAATAAAGACGGCGTAACCCTCTGTTTCAACTGCGGGGAATCGCTTAGGAACGACCAAATAGAAGACAGACTTTCACACCTGAGGGCTTTAAACGATGTGCCCTCCTCCAAGAAATCTGACTTTTTCCATCCCCTCTTCGATTTCTCATTCCATCGGTCCGTCACTGTAAGAATGATCAAGTTTCTCTATATCTTATCTATTCTATTTGCAGGTTTGATGGCCCTTTTTTTCATCCTCGTCGGGTTTCAAACCTCCATTTGGTTCGGGATGTTTGCGCTCCTGATCGTGGCTCCCGTGGTATTCCTCTTAACAGTGATTTTCAGCAGGGTCTTCCTGGAAATGATTCTTGTGGTTTTCCGCACGGCGGATCATATGGCTGACAGAGGTGTGGCCAACGGAAAAGAAAAAGCAGAATCAAGAGAGGGCATCCATTGGAATGTCTGAACTGCCAATGAAATGTCCGCACTGAAAAACAGGAAAGATGGTCGGGGCGAGAGGA
>CAVQFR010000013.1:0-43064 GCA_963711845.1 uncultured delta proteobacterium
TACTCTTCAATTTTTTTCAGAGCCCTATCATATCCGGTTTCCTCAAATAGAATTTAATTCCCCGTCTAAAAAGATGGTTTCTTTGGTTACCCGCATTCTTCTCCTCCATTATCTCATCCGTGCGGATGGGAATCCTCTCGCGGGGAGATGGGTGGCATACAAAGATATTCCGGGGGGCCTCCTCTATGCAGGTGTTTTTGCAAGAAGGGTTACGGAACCTTTGCAGCGAAGATTTGGGAAATCAGCCAGGTCCTTTAAAGAGACGGGTATCCGATCAGGGGGTGAACCCGTGGAGATCGGGGATGCTTCTTTCATTCTTCATGCTTTCCCGTATGTGCCTCTTCAGTATGTCCTCTGGGAAGGGGACGAAGAGTTTCCGCCGTCCGTCCAGCTTCTCTTCGACGCCTCTGTGGACCATTATCTTACCTTAGAAGATAGGGTGGTTCTGGGTCAGGTGACTACAGGCAGATTGATCAACCGTTCCAAATTCTCATCTTGACGGACCCAGTTGTCCTCCACTCTGTTCTCCCTTGACGCCTGCCTGTCCCGCCTTCGGTCGGCACCGGGGTCTGGAGGTAGGGGAGAGGGCTATGGCGACGAGGAAAGTTTTTAAAAATTGCCGTACCATTCTGTTTTTGATATATTAAGATATACTGGGTGGAGTTGAGTCTCGGGGTAAATTCATAAGTGAATTTTATTCGGGGAGCGGGGGCGCACCAGAAAATGATATGACCTCTCCGAAAGGATGGACGCGGGGGATAAGCTTCAAATGGAAGAGATCATTTACACCGAGAAACCAAATCTAAATAAACCTTATTTGATCATCGGGTTTGAGGGATGGCCTAATGCGGGAGAGGTTTCTTCTTATGCGCTTCAGCATTTGGTCGACAGTTTAAAGGCAAAAAGGTTTGCCTCCATTCCGACGGAGAATTTTTATGAAATCTCCTCCTTACGACCGATGGCCGTCATTAAGGAGGGGAGGTTGATCGAATTGAAGTCACCGGGCAATTATTTTTACTATGTCAAGTCTCCCCTTTTCAACGACCTTATCCTCTTTCAAGGAGTCGAGCCTCATCTGCGATGGGATCGCTTTGCTCACCTTCTTCTCGACTTGGCTGAAAAATTCAATGTTGCGCAGATCTTTACCGTCGGTGGTACTTACGATTACATTCCTCACACCTATCCTCCAATGGTCAGCGCCCTGTTCAATGATGAGGATCTGAGGGACAAAGTGATCCGGGTGGGACTGGATTTGACGGAATACTCCGGCCCCATCAGCATTCATACGTTTATTCTCGAGGCTGCAAAAAAGAGGGATTTGAAGGCGATAAGCCTTTGGGGGCACGTCCCGCAATACCTTCAAACGAAGAATATAAAAGTGGTCTGCTCCGTTCTGAGAAGGCTGATGGATTTGACCAAGATAGAGGTCGACCTCTCCGAGCTTGAAAGGGCCGGTGAATATTTTGATCAGCAGGTTAACCATCTCGTAGAGGAGGATCCAAAACTCCAAGAGGTCATCAGTAAATTAGAAGAAGTCTATAAACGGTCCGGAAAGATTCCTGACCCGTCAAGAAAGGAAGTGGGCGCGAAAGAAGATAGGGTGGTCTACATTCAAGCCTTCCTGAAAAAATCGGAGGATGAAGAGAAGCAATGAAAGGGTATAGTCGTATCAATTTCTATTTTCCCTTCTTTGCCGGCGGGGCAGCAAATTCCATGACGGTATAGGTCAATGCCCAGCGCTCCTGTTCGGAATACTGAGCCCATGCCACCATCGAAGAATTGGGAATCCCTTTGGAAATCACTTCGAAAATTTTCTGAAGGTCTCCTTTTGTATAGGGCCATTCCTTGAGAGGCTTTCGGAAGTCGGTCGGCGGAGGCTTGAGGACGGCTCCGGCAGGGCCTTTTCCGTCTCCTTTACTGCCGTGGCAGGGTGCACAAGTCTGTTCAAAGATCTTTTTGCCCTTGCTCAAGAGATCAGGAGTCTTTTTCGGGGGAGCAGGGTCTTTTCCGAAAGCGGCACCCGATAGAGAGATGACGAAAAGAGCGACAGCGATCACGATCCAGGACAAGTTTCTCATCCTTTCCATTTTTTCCTCCGTGATGATTAAAATTTTTCGAATAAGATTCTCTCGCAAAAGTCCCGATTTGTCACCCGGAGCCCTGCCCTGAATCAAGTTCAGGGCATATGATTTCAGGGTCTGGCAAGCCGTTGTCGCTGCGTCACTTGACGGCTCTCGTTTCCATTGGCAGGACATAAAGGAGAAGGAGCCCTGGTCTCTTCAAAGAGGAGCCAAGGTCAGGAGCTTTGCTCCTGTATCAACGGTTTCCCCTTCCTTCACCAAAACCTCCTTTACTCTCCCCCTCATTGGAGAGGGGATAGGCATCTCCATCTTCATGGCCTCTGTAATGAGAAGCTCCTGTCCAATTTCCACGATATCTTCCGCCTTTATCAGAATCCTGGCAATCTTACAGGTCATCGGGGAGGCAACAACCTCTTTGCGAGAAAGAGGGGGTCTCCTTTCTTCGATAGGAAAAGGAGACGTTTCTCCTGATCCACGGATTTCAGCCGAGTAACCGCTTCCTCTCACGAAGACCTGATAGATATTCCCTTTTTCCATCATATCCACTTCGTAGGAGTGGCCATCGCAGATCATGGAGTAAAGATTCTCTGAGACTTCGAAAAAATCAACCTGATGGTCGTGACTGAGGAGAAAAACTTGATAGACACGATCGCCGAGGGATTCTACCTTCACGTCATAAATTGCATCCCCTATTTTAACTTTGTATTCGTGTGCGATGCCCGTCTGGTCTTTCTGATAGGTCCGGATGGCCGTGGCGATACAGGCGGTCTCCCAGAAGGAATCTTTCTGCTCCCGCTTCTTCCGTAAGTATTCTCGATCCACGAAGGTGGTATCAAAATCCCCCTTCATAAAGGATTGATTGTTGATGAGCCAGCGATGGAACGGAAGGGTCGTCTTGACCCCCTTGATGACGAACTCCCGGAGAGCTCGATCCATTCGCAAAATGGCCTCCTGTCGATTTCGACCCCAGGCGATGACTTTCGCAATAATCGGATCGTAGTCGATAGGGACCGTGTACCCTTGGTAGATTCCAAGGTCCACGCGTATCCCAGGCCCCCCCGGAATCTGCAGTCTCTCAATTCTGCCCGTGGAGGGCAGAAAATTCGTTTCCGGATCTTCAGCATAAATCCGGCAAACCAGGGAAGCCCCGATGGGCTGAACATCCCTTTGAGTCAGGGGAAGCTTCTCCCCCTCGGCAATGCGGATTTGTGCCTTCACGATATCCACCCCAGTCACCATTTCTGTGACCGGGTGTTCCACCTGGAGACGGGCATTGAGTTCGAGGTAATAGAAGTTTCCCTCCGGGGCCACGAGAAATTCCACCGTCCCCGCCCCGGTATATTTGACGGCGATGGCAGCGGAGAGGGCTACCCCGGCCATTCGGAGACGGGTGGTGTCATCTAAAAAGGGAGAAGGGCATTCCTCAAGGATCTTTTGGTACCTTCTTTGGATGGAACACTCCCGGTCGAAGAGATGGATGATATTTCCATAATGATCGGCCAGGATTTGAAACTCGATGTGTCGGGCATGGGAGATGTATTTCTCAAGATAGAGTGCGTCATTTCCGAAGGCTGCCTTCGCCTCTGCCCTGGCGACGCTCATCGCTTGAAAAAACTGTTCCTCCCGGTCCACTCGCCGGATCCCTTTACCCCCACCGCCCGCAACGGCTTTGATGAGCACTGGATATCGCAGATCATTGGCGGCCTTCAGAGCGCTCTCTTTGTCGTCCAGAGGAAATTCGCCCCCCGGGGATCACAGGGATCGAAGCCCGGGTCATGTTCGATCTCGCCGTGAGCTTTCTACCCATGACTTCCAGCGATTCCCCGGAGGGCCCAATGAAGACGACCCCTTTCTCCTGGCACGCTCGAGCAAAATCCGGGTTTTCTGCCAAAAATCCGTATCCGGGGTGAATCGCATCGACTCCAGCTTTTTCGGCACAAGCTAAAATCTTATCTCCTGCGAGGTAAGTGTCTTCGGAGGTTCCGCTGCCTAATGAGTAGGCCTCATCGGCGTAACGGACATGCAACGCCCCCCGATCCAGTTCCGAATAGACAGCCACGACCGAGATCCCCAGCTCATGACAGGCGCGGAGGATACGAACAGCGATTTCTCCTCGATTGGCAACGAGGACCTTCTTAAACATGGCTTCTTCCCGTTATAAAGAGACCTGGACCCTTCGGCTCGCCCTGTACACGATGAGTGGTTTCACTCCCTTCCTTTTCTTCCTTCTCCGTTTCCCAGATGGAGATGACCGGGAAGAGTTTTGAGAAGAGGACGAAAGCCAGAGTGAACCCTGCACAAAGGCCCGCCGTCATCGACCACTCCACCCAAGAAGGAGTATAAGCACCCCGTGCGTAGGGAAGACGGGGCTCGCTGAAGGAGGGGATGATAATGAGGAACCGCTCCAGCCACATCCCAATAATGATGCAAATGGAGGAAACCGTCAGTCCGGAGATGGTGCGCTTGAAGACCAATATGGGAAAGGGGATAAGAAAACAGAGGACGACCATCGCCCAGAAGAGAGGGGCATATTTCCCTGTCAGTTTACTCCACAATACGGCTAACTCTTCGGGCCCCCCTCCATATCCCACGGTCAGGTGTTCGGCAAATGTAAAATAGGCCCAGAGGAGCGTGAAGGTCAGCAGCAGCAACCCCATGTTATTGAAGTGATAGGGTTTCAGGTAATCCTCCAGATGGTAGACCTTCCTGAGAACAACCGTCACCACAATGATCGTTGCAATTCCAGAATAGATGGCCCCTGTGACAAAATAAGGAGCGAAGATGGTGCTGTGCCACATGGGCTGGGTTTGCATTCCGAAGACCCATGAGACCACGGTGTGGACGCTTACGGCAATCGGAATGACAGCGACGCACAAGATGGCTATCGCCTTTCCGAGGCTTCGCTGTTCTTTTTCCGTTCCGGTCCACCCAAAGGAGAGGGGCTTGTAGAGCCATCTCCGGCCTGGGAACCGATCCCTGAGGAAGGCAACGTCGGGGATCATCAGCACCAAAAGGAAGATATTGCTAACGGTGAAGTAGGTCATGATGCAGGTGAAATCCCAGAGGAGTGGAGATTTAAACTGGGCATGGATCGCCACCCAGTAGAATCGAATGGACCGCCCCAAGTCGAAGAGAATGTTCGTCGGACCGGCGGCTAAAGCAAAAACCGTTACTGCCTCTGCGGCTCGACCGAAAGGGGTTCCCCACCGGGCATGGGTAATCCTCAGTACTGCAGAGACCAGTGCGCCGGCATGGCTGATCCCGATAAAGAAGACAAAATTGACGAGATAGAAGGCCCAGGATATCGGATGGCCCATTCCGGTCTCACCCAGGCCCCAGTAGTATTGCCAACTGAAAGCGAAGACAGACCAGAGAACGATGGCCGAGAGGAGGATCGTTACAACCCAGAACGGCCATTCTGCCCGGGTCAGCGGGGCCAGGATCGGGGCGTGTTTGCGGGCGATGGCCTCATTATCCATCATACCATTCCCCTTCTTTGAGATAAAAAACTTTAGGCTCGGTCCCCAATTCCTCCTGAAGCCTGAAGGCTCGGCGGCTTTTTGAAAGTCTCGAGACTTGGCTCTTCGGATCATTGAGATCGCCGAAATAGAGGGCTTCGCTCGGGCAGGTCTCCACGCAGGCAGGAGTCACTTCACCCTCTCTTATTTTCCGATTCTCCTTCCTGGCCGTCATCTTTGCCCGTCGAATCCTCTGGATGCAAAAGTTGCACTTCTCGGTGATCCCCTTTCGCCGACTGTAGACATCCGGGTTTAGTCCTTTCCTGTATTCCTCCGGCCAGGAAGGTTCATACCAGTTGAAGTAACGGACGGTATAAGGGCAATTCGAGATGCACATACGAACGCCGATGCAACGGGGATAGACCTGCTCGACGATCCCTTCGGTGTTGATATGTGTAGCGTCGACGGGACAGACTTTGGTGCAGGGCGGCTTATCGCAGTGCATGCAGGGCATGGGAATGAAGCGCATCTCCACATGGGGATAGGTCCCCTTGACCTCATGAATGAGGTTCATCCAGAATTTTGCCCTCCCTAACTTGGCATACTTCTCCCCCATGATGGGAATATTATTCTCCTGCCGGCAGGCCACCACGCAGGCCTGACAGCCTGTGCATTTATCTAAATCGATCACCATCCCCCAACGGTACATTATACCCTCGTGTCTGTTTATTACCCAACCTTGGGGAGGTAGGGAAATGGGGAGATAGGGCGACCCCCCTAACTTGCTACCAATTTAGCGACGCTTCGCCCCGGGTAACAGCCAAGGTTGCGGATTATTGATCAAAGTAACAATCTTGCCCAAAATGTTGTCATAAGAGGCCGATATTTGTTGCCCAGCTTCAGCTTCCAAATAACTACACTGAACTGCAAATTCTAACCAGACTTGAGTTTCGGCTCCTTCTGCCTCTGCGTCATTCAGCTTGCTCAGGAATGAAGCTTCATAGCGCCTCTTCCGCCAGGCTTCTACCAGATTAGCACAAACCGATCGAGACGAACGGCGTATCTGGTCGGTTAGTGAATAACATTCTTCCTTTGGGAAGGATTTGCTTTTCTGAAATATCTTCATAGCCAACTCGAAGGCTGTTTGGTAAACTTCTAGATCATAGTGTGTTCGAATCAGTTTCTTTTCCATTCTCCCATCTCCCTATCTCCCCATCACCCCATCTGGGATTCAGGCTTTATACACCTTCACTCTCGTTGAAAAGTAAGTAACAAATCCACCCAGATGATCATATTCCCTCACAAGAAGATCATTTGGATTTATTCCTCTCCCTTTTGCCCAGCGACCATAAGCCTTGTGACCCTGTCCATAGGGAATGTGGATGCACTTTGGGTGGGTTCCGGGGAAAAGTCTTGCTTTCGATCTCAATTTGCCTGCGGGTGATTCTACCCAAATAGGATCCCCATCCTTAATCCCTAGACTCTTGGCAGTTTCTGGATTGATCTCGACCCACGAGTCCCATTTTTCATAGAGATGGGGTCCGATGATTTCTTGAAGATAAGGTTGATTCGCTCCTCTCCCCTCCGCCATAGTCATCAGTTTATAGTTGATGAGATGGAATGGGTATTCCTTTTCTTCCCCAACCCATCTCGGTTTTTCAAAATGAGGGAGAAAGGCCTTGTCTCCTTTTGCTTCAATCTTCAGTTTCCCTAAGATATGCCCTATGTCCTTTTGGCTCCTTTTGGAAATCTCTTTCAGGCCATGTTCCATCGCCAAGGAGAAGAATTCAAACTTTCCCGAAGGAGTGTTAAAGTTCTTCTTCCACTCTCCGAAGAGATAATGAGAGTCCCACCAGCCTCCCCGTTCGATTAAGGCACTCCAAAAGTCATCAAAATTTTCAGCTCTAATCGAGCCGCGTTTTGATGCAAAAACCCCTTTGATGGCGTCCTTTAAGGCGTCCTGAAAATCCTTCCAGGGAAAAGATCTTGCCACACTGCCGCCTACTCCTTTTGCCACCTCGATGAGAACGTCTCCTGTATTTCGAACATCGTACAGGGGCTTATCCAAGGCAGGACTTCGCAGCCCAAACATCGGGAAACCCGATCCGGGCTCCACACCGTCATCCTGCCAGCGCTCAAAGAAGGTCCCGTCAGGAAGTACCAGGTCAGAGACCATGGTCGTTTCGTCCATGAAAGGTGAGAAGCTGACGATGAAAGGGACTTTTTCTAGAGCAGGCCTAAGTTTTTCGTTTTCAGGAAGGCTGAATAGAGGATTGGTATAGTAGAGAAGAAGAGTGTCAATGGGATAGGGCTCGCCCTTTTCGATCTTCTCGGGAAGAGTATTCGGCACTTCTTCAGCAAAAGGGAAAGGGGTCGTTCCAGCCCCGTCGATCCTGGGTTTGGCAAGACCCTTTTGGGCGATTTCGTCTTTCTGGAGAGCAGGCCATTTTTGGAAGGGGGGTCTTCTTTGCAGAAGAAGTCCCCCCGGGGAATCAATCGATCCGACCAGCGCATTCAGGCTATCAATAGCCATCTGGCTGTAGGTTCCATTGGTCTGCATGCCCACCCCTCTCCCGGAAATGGCGATCCCAGGGAGGTGAGATGAGAATTCCTTTGCTATCTGAATGATGATCTCTTCAGATACCCCTGTTAATGAAGAGACCTGCCTGGGTGAGTATTCTTTGAGCGCGAGGGTGCTGAAACCCATATGGGTTTTCCCGTCACGATCTTTCCAGTCCTCGAATCCAAAGGTATGCCGGTCCACGAATTGGCGATCGTATTTCTTCTCCTTAATGATCCAGTGAGCAATCCCCAAAGCCAGCGCTCCGTCGGTTCCAGGTTGAATGGGAACCCACTGGTCTGCCTTTGATGCGGTAACAGAGAATCTCGGCTCGATCTGGACAAGCTTGCCCCTGATCCCGGGCCTTCCTCTTCTTAGGAATCCATAGCCCCAGAGATTTCTTAGTGAAGGCCTTGACGCTTCCAGAAGGCTGGCTCCAAAGGAGAGGACATAATTCACCTCCTCCCAGTGAATCGCCAGAAAGTCCCTTACACCCATGGTGAAAAGATGACCTTTTAGAATACCCTCGGAGCCTCTCGCAGAATTCCCGAGGTAGTTGGGAGAACCGTAGGCCTCCATGAATCGCGCCATCAGTTCACCCATGTGACCGCGGATCCGTCCTCCCCAGACCATGAGACGCTCAGGTTTTCCCTCTCGCCGTAAGACCTTTAATCTGTCGATGACGAGCCGAATGCCCTCCTCCCAGGAAATCTTTTCCCAGTTTCCATCTCCTCTTTTTCCCTTTCTTTTGAGCGGGTGGCGGATTCGATCCGGATCATAAAGGACTTGAAGCCCGGATTGACCCTTTGGACAGAGTCGGCCTTTGTTGATCGGATAGTCTTTTATTCCCTCCAACTTGACCGGCCAATGATTGACGGAGCGAATACGGAGGCCGCATCCGCTGGGACATTGAAGGCAGATACCCGTGGACCAATACTCCTCGTACGGAATCCATTCTCCTTCTTTGGGAAGGGCATGGAGGAGTTCATCCGGCAGGGCCACTCCGAAGGTTGCCGCCCCAATCAGTTTTAACAACTCTCTTCTATTAATCTTCATCGTTTTGTAATAATTCGGAGTTCGGAGTAAGACTAAATGAGAAAGACTCCGAACTCCTAACTCATTACTCCGAACTGATCAACTGGAGTGACACCCATAGCAATCCGTAACCGCTCCTCTTCTCCTGTGACAGTCCACGCACCACTCCATATACAGTCGATCAACCATTCTTACAGGGATATCACTTACCCCGGTAACCCCATGACAGGTTGAGCAATCTATCTTGTTTGCAATGTGAATCCAGTGGGGAAAGACAACAAATTCCGGAAGTTCATACATCCGGTTCCATGGAATCTTTCTCCCTGCTTTGACATATTCAACCACTTTCAATGCCTCCGGCCTCTTACTGATCGCATCGGTTGAGTGGCAAGCCCGGCAGAGTTCAATATTTGGAATCCCTGCAACACGATATTCGTCGACATATCGATGGCAAAAATTGCAGTTCAACTTGGCCACTTCCTTGTGGTGAATATGATTGAAGCGGATCGGTTGATCAACAGATTCACTTTTTAAAATTGGGAAGATAGAGAAAATAAGAGACTTCGTCGGAACTCGAAAACGAAACCATGCAACCGTGGCAAGAAGTAGCACCAGGACCACAGCCACGAGAAAAGCAACTTTCTTCTTCATAGTTTCAGTTTATTCGCAAGCGTCCAAATCTGTCAAGTCGAAATCATCTTTCTCTTAAAGGTTGACGCCGGGAGACCTCGAAATCTTAACTCCAAACGACGAATAAGAATCTATCGACGGACAGGAGCAAGAGAACAGCGAGTGCATAGGCATTCAGCTTCATAAAGGCGATCCTGAAGGCGGATGGTCGGGGAGATGAACTAAAAAAATGGATTGCGCCCCAGAGGAACCATGCGGTGGCAACGAGCAGGAAAAGGCAGACGGGACGGAAATGGACAAGGCCAAGGGATGGGAAAGTGAGAGCGGAGGCCCCTGTCGATAGAAGCCAGATGAATACAATTCTCTCGATCTGTCTTGTTGAAAAAAATCGGGTGATGGAAGGAAGCCCGGCGTTCTCGTAATCTTTTGAAGAATCCAGAAGAAGGAGCCAGAAATGAGGTATTTGCCAGATGAAGAAGAAGAGGGCAAGTCCTCCTATCCGGGGATCGAGTAACGTTCCTCCTCCTGCAACCCATCCCAAGGCAGGCGGTATCGCACCGACCAAGGCGCCCGGAACGGCTGCAAAGGCTGTTTTTTGCTTGAGAGGCGTGTAGATCAAATTGTACCAGAGGACGGCAAAAAGACCTAAAGCGAGTGCCAGAACCCCGGCTCCGAAAAAGAGGATGAGAGCCCCTGAAAAGATCAAACCGATCGAGATCCAGAGAGCCGTCTCGGGATTCAACCTTCCGGAGGGGATAGGTCTCGATTTTGTTCTCTCCATCCATTGGTCTATTTCCCTTTCTTGGTATTGATTGAAGGCACAGGAACCGCATGCGAGAAGGAAAATGGCTGCGCTTGGCACAAGCAAGTGAACCGTGATCCTTCCCGTTGCGAGAAGATATCCCGTTGCCGTGGTGAGGGTTGCAAGGAGAGAGATCCTTATTTTTGTTAAAGCGAGGAAGATGGACAAACCTTCTCTCCATGCGCAGGCCTGGTTCATGCTGATGTTTCGAACGTTTATGGCAGTTGCCATGTCATGGTCTTCCCTTTACCCCGTTAGAAATAATGCCCCGCCCGGTTTCGAGTCCCGCTATAGCTGGACTGGAATTTCTAACGGGGTTTACTTCAAGTTCTTTATAAATTCGACAAGTGCGGTCAGATCTTCTTCGGTAAGGCTCACTTTTGGCATAACAGGCGGATATCCTTTGACGATGTCCGCGTTGGGTTCGGTGATATGTTTCCTGATAAAGGCCTCATCGGCCACAATCGTCCGCTCCTTCCCGGCGGTCAGAACCACCTCGGTCTTCCCGAAGAGACCTTTAAAGGTAGGTCCAACTCGCGGCGTTCCATCGGTGCTGTGACAGGCAAAACATCCTTTCTCCTGATGAAGCTTAGATCCAGAAGGGGGTCCCTTTAACGCCACTTCTTCCTTCTTGCCTTGATACCATTTGATGAAGTCCTCTTCAGGAAGGACGATGATCTTGGTGAACATGTGGGAGTGCTCCAGCCCGCAGTATTGCGAACACATGACGTCAAATGTCCCGGTTTGAGTAGGCTGAAACCACAAGTACGTTTCCATCCCCGGGACAGCATCCTGTTTGATTCGAAAAGCGGGAGCATAAAAACCGTGGATCACGTCTTGTGATAAGAGAATCAACTTGATGGGCCTTCCTACAGGGACTCTTAATTCTGAGTCTTTTGCCCCATTTTCATACTGAAAAAGCCACGACCACTGCCTGGCGATCACCCGGACGACCATTGAACCCTCAGGGACTTTTCTTAAGAATTGGAAGCCTGTCAGCCCGTAATAGAACATAGTGAGAACGATCAGCGTCGGGATGACGGTCCAGGTGATTTCTAGCCAAGTGCTCCCTTCAATATCCGCAGGCTTGGGGTGTTTTTCTCGGCGGTAGCGGATGACAAAGTAAACCATCAAAAAGGTGATGAGCCCCAACAGGAAGACGCAGATGATAAGAATGTAGAGAAAAACGTTATCTACCGCTCTGCCGGATAAACCTGTCGATCCTGAAAAGATCATTTCACACCGCCTCGAAACGCCAGGTCTGAAAAGGTAAGGAGGATGAAAACCAGGAAAACGGCCAGGACCAGGGGGATGATCACTCTGAAGATGAGTAGCTTCTCGGACCGGAGGTGCATGAAATAGTTTAGAACCAGTCCGGACTTCGTTCCCGCGATCGCCAGAGCGATAAGAACGGTCCAGCCGCCAAGTTCCATCCCGGCGACGCTCAACGTCATTCCTGTCAGGATGACCAATATCATCCAGACAAGTGCATAGGTCTTATATCTTGTCTTCCGGATCGCTTCCTCAATTTTCATTCGATCATTCGCCTCCCCCCATCCTGGCCTTCCCCCGCAAGGGGGGAAGGGGTTGGCTTTTTGTTCAGGAGATCAAATAGAAAAGCGGATACAGAAAGATCCAGATGATGTCCACCAGGTGCCAGTATAATCCGGCATTTTCCAGGGGAACGAAGCGCATCTGGTTAATCTTGTTTTTTGCAGTGAGCATCAACATCCCACAGAGAACGCAGACTCCTACAAGGACATGCAGCCCGTGGAGTCCTGTCATTACATAGTAAAGGCCGAAGAAAAGAATCTCGCCTTTCGCACGGGCCAGAAGGGTTGGAGCATTGGGATAAATACCATGGTCAATCTTGGTGCCCCACTCAAAGCCCTTGTTCACGAGAAAGAAAAGGCCGAGGGCGATCGTCGCCATCAGCAAGACCATGGACAACTTTCGCTGTCCTCTTTGAATGGCCGAAATGGACGCGGCCATGCTTAAGCTGCTGGTCAGGAGGATGATTGTGTTGAAGGTGCCGAGAAGGACCTCGAGTTCCCTCGAGGCATGATGAAAATCGACGGGGTTTTTATAGCGGTAAGCCGAATAGAGGATGAACAACCCTCCGAAGAGGAGAATCTCGGAAAGGATGAAAAGCCACATCCCCAATCTTGCGCCGGTAGCATCTCTGGGCTCTTCAAAAACGAATGCGTTTGCCTCATTCATTTTTTGCATACTCCTTAAAATCATAAGGGCCGTGTTGGATGACCGGAATTTTTTCAAAGTTCTCTGTTGGGGGTGGCGAAGGAATCTGCCATTCGAGAGTGGCTCCCCCCCATGGATTGTCTTCCGCTTTTTCGCCTTTAAAAAGTCCGCGGAAAAGATTGGTAAACATCAAAATCAACCCGGTGATGAGAATCCAGGAGCCGAACGTCGCTGTCATGTGAAGCGTGCGGAATTGGGGAAGATAGTCGTAATATCTACGGGGCATACCCTCCCAGCCCAGCAGGAGCATGGAGAAATAGAAGATGTTAAAGCCAACAAGCATAATTCCCCATGCCCACACTGCCATTTTACGGTTGTACATCCGGCCAAACATCTTCGGAAACCAGTAGTGGAAGGCAGCAAAGAGTCCAAATCCCATTCCCCCGAAGATGATGTAGTGAAAATGGCCGGGTATCCAGTAGGTATCGTGGAGGTGTACATTCGGCGCGAGGGCGCCCTGGATCAAGCCCGTCAGCCCGCCAATCGAGAAGAGAAAGATAAAGGCGAGACAGAAAAGAAGAGGGGGTTCCAGGACAATGGAGCCCTTGTGCAGGGTTGCCACCCAGTTGAAAACCTTGATCGCGCTGGGGACGGCCACCAAAAAGGTGAGAAGGGAGAAAAGGAGGGCGGCAAAATCGCTCTGCCCGCTGACGAACATATGATGCCCCCATACAAGAGATCCAACGGCTGCGATCGCGACGCCGGAAATAGCAATCGCCATATACCCGAAGATCTTCTTCCTGGCAAAGACCGGAATAATGTCAGAGACGATCCCCATGGCCGGAAGGATCATGATGTAGGTGGCCGGATGGGAGTAGATCCAGAACATGTGCTGGTAAAGAATAGGATCGCCTCCCTTCGCCGGGTCAAATACCCCCACTCCAAAAAATCTTTCGATCATAATGAGAGCGAGGGTGACTCCGATCACGGGTGTGGCAAGGATTTGAACCCATGATGTTGAATAGATCGCCCAGACAAAAAGGGGTAGACGATGCCAGGTCATCCCAGGGGCTCTGAGTCTGTGGGTGGTCGTTACAAAATTGACCCCGGTGAGAATGGAGGACATGCCCAGGATAAAAAGACCAAAGACCGCAAGGGGAACATTGACCGTGGTCCTTAGGCTATACGGCGTATAGAAGGTCCAGCCTGTATCCGGAGGTCCTTCGCCGGTGAAGACGGAGAGAGCAATGATAGCTGCTCCTGAGATATAGAGCCACCAGGAGAAAAGATTGATCCTCGGAAAGGCAACATCTCTGGCGCCGATTTGAATCGGGAGAAAGAAATTTCCGAAGATGGTCGGAATAGCAGGGATGACGACCAGAAAGATCATGATGATCCCGTGAAGCGTAAAAAGTGAATTATAGGTCTGGGGCTTCATGATGGCGCCTCCGGGAGCGATCATCTGCAGACGCATAAAGAATCCAAGAACGACCCCGCTAAAAAAGAAGGCCATGACAAAAATGAAGTAAAGGATTCCAATCCTTTTGTGGTCCAAGGTGAAGATCCATGCAGGAATTCCGCGATACCGTCCGTGGTCTTGATAAAAACTGATTCTTGGGTGGATGCTCTCCGTCGTTCCGGTCGATGTCATTCCTGTTGCTCCTGTTGCGTGTGCTGCCTTTTGCCTTTGAAAAGAAGAAACACAATAAAGGATAGCGCAAAAAGCAGGGTGACGGTTCCAGTCACCTTCAACGTATTAAACACGAGCTTTTTGGCTTTCGGGTCGTAACTGAAGCAGAACCTTACAACCTTAGTGATGGCAGGTCCGATCTTTCCCTGGGAGGCCTCTACGAGGGCCATCTTCAGGTCGAAGGGGAGGGGATCCGCCCCGAGCATGTAGCGGATAATCTTCCCATCAGGGGCAAGCGTGATTAAAGTCACAGGATGTTCAAAATCTTGCCCCACTCTTTTGAAGTGGAAGCCTGTGGCATCCGTCAGTTTGCGAATATTCTCTTTGTCTCCAGTCAAAAATTTCCAGGCATCCTCGGGGAAGGGTTTCTGGATCAATTTTAGATAAGTTTTCTTCTTTTGAAGGGCGAGGTCCGGCTTTTCTGTTTCATCAAAACTGATGGAGAGCACAGTGTACTCCTTGCCCGGTTCCGCGGGTAGCCTCTCCAAAGCATCTGCCAAATTTTGCAGGAGTAAACTGCAAACATTCGGGCAATGTAAATAGACCAGGGCGAGAATGGTGGGTCTATGGATGAGTTGTCTTAGGCTTACGATCTGACCATTTTCATCCACGAAGGTAAGATCGAGCGGAACATACCGGCCCACCTTCTGATCAATCCCGATGCCAGAGAGGTCTTTCGGTTGTTCATGCTCAACATGAGCATTGAGAGTGCCATGGAAAAAAAAGACTCCCATGAGTAAAATCAATGCGCTTGTGGCGAAGGGTGTCCTCATTCTAATAAAAAATCCCATGAATAGTCTAAAAGAAAAAGGTTAATATCGTAAATGGGGGTTTTACTGTATTTAATTGAAAATCCTAAAGTATTTTTAGGAAATTGTTGTCGCCCATTAATTTATTTCAAATCCATGCCCAAATCAACTAAATTTATCCCTCCTCCTATTTCTCCCCTGCTGCCGGCCCGGGTCCCGACCGAGGCGGGGCGGGCAGGATAGGCAGGGTCACGATATCCATGGTTGAGGTGAGCTAACTACCAGATCATGAGATAAAGAAGAAGGATAAAATGGGTGACCCTTATGCAGGTCTCGGGAACGCCAAGAAAATAGGCCTGAGCTCCCAAGTGGACGATATCTAGGGGGTGAATACGTCCGGCGTCAACCGTACCTTAGCGCACATGGATGAGTTGATCGAAAAATAAGTAATGCACTGTAAGAATCAACATCCCTAGGATTTCTTATCGCGCTCGTTCCCTCACTTTCTCAGAACGTCCTCTTATAAAATTATCGTTCATCGTTCTCTTCATATCTCCATAAGACCGGCTCCGCCCGCTTTACTTCTGCAACTCCGAAACTCAACTCCCGCTTCGATTAAAACTCCCCTCTATCGCGTCATAGGTGGGACGGGATACTTGCCGGCCAAATCCCGGCCGAATTTCCGTAGCCTGGCCCTCATTTTCTTAAATGTCATTTGTCTCTCACTTGACGATTTCAATGAAAAATTCTATTAGGATGATAAACGGTTGACGCAGGGCAAGACTGCGATTGTTTTGCTTTCTTTTTAAAGTGATGAAAACGCCGGAAATTATTGTTTCGGGGAAAAGTAACGGGGAAGGTGTGGTTATCCATTACCAGACTGGTAAAGGAACTGATATTTTTGGGTTGGGCATACCGAATATCCATTTAAATTCAGACTGGGACTTAGGACCTACTTGGTGCTATTTAATCGTTGGTCGTAAAACCAGCTTGATCGACACGGGGAGATTTGGAAATTATGCTGTTTTTGAATCTCTTCTCAAATCAATCGGCAAGGGTTTTCCAGATATTGACCGGATCATACTTACGCATAGCCATGAAGACCACGATGGAAATCTAGCTGAGATATTCCCTTCGGTACAGGGTGAATTATGGGCCCATTCAATCTACCGACAGATGATTTCTTACCATCCCCATATAAAGGACGGCGCCAAGCATCCTGAACACCCAGGCTCTTGCCGTCAATGCATCATGCCAGAAAAGTTCTATACTACTTGTATGCAATATCAACGAAGAAGAAGCCTGCTGGATATCGATTTTGCTGTTGATAGTGATCAAAGGCGGCTGGGTGACAGCCTCAGTTTTATATTTACTCCAGGGCATTCTCCGGATGCCCTATGTGTTGTTTTAGAGGATGAAGTAATATTTACTGGAGATACAATGCTGCCTGATATTACTCCTCACCCAACTTTATCAAGTACGTTTGAAGTGAATCGTCGAATCTTGCCAGCCAGCTATTGCGACGAAAACACGGTTTATGGCTTGATGAACTATATTAAGTCTCTGCACAAGTTGGCTAGTCTTACCCCTCAACCTATGGCCATATTTCCTGGCCACCGTTTGTTTCACAATGGCGGATTAAACCTCATTGATAGTCTGTGTGGCAGAGCCAAGGAGATTGTCCAGTTTCATATTGACCGCTGCTGTGATATTTTGAGGATTATAGATAGTAAACCAGCCGGGCTGGATGCCATCGCTGACCAGCATTTTACTGAATCATTGCTGGCCGGTTCTGGGAAACTAATGGCTCGGGATGAACTCATGGCTCATGTTGAGGTTATGGAAAAGTGCGGGGACGTCCGGTGGGTTGGCGAAAACCAAGATATGGTACAACATACCGGGTCATGCAACTTCCTTGATGTTATTAAGGCATATTTACAGTAAGCGACAATGCTGTTACGCCTTTCCGCTCTCATTGAAGCTCCCCGTCTTCGCCGCACTGGGCGGAAGGGATATATTTCGGTGACGTCAGCTTCCTGATTCGCGGCTTCACAAAGTGTGGGGACAGGGTTGTGGCAAAAGTTGATGATTTGCGATTGGAAGAGAGAGTGACACGGCTCTGCGGTGGTGGTTAACCGTCCGCAGCAGCCGATTGCTCTGTCATGCCATTCTGCCAGAGAAGTAGCCAATAAGAGCTTCAAAAACATGGCCGCCGCGATCCATTCAGGCTAAGCAGGTTGGAGTTGTGAGGAAGATCATGAATGAGTCAATCAATACTTCTTCATTTCTCATTCTCCTTCTGAAATTTTCAATGCCCCACAATCACCATTATACGAAGTAACTCTATTAGGCAAAGAAATGCAACTGCAATCCAAAGTGGGAGCTTTCCAATAGCAGAAGCTATGGTGCAAATAATGGCTGCAATTAAGAGAAGCACAAAAACTGCAAACATAGAATCACCTCCCTTTTACTGTCAAAGACCTTTGCTCAAATTAAACTCATTTCATAGGAAAAATACCCTTTACAATACCTACATCCCTGACTCATTTTTCTTATAGGTTCTCTTTTGATAACTTGACCCCCTCAAAGATTAACAAAGTATCCATCGAGTCATTGATTTCAGTTCATTTACCCGCATATCTTTGATGAATGATAAAAACACAATTTTTGCACGGGGAAATGTCTTCAGGGGTGATTATTGCTGCCCCAGCGATATTAACTGGTTTAATTACATCGGTCATAATTTTTTCGTGTAGTTGATTTCCTAACGGTTCATTGTACCGAATATTTAATGAAGTATGTGTTTAGTTATTTTTGAACGATCTCTGACACTTTTGATGATGTATGCGGCATTCTTCCGTGTGTGGAGAAATTTCTGACCCGATTCTACAATAAGAATGTTTTTCTCTGCCATGAAGCCATACCGGGCATAGGGAAAGTTTGCAAGACGACCTCGGAGGCATTGGGGAAGATCATAGGACAGTTCAAGGCTGAGGCCAGAAAAGGGAGAGTCTTTCAGGATGATTTGTCCTCTTTATCCTCTAATTTGTCGCACAGATATTCAAGGCTCCTAATATTGGTCAGTCTTCGACCTTGGCCATTTTCGCCCACAAGGAAGATTTCGCCTTGCTGGAGGGCTTTAACAATGTATATCTTCTTTGTCTCTTTATCTCTATATCTGTCACCTTCTTGGACCAATGTTGAATATCTCCTTTCGCTACGGGAAGACATTACATTTAACACAAAAAGAGCGGGAAGTCCAAATGTGCCAATCTTTCCGAGAATTCGATTTTCCCTGAATATATGTTATGCTTCTACGAGCAACTTTCGAAAAGGCTCTCAAAAACATAGAGAGAGGGTGACCCAAGGAAAAGAAATGGCAGAAACAGTTGATGAAATCACCATGGACTGGACGGACGAGAACGGGCAGCAACTGGTAAGGCAGCTTAAGAAAGAAATCCTCACCAGTGGAGCGTGGTCAACGATCATGTTCTTGTACCAGGATTTTGACAAGAAGGCGGGCGATTGGGGACCCAAAAAGATCAGGGTAGTTCGCTACCAGAAGCGGGGAGGAAAGTACATTCCCCAGTCGAAATTTAATGTTTCCTCAGCCAAACAGGCAAGACAGATCATAGAAAGCTTACAAAACTGGCTACCCGAGATGGATAACCAAGGCAGTTCTGAAGATTTTAACGGCAACAGTAATGTCAAACCCTGACCTTTAGCGCTAATGGCCCTTTTCCGATTTAAGTTGTCATTGGTCTACGGCATTGGACAATCACGAGACGTCTCTCATCTGTCCTGAAGGATACTTGACGTTGCAGGCGCTGCTTGAAATTACCCTTGGTTAACGTGTCGAGCAGCCCGGGGGAATTTCACCCCCAGGCCCTCACAGATCCGGACGTGACAGTCTCCCGTCATCCGGCTCTTATTGTCCAGCCGCAGTAAAACGGCTTCTCATTATTCATTGGTTCCTCCCATTTCTGGTTGACCAAACAGTAAGGCCAGATGATCCAACCCCTTCGCTCCATCCCCATTACAGAGACTTCAACACTACTACGAGTTGGTCCGCCCCTGTGCTCCGCCTCGGTACTCTCACTCTCGTGGGTCTTCCACTTGAGTTTCTCCCTTACCATCGGAACGACAGGTTCCCGCGTTCCACACAAGAGCCTGGCTCAGGTTCACGCCACCTTTATGCCGGATGCCGTCCAAGCAGTAAACAGGTTTCCCCTGGACTTATCCTGGAGTAGTGTACGCCTCCAGTTTTGACATCATCCTTTTGTTTTCGACACCTCTACCTCCCATTTTCAAGGCGGAAGGTGCCTTCAGTCGACGTAGTTTATAGAGCCCTTCCTCGTGCGCTCGCCAGCGGTGAACTTATTCTCAGCCGCGGCATAACCCATAATGACCGCGCACTGGACCGCATAGCCATCCGGGAGGCCTGCCTCTCGCGCCAGGTCACGGTTGTTCTCCCCATTCAACACCAAGGTGGGGGTAATGATGTAGCACGATCCTAGGCCCAGTCCGGTCGCTTCGAGGAGCATGTTTTCTGCGACAAGCGCTGTATTGACCGCGCTGAAGGGAGCATTCGCCGGCGCGGAAAGCAGGATCAGCACTGGTGCACCGTAAATCGGTTGATATCCTGGCAGGAACGCCCTCTGTTGTAAAAACTCGTTGTCGGAGTGAACCATGGCATCGAGCGTCCGATCATTGATCCTTTGTCGCAACCCCGCGTTGCGGATCACCGAAATCTGGAATGGTCCGGCATTCGGCGCCCACTGACCGGCCTCGACTATCTTCGCCAGATCATCGGCGAGAACCAGCTTATCCAAGTATGCTCTTACGGCCTTCCTCTTTGCGATTGCCTCTGAAATATTCATCATCGACCTCCTCGGTGTTCACTCAAGCGCATCTTACTTTATAAAAGACACCTGTTGAATACCGCCCAGCTCTGCTGGGCGGATGAAAACAGGTTCGCCGAAGACGAAATGTTTTAGAGTTTTAAATTGATAATTCCATGTAGCTTGGTACAGGGTTACCTCATCTGTCATTCCCACGAAAGTGGGAATCCAGGCTTGTTCCTTGGAAAACAGGGGACCAACATAAACTGGATTCCTGCTTGCGCAGGAATGACGACATGGAAATAGGTTTTGAATCTTAATGCCCCGCAGCTCTGCTGCGGGGTAATTTATTGTATTATTTGCCGAAATGGGAACTCCAAAATTACCGAAGGTGCGGAGGGCTCCAAATTGCACCTCGCCCCTGGTCAACGTGCGATTGCGGAGATTACTGGAAAGCATGCATTCCATACGAAAATCATATCCAAACTCTTCTGAACGGCTCAATACGGAAAATAGATAACCGAAATCGAAACCCCTATCGTTGCTACTAAAAAAGAAAGCCCAACTTAAATTGCCTGGGCTCTGCTTTTGTTTTGTCCTCAACTTAACGGGTCATCGGGCTACGATTGTTTTGGTCTTGGTTTCTTTGATGGCGACCTTCACAGCATCTTCCATCGGATCTTTGAAGGGCACCTCGATTCGGAGCAGGCCGTTCTCATAGGTTGCTTCGGCTTTGTCCGGTTTCACCGCCCAACCTAAAGCGAGTGCTGAAACATACTCGATGTCCCTTGCTGGCGCTGTCAGGTGGACGCTGTCTTCTAGGATCTTCACATCGATGGTATCCGTTGGCGCTCCTGGGATGGCGAACTCCACTACTAGCTTGTGGTTGTCTCCGTCAGCATATGCTACTGTATTGGGAGCAACCCTAATTCGATATTCCGGCATCTTGGCACCCTCCTTTTAGAACATATTTTTTGATAGGAACTCGCTTTTTGGTACTGTGAGTATACTGGGAAGGCGCCCCAAAAGGGAAATTAGAACCCCCTTGGAGGCTTCACATCATCACTTTCTGATAACCCCACCTTTTCATTTTACTTCTCAGAAGGTTAAATAGATGATAAGAACTCGCTTTTGGGTGAGTTGAATATACGAAAAACGGAGTTGAATGTCAAGAAAAATATACCAGAAAAATATACCACCCTCCTGATTCATCCCTCCTGATTCAGATAACAATCGGACAGAACCCTCATAAAAAATGTCAGCCAAGAGTTTTGAGGAACAAATCGATACCAAATTTAACGGTGGCCGAAAGGTCAAGCCCCAAAGGTTAACAGAAAGTCGGTTTCGCCGCGATCCTGAAAGAAGTCCTTAGCCACATGCGGTAACGGGCGAGGCGAGGAATTTAAGGAGAGTCTGGTCGCGTTTCTTATGAGGTTGAAATAAGATGGAATAATGATTCGTGCCTTTTATATCCACTTTCCTGGCGTTTGGTATCTCATGAACCATCCGATCTACCACGTCCTCCGGGAGCAAGAGATCGTCCTTGGCCAGCATCCCTTTCGTGGCCCGTAAAATGAGAGTAGGAGCATTTATTTTCTTATAGAACTTCGTCGGATCTACTTTCCCTAAGTTCTTGGCTTCTTCTTCAATATGTTTTGGTTGAACGCGAGATCGGACCCCGCCTTTCACCTTTTCTATCTCGTACCGGAAATAAGTCTCCATGTATGAATTCCAGGGTTGTAAATAGGGGGCTTGTTTCATCTGGGAGAGATAGACTTCCAAGGAAGGAAATATCTTTCCCAACCGGTCCAGAGAGGGCTTGATTCCAGCAAAGACCTTGGCCATCTGGTTTTTGGAGAGTTTTCCACCCCCATCCACCAAGATCAGACGATCCACTCTTTCAGGATACTGGGCTGCAAAGACAAGGGAGATGAATGCTCCCAGAGAATGACCCATCAGCACAGGCCGGTCCAGGCCCAGGTCGTCCATCAGGGCTGCGATATCCTTGCAATGGTGCCTGATGGAATAACCTGTAGGAGGTTTATCCGAAAGCCCTCTTCCCCGAAGATCCATGGCGATCAGCCTGTGATGAGGAGCGAGAGCCGAAGCCAGGCGATCCCAGAATCGGCAGTTCGCTGTAATGCCATGAACACAAAGAATCCTTTTTCCCTTTCCTTCCCAGACGGCCAGTTGAATCTTAACGCCATCTCCTTTGGCTTTTATCATGGTAGGCTTAGACATCATACACTCCTCTTTTAGTGATTTTGCCCCTCACCCTTCCCCTCTCCCCGACGGGGAGGGGATGAGGGAGCTCAGTTCATAATCCCAGATAGGATCTCCGGATGTGATCATTCCCCGCCAGATCCTGGGCACCTTTTTCCATGACGATCCGACCATTCTCCATGACATAGCCCCGATCGATGGCTTTCAAACACTGACGCACGTTTTGTTCAGCGATAAGAAGAGAAACTTTGGTTTTGATTTCCTTTAGCCGGGAGAAGAGCTCGGACACAATAGACGGCTGCAGTCCACAAGAGGGCTCATCTAAGATCAGCATCTTCGGGTCGGCCATGAGGGCTCGCCCGATAGCCAACATCCGCTGTCCTCCACCGCTCAACGTGCCAGCCGGCTGTTTCACTCGATCCTTAAGCGCGGGGAAGATCCTGAAGACAAAATCCATGTTTTCCTGGACCTTCCCTTTGGCTCCGGGAATATAAGCCGCCCCGGCTCGCAAATTTTCCATGACCGTCATCTCTGGAAAGAGCTCCCTTTCCTGAGGCACCACAGAGATCCCTCGGCGAACCCTCTGGTAAGTTTCCAGGGAGAGCAAAGATCCCCCGTCAAACTGAACCTCCCCACTCACCGGTCTCACCAAGCCCAGAACGGCATTGATTAAGGTTGTCTTCCCGGCCCCATTCGGCCCGAACAACCCGACGGACTCTTTCCCCACCTCAAGGGATAAATCCCAGAGGATGTGCAGCTTCCCGTAAAAAATGTTGATATTTTTAAGTGTAAGCATCAGGCTTCCTCGCCCAGGTACGCCGTAATCACCCTGGGGTCATTGGAAACTTCCTCATAGGGACCTTCGGCGATGACTTCTCCCCAGTCTAGGACAACAACCCGATCTGTCAATTCCCTAATGACCCTCATCACGTGTTCCACAATGCCGATGGTAATGCCCCGGCCATGGATTTTTCTTACCAAGTTAATCATCTCCATCGTCTCATCACTGTTTAACCCAGCCATCACCTCATCCAGAAAAAGAAGGTTGGGTTGCGTCGCCATGGCATGCGCAATCTCCATCTTCTTAATCTCCAGGGCCGTCATTCGGGTTATATCTCGGGTGATATCAGAGAGCCCCAAAAATTCACACAATTCTTCGGCTTTCTTTCGGGCCTCTCTTTGACCGAGTCCTTTTCCGAAGAGAGACCCCACCATAACGTTTTCAAGTAAGCTTAGGCCCTGAAGAGGTCTCACTAACTGGAAGGTCCTTCCGATGCCCAGTCTGCATCGCATGTAGGCCGGCAGTTCGCTTATATCCTGACCATTGAAAAGGATCTTACCCTCGGTGGGAAGGTAGATTCCGGCAATGACATTAATGAATGTAGTCTTCCCGGCTCCGTTAGGCCCGATAATCCCCAAAATCTCATTCTCCCGGAACTCCATATTCACATGGGCAAGGGCCACGAGGCCGCCAAAATGTCTGGTCAAGTTTTCCGTCTTCAAAACCGCCATGGAGTAATCCTGTTACGCGTCCCCGTTTTTTTTAAATCTTTGTCCCAGAGTTCCCACGATCCCCTGCGGGAAGAACAATATAGCGATTACGATAATAAGTCCGTAAACCAGAAGATGACCATAAGGAATGTGCAGCTTCAGGAACTCGGCGACCACTCCCAATAAAACCGCCCCGACGACCGGCCCCCAGGTTGAGTGCATTCCTCCCAGGAGGGCCATGGCAATGGGCAGAAGAGTGAAGTCTAAGGAAAAGCTCCCTTCCGGAGAGACGAAACCGTAGATGTGGGCATAGGCTCCGCCGGCCATTCCCTGAATGGCCGAGGTGATCACAAAGATAAATACCAAATATTTGAACACGTCGATCCCGCTCGATTTGGCTACAATCTCATCGTTGCGGATGGATGTGAGGGCAAAGTGAATCCGGGTCCGGCGAAAAATTTCGGAAGCAATGATACTTACAACTGCCACGGTGAGAACCAGCCAATAGGTCTTGGTAGAATTTCCGGAGAAGATGGCCGATGGAAGAATAGTTCCTTCCGGACCTCCGGTTAGGTCGGGTAAATTTCTAACAATCACCCGGAATATTTCTGCCAAGGCCAAAGTAACGATCGCAAAATACATTCCCCTGAGCTGAAGAACTGCCATACCCACGAGCCAGGCCAGGGCTCCTGCGGCCAAGCCCCCCAGGACAATACTGAATAAAGGATTCATCCCGACGTTTAAGTACAGAAGGGCGGCAGCATATCCACCCACCCCAAAAAGCCCAGCCATTCCGAAAGAGATCTGTCCCGACCGGAGCAACATATCCCAGCTCAAAGCCAAGGCTAGATAGATCATAATAATATCCATCACGTTCAGCAGATAGACCCCGGTATAGAGAGGTAAGGTGAGGAGGATGACCAAAATAATGATATAGAGAAAGTATCTCGAACTTCTCATTTCACCTGTCTCTGGTGGGAACGAACCATAATCACCAGAACGATAAGGGCAAAGAAGAGGATGTCAGCCCAACCCGCGTATCCCCGGAAGGAGAGGACAAAATTCTCCGCCAGCCCCAGAATTAAGCTGCACCAAAAGACCCCCATTAGGTTTCCGATTCCGGCCATAGCGATGAGGCAGAAAGATTTCATCGTGAAGGGCGCCCCCACAAGAGGGAAGATCGAATGCCGGGTCATGAAGATGGCGCCGATAGCCCCCACTAGGGCGATGGAGAGGCTGAAGATTAGAAGATAGGTTCGATCTACATGGATACCCACTAATTTCGCCCCACGGGGATTTTGTCCCACAGCCAATGCGGCCTGCCCTGTGCTGGTGCGTTTCAAGAATAGAAGGAGTCCTGAGAGGACGATGATGGCAGCTCCTACGTAGACAAATTCAAAGGTACCAAAGGTGAAAGAACCGATGGTCGCCGAGGCAGAGACATAGGTTAAAGGCAACTTTATGGGACGAGATGTCCACAGGAGGTTGGCGAGTTGCTCCATTACCATGGCCAGACCAAAGGTCAATAGAAGCTGATTCAACTCTGGAGCGCCCAGGACATACTTGATGATGGCCCGGTAACTAATAATCCCGATTAAGAAGAAGGCCAAAAGGGTGGGGGGGATAGCCACCAAAGGATCCATGCCGGTATAGACGTTGAGGAAGTAGGCAAAGTAGGCTCCCAGCATCATGAAGTCGCCGTGAGCCAAGTTGATGATGCCCACAATTCCCAGGATGAGGGCCATAGGGAGGGCTATTACCGCATAAAGACAGGCTCTCTGGAGCCCTTCAACGAGAACATGGGGTTTCCAGGTTGCCAGAATAATGGCGAGGACTACACTGATGATGGCAATCTGATAGCTGCTCTGTTTTAGCTTACTGAATAGGTTCATGATTGTCCTAAAATCCCCCCTTTCCCCCCTTTATTATAGGGGGTTGGGGGGATTTCATTCTTCGGTATTTACCTCTGCGCTATCGAATTATCGTTTCTCCCAGCTCGGGAGGGGATAGGCAAGTTGGGACGTTGCAAATTCAAAAGGCCAGATGACCTGTTGCTGCCCTTTCTGCCACTGAAGGATCTTCTGCTTGGTGAAACCCTGGTTTTTGATTATCCTGCTCGGGTTTATGGTCAAAGTCTCTCCGATGGGAGAGACATACTTCGTTTCCTCAAGCGCCTTGATTAAGACCGCTTTATCCAGAGTCTTGGCCTTTTTGATGCCATCAGCTACGAAATAAATATTCGTGTAACCCAAGGGAGCAAAATAAGTAGCGGGTTGCTGGTTGTACTCTTTGATGTAAGCCTCCCAGAAATGTTTGCTCACCGGACTGACCTCTTTGATGGAGGGAGCCCACATTCCGTAGAGAGTGACGCCTTCTGCGAGGGGGGATTTACCGAAATCAGCTGGCCATCCCGGAGGGGCCCCTATAAAGACTGGGGGAACGAATCCAATCTCCTTGGACTGCTCCATGATGGGCAGAGCGTCAGCATCATACCCGGCCCACACGAAGATATCCGGCTTGGCTTCTTTCGCGTGCCGGAGTATAGTTCGATAGTCTCCTCCCCCTAAAGCGGCACTCTTGAAGGGTTCTCCCTCAATTTGAGTCGGCTTCCCTTCAGGCGTTAGCCAGTTCTTGTACAGAGCTTCAGTCGCTTTGAACGAAGCGGTGCCGAATGCTCCTTCTTCATATGCCATAAACCATTTTCCATATTTGACCTCAGGACGCTTTTTGTTGATCGCTGTCCAACCTTCTATGTAACTCTCCCCCTGTTCGTAGTCCCAGGGATGAAGGTGGAAGAACCAATTGGCAGTCGCGCCGAGAGCTTGTTCACAACGGGAAGAGGCAGCGCCAATCCATACTGTCACCTTCTCATACTTCTTCATAATGGGGATCTCGCCCAGAAGCACACCACTGGACATACCCCCGACCAGCAAATCAACTTTATCCACTGTGACCAACTTCTCCACTGCGGCCGCTCCTTTTTCCGGCTTCATCTCATCATCGACCACGATCAGTTCGACCTGGCGTCCCAGGAGCCCGCCAGCCTTGTTGATTTCTTTTACGGCCGCCTTCATGGCCTTGGCCGCTTGATCTCCGGTTATATCGGCCAAGGGGAGAATGGCCCCTAACTTGATGGGGCCCTGGGCGAATCCTGCAGGTATTATTGAGAAGATCGATACAAAAATGGCGATATACAAGAATATAGACTTTGAATATTTCATCGGACTACCTCCTCTTTCAGAATTTTTGGATTCTCGATTCATTGCTGCTCTCTTGGATGACTACCACCTCCTTTGGGTGAAATTTTCAATATCTTGGAACCCCTATCTAGGGAAAAACGACCTGTGCTCTTTTCTTAACGGACTGGATTCTATCTGTCTTATTGCCTTGAGTAAAGAAAAATATTGTCAGAAATATTTTTCCTAAATGATGACCTATGGAATCATGGGAACAAATTTCTAGTCTAGTTTATCCTTTCTTCGGAGGCATTACCCAGGCTGCTCCATCCACCACTTCTTTCCCGTCCTGATTCATGCAGGTCGTTCTGAATTTGGCCCGATTTTTCTCCGGGACCAGTTCGATGACCTCCACCCTGGCCGTAAGGGTATCTCCTATTTTCACTGGAGCGAGGAACTTGACCTCCTGGGAAAGGTAGATGGTTCCATGTCCGGGGAGAATATTTCCCAGGACAGTGGAAAGGAGACCAACGGAAAGGAGCCCATGGGCGATCCTCCCTTTGAAAGAGGTCTTCTCTGCATACGATTGATCAAGATGGATTGGGTTAAAATCACCTGTTGACCTGGCAAAATCATTAATCACTTCTTCTGTAATCATCTTGGAGATCTGAGCAGAGTCTCCAACTTTCAGCTCATGAATGGATTTTCCTTCGGCCATAAAGATCGTTTCTTCTCGTCCGCTCATCAATCCCCTTTTTCATGATTTTCGAAATAGAGGCATTTTAATCTTTGAAGGAATTGACGGTCACGCTCTTTCATCTTTCTTTCCGCTTCTTCAGGCGTGTAGCGGAAGAATCCCTCTCCTGTTTTTACCCCGAGTTTTCCTTGTCTCACCTTTTCTCTGAGAAATTCTGGAGGTTCTGTAGATCGGTCAATCTCTTTGAAAAGGTATTCGGCAATATTAAGATAGGTGTCAAGTCCTCCAAAATCGCTTGTCTCAAGGGGGCCGAGTGTGGGCAATCGAAAGCCATAGGATCCTTTCACAGCGATATCGATATCCTCAGCCGAAGCAATCCCTTCGTTGAGACAATATAGGGCCTCACGATAAAGAGCGAACTGGAGCCGGTTTCCTAAGAAACCTGGCACCTCCTTTAAGATTTTGACCGGCTTCTTTCCAATAGATACTAGAAGTTGATACGCCAGATCAACGGTTTGATCTGAGGTGTACCGGCCTTTAACGATTTCTACTACTGGAATGATATGAGGAGGGTTATACCAATGGGCGATGATCGTCTGATCCTGGCGTTTGATGCCAGAGACTATCTCTGTCAGACTTAAGCCGGAAGTGTTACTGGCGATAATGGTATGAGAGGGGCAGGTCTCATCCAGTTCTTTAACGATACGTTTTTTGACATCCATCACTTCAGGCAATGCTTCCACTACGAAGTCGGACCCCTTGGTTGCTTCCTTCAGATTCTTGTTGGTTTTGACCCTGGATAGAGCTTCCTTTACTCCTTGGGGTGTGGCCATTCCAAACTCGACAAAGGTATTCAGATTAGAATGGATCTGGCGGACGGCCTTATTCAATAATTCATCGCTGATATCGTTTAGTGTTACTTCATAACCCCCCACGGCGAAGGTCTGGGCAATACCATGCCCCATGATACCAGAACCAACAACAGCTATATTTTTTATTTGAGAAAGCTTCATTTTAAGCTCCGTTCTGGGGGCGTGAGGGAGATGAATCGATTTGTGTGACGTTAGAAGGGACTTATACCATCAAGTATTTCTTTCTGACCTCTTCGTTCTTTCGCAGTTCCTCGATTGTTCCCTGATAGCGGATCGTTCCTTTATCCATTACGTAGGCTCTGTTGCTTAAAGCCGTGGCCAGACCGACATTATGTTCGCAGATGAGCATGGTGGTCCCGAACTTCTTGATCTCTCCCAGTTGTTCCTTCATGGCCTCAATCACCAGCGGGGCCAAACCCTCGCCGGGCTCATCCAAAAGAAGGAGTTGAGGGTTCGTCATCAAGGTTCGGGCGATCGTGAGCATTTGTTGCTCCCCACCGCTGAGTTGGGTCCCCATGTGACTGTCCAACTCTTTTAATTTTGGGAAGAGGCCATAGATTCGATCGAGATTCCAGATGGCTCCTTGCTTTTCTCTGCGAGCGATAAGGACGTTTTGTCGGACGGTTAAATCGGGGAAGATGCGACGGGTATCCGGAACATAACCAATCCCCATCTTTGCGATACGGTAAGGGGGGTTCCCGGCGATCGCATTTCCCTGGAATCGAATGCTTCCTGATTTTGGCGGCGTGAGTCCGATGATGCTTCTGAACGTGGTGGTCTTGCCGGCTCCGTTCCTTCCCAAGAGACAAACCGCTTCTCCTTCTTTGACCTCAAAGGAGATACCGAAGAGGATATGGCTGGTTCCGTAGTAGGTATGGATATCTTTGACTTCAAGCATTATGCTGTTCCACCTAAATAGACTTTTTGAACTTCTTCGCTATTTCTTACCTCTTGGGGGGAACCGTCAGCGATCAACGTTCCTTGATGAAGTACGGATATCCTTTTTGCAATTCCAAAAACTACGCTCATGTCATGTTCTGTAAAGAGGATGGTGATTCCTCTTTCTTTGGATAACTTATTGATCAGACCCATCGTGATTTCCGTCTCTTCAGGAGACATGCCACAGGTGGGTTCATCTAAAAGCAGAAGATCTGGTTCCGTCCCAACGGTGACCGCCAGCTCTAAACGTTTCTTGTCGCCATGAGAGATGGAATCTCCCAATCGGGTTGCCTGATCAGCCAACCCGATATCTTCCAAGATACGCCACACGTCTTCTTTGAAAAACCTCTTTGCGGACGAGAAGAAATCCAGGGTGACTTTTCGATGACAGAGCAAAGCCATCAATACACTTTCGTAAACAGTGAGTTTCGGGTAGATACTCGTAATTTGAAAAGACCGAGTGATGCCAAGGTTGCATCTGCTATAGGCTGGCAAATGTGTGATCTCTTTCTCCTTAAACAAGACTTTCCCGGAAGTCGCTCGATGGTATCCCGTGACGAGATTAAAGTAGGTGGACTTACCCGCTCCATTCGGGCCGATGATGGCATGGATATCTCCCTTGGAGATTTCGAGGCTCACTTCATTGACGGCCCGGAGTTTCCCAAATTCTTTCGTTATCTTTTGAGTCTGAAGAAACATGCTATTTTTCAATTAATTGGTTGAGTCTTTCTCTTCTTTGATTCACCTTTTCTTGTATAAAACCAAGGATTCCACCCGGCAGGAAGAAGATGATGACCAGGATAAGGGTTCCCATGACGACTGGCCAATAAATGGTAAATCCAAGAACCCATGAGTGGAAAAACGTCATGATGAACATTCCCAAAATGGGCCCGTAGAAAAGCGAAGGGCCTCCAAGAATGGCTGCCATGATCGGTTCACCGGATTTGACCCATGTCAGATAGGAGGGGGCCACAGACCGATAGAAGGGAACCCAGATGGCGCCGGCCAGTCCTGCAATCGCCGCTGCGATGACAAAGGTGATAAGCTGGTATCGTGCGATATTAATCCCTAAGAACTCCGTCCTCTCCGAATTCTCGCGCATGGATACGATAGTTTGGCCAAAAGGCGAATGTAGAATCTTCCACAAAACTAATGCCGAAATAAGAAATACAATAAGGATGAAGTAGTAATAAGCGGTGGGAGATTTCAGGAACTCAGGGGGAAAGATCCCCTGGATCCCATCATCCCCTCCCGTAAAATTATGCCATTTGAAGACGATGAAAAAGATGAGTTGACCAAATGCAAGCGTTAGGACAGCAAAGTAAATTCCCCTCAGGCGAACACAAAAGAAACCAACGATTAAACCAATGATACTTGCCACTAAAACTCCTGCTAATATGCTAAGCCAAAAATTGAAATGAACTTTTGTCACGAGCATAGCCACCGTATATCCGCCAAGTCCGTAGAACGCTGCCTGGCCAAAGGAGAGCTGACCCATATAACCAAAGAGGAGATTGAAACTCAGAGCAAGCAGGCTCATCACCAGAGCTTCACACAGCACCGTCAGATAAAATTCCGTGACAAACAGGGGAGCGATGAAAGAGGCGATGATGAGGAGGATCAACCACCAGCTTTTTCTCATTTTGGAACCATTTGCCGCCACTTCAATCCTCTGCATTTAACTATCGTCTGGAGTGCTGGAATAATGGAATACTGGAATACTGGAATAACGGGTTTAAAGGCTTCTATTCGTTTTTTTGCCCTTTCAATATTCCATCATTTCATTGTTCCATTATTCGGGATTTCTCATTACCTTTCCGGCCTTCCGAATATTCCCCAGGGACGAATGATCAGAACCACTGCCATGACCATGAAGATAAAAGCCAGAGCCAATTCTGGTTTAAACATAATTCCAAAGGCATACACCTCTCCAACAATCAAGGAACCCAGAAGGGTACCCGGAAGACTCCCCATCCCCCCGATGACGACCACGGCAAAACATTCGACAATAATCTCCATATCCATACCCAGTGCCACGGACCCAAAAGGAGCGGTGACCGCTCCACTCAACCCCGCAATCATGGCCCCGAGAACAAAGATCCATGTAAAGAGCCATGGAATAGGTATTCCTAAAGCAGATACCATTTCCCGGTCATGGGCAGCTGCCCGGATAATGTCACCCAGGCGAGTTCTATAAACAAGCCACCATAAAAAGACAACCAGGCCTAAACCTAATAAAATGACGAAAAAATTATAAGAAGGGAACGGGAACCCGAAAAGGGAAACAGCTCCCGTAAAAGGCTTCGGTCTCGGAATCGAGAGAAATTCTCCACCCCAGGCCCATTTAACGAGATCAGTAATGATTAAAACAATTGCATAGGTTGATAAAAGTTGTTCAGGCCAACCTCTCGCATAAAGGCGTCTAAGTAAGACGAATTCGATCAGTATTCCTATTGCTCCCATAATGAGGGCAGCGATGATTGCTGCGACATAGAAACCGAGAACCGGCATCAATAGAAGTTTCCAGATACTGTACGAGAGGAAAGCTCCCAGCATATAAAGGGAACCATGGGCAAAGTTGAGGACTCTCAACACGCCAAAAGTGAGGGAGAGGCCCGAGGCGACCAAAAAAAGAAGGGCCGCCCGGGCAATCCCACTCATGAACTGGCTGAAAAGGACGTCAAAAGACATATCTCCAAACCCTTAATATCCAAAATTCGAATATCGAAATCCGAAACAAATCCTAAATCCACAATGATCAAATGTTCAATAATATATCTTGTTTCTTTGTTTTAAGTTTCGAATTTTGAAATTGTTTAGGATTTCGAATTTCGTGCTTCGAAATTTCCGTTTTTAACGGACCACTCCTGTCTTCTTCCAGATCTCACGTACACTGGCTTCGGGGCGGATGACCTGATCTCCAGGGACTCTGGTGATGTCTTTCCAGATCTTAAATGGATAGTTTGCGTCTTTAGCAATCGTCCCCTGATAGCAAGGTACTGTTCCCATATGGTCTAAGGCACGAATGGTGAATTTTTGCCTTAATCCTTCAAAGGGCATACCTTCGATCGCTTTTATAACGGCTTCCGTTTCGGTTGTTTTTGCTTTCTCTATGGCGGCTTTCAGGAGATAAATGGCATCATAGTTCTGGACTGCCCATCCATCCGGATAGGCTCCAGTAAACTTTCTAAATTTTTCGACGAACTCCATCATCTTCGGGTTGGGATCCATAAAGAAACATCCCCTTCCAAAGCCAAATGTTCCTTCAGGAGCATCTGGTCCGAGAGCTAACAGAACAGGAAAGTCATAGAGAGCAATGAACGGGGTTTTTTCAAAGAAACCATAGGGCGCTGCCTGTTTGGTGAAGGAGACCAAATCCCCGCCAAAAAGCGAACCATGAACCGCATCGGGCTTCTTGGCCATAATGGCCGTGATGAATGCGGTAAAATCCTTTTCGCCGAGTTTCGGCCAGGCCTCGTAAACGATTTCAGCACCAGGAACTAACCTTTTGATTTCTTCAGTAAAAGCGGCTTCCTCTCGGCGGCCAAATTCATAATCCGGACCGATGGTGCAGAACTTCTTTGCATTGGGGACCTTTTTATTGAGGTAGCGGGTGGCTGCGATGGCTTCCATATAAGTATTTGGAACCACCTGGACAACATAAGGGGTGAACTTGTCAACCGTTTGGGCCTCAGTATTGGCTATTGGAGGGATGCGCAGGATCTTATATTCGGAATGGACCACCTGCATCGCAAGGCCTGTTCCGCTGCTGCACGGCCCTATCAAGAAGTTGACTTTTTCTCTGAGGATTAAGTCTTTAACCTCTCTTACAGCGACATCGACCTTTGCCTCAGTGTCTCTTACGACAAGGTCCAGTTTTCTACCGAGGATGCCACCTTTGGCATTTATCTCATCCAACGCAATCTTGATTCCTTTAACTCCTGATTCGGAGTACATGTGGCAGCCGCCGGCGAAGTCATAGATGGCTCCGATCTTAATTGGCTCCTTGGAGGCCGCTGGAGCTGCTTTTTTGGCCTGGGCCATCACCATTGAAACTGAAATAATACTCAAGAAAAGGACTAAACCTGTCAAAATTGCTAGCTTTTTCATTTTCCTCCTCCTTTCAAAGAAAAAGTTACATGAAAGATTCCCCTTCAAGCCCGTGTTACAGGCTTCCAATATAACGGATAGAAAAAGATGTCAATGGAAAATTAAGAGAGCTCAGAGAATTTGTTGCTCTCTCTATCGATTAGACAGATCTTAGACAGATTTTAAAAGGATTGCACGGATTCTTACGATTTTCTAAGGTTTTCTCATCCGTGCAATCAGAGGGGTCCGAAAAAATCAGACCCTTTTCTAACCGTAGATCTCAGGGTGGGCCTGAACCTCCTTGATGAAATCCTCCACGGTTTCTTTAAGAAGATACTTGGTCTTCCAGCCCCAGTCCTCAGAGGCTTTTGTCTCTTTGAGATATTTCGGCCAGCTCCGAACAATTTCAGTCATTTCGCGGTCTGGCTTGAATTTGATGTCTGCGTTTGGGAGAATCCTTTTGACTTCATCGCAGATCTCCCTCGCTGTGGGTGAAAAGCCTGCAATGCAGTAAACTCTCCTTTTCAACCTGGCATTGTCCGCTTCATACAAGCGGATAAGACATTCGACGCAATCCTTGATATACAGTATGGGCATAATGACATCTTCTTCAACAAAAACCGAATAGGGTCTTTTCAGAGCAGTCTCCGAAATCACGAGCGTGCTGTAAGCGGATGCTCCGCCGGCGCCCCTTCCCGGCCCGATGATAGAGGGTAATCGGACTGCCCTGAAGTCGACGCCGAATTTTCTCTGATAATATTCCCCCAATCTTTCTGAAAAGACTTTTGTAACCCCATACATCGAAATGGGCATCTGGATTGTATCTTCATCCACCGTTTGGAGACCGAGGCCGTAAGAAGCGATGGTGCTCGTGTAAACTACCCGCTTTACATGAAACAACCTTGCCGCTTCAAGGACGTTAAAGGTTCCACCCGCATTGACTTCATAAGCGGTAATGGGTTTTTCCTCGGCCGAGGCCGACAGGAGGGCGCCTGTATGATAGATGCCGTCAATCTTAAACTGCTTGACCACCTCCAGAACCTCTGCCCATGAGGCGAGGTTGCCCTGAACAATCTTCACCTTGTCCTTAATATCCTTAATAAGGGGGGAGGATTTCACAATATCAAAAAGGACAACCTCTTCTCCTTTCTGCAATAGGGACCGAGCAAGATAGACACCAATAAAACCCATTCCGCCAGTGATTAGCTTTGCCATATGCATCTCTCTCGATTGAGTGTTTATCAGCAAGAACGAGGCCAAAAGAGGTTAATTTTAAAAATGATTTAACTTATTGAATCTAATAACGTTTTTAATTAGATAAAAATTATGACAGGAAAGTATATGTAGAAAAAAGTATACACGCATGATCGCTTTCCAGAGTTTCTCGTTAAAATTTAGATAATTAAGCTCCGTGTAGAAATAATTCTACATGTAGAAATATTTCTACATATTACGTCGTCGGAATAGGTATATTCAATTTCTTCATTTTCTTGTATAAAGCGGTTCGATGGATTCCCAAGAGCCTGGCAGCTTTGTTCTTGTTATCGTTGGAAATATGGATGGCGTGAAGGAGGGCTTCTTTTTCCATATCTTCCCTGAGACGCTTTAGCAAAGTGGGCTGGAGTTTGGCTGATCCGGAAATGATGCCCTTTAAGAAGATAGGGAGATGATGAATTTGGATCGTATCCCCATCGATGGAATAGAGGATCCTTTCCAGGATATTGGCCAATTCACGAACGTTTCCGGGCCAATCGTAATTTTCAAAAATTCTTAATACCTCCGGCGAAATCTTTGTTACATTCGTTCCCATATCCTTGTTGAGTGTCTGGATAAGTTGGTCGGCGATGGCAGGAATATCCTCTTTTCGTTCCCTGAGAGGAGGGATTTGTATTGGAATGACATTCAATCGGTAGTACAAGTCCTTTCTGAATTTGCCTTCCTCCACACATTTCTCCAGGTTTTCCTGAGTAGCGACGATCAAACGAAAATCACATTTCGTTAAACGGGTCCCGCCCAGTCTTTCCATCTCCTTCTCTTCTAAGACGCGCAATAGTTTGGGTTGCATTTCTAAAGGGAGGTCGCTGATCTCATCCAGGAAGATAGATCCTCGATGGGCTAATTCAAACTTTCCGGGTTTCACTTTGCTCCCCGCACCCGTAAAGGCTCCGGGTTCATACCCGAAGAGTTCTGCCTCCAAAAGGTCCTTCGGGATGGCAGCGCAATTCAATCGGATAAAAGGATGAGGTCGCCGGTCACTTGCATAATGGATGGCATGAGCGAAGAGTTCTTTCCCTGTGCCGCTCTCTCCTGCAAGAAGCACGGGGGCATTGGTTTTGGCGGCCTTAAGGGCTGATCTTTTGAGTTCGACGATGCTTTCGCTCTTTCCAACGATATTGTTGATCGTATATTTAGAGGATCGCAGGCTTTCTAACTCTTTTTCGTAAAATTCCACCTTCGATTCCAAGAAGTTGAGTTTTTTTGCCAGTTTCTGCACATCCCGGACGTCCTTAAACATTACCTGACCATAAGACTGCAACCAATTCTCCGTTCATTTCAATGGGGATGCGTTGAACGACCATGTCTTGTCCCATGATCCGGTGAGGGAGGTTAATCTCGGGGATCTTGGTTTTAGCAACAATGTCCATTCGTGTATTTTCGATCACCTCGGTACAGTTTTTACCCAATCGTTCCCTTAGGATCGATTCCAAGGAAATTTCCATAGTTTTTACTAAAAAATATGACTTTTCCATCCGGGTCAGTGATCATGACCCCATTATAGATATTGTCAAGAATGGTCTCGTAGAAGCGAATCTTTTCCTGGAGTTCATTCACCTCATCGGAGCTCATAGAAGTTCTCCCGTAATGTGTTAATTTAAACCCACTCTATCACAGAAAAAAAAGATTGTGAAGGAGGAAAGGAATATGGCCGATTAAAATTCATCTTCGTGGAGAAGGATAACCTTGAGAGAGCTGAGTTGAATCGTTTTTGCCCTTTCAGTCTCTCTGAGAGGAGTGGAGACTCTCATTATCTTCTTCTCCACAACATAGTTCTTTATTAACCCCAAAGCCAGAGTCTCGTCGTTGCTGTCCTTCAATCCGATGAGAAGGCCGTTGATTTTTAACGCCCAATCAAGAGGAAGCGTTTCACCGTTCGGGTCAAGGACTTCTCCCTCGATTTGCAATTCTTCGATGGCAAATTCGTGGATCACAGAATGCTTGAAATATTCTTGAAATTTATCTGTTCTGTATATTCTTCGCTCTTCCATAGACCTCGGCCTGACCTGTTCGGATAAAGGGAGACGGAGGATTCTTGGAAGGGCGTTCTCTTTATAGTGTTCTAAGATAGGCTCAAGTTCGTCAGATTTCTGTAACGCAAGGATAAAACGCGGTGAAATGAGATCGATTTTTCTTCTTTTTAATTCTATTCCTTTCTCCCCCAGGACGAAACCTGTTGTGTCAACTAAGATTACGTCAACCCCGTTCGAGGCAGCCTTATCCACCATTCTTTTAACTCCTTTTAGGTGGACGGGAAAATTCCCTTCGGGTGTGATGGAGCCGACAAAGAAGATTTCAGGAGGCGTTAAAACGAGTTGCCAATCCGGATCCGATTTGAATACGGAAAGACCGATGGTTGCAGGAGGTCCCAGAAAGGATTGCCCGATGTCTGCATCAACCAGGGCAACCTTTAATCCTTTTTGGCAAAGGTTAAAGATCAAGAAGTTTGCCAGGGTGCTCTTTCCTGTATCGGTTGCCCCCAGAAGAATTGAGGTCCCTTTTTCTTCTTTCAAAACATTCAAAAGATCATGCCATTCTTTCGGCGCAGTCATTTCCATGTGATTTACGGGTTGTCAATAGATGAGGACCATCTTTATTCTTTTAATAAGCCCTTGAGATGAGGGAAAGGATCTTTCGCATGAGGGAAAGAGAGAGCGTCTATAAATTCCTTCTGGAAATCTTTTTCAATGGTCAATTCGACATATTCCACCTTTCGCGCGATTTCATCCGCCTCCACTCTCTTATCCCGGTTCAAAAGGGCGATCCTTGCACCATCTCCTGCGGCATTGCCCACGGCATAAACATTTCTCAAATCGCAGTCAGGAAACATCCCCAATATCATGGCCGCTTCTGTGTTGATATAAGTTCCAAAGGCTCCTGCAAGGATGACCTTATCCAGTTTCTCAATTCCCAATTTCTTCATCATCAACTTTGCCCCGGTATACAGGGCAGCCTTCGCCAGTTGGACATTTCTTATATCCGGTTGGGTAATGGTAATATCTTTCCCAATAGAGGTTTCATCCTTTCGGGCGACCACAAATTCTGGACCCTGGCCGGAGATTCTCAAGCGAGGAGAAGGGGTACCTTCACTGAAACGTCCGCTTTGAAGGATGATTTTGTTCCTGAATAGTTCAGCGACCACATCGATGATTCCCGATCCGCAGATCCCTATGGCTGAAGCGCCTTTCGATTCTGATTGCCAGGCTTTTTCTCCAATCGTCTTAAAGTTCACCTCCAGACTGTTAGGATCAATGCTCACTCTTTCGATCGCACCAGGGGCAGCCCTCATCCCAAACTTGATATGGGCTCCTTCCAACGCAGGACCGGTGGCACAAGAGGATGAGAGAAGTCTTTGTCTATTTCCCGTCACCAATTCCCCATTCGTTCCAATGTCGATAATGAGAACCATCGCATCCTGACGATAGGGTTCCTCGGCAATGAGGACACCCACATTATCTGCACCCACGAAGCCTGCCTCAATGGGTAAGATGTGAACATTGGCCGAGGCATGAACCTTTAGACCCAAATCCCTTGCTTTAATATCCATTGATCGATGAACAACAGGAGTGAAAGGTGATACAGCCAAATATCGAGGATCGATCTTCAGAAGGAGGTGATGCATCGCTGTATTGCCGACGATGGTTAGCTCTAAGATATCGTCGGAAGAGAGACCGGAGCGTTTAGCAACGGCTCCGATTAACTGGTTTAAAGCATCGATGATCGATTGGTGAACCTTTTCGAGGCCATCGGGATGCGTCACGGTATAGGCAATTCGAGACATCACATCCTCACCGTAGACGACCTGCGGGTTCATCATCGATTGAGTGGCGACGAGCTCTCCACTTCTCAGATTGCATAGGTAGGCAGCGATCGTCGTTGTCCCGACGTCAATGGCAATGCCGTAAAGGTCATCCACCCGGTCAGGCTTGACATCCAGGATCTCCTTATCCATCCAGGTCGCTACAGTGGCTTTCCAATGTCCCTGGCGGAGCACGTGGGAGAGTCTTAGAAGGGCAGGATAATCAATCCGGATTTTAGAGAGAGGATATCTCTCGGAAAGAACCTTTTGAAGGCGATCGAAGTCTCCGAGAGGATCATGAAGGGAAGGGGGGGATAGCTCAACAAACTGGAGAGCGATGGCCGGTTTCAGTTCAATCGATCTTTCAGAGGCTTCCTTTCTGACAACTTGTTCTTGAGTCCGGCTTTCTTCGGGGATGAAGATCTGAACGTTCCCCAAGATCTGAGCGGCACAACTCAACCGATACCCTTCCGTCCTTTCAGATTCTGTAATCAGTTTTCCTTCTTCCTCTGTAAATGGAGAAAGGTCTCCCTGCACCCATTTGATCTTGCACTTTCCACAGCTTCTTTTCCCTCCGCAGAGAGATTCGATCCCCACCCCCAATTCTCTGGAGGCCTCGATCACGGTTTTTCCTTCCGGGACTTCACCTCTTCTGCCGGAAGGGAGAAAGGTCACCTGATACTTCTTCATATCTTATGATTCCTTTAGATCAGAATATATAAAGGGTTATAGAAAATTTGGGAGAAGAAGTCAAAGCAAAATCTCCCTCACCCTCCCTCTCTCCCCCGGATGCGAGAGAAGGATGAAAGAAGGAGAGCAGTGGCTTGACATGTGATTTCTTTTTTCATATATTCAACTCACCCTGAATAAAATTATGATAACCAGGTGAATTCGCGAAGGATTCTCCTTATGAGGAAACCGTGAGGTTTCGGTATTTTGAACGATTTATTGTTTTTCTTCTTGTATCGTTAATAGGGTTTTGGTTGATCCTAAGGGCGGTTCAAGGAAGAAATCAATTTCTAGACGGTTTACTCAGGGTGCCCTCACGGCTGCTGATCATCACTGGAATAGTCCTCCAAGGCCCTTTTGTGGGTTATATCTCTTTGGGAATAGGAGCGGGATTTTATCAATAGAATCTAATAATAAATAAATGACCAATTCAGTACCTTGATTGCTGGATGAAACAGAAATCTTGATGAGTCAAAAGAATGAAGAACAAAGGAACCATATTTTATTTAATGATAGCTTCTATGCTTATCAGGTTGCTTTGGCTGATAGTTTTTGAGCCGCACGGCGCAAAAAGACCCGCAGTCAAAACTCAGCAGATGGGTGAGTTAGCTCAATTTGCATCGACGACGATTCCTTATGTTGTTTACCCATCCATTGTTATTCTTATTTGCATTATCATTTACTGCCTGATGAGAAAAAGATGGGCATACCTGGCGGGCTCTATTTTTGGATTAGTCCATTTTATTCTCATCTCAATTCTTGTAATAATGCATGTTTCTCCTGGCAGAGAGTTCTTGGTGGTTATCCCATCTTCGCTCGGAATGATGGTTTTTTCATTTCTTTGCTACAGGAAACATTAGGGTCATGAGATTGTTCTGGCGTTGAGAAATCATCTACATAGCCAAAACGAGTCTCAGAAAGAGGAACAGATTAGGAGAAGAAAATTGAGGGGAGTTACTCTTTTAGAACATTTCCTAAACTGTCGGTAATGACAGGTGTTGCCCAGCCGGGGCTTTCGTAAAAGGATTCGTAGGTAATTGTCTGGCCGGGAGGGACAACGACAAAGTCTCCATCCCAGGGGCCATTGGCCATTTTATCCACCAAGGTCGTCGCGCCAAAGATTTCCTGAAACCTCAACCCATAACGTGAAGCCGTGCGTTCGGTATACTCTCTGTAATGCTCCACCCGATACTTTCCCGTGTTGATAAAAACCAGACGGGTGTAATTCTGGAGCATTCTTTTGATCAAAGCCTCGGCTTGTTCCGGGCCGTACCGTTCGACGATCTGATTGTGAGACCCAAAAAGGTTATCCCCTGCCTCGATCCATCCTTTCGTTAAGTAATAGGTTCCGGGTTCAGCTTTCGCTTGTTTCAGGTAGGCTTCGCGGGAGCCGAGAAAGATGCCGATGCAGTCATCCACACACGGCACCACCAAAGAACACTTTTCACTACGCAAACCGACGACGGCTCGCGAACAGAGGCCGTACCCAAGAAGAATCGTCCCTTTCCCTTTGCTCGAGGCATCGATCTTCTCTTGAAGAGTCATTCGCAGTTTGTCAGGATTGACATGGAGGCCAAGATCGAGCGTTTCGTAATCCGTCCCTTCCGGGAGGAGGGGCAATAACTCTTCTATCACGACCTGACAGGCGATGATTTTTGTGATTGCAGGATGCACGCTTTTGCGCTATCTCCTTAACGACTCAAGCTCGAACGGTGGGCACTATTTATATTATTCGAGACTCCGTTTATGGCCGATTCTTCCTTCCCGATAAGATCGCGTATAGTTGAGACAATGACGGTCTCGACCCAATACAAGCTCAGCCGCGAGCATCTCTCCCCGTAACTCTTGATCGAAAGGGTCGAGGATAGCAGCGTCTAAGCCCGCTGCCAAAGCGAGGGTGAGAAAGACGCGATTGACCAGATGCCTTGCCGGCAGCCCGAAAGAAATATTGCTTAACCCGGCACAAAGGTGAGCCTTTGGAAACTCTGCACGCACAGCGCGCATCGTCTCCAATGCAATTGCCCCGGACTCCGTATTCGTCGAAAGGGTCATTACCAAGGGATCGATGTAAACCTTTTCATCGGACAATCCTGCGTTTCGTGTTCGGTCTATGAGACGCCGGATCACAGTGAGTCGCTCATCGACTCCCTTGGGGATGCCTTTCTCATCCATCGCCAGCGCAATGACGGAGCACCCATGCTTGGACACCAGCGGCAGAATGCCATCGAGTCGAGCTCGTTCTCCGCTGATCGAGTTGATCATCGGCGTTTGCTTGGTTTCCTGGATGGCCATTGCCAGTGCCTGAGGATTGGCACTATCCAGGCAGAGCGGCGCATCGACTTCGCCCTGGACAGTTCTTACGAGCCATGACAGGGCCTCCGGCTCTTCGGCGGGTAGGGTTCCGGCGTTGACATCCACCAGAGCAGCTCCTGCTTCCACCTGTCGCCGGGCGAGATCCTTGATGAAGGATGTGTTCCGCTCCCGGATGGCAGTTTTCACCTCTTGGAGCGTGCCATTGATCTTTTCACCGATGATTTGCATCGTTCCCTTCTGCTTGGCGCAGCGTGATGATACAGGATAAATGAAGGCAGTCCAACCTCGGCAACCTCAAGGTCGACCGCCCCACCTCATTGAAGAAATTCTATTACCTTATTTGCGCAAGCCAAGTTTCTTCGCTATCGAAAGATTCAACTCATAATGTTCGGTAGCGAGCTTCTTCAGCTCTGCAGGAGATTTGTAGTCCACCGCAAACCCTAATTTCTCGAGTTTGGCCTTTGATTCAGGGTTCTTCATGGCCTTCTCGATGGCAGGGACCAAGACTTTCTTGACTTCTGCCGGCAATCCGGCTGGGCCGTACATGGCAAAAAAGTCCGAGACTAACTCTTCCTTATAACCTAATTCTTGCAAGGTAGGGACTTTCGGATACTCCGCCATTTTCTTGCTCATCAAGAGCACCCGCATCTTTCCTGTTTCGACGTGAGGCGTGATCTTGTTAATCGCGTCGATTGTCATTTCGACGTGTCCTCCCAGAACCGCCGTGATCACGGATTCGCCTCCTTTGAAGGGGACATGACTGAATTGGGCGCCGGTCAGACTCTGAATGACCTCTAATTGGAAGTGACCCGAGGTCCCAACGCCAGGGGTGCTGACCCGAACTTTACCCGGATTCTTTTTGGCATAGTCCACGAGTTCCTTAAAATCCTTCCAGGGAGCGTTTGCCTGCACGGCAATGGCGGTCGATATAAATAAGTGAAGCCCAAGGGGCTCCAAATCCTTATCCGGGTCATACGGAACTGTGTCAGGGTTGAGTACTCGAGCATAAATAATGGCCGGAGAGTTGGTATAGGCGAGCGTGTAACCATCCTTCTTGCTTCTAGCCACTGCATCCGTGCCCAAGGTGAACCCTCCGCCGGGCTTAGCCACGGGAACGACTTGTTGTCCAAGAAGTTTCCCCAAATCCTCCGCCAAGATCCGACCGGCGATATCAAGGATCGATCCTGCGGCGCCAGGGATAATGAGCTGGATGGGGCGGTCAGGGTAGGGCTGTGCCAGAGTTGTTGAAGCTCCGATGCCTAATCCGCACACGATGAACAATAAACTAATGATAAAGAATAACCGTTTCATGACTTTTCTCCTCTCTTTGATTCGATGATCCTGTAAAAAATCTTTTCTTTGAATTCCTTTGCTCCTTGCTCTTTTTAATACTAATCGTTTCAAGGAGATTTTGCC
>CAVQFR010000014.1:0-229045 GCA_963711845.1 uncultured delta proteobacterium
GATGATGTGCTGCCATTTGCACCACATTAAGACTTTCTGGAAGTGCGGATGATAGGATGGAATCTTCAAGCCTGCAGGAATGAGGAACACGAAAACGGTCCGGTTTTGTCCGGGCAGGGCTCTTCTTTCTTCTAAGCAAGGTTCGCCAGTGATTAGAACCGATACCTCACCCCGACGAGCCAGGTGAAAAAGAAATTCTCATCCCGAACGTCAAGGTCTGTGAAATTGAAGAGGAAGTTGGTATCCAGCGATATCGACTTCGTCAGTCGATACTCGACCCCAAAGCCGAGGGAAAGAGGACGCTGAGATCGTTCTCATTTCTCCCTCTACTCCGGTTTAGATCCGCATAGATAAATCCGATGCCAGCCTCGATGTGGGGCTTGAGTGCCGGGATCTGGTCGATGTCGAAGGTGTATTTTGCCTGTACCGTAAGACCCAATTGGAAGAGATCGCCAGTGAATCCCATTTGGAGTAGTGGGCCGACTGAGAACCCTTGGGTGAGGTAGTAATCGCCGCTGAATCCAAGGGCAAAGGCTGTGCCGTCAGGCGTATCTGCCATAAGACCCAGCCCCCCCCCAAGGATGATTTTTCCGGCTCTTTCGTCTTCGGACTGTACTCTTGGGCTTCGGCGAATTGCGTAAGCACGACGAATACCGCAATCACGACAACAACACAAATTAGGCTTCTCGCTTTCATAAGCAATCCTCCTTATGCAACCCCCTCCCTCACATCGAAATGAAACCGTACTTTGTTCCAAGATCAACCAGCAACCCCCCAATCGTGTCTCGGCGCCAACTTGACGATGGCCAATAATAAGAACCCACTCTGATGTGAATCAAATATATAAAAAAGGGTGTTGTGTGTCAAGGAAAAAGCACCGCTTCCATGGAGGACTGCTTGCGAAACAGGACTATAGGAATCTGCCTCATTAGGTATCTGGGAGCAGCAACGAGACCGGCCTCTGCCCTCACGAACCGGGGCAATTGGACTCTCAACCTATAATTAGGAGACATTCTATAATTGAATTGTGATAAACCCTGCCCATCTATTGCCATGATCGTTTTATCAAACCTTATCCGGACCTGGTAGGGTGAACCTTTACTGCAAAGCCCACTTGAAGATTCTTAGAATATATATCAAAATGAATAGTAGAGGTAAGGCATGTAAGGCTATTCTTTATAAGTGTTATCGGGAGGAAATGTTATGATACGGTTTAAGTTCATTTTTTTGGTCCTTCTATTTCTTCTTACTCCGACCATCCTTTTGGCACAAGCTCAGTTCCTTCAAGAGAAGGAGAGTATTTATGCGATCGTTAGGGATATGAAGGGAGAGAGGTTGGAAGGATATCTACGACTTTATCCCAACGAGATTACTGTATCCACAAAGGACGACCAGGAGAAATCGATACCGCTGAAAATGATTGAATCCATCAAGGTGGAGAAGATCCAAGGGGGAATCCCAGGGGCCGATCAGCTGGGGGCGGAATCGTATTATTCTGTTCGGGTACAGAATAGCCAGGAAATCTTTACTTTGAAAAAGAAGGTTACCTTTAGCCTGAACACCAGCGCGGGAGTGGTGACCAAGACTCTCGATCCTGAGATGGGTCAGGGTTTCTTTCGGAAAAATTCGTCATCTATCCCCAAGTCTCAAAGTGAACAGCCTTTGATTCGGGGCGAAGGGGTTGCCCTCAGCCTGGAGATCAAATTTTGACGAAGTAGAGGGAATGATTCGTCAGACTGTATACGACACCGCCTTACTCACAAGTCCAAAGGCTTCATGGAGGAAGGAGCCCGCTTCGCTTTCCAGGTTTGTTTCCCTTGAGAACCCGCAGCCATCTCTTCTGCCGTGCCTTCGATGAGATGGCCCTGCACACGGCCTGTAAACCGCAGGGTTTGCATCTGTCCTTTGAAAAATCGTTCAACAATAAATTGGAGCCGATCTCCTTTTAATTCCAGATTTTTAACAGGGATCTCATCAGGTCCCAATTGGAGCATGCCAGAAACTTTTTGGAACTGTTGGCTAAGCTTCATGACATAGCGTTCCTTTTTCCCTGGGTTACCCCATTCCCAGATCCCCGTCACGTTTGCCGGTATTACCCAGAAGTACACGTTATGTCCTTGGGGTACCGTAATCGTTTGATCGGGTTCCCAGCTTCCCATATTATGGCTATGGGATACGACCCGAGTGCCTGGCTTCAGCTCACGCAGGAGTTTCGGTCGTAACTTCAAATTGACCTCCGGCCAAAGATACAGCATGACCACCGTCGCCTTGCCGATGTCGGTCTGGAACAAATCCTGTTGAAAAAACTGCACTCGATTGGCTACATTGGCCTGACGAGCGTTCCCTAAGCTTTCCTTGATTCGCTCAGGATCCAGGTCGACCCCTACTCCGCGGGCGCCTGCTTTTTGGGCAGCGGCGATGACGATTCGGCCGTCCCCGCAACCGAGGTCATAGACAAGATCATCCTTGCCCACTTGGGCAATTTCAAGCATTGTCCTAACAACTTCCTCCGAGCTTGGCTCATAGGGCACATCAAGCTTAATTTTTTCTTGCCCATTCGAAATGACCTGGGAAACCGCCCTCTGGCTTGGGAGTGATACAAACCCTAAAGCAAGGAATAGGCAAGTCAGGATCACGTAGAAATGGTTAAACATTCCATTTTTCATCTTTTCCCCCCTTAACATTTTATGCCTCCACAGAAGGAACATCCTAAGTCAAAACAAATGATTATTTTTCCACCCGTTTTCATTTCCGTCTTGGTAAATTCTTAAATTTAGACTTCGATGTAATGTACAATTAACGACGAATTTTTGTCAAATGATGGGTGTCATGATAGGTTTTCTAAAGCTTGACAAAACCCGTCTGTGCGATGTAGAAAAAAACGGGTGAGGAATAGTCAGGGTCGTTCTTACTTTCAAGCAGAGAGGCAACGTGTGATAGAAAAAGGGGCAGGTCCCAAACAGACGATTTCGGTAGCGGATGCGATCGCTCTCATTGTGGGCGTTGTCATTGGAATGGGTATCTTTAAGACGCCCTCAATGATTGCGGCCAACACAGGGAGGGAAGATGTCTTCTTTCTCGCATGGCTGGCAGGAGGGGTCATTTCCGTGATCGGCGCGTTGTGCTATGCAGAATTGGCTACGGCATACCCCCATACCGGCGGGGATTATCACTATCTCACGCGCGCGTTCGGCAAAAAGGTGGGCTTCCTTTTTGTATGGTCAAGGATGACCATCATTCAGCCTGGTTCCATCGCGATGCTGGCATTTGTATTCGGCGATTATCTCTCCAATATTTTACCTATGGGCCACTCAGCTCATTCCCTTTATGCGGCTCTTTCCGTTGTCATTCTGACGGCCATGAACTTGCTGGGCGTCCAGAAAGGCAAGTGGACTCAAAATGTGTTGACGGCGATAAAGGTGATCGGTCTGTTCACGGTTGTCTTGGTGGGTATGATGGCCCCCCCTTTTTCCTCACCGATGGTGCCTGTCCATCCAAACCCTGGGACCTCTTTTGGCCTGGCCATGGTTTTTGTTCTGCTGACTTTTGGGGGATGGAATGAAGCTGCTTATATTTCGGCTGAGTTGGTTGACGTGCGGCGAAACATGGTTCGAGCATTACTGTGGGGAGTCGGTATCATCACGGTGATTTACCTTCTCATTAACCTTGCCTACTTGAGGGGGCTCGGGCTCAAAGAAATGGGCCAATCAGAGGTGGTGGCAGCGGATCTCATGCGTCGGATTCTTGGTGAAGGAGGTGCTAAGTTCATCAGCCTCCTCATCATCGTTTCAGTACTGGGGGCGATCAATGCGTCACTCTTCACCGGGGCCCGCACCAATTACACTTTGGGTCAGGATTTCTCCATGTTCGGTTTTCTTGGAAAATGGCAGGAACGTTCAAATACCCCGACAAACGCATTGCTTTTTCTGGGGGCCATCTCCTTGATTTGGGTGTTGCTCGGTGCCCTGGCCCGTAAAGGTTTTGTGGCAATGGTGGAATACACGGCCCCTGTGTTCTGGTGCTTTTTCCTGCTGGCAGGTGTGTCATTCTTTGTGTTGCGCATCAAAGAGCCGGAGATTTCGCGCCCCTTTCGGGTCCCGTTCTATCCCTTCACCCCCTTATTCTTTTGTATAACCTGTGTTTACATGCTCCAATCGAGCGTGGTTTACGTAGGTGCTGGGGCATTTGTGGGTTTAGGAGTATTGGCGGCAGGAGCGGTGTTTTTATTACTGAACCCGGTCGGCCTGAAGAAGGACCAGGGTGAGTATAGTTAGCCAGGGAGTTCTGGATTTTTTTTAAAATTGTTTGGACGATTTGTGAAGTGGGCGGCACTAAGTCTATTTCTCTGGTCCGCCTGTGAAAGGATTGCGGCCGGATTTCACAACTAAAACCGGCTGTAGAATTCACCTACCCATCCTCAGCTACTCGAAAGCTCAAACAATTGTACATTATGGAATGAAAGCAATTGGTCAGCTGTTGGATAAAATCTTTTATCTTTTATTATCAGAGCTGCTGAAAAAAATTCCTAAAGAGCTCATTTAAGCCCAGCCTTGCCCAAGGCGGAGGAAGAGAATGGCATGGAGAGGAGAGACAGGAACCTGACCGCCATGCCTACTATAACGAGGAGACAGAGGAAGGCACGGCGATTAAACCGATTTTAGCAAAAGCAAACAAAAGCTCTTGGGAAATAGTTCAATGTGCCTATTTCCCCGAAGCTGGCTTTCATGAAATATTCTCCTTGCTCCCTTTTACAAAGGCATTCAACGTGGAAAGAATACTTCTCACATTCACAAGGTAGGCCTTGGATTGGATACCATTGCCCCGATGGTATTTGCCAAAATCCTTCCCAAAGAACTTATAGACATGGCAGGTTAAAAAGATGTTGATCGATGGATCCAGAAGTTGGTGGGGCATCAATCCGAAATCCTTGCCCCAGTGCTCCCAATTGATCTGCCCAAGACCGTAGTCGCCGGTCTCCTTATTGATGCAATTCTCCTTGAAATTGCTTTCGGCCATGATGATCGCGATGATTTCAAGGGGGTTCAATCCATTTTTCTGGGAAGCATGGGAGATCAAACCGGCATACCTCAACATTTTAGCTTCGGAAAGCTGATTTTCGGTAATGAACCGGATCATATTCGCCAGATGCAGAACTTCTTTCACGCTGGAGTCGGAGGATCTTGTTACGGAAAGAAACTCCTCCATTCCGGCTGGAAAGCAGGTTCGCAGGCTCTTTTGGGTCAGAGGCGCAATATATTCCAGCACGAAAAAAGCGGTGATGGCCACGAGGAAGACGATTTTGACGGATTCCTGGATGGTGTGGAGTATCATCTTTTTCTTGAATTTCGAGTTAAAGTCACTCACCGAGTTACACGTAATCACATGGATGTTGAAAAGCTTCATTTCCTCTCCTCCTCTTTCGAAATATCCATTTTCTTCTCTTATGGTTCTAGCCGCTGGTCTACATCTTCATTCTAATGAGGAATATAAAGCCTCCCCTAGAGGCTTCATATTGGCACCTTCTGTAATCTCCCCCTTTCATAATTTTCTCCAAAAGGTTAGAGGTTGGGTTGTTAGGTTAACTCTTCGGCGGATCTGCCATTTTTTACAAAATACCCCGTATTAATTTTTGCAATCTTATTGCCAGATGCAGTAAATTAATTTAAGTAGCTGATAATTTGAGACAATTCTGAATAAGCAGCTATTATGAGCAACCACAATAATGGAAGATTTTTTCATAAAAGTCCTGATTCTCTTCCCTAAAAATGTTAAAAACTTTCCAACTCTTTATTGATTTCGATTTGAAACATTGTATTTAAACAGAAACATTAAAAAACTTGATTACGGAAGGAATATTTGGTCGGGAGTTTGGTCGGAAACAAACCGCACTTATTTAACAAACCTAACTAGGTCCCGGGGAGTCCACCCGAATTCCGCATTCGAATACACCAACTCTTTTATGGATGACATCCTGTCTTGTTCTAGGAAAGGAAATATGTGATTACAAGACCTGAAAGGTGCCTTTTAATGGGTGATACCTAGAAAGTGTGCCTCTAATTCTTCGGTGTGTCCGCTAAATCGGGGGAAGATCAGGTTGAAACAATGCGTAAAAAAAGTAGAGCCGTTTCTGACTCTGCCTTCGGTCTTTGATAACTGAATATGGATCTTTTTTTAGAATCGAGGTTAGGAAAGGATCGGTTATAGAAAAACCGTGAAGGGGAATTATAGATAGCGGACTTTTTCTACAACAGAGGAAACGACATATACCCTTATGTTGTTGCTATTGGGATCTGCTGGAAAGATAAAAAAGCCTTGTCGCTTAGGATCGTAACCCAAGGTTGACCCGACCAACACTTCACCATCTACAAAAGTTACTTCCACTTTCTTACCAGAAGGCTTTTCTTCTTCAATATACTTCTTCCGCTCTTTATACACGGGCTGTCCGATGAAATCCCGAACCGTGAAAATAGCTTTCAGGTCTTTCATAGATACTTCGATTGCCTCGCCAGAGGGGTTATCAGCTGGATTAAGATGAAAACGTTCCTTATTCGGAAAGAAATCTTGAGTAAAACCTTTGATTAACTTACCATCGCTATATCGCACAACAACTTTAACCTTTTCCATCTCCGCTTAACTCCCTAATAAAGTTGACAACATAGACTTGGAGAAATCCCCTTAATTTCAAATCGGCCATCCCTTTACCCTGACCCCCCGGAGTTTCCGATAAATTCTCTGATTTGTTAACCCCTCTGCCTTCTCCGTTTCTCGGCGTACATCAACGCGTCCGCCTTAGCGAGAAGTTCATCTATCGAAATAGGATGTTCAGGGTCAAAGTGAGCAGTTCCCACGCTCATCGATAGTATATGTTGGGGCCTCTTGGCGTTATAATCTCTCACATTTTCATGCAAGCGAGTTATCATTATCTCACTGTTCTCATCAGTGGATTCTAGTAACACTACAAATTCATCTCCTCCAATCCGAGCAATAATATCAGACTCCCGAAAGGTCTTTTTGAGGATGCTGGCAAGGCCTATTAATGCCTGGTCTCCTTCATGATGTCCGTAGTGGTCGTTAATCGATTTTAAGTCATCCATATCGATGAAAAGGAGCAACGGCCTTTTCTTTGTCCGAACGGCTACCTTTAAGCACTGCTCTGTCAAAACAAAGAATCTGCGCCGATTACACAAGCCGGTAAGCTCATCCGTGAGGGAGAGAGCCAGCAACGCCTCCTCCCCCTTGTGGTCACGCATCATCTTATCGAAACGGAGAACGAATTCGTCGATGGAAAATGGCTTTTTTATAAATTCCCGAGCTCCTGCAGCAAGAGCTGACCCAGCAGAATGTTCATCAGCGTGCCCAGTCATGATCATGATGGGAAACTTAGGATATAATTTTAACAATTCCTTGGTAAGCGTAATCCCATCCATAAGTGGCATGACAACATCTATGACCGCTGAATCAAAGGCATTCTTTTTGATTTTTTCTAAAGCCTCTATTCCATCTTTCGCTGTTTCGCAGCTATGACCGTATTTGGAAAACAAGGATACTATAAAATTGCTTGCTGGCTCTTCGTCATCCACGATAAGAATTCTATAAGAGAAACCCATTTCCCAGCCTCACATCACTCTGCTTTTAAGTCGAGATATTGAATGAATTTTGAAATCAATGGGGCCATAGAATCTCATTTGTTGGTCCTAATATTGGCTTTGTCCTCAGATCTCGCCCCGGATGGAAGACCTGCTCTTCTTTCAAAATTAACTGAGTCTACCGTTACAAAGGACATGACCTTGGTCATCTCAAGGATCCTCTCCGCTCTGAGATAAATCAGGACATCCATCATATCTTGACTTCCGGCTACAAATTCCTGTACGTTCCACCGACCAAATTGTTCTATCCCCTGCATTAGCTCTACACCTATTAACATGGTGCACCTCCTATCCTAATAAGGAAACTTATTTCCCAGTCTGCCGATTAGGCTGAATATGCTTATCAAGGCTTTTAGGTATAGCAATTTGAATGAAAACCAATTGATTCTAAGATGCTGTATCTCTAACATTAATTCTTTACTGATTATCATGGCTCAAATCTCGTCCAATTAAATTTGTTAAGACTCTCTCAAGCAAGCAATAATCCTTATCAAAAAAATGATCCACTGAATTGATGCAATTGGGTAATCACTCAAAAGGAATATTCCTTAAAACAAAAACCGGATTCCCGTTTTGATAAAGCCATGGTAATCCGGTTATTACAGCTCACCTGCAACTTCGGCAACCCGGCGATCCCAGTAGGACCCGTGGCTTTCCGTCCCACGATTGCTCGTGGTTTGGCTTTATCGATTATGTATGGTTTAAAATATTGTTGTTATATTAAACAGCAATTTCAATGCCAAGAACAATTATTTCGTATAACAGTTTGTTATTTAATGGCTTTCCAAGAAATAGAATTTCACAGCAATAAGATTTGTGACGTTTTTTTGACTGTCCCATGCAATCGTAGGGTCAGAGAATGGCCAGTTACATTAGGTATTCACCTACAAACTATGAAAATTAGGTCATATTAAACCCTGATGATTTTGGGTTGAAAGAGTGCATTAGTTCTGATGAATTAAATTCAATAAAAATTTCAAGATTAATTTATCAGTAACCTAAAGATCTTGTGCAACACGGAGTGTTGAATAAAAAGTCGTATACATCCTCTGCCTCTTTGATGAGGTTTGAAGGTGGGCCTCAAAGCATATATAAGGCCTAAATTTGCTTCAGATCTGCCTCTACGTAATTGCCTTTCACCACGTGGGGTAGATGGGATAAGGGATTGGCGAGACTGAAGATCTTTGCATCACGGAAACGGCCATTCTTTCGATTCGCATCTTTAAGAAAATATTGAGCGACTTTGTTCTTACCTGTACTCGTTCTGAATGGGCTTTGGGATTCGGAATTCACAAGGAACTTCGGTTTGACAGAGACCACAACCTGTGATCTCCACTCCATATTCAGCCATCTTGGCTGGACGACACACATTGTGCATATAATCATAACACTTGTCTTTGTCATGGCCCGTTGAGGTGATCGCACCACTTGGACAGCGCATGGCGCATACCTTACACGTTTTGTTGAAGTAGTAGAGACAGTTGGCATGGTGATGGCGATAAGGTTTGTCGGAAGGCTTTAGGACAAGATCTGTAACCACAGTGCCAAGACGCATGGCCTTTCCCTTTGGCGTAATGAACCCGTCGCAGAGGGCAAAAGTACCAAGGCCGCAGGCATAAGCAGCATGGCGTTCAGACCAATTAGAGGTAAACCCTACTTTGGGGGAATACATATGATGTTTGAAATGGGGAGAGTTCGCTGGAGCAACAGCTTTGTATCCTCTTCGTTTCAATAGGGAGACGACGTGATTTCTCAGCTTGACATTGAACGGTTCTCCAAAATAACGCGTGTGGCTCCAAAGCAGAGAAGGGTATTCGTCCTCTCTGCGGTTAGCCTTGCGCGCATCTTCGCAAATGGGGAGGATCCAAGAGATTACTGACAATTCTTTCTTGCGGTCACTTTTTCCGAAGGTCAGGTCAAAGATGTCCTGGGGGGTAAAGTGAAATCTTCCGATAATCTTCTTATATTGTTTGAAGAGGGGATCACTCGCAGATGCAAATCCAACCAGGGGTGAGTCGAAGTATCTCCCGCCGTCGACTTTACGGTGGTTGGAGGAACTTTCTTGAACGAATTTGGCAATCGCTTGCTGAACAAACTTCTCCGGATCTTTCGCAAAGTAAATTCTTCCTTTTGATCTCATAGCGTCCTCTTTTGGATTCGACAGTTCTGCAAACCAGAATGGTTATATACACCAAGATAAATTCCAACTCAATGACCCGAATTCGATTCGATCTTACAACACTCTTGCAAATAGGTAAAGAATTCTATTATTCCGTGATGACCGTTCTCCGTCTCTTCTGTAGGGATGGGAGAACAGCAGAAAACAGAAGAAATAGGGATATGAGTAGTGATCCTGCTGATACGGGGCGAGTCAAAAAGATCTCCATGCTTCCGTCTGAAAGGATCAATGCCTGACGCAAGTTCTTTTCCAGCAGGGGGCCCAACACAAAAGCGAGTACCAGGGGTGCCGGTTCATAATTAAACTTTCGAAAGAAATAGCCTAGCCCTCCGAAAACCAGCATTACGTAAATGTCAAAGATGTTGGTACTCACGCTATACGAGCCAATAAGACAAAAAAGCAATATCAGGGGGAACAAGGTTTTATAGGGAATTTTCAATATTTGAACCCACATTCCGATGAGCGGAAGGTTCAACGCCAATAGCATGGCATTACCCACATACATACTAGCTACGGTCCCCCAGAATATCTCAGGATGTTCGGTAAGCATTAACGGTCCCGGTCTTAGCCCATGGAGCATTAACGCTCCGAGAAGTAAAGCCATTACCACGTTCGACGGGATCCCGAGAGAAAATAAGGGAATGAACGATCCGCTCGAAGCCGAATTATTGGCAGCTTCTGGACCTGCCACTCCCTCAATGGCCCCCTTCCCGAATCTCTCCGGGTGCCTGGAAAATTTCTTCTCCAATGCGTAGGAAATAAAAGAGGATATGACGGCACCCCCACCAGGGAGGATTCCTAAAAAGAAACCGAGGAGTGTCCCCCTAGCAATAGGCTTAATAGATCTCCGCCAGTCCTCCCAGATAGGGAATAAACTCTTGATCTCTGTTTTTAAAATCGCTCTTTTTTGTGGTTTTTCAAGATTGAGAAGGATCTCAGAAATTCCAAAGAACCCCATCACCAAAGGGATGAGGCCGACCCCATCAATTAGTCCGGTTAACCCAAATGTAAAACGAGCCGTACCTTGAATAACGTCCTGCCCAATTAGGCTCAGAAAAACCCCTACCCCTGCCATTGCCAAACCATTAAGAATTGACCCCTGGGTCAGGTAGATCAGCACAGACAAACCCAGGCACACCAGAGAGAAGTATTCAGCGGGACCAAACTTGACGGCAATCTCGGCTAATGGAGTAGCCAAAAGCATCAGTCCCACGACGCCGAATGTGCCCGCAATAAAAGAACCAAAAGCCGCAATGCCCAAGGCCGGCCCAGCCCGCCCCTGGAGGGCCATCTGGTAACCATCTATGCAGGTGACGACCGATGCAGCCTCACCTGGTATGTTAATCAGAATCGACGTAGTTGATCCCCCATACATGGCTCCATAGAAGATCCCCGCCAGCATGATAATTGCACCCACCGGTGAGATACCGAAGGTAACGGGGAGCAGGAGTGACATCGCACCCGCCGGACCGATACCTGGAAGCACTCCTACCAGGGTCCCGATAAGGACTCCGATAAAGCATAACAGTAAGTTCGCCGGCTGAAGTGCAATACTGAATCCGTAAAAAAGATCGTGCAGCATGTTTGTGACACCGTTACCACCAAGGGAAGACTCCTCGAGGGAGTTGGCTCCGAAGCCAAACTTCAAACACAAGATAGCTACCCCCGACTATTACCAGGGAGGTCACAAAACTCAGAAGCCAGTTATTCTTCTCCCGGTCGTATAAAAGCCCGCACATCACAAGAAATGTGGTCAAGAAATAGCCGAGAGCATTGAGGAACACGGCGTAACCAATCAAGAGCGCCATTGTATAAGCAAGACGGCGCCATGAGATGTTTTGGAATGTGAGATTAAGATCAAAACCGCTCTCCAGGGAAATCCTCGAAAGGATCTGTGAAAGGGCCATAATTAAACCCACGATGCAAAGGAAAAGCCCGGACGTGAAAGCGACGAAACCTGGCCCAGGTTCCAGGAAAGTGCCCAGATGAACTTTCCAGGCAAGAAAACAGATGGCTGTTCCAAGACCCATCCAGAAAAATCCTTCGATCTTTCTGAGCCTTTTTCTAATCATATCCTGTTACGTCCTCACCAGCCCTTCCGCCCTCAAGAAAACAGACAAACGGTGCGAACCCCGCATACCTTTTTAATTCAAAGCTGCCCAAAAACAGCCATCACAACTGTAAATCCTGTTGCATCGGCTAGGTATGGTAGCGTCTCCGTTTCAGTTAGCAGTCTTACCTTGCTATCATCATAACGATTTGGAAACTTTTGGTAATTTTTTCCCAATCGGGCACACCTTGATACATATTCCACAGATTGCATGCACCCAGTTGCCTAAAACCAACTTGAGGTTTTTGCCACTTTCTTCCCTGCATCGAAATTTATTAACCACGTTGTATTTTAGGGGATCAGCGATAGCCTCTTTAGATTCAGGTAGTACATTAAAAGGGCAGGATTTTATGCAAAGGGTGCATGCTTTAGGATCTTTTTTCCCTTTACATAAAACTTCAGAAAACGGTTTATCTGGAACCAATGGGGCCTCTGTTATCAAAGAGGCTAATCTAACCCTTGGCCCATATTCCGGTGTCATCAATAGATTGTTTAGTCCGATTTCCCCCATTCCCGCTAATACTGCCGCATGTCGATGTGAGATCGCCCCTCGAAGATACTTTTGTATACGCTCTTCAGGCGAAATGTCTGTCCCCGTGCTGAATTCTATCCCCATGCCGGCATTGGGTTGAGACGCCTGAACGGGAAAGGCGTAGAACCCCCTCTCCTCTAATAGATACCCAAGTTCTTGTACAATTCGATCTAACTTGGCATTTAGAGAAACATACTGCACTGCATATTCTCGGTTAGGCATCCCGTACTTTAACGTTTGGGGGTGAATGTATGTCTCGTAAGGCTTAAACGGTTTGGATTTCTCGATAATCCCGTATAGGAGTGGCACAGCGATGACAACCACACTGGTAGCTTCGGGAAGGATTTCTCTGGGGTGAAATCCTTTGGGGGCGCCTTCAAACCTGTCAACTTCGGCAATACCTACTAATTTGGCGCCTAACCGCCTCGCCAGCAATTTAACGTCTTCTGTTAGGGATCTGTCAGTCGACATCGCTACCTACTCCTTTCATTTCACTAAATTGATTTTAATAACTTCCCCCTTTCTATTTGCTACGCTTTTAATTCAGACAAATCTGCCCTGTGGTGGGTTGAAAAGTAGTCCTTCAAGAATTGACCACGATCCGCTTTGCAGTAAACGCTCTTATACAAACATCGCATTCCTTCCTTTCACTACTTCACCAGCCCTTCCTGCTTAAAGAAGGCATGTATGCTGCCCTTGTATTTAATCAGAGATTTTTGATAGGTGGCAGTGTCTTGATAGGTCGGCTGTATGCATATGCTATCCCTCAGCTTGGTTCGGAAGGCCTCTTCTCCGGAGATCTTGCGAACCACGTCGTCAATCTTTTTTACCAATTCATCAGGCATCTCTTTGGGCCCAAACAATCCCAGAAGAGAAACATAAGGCAATTCGTAGCCGAGTTCTACCACAGTGGGAACATTCGGGGCAAAATCCACCCTTTTTTCGGTACACACTGCAAGGACTTTAAGTTTCTTAGCATCCACCAACGACTTGATGGCCGAATAGTCGATGCCACCAACAGGTACATGCCCCCCGAGGATCCCTGGCAAAGTCTCAGCGTCACCCCCAAATGGCACATCCACAACAGTCACCTTTTCTTTCCTGGCCATTTGAACCATCACCATATAGGGCCCTGTCTGCTTGCCAGGGGTACCCACTTTCACGCCGTTGTTCTTTCGAGCAAACTCCACCACGTCTTTCATGCTGTTCAAGGGGGAATCTGCTTTGACCGCGAATGACAGGGCAGCGGACGCAACAGAACTTATTGGTTTAAGGTCTTTGCTTGAATACGGGGCTTCGAAAAAGTAGCTGAATACCTCAGGTAGACATGCCGCAATGGGCAAAAATCCGAGTGTGTAACCATCGGGTTTGGCAGTGACCACGGCATAGCCGCCCACCGTCGCTCTTCCCCCGGTTTTGTTTATTACGACCACAGGCTGTTTTAGACTCTTTTCCATGGCTTCGGCGATGGCCCGTGCAGCCAGATCAGTCACACCACCCGCGGAATAGGGAACGACTACGGTAATGGCCCGGTCCGGATATGTGGAAGCTGCAGCATGAAGGTCACTCCAAAAAGGTCCGATCATGAAAAAGGCTATAAACAAACAGCACAATCCTACAAATATTCTATAATTTTCAGTTTTCATATTTCCTCCTCTTTGATCGTTTGTTATTGTTTATGCGCCTCAAGTGAATGGCCACCTTCCTTTTGCTCCTTATTCCCTTCATTTAACCTAATCTCAACCGTACGAAGTCTCCCGTAGAACCTTCCGATCTCTTCCTGATATGTTCAGCGCGGCTCACTCATCAATCTGCCATACCCCTGAATAGGCTCCCCAATCTTAGCCAGCTTGAAAGCGTGCCAGTAAGAAGCCTGATTGGATGTCACCACCGGCTTCCCCAAATCCTTTTCAAGGGGCTCAATCATATCCAGAGCATCGAGTCCGGTACAGCTGACGAAGATACCATCCGCTTCAGGCACGTCAACCGCCTTTGCCAGCCGATAAAGGACATTTGGAGTTAAATGGGCAAGAATATTGTTATCCGTTAAGTCCATCCCGTCACACTTGAGAACTTTAAAGCCGTTGTCTTCAAGGAATTTTTTCTCGATCTCGTTGACGTCCAGAGGATAAGGCGTGGCCACGCAAACCTTTTTGATCCCGAGCTGCCTAAAGGCAGCCATGACGGCTGTGGATGTTGTTGTACAGGGGATGCGTGTTGCCGCCTCCATCTCCTTAATCAGCCTTTCGTCATGGCCTTTTCCCTTCATAAAGCTTCCAGCCGTGCAAATCCAGGCGATGACGTCCGGATAGCTCCCGGCCACGATCTTCGCCCGGTCAACGACATGCTCGTCCAGATGCATCATCGCTTCGGCGCTCTCGTCTTTGTGTCGAGGCACAGCCGCGCAACCAATAGCAACCCCCTTCGGGGCAAGCTTATGGAAATCTCCGATGTGATGGAAACCTGCCCCGGGATAAATGACTCCAATCCTCGCTCTCCAACCTTGATTTGAATACCACAAATGGTATTTCCCTAGATCCGACGCGCGTAACTTTGTCATATCCATACCTGTAATCTCCTTTCTGTCATTAGTTCTCGTTTACCCAAGGGACCGATTTATCTCGTCCACAAGCAATTTTTCGAGAGAATTCGACTCTACGCCCAGTGCTTGAATTTTTCATCGCCTTTGTTCTGCCACGTGGGGTCGAGCACGATCGTCCGGATCTGGGGTTTATCGCCCACGTTCTTCACGATGACACTCCGTAACCAGTTCTTGTCATCCTGATTTGGGAAATCCTCTCTGTAATGGGACCCGCGGCTTTCTTTTCTTTCCAAGCAGACATGGGCTTCAACTTCTGCCAACGACAACAGGTTCTGCAATTCCAAAGTTTCGATCAGTTCTTGCGGGCTTGCGACGGAAAGGCGGGGAACCAGCTCCTTCTTTATGCTCGTTACATCACTCAGGAGTCTTGCCAGACTCGCCTCGCTTTTCGTCACTAAGAGATTATAGTAGGCTGACTCCTGGAGCTTACGCTTCACTTCTCTTGGCTTCTGGTCACCCTTTTTATCACGGAGGGCGATGATCCGCTCCTCTTTAGTACTCAGCACTCTGTTATCAATGTCAAGGTGCTTCTTGCGTCCAGATTGCTTGGCAGCATGCCTCCCGGCTCTTGCTCCAAAAACCTGGGAAGCTAAAAGCATGTGCCCCCCTATCCTGTCCACCCCGTGCGGCCCAGCAGCCGCTTCTCCTGCCGCATAGAGATGCGGCAACGTGGTTTCTCCGTTTTCGTCAATTCTGAATCCGCCCAAAGAGCTGTGGTGGCATGCGCCCACCTCCACCAGGTCTCGATCGAAATCGATGCCCCGGTAAAGCCAAAATTCATTCCTCGTTATGGCAAGAGGAGGGATCCGAGGGTCTCTGCGGTCTAGATAAATGCCATGATGTTTCGTTCCTCTCCCCGCTTTCACCTCACCCATGATGGCGATATCGACGTATCTTGAGAGGGGGTCTCTTGTGGAAAAAGGGTTATGCAGTTGCCTTTGCGCCAAGCATTCCTCTACGGATGCTCCTTCCGGAAGGTAATTTTGAAGGAATTCCTCTTCCATGGCATTAGTCAATTTCACATGGAGGGGCAAACCGTTGGTAATCATGTTCTTGGTCGGATAGACCGTACCCAGGAAGATTTGTTTGAACTCCAGATTCATCAGTTCAGCCCCGGCTTCGTAACCTATGGCGTAACCATCCCCGGTAATGCACGGAGGATTCAGATTGAGCATGAAAAGGTCGGCGTCCCCACCCGTACCGATCACTGTAGCTCCTGCCTTAATAACGACGATATCGCCCTTCGTTTCGTCCACACCCATGGCCCCAACACATTCCCCATCCTGGACCAGCAGGCTGACGATCATCGTTCTTTCTCGTACAGAGATATTCGTGTTCCTGATCTGTCGTACCAATGCCTCCATAATCGGCGCGCCGTGAGATTTGAGTCCAAATTCGCCAAAGGTGGCACCCCATTTCAGAAGCGCGGTCCTCGTCTCAACGGCATCCTCGATAAGGATCCTGGCAAGCTTAGGATCAGCCATGCCCAACCCAACCTGGATGATGTTGAGAAAGGCTTGTTCCGGAGGAGCGGCAACCATGTGCGCCAACGTCTTTTCACCCCCGGTCAAAGGGCCGGTCCACCCCGGCGTGGCAAGGATGCCAAACGGCGAAAGGGCACTGTTGGTCGCCCCGGCCCCTCGGGTACCAATGGCACCAAAATTTCCTTTCGAAACCAAGACCACTTCCGCGTCGGCTAACCGAGCCTCGAGAGCAGCTCTCGCTGCTGCTCCACCTCCCCCAATTACAAGGACGTCTGTTTCAACAACACTTGCCATTTTCGAATCCCTTGTTGAAGTTCCTTACGAACTTCATGACGATTAACCTTAATTCCGCGCTGCTTCCATAACTTGCAAAATAAGACAAACGGAATCCTGCTGTCAATATGAATCAGGTCATTGAAAAACGCCCATCCGCCTCGTTCCCCTCATTCTTCGTCGTTGGGGCGCACATCCACACAGGAACAATTCATGGATTCCCCCTGTCCCACCCACAACCATCGCGTTTATCTTGGTTAACAAGACTAATCATCCTTCCTCATCTTGAAAATCGGTAACCAAATCCTTGAGGACCTGACCATTGGAAATTGGTTCTATGACCATTTCTTTCTCGGAAAATGTATCACAGGCGAGAACGGGCTTCTTATTAACAAGCACAACGCAGGCCCCGCATACTTGCTGACGACATGGCTCCCTGAAGGAAAGCCCGGGTGCAAATTTTTCATAGACATACCTAATGGTGTCTATGACCTTCACACCGTACCAATACTCATAGGGAACTTCATAACTCTCATATCTGGGTTCTTTGTCTACCGTAGGATCAAATCTGAATATCTTTACGGTCGCATGATTTGCCATTTCTACTCTTCAATCTCCCCTTCAGCAGCCGGCTTTAGTTTGGTCATCACAGGAGGAACGGTTGTAAAGGTCATGTCTCCTTTTTCCTTCTTTATGACGATATTCCTAAGCCATTTTCTGTTATCAGACTTAGGGAAATCAGTTCTGTAATGTGATTTTCGGCTTTCCTCCCGCATTAATGCCGCTCTTAATATCATTTCTGACACCTCTACCATATTTTTTGCTTCTAATGCCTCTGACAATCCTTTGTTAAGAATCCGAGAAGAACCAGGAATACAAAGTCCAGGCAAATCATCCGTCTTTATCTTATGAATTAACCTTAACCCTTCCTCTAACCCCTGTTTATCCCTTACTAATGCGCATTTTCTCCACATGATATCCTTAATCTTGTATTTAATCTCGAAACCTTTAATTCCTTCTTTTCGCTCCCATAGCGAATTTATCATTTCCTGCTCGGCCTTGACTTGTTCTATGTTTATGTCCAGCCAGGTAAGGTCCTTAGCCCCTTTCGCCGCTTCTTTCCCGGCAATATATCCCATGGTCAGGCACCAAGTTATCGATGGTCCTCCATCGATCCTTTCCGCTCCATCCATCCCAGATGCTACCTCTCCAGCAGCATAAAGTCTCCCCAAGGTAGTTTGGCAATTCTCATTGACCCTTACCCCTCCCATACTATAATGAGAAGCTGGGCCACATTCTAGAGCATGTTTCCGAATATCTATTCCCATTTTCTCAAGCTTAGGCAAGTATCCCGGCTTTTCCCGCTTAATCCAATCATTGATAAGGTTTTCTGGAAGGTGATTGACAGCGAGATAAGCTCCACCGTGTGGGCTTCCTCTCCCGTACATATTTTCCAAATAGATGGCCCTAGCGGTTTGGTCTCTCAATCCCCACTCTTTATCTGATGGCAGGTATCTCTCCATAAATGATTCACCCAAAGAGTTATAAAATCTGGCATGGAGACCGTAACGTAAGTTGGCAGTAAGCGTGCTCATCTCGAAAGGAGGGGTATAGCAACACATGGGAAAGAATTGTTGAAACTCCATATCCATAAGATCAGCCCCTGCATTATACGCGAGAATCAAACCGTCACCCGTAGCATCAAGAGACCCATCTGTCTTGTGATAGATTTGTGAGCATCCGCCAGTAGTTAAAATGGTTTCCTTGGCCCTAATCACTACACATTGACCATTACGGAGGGATACTCCAAATGCGCCTGCCACCTGGCCATCTGATAGGAGCAACCTAGTGATAAAGACATCTTCCATGACTTTCGTCTTACGAAGTCGAAACTGTGCCCTAAAAGCGCTCCTCCACTGAAGCCCGCCATGGTATCCAACTGTAGCTAGGCTTCTGGGATAAGAAGAACCAGGCAGCTGATACTGAAGCAATTTACCATCCCTTTTCATGAACTTGGCTCCCCATCTCTCCATTTTGGGAACCTCAGTAACCGATAGATTTACCAATCGTTCAACGAGTTTTTGATTATTCAAATAGGCTCCCCCTTTGACGACATCTTCCAGAAAAACATCGGGGTTATCCCGGGGGTCCATGTGACCTAAAGGAGCTTGAACTCCCCGGCCAGCCATCACTGTATTTCCACTTCTCCCAACAAGACCTTTCGTTACCATCAGCACATCGGCACCATCATCTTGGGCTTCAATCGCTGCCTTCGCTCCTGCCGCCTCGGAGCCTATTACCAGTAATTCGATTTTTATTTCTTTCACCCCTATGTTTTCTAACAACATTCCTATTCCTTTTTGATCCAACTTTATCTTGCGTAGCAACTGATCCACTTTTGAATAGCGGTCGATTGCCCACCCCATTCAATAATGTAGCTGCCGTGATCAGCTCTATCGACGGTTCTCTTTCCCGTGCCTCACCAGATCCACCCTTGTTTAGCTGCCAACATACTTTATGTTTACGAAGTCTTTAGATAACTCCATAGATTTGTGAATATAGCATGATGATAGCTCTTGTCAAGGACCATACGTGATATACGATAATTGGTGTAAAAAGAGAGAGGGGTGTTATCCTCTTGGGAAGGTTTTGGCAAATACAATCCCAATAAAAAAGGAGGATCATATTATTTCATAAGAAAAAACCACAAGGGATGAGGTGGTGTTGGACCAGTATTGCAGATAACGATTACCAAATGAAGTCTTGTATGTTGGTCGAAATCTAAGCGCCAGCGATTACAGGAAGTAATCTTCGGAAGCAAAACGGCAGAGCTTTCTACCCCGCCTTGCTCTTTGACAACTGAATATTGATTTTCTTTTTTGTAGAGAGTACACCTACAAGGTTCACTTCGATATAGACAGCTGTGCCGATGATTATTGATTGAAAGAGTAAGATATGACATGGTCGAAGTACTGCATGTCTTTTAGCGCCACTAGCTACGCGGTTATGCACTCCGCTCCCGTTTAATGATGGTAAACTCCAGTACTTCAAATTGCCCTTCAACCGTACAGTTGACTACGACTCGAACACGGCTGGGCAAGCTTCCACCATCGGCCCGTAGAAGTAGCGTATGTTGACCACCGGGGATTGGGCGTTCGCCAATCTCTGCATACGGAATGAAGAACCACTCATGAGACGTATACTGGCAAAAGCCGACTAGATCCACCCACTGCGTTGCTCCCGCTCCGAGTTCAAACCGAGGTCCGGCGTCATGGCTACCCATCACCCGGAGGGCGTGGCCCGGGAAAAAACTGTCGCTCGGCTCAGACTCGACGGCCTCCAACACAACCTGAGCTCCAGTGATAGTCGCAGTGCTGTCATTGCGAACTGCAACCCGGAACAGGCACTGCTCAATCAGCCCAATTTCCTCACGCGGTCCGAGAACCTGGTACTCTGGGCGGCGTCTGTTTCCAGTAAAATGAACAGAGAGTCTCGGCTCAGCCTTAGCAGCCAATTCCGCGCGGGGCCGAGCTTCATCCCTCCATGCGGCAAAGCAGGAGTAAAAGAGGCAGAGTAGGGCGATAGAGACATAATAAGGCCAGGGCACACTTGTTCCAAGTAGATGCTCCAGACCACCCATAGCTGCCATAATGGCACCCCGGTGAGCAAAGGAATCCAGTGGCGAACCACGGCAGTTATGAAGGACTGTAAATCGGACAACATTGTTTTTGAAGTAGGTGGATGCAGTTGTTCAACGTCCAGTTTAGTGCTTGTACTAAATGTTCTTCGACCGCAATTGTCCTATACGTTGCAAAATCTCAGAGACGTAGCCAAGACTCTCGTTCAAAGACGGGAAGTAATCACTTGGATGGGCGCACTCGTTTCGCTTGTTCAACAGGCCATGAAGCGCCTTCATTTCGGTCTTAGTACAAAGGCCAAGGTCTCTGGTGACTTCGATGAGTTGAAATTCGACAACGGTCTCTCGCAGTTCTTCGACCGTTGCAACTTTCCATGCCGGTCGTATTGCCCGTAGCTTCTTGAGCCCGTCGCTCGCAAGTTTCTCTTCTAGGAAATCCATAAACCCAGCCCAGGCCATCACATGCGCAGATCGGAATAGCTCATTCTCGATACATCGCAACGCCTGACGTAAGAGTTCGTCTTGACGAACGCTGAGTGCGGTGAGGCGCTTGTACGTATTTTCCAGGAGGACGATACGTGAGGGCGTGGACTCGTGTACCGAAAGAATTTGATGTGCCTCCCGTTCGAAAGCATGGACCCGATCCAGTAGTTTGGGTATCAAGGGCCACCTCTCTTAGGAAAGCAGATGCTTCTTCAATGCGGCAAATAGCTTGTCGTAGATTGTAGCATCATCGGTCGCGGGGAGTTGCAGCTGGATATTAATGTTCACCACCGGAAGTTGAGGCGGTAAGGGCGGTTGGCCACCTGAAGGCTTACCCCCTGTTCCTTTGTGTTGAATTGACTCAACGCCTTCGAAGTTCGCAAGTTCACAAAGGACCTTAAAGGTGGAGACGATGAGCCCGAGAGTGCTTTCTGCCACCGTAGTGTGGGGAGAGAAGTAATTGCGAAGGGCTTCGTTGTCCTTCCTATAGGCATCTGGATAAGTTTGAAACAGGTCATTGTATTTGCTTTGGATTGCACCCGCTAATGCCGTCATGGCGTTGCTACGGTTGCGGTACTGGGACCACAGTTCAGTAGGAATACCGTTGGAGTCAACAAAGCCGAGAAACTTCAGCACCCCGATGATGTAACGGTCATTCTTGGTTTTAAAGCCGACGGTTTCCAAATACTTAATCGAGACCTTCTCCGGAACGCCCGCTGACTGAATGTGAGCAAAGAATTTCTTTAGTGTTGCAGGATGTGGCGTATATGGGAAGTCTGCCATCTAAACCTCCTATCTTCGTTTCTCCCAGCCATAGGCTATCCGCGGGGCTGCCAACATGGTTGAAGCTGGATGAATCAACCATATAGAAAGAGGAGTCGTATGTCAAGAATAAAACAACTGAATAAAACAACTGTTGATCTACGGGATCAAGAGGGCATAAGGCTAGGCCCTAGGTGACAACGTTCAGGACATCGTTCCAAGAATAATGTTCACAACATCGTTCAGTCGCATATTTCTTTCTGTTTGGACGATTATGGCTTGGATTAGTGCTAAGCCTGCGCTTATGCGCCTTCTGAGAGAGAGTCGTATAGTTTTTAAACAGCCTTAAGCGCTTTCTTGCGAACGATGTCCTGAATGCTAATTTACTGAACGATCTCTTGAAACGTTGTCACCTAGGGCTTATTTCCATGGTGTTTCCTTTAGAGGATAAGCCTCTCTATCAGGTTTCTAGCTAAAAGCTGGCATCGGGTGATCCTGGAATGACCCCATATGCCCTAGATGGGGGCAGAAAGACCCAAAAATCATGGCCCTTGGATCTCACGGCCACGGGGATTAAGTGGGTACAGAGTGGGTACAAAAACGAGGGACTACTTAATAAGGGCTACCCCTACCATCTTTTTAAACGTTATAAATACTAAACATTTTTGGTGCTGAGTGTCGAAAAACCTTAATCTGGGGTTTTTACGGACACGTAAGTAGTTGATTTTACGTTATGTGAATTTTCCAAGAACGCAACATTTGGACTTTTTCGACAGTCTCGGAAGTACTCTTGTGCGGGGATTCCAATGCTCCTCCAAGGTTGATCTTAATGCCGACTTCTTCGGTTCAATAATTCGAAATCAGGAGCTCGGTTGTCTGCTTCGGGGAGGTGTAGCCGCCTGTATAACGGGTCTTCTCCTTCGAGATGCGGAATCCTTTAAAGGTCTCCCGGATCTGCGGATGATCATTGATCGAAAAAAGTAAAGAACCCCGCCCCTGCCTACCGGCAGGCAGGCACAGGACGGGGCTGCCCGGAGTCGATTATCGGTATTTTTCCCAAAAAACGATTTTGTCAAACTCTTTTCTCGGTCTAGGCTTGGGATCCTCATCAGGATATCCCAAAAGAAAAAAATCATGGACAAATAAATTCTTCGGCAAGTTCATAACCTGGTGAGCATCTTTGGGTGATATCGCTCCCATCCAACAACTACCCAAGCCCTGATTTACAGCCTCCAGGGTCATATATGCCAGAGAAATCATAATCTGTTCACCCGCTTTGATGGTCATGACCTGTTCCCCAAGACGGTATGGCGCAAATAGATCGCTTCCTAAGACGACATTATCAAGAACTTCGTCCGGCCAGTCCATCACACCGGCTTCTATAAGCTGTTTCAAAGACTCTCTATGCATCTTCTGAGAGAAGGCCTCCATTAAACCACAGCAAACAATTACAACCGGAGCAGTACTAATGTGCGGCTGTCCACCTGAAATCTTTGCCAGTTCCCCTATTCTGACCTTATCTTGAACGACAATATATCGCCATGGTTGAACGTTCCCCCATGACGGCGCTCGCCTGCCCGCCTCCAAAACCTTTACAATTTTCTCTTTTTCCACCGGCATCGGTTTCCACCTTCTTATGGTTACCCTTTTTTGAATCGCCTCTGATACATTCATCTTAGTCCCTCCTTTCATTCAATAAAATTGCTCCCCTCCACTGAATAGACCTTTTGTTTAGGGCTTCCTAACCTATCTTTTCTCATGTTTCATTGTTTTCCAAACGATGCTTTGACAACACAGTATCATAAGGCTTTATTGTTGGTTTACAAATGAACGTATCCGCGCTCAGGTCTACCTTTTGCCCTTCTTTGCGCTGATCTTAGCCACTGCTTTATCATGTAAACGGAGACGCTTCTTAAATCATTCGGCATACTCTTTCTGCGGGCTTTTGGCATCCGGATCGCGAGGAAATTTAATGGAAGCCGAGCTGTTCCGTGTCTCGCTTCAACAAGGGTTAGGCGTGGGGCGGTGTCTTAACGCTTGTTCTCCCCCCTACCCTTCGCAGTGCTCAGCCTAAGTCAGGAGTTAACTGAAGGGCGTCGTTGAAGCGATTGGTGAAGTTGGCCAGGCAGACGATGAGGGTCAGCTCCACGATTTGCTTCTCGTCATAATACCTTCTCAATTCTTCAAGTATCTTCTCCCGGACAGCGGATGCGGCCCTTGTAACAAGCTGAACAAAATGGAGAGTGGCTTTGTCCTTCTCATCGAAGGCTTTACTGCGTTGGTAAAAGAGCAAGTCCTTAAACTGCTCGTCAGTTACGCCAGCTTGCTTCGCCGAAGCAATGTGGGCGCGGGTTCAATACTCGCAACCGTTGAGCAATGATGTTGCGAGGTAAGCCAACTCCTTGTCCCGATCCGCGAGCGTTCCTCCGCCCATCATTAACTGGAAGAATGGCACGAAGCTTGAGAGTGCTTCCGGTCGATAGGCCATCGCGGCAAAGATGTTGGGCATGAACCCGAATTTCTGGGTAAAAGCGTCGTAGAGCCCGTGCACGGAAGCGGCTGCGTTTTCTTTCGAGAGTGGGTTAATAACAGCCATAATGCGTCCTCCTTTAAGTCAATTTTTGATGACGTCTATCTCCTGTCCCAACTACCTAACCATGAGATAAAGAAGAAGGGGGAAATGGGTGACACTCCTGATAGGGAGAAAGGGGTGCACCCATGGAGAATGTAGCAGGAGTTAAGAAGAAGAGCAAGTGGAAAGAACGTCGGAAAGAACGTCGGTATGGAAAAAGGTGGAGTCGTTTGATTATTTAGCTCTTGACGCGGAGATACGATTGTAAGATTATGGGAGGAAGCGGAGTGCGGGAACGGAGGAGGTTGATATGACAGAGATGAGCAAGGAAAAACTGCTGTGGATTTATGAACGGATGCGACTGATCCGAGCATTTGAGGATCAGGTAGCGAACCTATTTAATCAGGGAACGATGCCGGGGTTTGCCCACTTATATGCGGGTGAGGAGGCCATCGCTGTTGGGGTGATGGCTCATCTTACGGACCGTGACAGGATTACCTCCACACACCGTGGACATGGTCACTGCATCGCCAAAGGAGTTGATGTCAACGGGATGATGGCAGAACTCTATGGCAAGGCGACTGGGTCATGCAAGGGCAGAGGTGGTTCAATGCATATTGCCGATATAGACAAAGGCATGTTGGGAGCCAACGGGATTGTTGGGGCCGGGGGCCCGCTGGCCTGCGGCTCTGCTTTGACTTCCAAAGTTCTGGGAGCCAGTCATGTCACGATATGCTTTTTTGGGGATGGGGCTTCCGAGCAGGGGACGATCCATGAATCGATGAACCTGGCAGGAATATGGAAGCTCCCTGTAGTCTTCGTGTGCGAGAATAATCTGTATGCCGAGTCTACGCCAAGCAGTTATCATTGTGCAGTAGGGGAAATATGTGCCCGGGCCGCGGGGTACGACATGCCCGGTTCAGCCATCGACGGGACCGACGTGTTCGCTGTTTATGAGGCTACCGGCGAGGCCATTGATAGGGCAAGACGAGGGGAGGGACCGAGCCTGATCGAGGCCCGGGCTTTCCGGTATTATGGTCACTTTATGGGGGATCCTCAGGTCTATAAGACGGAGAAAGAGTTTCAGAGCTATAAGGCCCAAGACCCAATTACAAGATTCAGGGATCGAGTGATGGAGCGTCATCTCATCTCAGAGTCCGACTTAAGAAAAATAGACGACCGGGTGAACGAAGCGATCAAGGGGGCGGTTCGCTTTGCGGAAGAGAGCCCTTATCCGGCCCCGAAGGAGTGTCTGGCGGATGTCTATGTAAGTTATCCAAGAGAGGAGGTGGGGCGATGACGACACGGACGTTGACCTTTCGCGAAGCCATCAATGAGGCCATCCGTCTTGAGATGCGCCGGGACCCGACAGTGATCTTGATGGGGGAAGACGTGGCCGGCGGGGCTACAGTTCCACATCTCGAGGCGGCCGGGGAAGATGCGTGGGGAGGCCCGATGGGGGTGACCAAAGGGTTGGTAAAGGAGTTCGGTCGGAAGCGAGTGCTCGATACCCCGATTAGTGAATCAGCCTTTATTGGAGCGGCGGTAGGGGCCGCAGCCACAGGGCTTCGGCCAATTGCCGACATGATGTTTGTAGATTTTTTTGGGGTATGCATGGATCAGATTTACAACCAAGGAGCCAAGATGCGCTATATGTTCGGCGGCAAGGCACAGGTTCCTATGGTCATCCTCAGCATGATCGGTGCCGGCTTGCGTGCGGCCGGTCAGCACTCCGGTTGCCATTATTCCGTTTTCGCTCACATGCCTGGTCTTAAGACTGTGGTCCCGTCTACCCCCTATGATGCCAAGGGGCTCTTAATCTCGGCGATTCGTGACCCAGACCCTGTAATCTTCTTTGAACACAAATTCCTCTTCGGTTTAAACGGGGAGGTCCCAGAAGGGGATTATACTGTTCCCCTTGGGGTAGCGGATATCAAACGCCCGGGAAAGGATGTGACTGTGGTGGCCATGGGCCGCATGGTTCATATAGCCTTGGAGGCTGCGGAGAAGCTGTCGAAGGATAGAACGGACTTGGAGGTAATCGATCTTCGGACATTGTCTCCATTGGATAGCAAAACGGTATTGGAGTCAGTAAAAAAGACGCACCGGCTGGTGGTCATAGACGAAGATAACCCAAGGTGCAGTATGGCCTGCGATATCATCGCACTCGTGAGCACTCGGGCTTTTGATGACCTGGATGCACCCCCTCGTATGGTGACCGCGCCCCATACTCCAGTCCCCTTCAGTCCGCCTTTGGAGGACTATTACATTCCCAGCGTGGAGAAGGTTGTTTCCACGGTGAAGTCCCTCGCTGGGTGAGGTTGGGAACCCTGTTGAAGGGTTTAAGGGTGAGAAAAGAAGAAAGACTATTGTCGAAACCAGAAAAACCCCCCTTAGGGTGCAGCGATTCCGGATCTAAGGCAGCCTTTCAAAAATCCTAATTCTCTGCGACTTTCCCTAGGCAATGGAAGACACCCTCAAAAAGTATCTATCGTTCGGTCTATCTTTGTTTTTTGTTATTTGAATCCTGGAGGTGAGAAGATGGCGGTCCAGATAGTGGCACCGAAGCTTGGGATGAGCATGAGCGATGTGATGATGGTTGAATGGAAGGTGAAAGAGGGAGAAAAGGTTGAGAAGGGAACTGTCGTGCTTGTCATCGAGACGGAGAAGACCGAGTGGAATGTTGAGGCCGGAGCCTCAGGCTTTCTTCATATTTTGGTCGAGGAAGGGGCGAAGGCTAAGATCGGACAGGTGGTCGGTCTGATTGCAGAAACCAAGGAGGAGTTCGAAAAACTCCAGAAAGAGACCCCGCCTCAAGCATTGGCGGCGGAGGTCAAAGGGCTTCCCCCCGCTGAAGCCGTCGGAGGGAAGCCCGAAGCGGCTGGGGTTGCAGCAGGAGAAGGAGAGCGTATTCGCATCTCACCCATCGCTCGGAAGATGGCAGAAGAACAGATGATCGACATCACGCGCATTAAGGGTACCGGTCCTGATGGGAGAATTGTAAAGGAGGATATTGAAAAGGCTTTAGAAACGCAAAGGAAGGGGGCAGTGTCTCCAGAAGAGGGAACCCGCGCTCTTTACCAGGGCAGGAAGGTGAAACAGACGATTCCCATAAAAGGGATGAGGAGAGTCATCGCTGAGAGGATGGTTGGCAGCCTATCGAATTCCGCTCAACTGAGCTTTCTGGGTGAATTCGATGCCACCGAACTCATCCAGTTTCGAAAAGCTTTATTGAATCGGGAGAAGGCTATCGGGGTGAGTGTCACTTACACAGAGATCCTGGTCTATGCTATTGCACGGGCGCTCAAAGATCATCCCGATATCAATGTCAGTTTGATTGAGAATGAGATCAAGGTTTGGGAGGATATTAACATAGGGGTTGCGGTTGCCTTAGGGAAAGAGGGCTTGCTGGTTCCAGTGGTAAAACAGGCGGACAAAAAATCGCTGATCGAGATTTCTCAGGAAATAAAAAGCTTGGTGGAGAAGGCGAGAGAGGGAAAGATCTTACCCGATGAGGTAACGGGTGGAACGTTCACGCTAACGAGCATCGGGGCCGTCGGGGTTAGTTATTATCAGACGCCAGTCATTAATCAGCCGGAGTCGGCGATCTTGGGAACCGGGCCGATCAGGGATAAACCTGTGGTGAAGAATGGTCAGATCGTGATCGCGTCTATGATGCCATACAGTCTGACCATTGATCATCGGGTGATCAATGGTTTTGGAGCAGAACAGTTCCTTGCAAGCTTGAAGGAGCTGGTAGAGACCCCGGGCTTGCTTTTACTCAAATAGAAAAGAAGGAGGAAGGGCGTGGAAGATCGGGATGTTGTAATCGTTGGCGGTGGCCCGGCTGGGTATACGGCGGCGATCCGGGTGGCACAGCTTGGAGCAAAGGCAACGATTGTCGAGATGGATACGATTGGGGGGATATGTGTAAATCATGGATGTATTCCAACGGTGGCCTTAGCAAGGGCGGTTGAATTGCTTGAGATGGGGAAGAATGCGAAGGACTACGGGATCACTTACGAAGGCATGAAGGTTGATTTTCCGAGGATGATGAGCAAGAAGGAAGCGGTCGTGAGGACCCTTGTATCCGGTGTGAAGCAGATGTTGGAGGCTTACGGGGTCGAAGTCATCGAGGGGAAGGGACGGCTCATTTCACCTTCGTTGATAGAGGGTCATCTTAAGGACGGAACAAAGAAGGAACTAAGGGCTCGGAAGATCATCATCTCAACAGGTTCCCAATACCCGAAAGCCTCTTTTTCTGGAGGAGTGGAGAAGGTCATCAATCCAACAGAGGCCCTGAGACTAAATGAGATCCCAAAATCTATTTTGATTGTGGGGGGAGGGTTCATCGGGGCAGCATTCGCGACGATATTTTCGAAATTAGGGGCCAAGGTGAGCATCGTGGAAGAATCGTCCCGGATGCTCCCCCAAGTTGATAAGGAGATCGTTTTTATTCTTGAAAAGGAGTTTAAAGATAGCGATGTCCAAATATACTCGAAAGCCCGGGTCATGAATGTAGAGTCAGGGAAAGAAGATGGTTTGATTGTTCATATCAATGTTAAAGGAGAAGAAGTAACAGCAGGAGCCCAGTATGTATTGATGACAGAACTGAGAGAGGCCAATATAGACGGGCTTGGCCTAAGGGAAGCAGGAGTTGAGCTGAACAAGAAGAGAGGGATTTTAGTCAACGAGCGAATGGAGACGAGCGTCCCAGGGATATTTGCTGTGGGCGATGTCACGATGGACCACATGTGGACCACGGTAGCCTATTTCGAGGGGATGATGGCGGCAGAGAATGCGATGGGGCAAAATTCAAAGGTTGATTACAGAGCGATTCCCTTATGGACGCATTCTATTCCTGAAATCGCATGTGTGGGGATGACAGAAGAGGAGTCGTCAGCAAAGGGATATAAAGTAAGGGTTGGGAGGTCTCCTTTTGCTGGGAATGGGATGGCGGCCATTTTAGGACAGAGGAGGGGGATGGTAAAGGTGATTATGGAGGAGCGCTACGGGGAGATCTTAGGGGTTCATATGATTGGGCCACGGACAGGGGATCTCATCGCAGAAGCGGCTCTTGCCATGAAGGTGGAGGGGACTCCAGGAGAGATTGCCAAGACATTCCATGTTCATCCCTCCCTTTCAGAGGCGCTATGGGAGGCAGCCAGAGAAACCTAAGCGGGTGACCAGAGTTCTGTCAAAGTAGAATTAGCAATGATCAAATCCCTCTAAATCTCCCTTTACAAAAGGGAGACTTAGAATTTCTCCCCCTTTGAAAAAGGGGGATTGAAGGGGGATTTTACGATTGAAGGTTTTTCATAATGCACTCAAATAGTTGCGCCCACTTTAAAGTTACCCTGAGCGGGTGTCTGAGATGTGTGTCGTTCTTGAACTGGGTTTAATCGAATATCAAGAGGCCTATAATCTCCAGAGAACCCTTCATCAGCAGAGGGTCGAAAGGAAGATTTCTGATGTTCTCCTCCTCTTGGAGCATCCACCTACCATCACCATTGGCAAATCCGGCACCCTAGACAATGTCCTCGTCTCAAGAAAGCGATTGGCCCAGGAGGGGATGTCACTCTTCTTTATTAATAGAGGAGGGGATGTCACTTATCATGGTCCTGGCCAACTGGTGGGTTACCCCATTGTCGACCTAAGGCAGAGAGGAAAAGATCTTCATTCTTACGTCAAGAAATTGGAGGAGGTCCTACTGCGGACTCTGAGAGATTTTTCGATCGATGGAGATCGAGATGGGTGCCATCCTGGAGTCTGGGTAAACGAACAGGAGATCGCTGCCATCGGGCTGAGTCTACGAAATTGGGTGAGTATGCATGGATTTGCATTAAATATAAATGTCGATTTAGAACATTTTTCTTTCATCAATCCTTGTGGCTTTTCGGATAGAAGAGCCACATCGATGTCTAAGATCCTCGGCAGCCAAATACCGATGCAAGAGGCAAGAAATAGTCTCATCTCTCATTTTTGTAATGTCTTTGATTAAAAAGTCTTCGGGGCGGCGTTTCCCACCCATGACACGAAAGACAGGGGCTTCAGTCAGTCTAATGAGGACAACGAAAGCCGCCCACACTATGGGGAGAACGAGGGGGGAGAACAAGGCATGAGGTGTCAGTAGGTCTCCTTGACAAGATTCAAAACTTCTAATAGCATAAATTTTCAATGGCGGCTCATCAAGCCAGATGAGTCCATTAAGAAAGGCTCTAAGAGGCTGTCCGTAGACGACGGATAAAATATTGAGACCCTGGTTTCCCGGGTAAACCCCGTTAGAAAGTCTTCTACTTTCTGACAGGGTTCGCTGAAAAAGGAATAGCCGTCATCCCCGCTGCGAGCCCTGCACCGCATGGTGTACAGGGCGAGCAGTGGGGCTTTCTAACGGGGTAAAAGGAGGAGCAAAATGGATCTTGGATTGAAAGGAAAAGTTGCACTGGTCACAGGGGCCAGTCAGGGCATTGGCAAAGAGATTGCTCTGACTCTGGCTCAAGAAGGTTGTCACTTAGCCATCTGTGCCCGACGCAAAGAAGCACTCGATTCATCGGCCAAGGAGATCAGAGCGAAAGGGGTGGAGGTCCTGGCGATCCAGTCTGATGTCACAAAGCTGGAAGATAACCAGAACTTTGTCTCCCTGGCTGCCAAAAAGTTCGGTCGCATTGACATCCTCGTGAATAACGCCGGATATGGTAATGCGAGCGACCCGATGGAGCTCTCGGAGGAAGTTTTCCGGTATCATATGGATCTCATGTTATTTGGACCGATCCAGTTAAGTAGGGCGGTTGTCCCCTATATGCGGAAGCAAGGCTGGGGTCGGATTATTAATATATCCTCCATCTTCGGAAAACAGCCTGGAAACCAATTGGATTATGATTCCATTAAGGCCGCCTTGCAAATGGTTACGAAGGACTTAAGCAACCACTTGGCCAAAGACAACATCCTTGTAAATGCTGTTTGTCCCGGACCGATACGGACGCCCCTATGGGAAGGCCCGGGTGCACTGGCAGAAAGACTGGGGCAGCATTTGGGGATGTCAGCCCCGGAGGTCATGAAATGGTTCGCTGAGCAAAACATTCCCCTGGGACATCACGGTGATCCCGAGGATATCGCAAACCTCGTAGCTTTCCTGGCGTCCGATAAGGCGAAATTCATCACTGGCCAGGCCATCAACGTGGACGGAGGGATGGTGAAGAGCCTGATATAAGAAAACCCCAAGATCTGTCCGAGCTGTCAGTGGCCAATCTATTTCAATCGGCAACCGGGACCAAGAAGAGGGTGGGAAGGATTTCGGTGTTGAGGGATCCCGGAAGAACTCTCCGTTTGAAGAAATTTTAGAGAGGAGGAACGACAATGCCAAGAGACTATAAGATGTACATTAACGGGGAGTGGGTCGGCGCCCTCGACGGCGAGGTCTACGACGATCTCAACCCTTTCACAGGTGAGATTTTTGCCCGAGTTCCGTCGGGGAAACGAGCTGACGCCAGACGCGCCATTGACGCGGCAGTAGCGGCGTTTCCCGGTTGGTCTCGTACGCTCCCGGCTGAGCGCCAGGCGCTGTTTCTAAGAGCTGCTGAGGTCCTCGAAAAGAAACGGGACGAAATTGTTACGATTCTCGCCGAAGAAACCGGCTGTACCTTTGGTTTTGCGATGTTCCAGGTCGGATTTACCCCTGGATTGCTGCGCGAAGCTGCGGCACAGGCGCACCAGGCGAACGGTGAAATCATCCCTGCCGATCTGCCGGGCGCATTCTACATGGCCATACGGCAGCCCGTAGGTGTTATCGCAGGCATTGCGCCGTGGAATGCGCCGCTGATCCTATCGCTTCGCTCTATCTGTCTGCCCATTGCTTACGGAAACACGGCGGTTCTCAAGCCTTCGATGGAATCGGCCGCAGCAGGCGGCGTTGTAATTGCAGAGGTCTTTCATGAGGCCGGTTTTCCCAAAGGGGTTTTGAATCTCGTCACGAACGGACCAGGAAGAAGCGCTGAGATTGGAGATGAATTTATCGAGAATCCGAAGGTGCGCCGTATCAGCTTGACCGGTTCAAGCGCAGTGGGCCGTCAGCTCGCGGAAAAGGCGGGCCGTTACCTTAAGCGGGTCGCCCTGGAACTGGGCGGACAGAATCCCTTGATTATTTTGCGCGATGCGAACGTCGATGATGCTGTGGACGCTGCGGCATTTGGCAGTTTCCTCCATCAGGGACAGATCTGTATGTCCACACGCCGGATTATCGTCGAAAAGCCAATCGCAAAGGAATTTACCGAAAAATTTGTCAAGAAGGTATCCACCTACAAAGTTGGCAATCCGAAAGAACCTGACACGATCATTGGCCCCCTTATCAACCAGCACCAATTCAACGAAGTCAAGCGGAGCGTCGATGCTGCCGTCCGCGATGGGGCTAAAATCCTGTGTGGCGGAAAATCTGAGGGACTTTGCTACTACCCCACAGTGCTCACCCATGTAAAGCCCGGCACACCATTCTCGTGTGAGGAGACGTTTGGTCCGGTGGTCTCAGTCACTGAGGTTAAAGATGAAGAGGAGGCCGTGGCGGTAGCAAACGATACCATGTACGGGCTTTCGGCTGCAGTTTTCACCCGTGATTTTGCGAAAGGTCTGGCCGTTGCCGAGCGCATTGAATCAGGGATCGTTCATATAAACGATCAGACGGTGGGTGATGAGCCCCAGGTGCCTTTTGGCGGTGTGAAAGATAGCGGTTGGGGTCGGTTCGGCGGCCACGCAGCGCTGGAGGAATTCACCGAACTGCGTTGGATCAGCATGCAGCGCACCCGGCGTCAATATCCCTTCTGATCTGATCCGTCCGGAGGCGACAAGGCCTCGGCGTGAGCATCGCCGAACGCCTCGCCTGTTTAGATTTGTTACACTTCAGCGTTTTGGAAATCCCTCCCGACCTCCCTGCCCTGCCCTTCCGACTTGGAGCAATTTTTTCGCAGCTTCAGGGGGCAGAGGGGATTTGCCGGAAACTTTGACTCAATTGGCTGATACTTAGATTTTAGTTTATAGAACGGATTTTGAGGGAGGGGTTCCCTGATGTCCTTCATCGATGAACTTCAACTCCCGCTTTTTCCCTATCCCACGTGTTCGGTGTTACCCCCGCTTGCTTGAGCAGATACTTCTGCACCCGTTCCGTAGGTGTTTTGGGCAGGCTCTCCATGAACTCCACATACCGTGGTACCGCGAAGTAAGGCATTCTGTCGTTGGCATAGCGGATCAGTTCTTCGGGGGTGAGGCTCTCACCGGGCTTCAGGACGACGCATATTTTCACCTCATCTTCGGCAAGCTCAGACTGGACTGCAACGGCTGCTGATTCGAGAACCTTCGGATGGGTGTTGATGGCTCTCTCCACCTCAAAGGAAGAAATATTTTCACCCCGTCTCCGAAGGGCATCCTTCTTCCTGTCAACAAAATAGAAATACCCGTCTTCGTCTTTCCTGGCTAAATCGCCGGTATGAAACCAAAGGTTTCGAAAAGCTTCCAGGGTCTTCTCGGGCATATTGTAATATTCCGACATCATCACGAAAGGCACCAGGGGCCGGAATGCGATCTCTCCAATCTCTCCCGTAGGTACTTCTTCATCACGATCGTTAAAAAGCTTAACCTCATAGATGTCCATTGGCTTTCCACAAGAACCTCGCCTCCTGTCGTCCACCCTGACGTGAATCGGGATACCGATCTCCGTCATCCCAAACCCTTCCAGGCACTTTATGCCGAATCTTTTTTCCACCTCTTCCATGACGGTCGGGGGGCAACCCGCTCCGAGTGCAATGCGGGCCGGATTGTCGAGGTCATTATCCCTGTGAGCCTGCTTGGCGAGAATCGGCATGACCGCTCCAAGATAGTTGAACTGGGTTGCCCGATAGTAACGTATCTCGTCCCAGAAACGCGATGCGCTGAAACGATCGAGGAGGACCATCTGAGCTTCCACGATCAGCACAATGAGCGTGGTGAGAACCTGCGCGTTAAAATGATAGAGAGGCAGGAACGTAAGATATATGTCCTCTTTTTTGCCATCCCTGTACTCAAGCATTTTTTCAGCGCAGACGATCCAGAAATTATGGGAGCCTAAGGCTCCCTTAGAAAGGCCGGTTGTCCCTGAGGTGTAAATGATGCTGATAGGATCCCAGGGATGAACCACGACATCGACAGGACCGTCGCTACTGTCGAAGAACTCATCAAAGCTCATCATAGGGATCTTAAATTCACCTTTCTCTTGTCGTTGAAGGGTTCCAAAGACGACCACCTTCTCCAGTTTGTTCAGACTATCCTCGATCAATCTGAGACGGCCCAGAAATTCTTCCGCAATCACGAAGACTTTTGAATCGGACTGGTCAACGATATGTCGTAAGAACTCGCCCTTGTATGAGGTATTGACCGGTACCTCCACCGCTCCGATTTTTGCAAGACCGAACCAGATGTAGAGGAACTCGGGACAGTTCGGGAGCATGATGCTGACCTTATCCCCTTTCCTTATCCCCAGGCTCTGGAAGGCGTGAGCGCAGCGGTTTGAGAAGCGGTTTATTTCTTCATAGCTGAAGTTCCGATCCTTAAAACGGAGAAAGGTCTTATCCCCGTTTCTCTTCACCCTATCCTCGATGAGTTCTCCCAAAACTCGCGGTACCGTCACTGGTTCCATGATCCTCCCTTTCAAAAGATCAATGCAAATTGCAAAATTAACAATGCAAAGTTATCAACATAGAACCCACAGAAAATTCTTTTTTCTCTAATTGCTAACTGCTAAATGCTAATTGATCATTTTGCAATGATTTTTTCTATTTTTCGTTCCCCAGAACAACGCAACTGGCAATACCCATCCCCGCATTTCCGCCCAGATTGTGAGTTAACCCCAATCTCGGGTTTTTCACTTGCCGCGGACCTCCCTTGCCCTGGAGCTGTTTGTAGACCTCATACATCATCCGGAGCCCGCTCGCGCCAAGGGGGTGGCCGAAGCACTTCAGACCCCCGTCTGTATTGACCGGCAGCTCCCCGGTCAGCTTGAAGGCCCCTGCCTCGATATCGTCCTTTGCTCTCCCTCTGGGGCTAAACCCTAGGTCCTCATACAGAATGAGCTCATGACAGGTGAAGCAGTCGTGCACCTCGGCAAGGCTTAGCTCCTTCCGCGGGTCTTTTATCCCTGCCTGGTCATAGGCCATCCTCGAGGCGATGACATTCTCCTCTATGTGCACATAATCGTAGTCCTGCCTCATGCACCCCTGGCGGGCCCCGACTGTAATCGCGAGTGCCTTGATGTAGATGGGATCAGCCCTGAAGTTCTTTGCCATATCAGCCCGAACCACAATAGCTGCAGCAGCCCCGTCACTCACACCGCAGCAGTCGTAGAGGCCGAGCGGCCAAGCAACGATGGGCGCTCGCACAACCTGCTCCACGGTCAATCTGTTCTGGAAGTGCGCCTTGGGGTTCAGACTGCCGTTGTAGTGGTTCTTCACCGCGATCTCGGCGAGGAGACGTTTTCCATAGTCAGGCTCCAGCCCATACTGATGAAAGTATCTTGTCCCGAGGTAGGCGAAGGAGGCGGGAGCGCTGAAGCCGGAACCTATCCCTGAGCTCCCATCCGGATTATCGCCTACAATGGCTGGGCCTTTCACCCCGGTCTGCCCCGAATCTTTGAGTTTCTCCACACCGATGGCCAATGCGATGTCACAGGCCCCTGCCGCAACCGCATAGCTTGCCGCCCGCACAGCTTCAGAGCCGGTCGCACACATGTTTTCCACCCTCGTCATTGGAATGTACTGGAGTTCGAGCGGGGACAAGGTGATTGCGGTGACGCCCGAAAAGACAGTACCCAGCCAGGCTGCCTGAATATCTTTCGGTTGGATGCCTGCATCCTCGAATGCCTCGTATGCCGCTTCAACAAGAAGATCCTCCACGCCCATATCCCATCGTTCGCCGAACTTCGTACAGCCCATGCCCACGATAGCGACCTTGTCTCTGATGGTTTCCATATGTTACTCCTGTAACTATAATGTAGATAGGGAATACCTACCACCCAATCTCCCCAATGATTTTATACAATGACAGGCTTTGCTTTCCAGAAATAGTTGACGATCCCTTTCCCTTGAGACAATTTTCTGAAGGTCATCTCGACCGGCATACCTATTTTTACCTGGTTAATGTCGTAGTCGGTCAGTTCACAGATCAACCTGCCCCCGCCGTCAAAATCGACAACGCCATTAAGGCCGGGAGGGTTTTTTGTGGGCTGCAGGTGATCAATGGCATAAGTGAAGAGTCTGCCTCTTTTGTCGGAAAATTTATATTCATCGAACTCATCTTTCGACTGGCATACGACACAGATTCTTATGGTTTGTCCGATCGGGTGCATTTGTGGAGTTCCGCATTTCCTGCATTTTACGCCAAACAAAGGGGAGATCACCCTCCGTTCCCTCCATCGGCTCGCGAGTGAAGGTTCGCCGCGTTCCGGAAGGCTTGACGCCTCAAAGGGTATGAGATCGCGCCAATGGAGATAGGTTCCGTAATCAATCGACCTCTTTCTGGCTAACCTGTCTTTCATCATCGGTTTGGTTTGAATTCCAGCGATGGCTTGAGTGGCACGAAGGATGAAGGCATCGGAGCCGTCGCCGTAGTTTGCAAACAGTATCCTGTCTCCCGGGTTTGCCTCTTCCAGGGCAGCGATCAGCATGAGGAGTCCTCCAGCTGTCCCTGTATTACCGATCAGTGAAAAGAGGGGGTCCTGGACCCGGGATGCTTCGAAGCCGAGCTTCTTGGCGAGATCGGCATGCTGTCTATTGTCGGATGCCGAGAACACGATTTTGGAGAAGTCCCCCGGGCTGAGCGAATACGTCTTCATCAGTTTTGAAATAGCTTCCTCCATGGTGGGTAAATAACCTACGTCGTCGATGAAGCGCCCCTCTCCGGATCTGACAAAGCTGTCGGCCTCTGTTCTCCACACATCGGTAAACTCATTAAAGATGGAATAGCTACCTTCAATGTCTGCAATCACCTCGCTTGACCCTATGGCAAGCGCAGCCGCCCCGTCCCCAAGAAGCTGTTCAAACCTCCCTTTCGGGGCCCCGGTTCGGTAGTCCGACGCGGTGACCAGAACCTGGTCGGCTGATCCACTCTTCACCGCATCCAAGGCCGATTTCATGGCAGTCGTTCCAGCCCTCAGAGAATTCGTAAAGTCTGCAGTGGCACATCTCCTGTCAAGATCAACCACACTCGCTATGATGGTCGCGTTCTGTTTCTCTTTGTAGGGAGCAGTCGTACTGGCAAAATAGAGGCCCTTTACCTTCTTGTCACTCCGTCCCATACAATCCTGGGCCGCGGCGACAGCCATTGTGACCGTGTCCTCGTCATAGCCGGCTACCGCTTTTTCTCCTCCGATTCCCCTGGTTCGCCAAAATCTGCCTATCTCTTCGCGATTAAGCCTGTACATCGGAATGTAGGCTCCTATGGATGTAATACCAACCACCTTTGACCTCCTTGTACCTCTTCCGCAGTCCAGGCAGGGACAAACTCCCGGAGGAGGCTATCCCATTTCTTTCCCCTTAAGAGGAACTCAGTCTCTGCCATCACTGCTTGGGCTGTTCATAGCCGCGCACCTGGGTGATGACAGCTACAGCAGCTAAAGCGGCGATTTTCCTTTTATCCCCAAATAGGTGGAATATCTTTTCCTCTAAGGGTTTCTCCCGCTCCATGATTCTCTTCATATCTTCTATCAGGGTCGTTTCACTATCGATAAAATAAGTCCCCAGTTCCCCCTTCACGAAGCGCGGGTTTTCCATCACCGCCCTATGGAATGGAATATTATTTTTAGTCCCCACAATGATGTATTCGTAGAGGGCCCGACGCATTCTCGCGATGGCCTCATTCCGGTCCCTGCCCCACACGATCAGCTTCGATATCATCGGGTCGTAGAAGGGTGGTATTGTGTACGAGGTGTAGACGCCGCTATCCACCCGAATTCCAGTCCCGCCCGGAGAATGGTAGCTCTTGATCTTGCCGGGAGTTGGGACAAAGTCGTTCAAAGGATCCTCGGCATTGATACGGCATTCGATCGCGCTGCCATTCATCCGGAGCTCTTCTTGTTGAATGCTAAGTGGGAGTCCCGATGCGATCCGTATCTGCTCTTTTACGATATCCACTCCCGTAACCATCTCTGTCACTGGATGCTCCACTTGGACTCGGGCGTTCACCTCGAGGAAGTAGAACCTTCCATCGGAGAAAAGGAACTCCATCGTCCCCGCTCCTTCATAGCCCACAAACCTGGCGGCGTTCGCAGCTTTCTTTCCCATTTTCGCGCGCATCGCGGGAGTCACCGCCGCCGACGGAGATTCCTCGATCAATTTTTGATGTCTTCGCTGGATAGAACACTCCCGTTCCCCCAAGTGAATGGCATTCCCCTTTGAATCTCCCAATATCTGAAACTCAATATGGCGGGGGTTGGATAAGTATTTTTCAATGTAAACATCACAAAGACCGAAGGTGGTCGTCGCAATCGCCTGCGTGGATTCCAGCGCCTTTGCCAATTCCCCTTCGTTTGTGACAATCGTCATCCCGATTCCCCCTCCGCCACCAGAGGGTTTGATGATTACCGGATATCCAATCTCATTGGCTATTCCCCTCGCTTGTTCAAATTCCGCCACGCATTCATCCATGCCTGGCACCACAGGGACACCCGCCTTGACCATCTCACGCCGAGCCGTTACCTTATCACCCATCAGCTCGAGCACTCGACTTGATGGTCCGATGAACTTTATGCCCTCTTCTTCGCAGGCGCGGGCAAATTTTGGATTCTCAGCAAGGAAGCCATAACCGGGATGGATGGCGTCTGCCCCGCTTTCTTTTGCTACTTCAATCACTCTTTGGATGTTGAGATAGCTCTCCGTGGCGGGTGGAGGACCAATGCAATAAGCCTCATCAGCGTATTTGGCGAATAATGCTTCTTTGTCTGCCTCAGAATAAACGGCAACAGAAGCAATGCCCATTTCCCGGCACGCCCGCATGACACGGATGGCTATTTCACCACGATTGGCGATGAGAATTTTATTGATCATTTTATGCCACCACCATCAGGACATCTTCAGGTTCGACAATCTCCCCTTCACGCGCGCAAATCTCTTTTACCACTCCGCCATGCGGGCAGTTTACATGTCTCCTCATTTTCATTGCCTCGATCATTGCCACCCGATCCCCCGCATTTACACTGTCGCCCACCTTTACTTCGAACGAAAGTACCAACCCCGCCATCCCGGAGACCACGGCGCCCGCGGGCAACTCCTTTGGCCTCTTCGGGCCCTCTGGTCTCTCTCCCCTCGTGGTTCTTTCAGTCCCACCCCACACGGGTGAGATCTTGACGTTGAATACTTCCCCGTCCACCTCCACGCTGAATTCCGTGGGGAAGTCTATGGGTGGGCTGCCGGGCGCCATAGGTTTCGCCACGGGCGCAGTGACCTGCTCCTTGGGCTCACCGCGCTTGAGAGGTTTTCCTGGAATTAGGGTCCTGAGCAAAAGATCGTCATCGGAAAGTTCCGGACCGATTTCTTGACGTAGCTCTTCAACCGATTTAAGGTACCCCTCAGGCTTCCAATTGAGAAATTCTTTGGTCCTCGGTAAGCCCATTACCCTATCCATGACGTTTTGGTCTATGGGGACAACTGGCTCTCCGTAGTACCCCAGAACGTACTTGATGACCTCATCCGTTAGCTGTTTATACCGCACGCCTGAGACGACATTCTCCACGGCCTGGGCTCCTACGATCTGTGAATAGGGTGTTGCCATCACGGGATACCCGAACTCCTTGCGGACCAGGGCGACTTCCTCCAGGATTTCGTCCAGACGGTGCTCCATCCCCACTTCCCTGAGCTGGCGTGTGAGATTTGTCATCATTCCGCCCGGCACCTGATGCTCAAAATGAAAGAGGTCGTATTCCATCGGCACGCCGATGGGCAGCCCTTCTTTTTCGGCAATTCTTCTAAAATGGGCCGACACGGCTGCGAGGGCGTCCTCATTCAGGTCCGATGTATAGCCTAGACGGCGAGCATTCCTTAAGATGGTTTCCGTTGCGGGCAAGGAGGTGCCGTTGGCGAGAGGCGCGACCGCTGTATGCACGGTCGAGACACCTGATTGAATCGCTTCCAGATAGCACAGAGGAGCAAGTCCCGAATTACAGTGGGAGTGGAACTCGATGGGTAGTCCATCGCAGTTTTTTAGAACGGTGGACACCAGCTCCCTGGTGCCGTCCGGTGTAATCACCCCTGACGCATCCTCGATCATGATCCGATCAACATAATCCTTTGCTTCCAATATCCGTCGGGTCTTTCGCGCCCAATGCTCATTCGTATGGACAGGGCTGGAGGTATACATCAGGGCTGGTACGATCTCAGCTCCTTCAGCCTTGGCGATGCGCGCAAAGTAGACGAATTTCTCCATATCCGTCTGGTAATCGCAAATCCAGAAACTTTTTATCCCGTTGGCGACCGATCGTTTTATCCAGAGCGCGATGATATCACGCGGGGTACTCAGATCGAAGGAGGAGAGACTCCCGATCTGGTAGGACCCACGAAGAGGGGTTCTTGTGATCAGCTTGGAAAGAATCCTGATCCTCTCCCAGGGATCTTCGTTGAGATTGCGCACCTGCACGGTAAATGCCTGACTTCCTACGGTCGCGATGGCTCTGTACCCAACTCTATCCATCATTTCCGCAATCGGAGTCATGTGATCGGTCCTCATCGTAAAACCCCAGAGACTCTGCTGAGCATCTCTTAAGGTTTGATCGACAAACTCGATCTTATTCATGGTGATGAGATCCTCATAAACCTAAATAGGCTTTCTTGATATGGTCGTTTTGTAGAAGCTCTTTACTGATCCCTTCTGAGACGATCCGGCCATTTTCCAACACATAGGCTCGATCCGCTATCTCCAAGGTTTGTCGGACATTCTGCTCAATCAGTAAGATGGAAATCCCTTGATCGCGAAGCCCCTGTATGATGCGAAAGATTTCCTTTACCAATAGAGGCGCCAAGCCATAGGAGGGCTCATCAAGTACACACAGTTTCGGCCTTGACATTAAACCTCGCCCTATGGCCACCATTTGAAGTTCGCCACCACTTAGTGTCCCGACTAACTGTCTCTGTCTCTCTTTCAACCTTGGAAACATGTTATAAACCTGGCTTAGCGTCTCTTCCTTCTGTTTCCAGGCTTCATAAATATAGGCGCCCATCTCCAGGTTCTCACGTACGGTCATTTCCCTAAAGGGCCTGCCACCTTCAGGAACATAAGAGATGCCTAACTCCCCGATGTGGTGAGGCGCCAGGCTATCGATCCGCCTTCCCAGGAACTCCACAGTACCTGAAGCTGGACGGAGCAAACTGAATATGATATTGAGAAGTGTCGTTTTACCAGCTCCGTTGCCACCCACCAAGGCGACTATTTCTCCCTCATTGATTCTTAAAGAAACATCCCATAGGGCCTGAACCCTTCCATAGAAAGCATCAATATGGTTGACTGCCAGCATGGGCTTACCCCGCTAGAAAGTCCCGCCATCCACCCCGTCGATTAGGTCACACCCTACGAGGTGAACGGCAGGGATGATACGATGAGATAGGGCTTACTCCCCCAAATATACTTCAATAACTGTCCGGCTGGTAGCAATCTCCTCAGGCGTTCCTTCGGCAATCTTACTGCCGTGATGGAGCACGATGATTCGATCGCAAACGCTCATAATTGCCTTCATGACATGTTCGATCATGAAAATGGTCATCCCTTTGTTCCGAATCTTTGTGATCAGCTCCATCGCTTGGGCGACCTCGGCGGGGTTCAACCCCGCCATCACCTCGTCAAACATCAGTAGATCCGGCTTGGTGGCCAAGGCTCGAGCAACCTCAAGACGCTTCCGGTTAGCGATGGGCAGGTCTTTGGCCACCATCGTCCCCACTGTTGACAGGTCAACAAAGTCGAGTAATTCTATCGCCTCCCTCTCGGCATCGGGCACAGAGATAGCCCTTTTCGTCCCGAATAATGATGCTGCGAGTGCGTTCTCAAAAACGGTCATTCCGGCGAAGAGTTTAGCTGATTGAAAAGTTCTGGCTACTCCCCTCTTGCAGATTTGATGCGGCTTCAGCCCGGTTATTTTCTTACCCTTATATCTTATTTCTCCTCCTGTCGTCGGAAGGGAGCCGGAGATCAAATTGAAAAGGGTTGTTTTACCTGCCCCATTCGGACCAATCAGTCCTACGACTTCGCCTTGATGGATGTCGAAGTCGACCTGATGCACAGCGGCCAGCCCTCCAAAGTGTTTCGTGACATTTTTTCCTTCAAGAATTCGCATTCTGCCGCTTCAAACCTTCTTTCCGCCACTTTTGTACCAAGCCTACCATACCATGAGGCAGGAACAAGATAACGACAATCAAGATACTGCCGAAAAGGAGCATATAATAGTAGGGGAACTTCGTTGTCAGTATTTCTTCTATGTAGGCAAAAACGGCGGCCCCGAAGACAGGACCAAAAAGTTGTCCCGTACCGCCAAAGATGGCCATGAGAACAGGCATAAAAGAAAGAAGGGGATCAAAGGCAATTCTTGGGTCAATATACTTCCATTTTGTCGCCATGATCGCCCCCGTAGCTCCCATGAAGAAGGCGCTGATGGCAAAGGTGATCGTCTTCACCATCGTTGCATTGATGCCTATGTGAGTCGCGGCCTCCTCTTGTTCCCCGATACTTTTCAAGGCTAGCCCAAATCTGGATCGTCTAATGAGGTAGGCGGTAAGCAGTGCCATCACAAGAATGACGAGTATGACGTAATAAACAGTCACGTGCTCCACCATGACAACCCACCTACCAACCGTACCCGTCATGGTCGTCTCCCACCAGAGAAGGAAATGTCTGATGAGCTCACTGATCGAGAAAGTGAATATGATGAAATACATGCCTCTCAGCCTCAAGGTTAGAAGGCCAATACAAAGGGCAAGTATAAAACTGAATAGACTGCCTGCAACAATAACAACAGGCAGGGGGAATGCTTTCCCTAGTAAAGCCGAGGTATATACGCCGACCCCGAAGAAGGCGGCGGATGCGAGAGAAATGTAGCGGGTAGGTCCGGAGAAGATTGTCCAGCTTAACGGTGATGATGACATACATAAGGATGGTGGTCAGTAATATGACAAAATAAGGGGGACATAGGGGGATAAAGGATAAGGATAAGAGTTAGCTAATAGGAAAAAGGCATTGAAAACCAACCATTCATGTCAGTCCAGAACGGAGAAAAAGAGATCTCCTCCTCGAGAGGTAATGGCACTCGGAGACTATTCGGGTCCATGTTCTATCTATTTTCCCAAAATACCTGTTGGCCTTATCAGGAGCAGCAGTATAAAGATAACATAGTAGGCAATCAACGATAAACCTGCGTCGAAATAGGTCACGATGCTGCCGATAAGGCCCAGATATAAAACCGCCGATTAAACTGCCGGTGATACTTCCCAATCCACCCAGGACAACCACAATGATGGCAATGATGGTATACTCGAGGCCCATCGTTGGTTGAATCTCGTATATCATGCTGATCAGAGGACCGGCAAAACCAGCCATCAACGCCCCCAGACCAAAGCATATCGCCAACACTCGATGAATGTTTACCCCCATCACCTGGGCCGTCACCGGGTCTTCAGCGGCGGCCCTAATCGCTTTTCCCAGGCGTGTACGCGTTAGAAAGATATAGAAGACCGAGCTGATGACGACAGCAAACAAAAGGGCGACTAAGCGATTGACCGCGAATACGGCATCAAAGATACTGACTGAGGAATCCAAGTAGGAGTACCCTCTTATGTCAGCCTTCCATATTAACAGGGCCACATTCTGAATGATGAAGAGGAGACCAAAGGAGGCTAAGAGGGAGCTATCCGCAAAAGCGCCTATCGATTCTGATTGATCTCTCAGATATTGAAAGAGAGTTCTGTGAATTAAAAAACCGATAATAAACAGAACAGGACCGCAAATGACAAGAGAGAGCAAAGGGCTAATCCCCAATAATGTGTATAACGACCAAGTGGCAAAGGCCCCGATCATAATGAACTCGCCATGAGAGACGTTCAGTACTCGTCCAACACCGTACTGGAGGCCGAGCCCCACGGCGATAAGGGCGTAGATGCCCCCCATGATTAGACCGCCAATGACTACATCTAAGATGGTTGAAAACACAAGAATACCTTTCTCACTTCAGGAACCAAACTTCGCAGGCTGCCCAGAGACACGCAATCTGGACAGCCTGCTCGGAGGAAATACCAAAATCGTTAGAGAGCGTTCTGAAAATATACATGCTCTCTTGATCAGAGATTTCTCGACTTTCTTAGAAATCTCTTACTTCGGCCACGGGGGCTTAGGATAGATGGGTTTTGCGGTGCGCTTTTCCTTGGCCGCTACGATTTCGAATGCCCCATTCTGCCACTGTCCTACCTCGCCGGGTGATTGAACGTTAATTTGATTCTCGTATCTCACCGGGCCGATCACTGTCTGAAATGTGCTGGTGGCAATGACATCCCTTATCTTCTTTCTGTCAAGTGTCCCGGCCTTCTCTATGGCCTGCTCCAGAACCTGCATGGAGGAGTAACAGAAGGCGTTCCCGTACCAGTCAACCTTTCCTGCGCCGGCAAACTGGACCATCCTGTCCCAGAATTCCTTCGCTCCGGGATAAGGGACTTTCGGGTTCCAGGCGCCGGTGCCCATCACACCCTCCACCATTTTGGCACCAAAGGCATCCCTATAGGCTGCGAAGGCCGTGCCAATACTGGTGTAAAAGAGCTTCGGATTAAATCCAATCGCCTTGGACTGCCCGGCAAGAAGGAAGGTTTCATCAGGGTAGGAGAATGCAAAAAACGCATCGGGTTTTGCGGCCTTAATCTTTTTCAGCAGCGGGGAAAGATCCTTGGCACCCATTGGATAGGTCTTGTACATGACGACGTCGATTCCATTGACGCTTAACTGGGGTGCCACATAGCCGGCAAACTCTATGCCGTGCAAATCCGAGTGATGGATCACCACGGCGGTCTTGACTCCCAATTCCTTGCAAAGCGGCACGATGGCTTCCGCCTTTACCGGAGGCTGGTTCAGGTGTACAAAAAAGTAGGGTATAGTGGGCGCTATTTCCTTAATCTTCATGGAGTCAACCGTGACCCCGAGTACAGGGTATTCGTATTTGGTGATAATGGGAGCGATGGCAAAGTTCATCCCCGTACTCCAGGGCGGCAACAGAAGGTCAACCTTGTCATCCAAGATCAGCTTTTCGACCAGTTTCACTGCGGTTCCGACGTCACTCTTATCGTCGTACCTGATCATCTCTACCGGTAATTTTTTCCCATATTCTTTGACAAATATTCCACCTTTCGCATTGACCTCCTTGACCCACATGTCATAGGGGTTCGCCTGCGTCATTACCGCCCCTGCTACATAAGGACCTGAGAGAGCGATGGCATTGCCGATGCGGATTTTGTCCTTTGCCTGAGGATAACCAACACATGGGAGAATGAGTACCATCAGTAAACTTAAGCAAGCGATAAATTTTAAATATTTCATAGTATCATTCATTTTTTCTCTCCTTTCACTAGGACATGGGTTCCAACCCACCTCCCTTCAATAACCGATGTCAAAGAAGTCTTCATCCTCTCCACCAACGGGAAATATTTAATTCACCTCCTTTCGTTCTCGACAGAGCGTATAGCACGTAATAGGTCTTCAGCATTCGCCACCCATCCAAAGGTGGACTGAACATTGAGAATGGTCGCATCTTGGGTGATGTTTGAGCCCATCTGGCTGACGGCGTCTGAAACAAGGATAGGGAAATAATCCAGAGAGAAAGCATGTCTGAGTGTCGATTCCACACAAATGTTCGTGGCTGCTCCGACAAAGAACAGGTACTTGGCCCCGAGGGTTCTTAGAATGATGTCCAGGTTTGTTCCAATAAACCCATCGTGCTTTTGCTTCTTAACGACGATATCCCCTTCACGAGGCTTCAGTTCTTCGATGATCTCCGCCCCCCAGGTACCATAGATGTAAAACTTGTCTTTCCATTCAGGGTGCTCCTTCATCATAGACAAAACCCTGGATTTGACCGAACTGGGCGCATCGGGTGACCCCCTATCCGAGAGATCTTGGCTGCATCCCATCTGGAGATAGATGATCCTGATGCCCGTGGCGTGGGCAGCATTGATGACCTTCCTGCAAGGTTCAATAATTCGTTGGATAGGGGTTATGTCTAAGCCCACCAGATCGAAATAGCCCCCTTTGTGTGCAAAAGCATTCTGCATATCCACGACGAGCAGAGCTGTTCTTGCAAGATCTACAAGAATCGGCTGTGGGTCGGCCTTAATTGTTATCATGTGACTTCGCTGATCACTCACTGAAACTGAAACTCCCGATAGTGTGTATTTGGCCTGTCAAAGCATCCGTTTCACCCCTGCCAAGAGTTGGTAGGAAAAGCGCCTCAATAGATAAAGACGATCCCTACGGATAAAGCTCTTGGCACTGCCTTTGGCTCAACACTCCTGTAAATTGGGTTTTGCCCACCCCTTAGTTGCTGGCAAAAGCTGGGTTAAGGGAACGACCTTCACTCTCTCCTTTCTCTATCTTGTTTCGAACAATGATTATCCCTCGGCCTCATTACTTCTTCAAAAGCATTTACGATCGCATCGGCAAAAATCGGGTCATCGATATTGGCGTCCACCTCTCTTACTTCAATCTCTGCTTTCAGCTTCTCTTTAAGCTTACCAACAAAGGCCTGGATATTCTGCGGGTCATAGAAGTTGCTACCCTCTTTTTCAATAGAGATCCAACCTCGTTTGGGGATGAGGAATTTAGTCGGCCCCACTGCCTTGTTGAGCTTCTCAGCGTAGATCGAGGCCATGTCCCCTAATTCCTTGGTATTCAACCACACGGTTACCCGTAGTTCTTCCATAAAATAATGTTTACGTATCTTGAGCTCAGGAGCTAATTCTTCAGCGGTAAATCCGACCCGGGAAATGGTGTTCACCCCAGCTGGGGCTACTACCTGAGGAATACCCTTTTCGCCGGCCACCTCTAACCTTCTTTTCCAGGAGATTCGTGAGCCACTAAATTTCTCATTCGTGATACTAGAGGGCACTAAGTCGATGACGCCGCTGAAGACGCCTTCCTCGATGAGCTTCTCCATGGTTATCTCAGGCATGCCCGTGGCGTGGAAGCGGATAAGCTCGTATTTCCCTGTCAACGCTTCGTTGATGTACCGCGCACAGTTTTCCACATATCCATAGACAGACATGGCGACCATCGGCTTGTGTTCTCCAAGGCTGGGTTGAGAAATCTCATCTTTCACCATGCCGCAGATGGCGCCAGCTGCTCTACTTAGCTGAGCTTTGAGCAGGCTATTAAGGCCACCTACATCAACCAGGGAATGCATCATGGTTATCCCCGTAGGACCAAAGAAGCGGTTGGAGCCTGGCATGGAGGCAGCACTGGAGACAATGAGTTTGGGAATGCCATAGGGTATCTCTCTCATGATACTGGAGGCCATCACCGTGCTGGTCATGCCGCCGATGGAAATCATCCCCTCTACTTCTCCTGTCCGACAAAGAGCAGCCAGTTTGACTACTGCTCCCTTAATCATCACCTCGGTCACTTTCTGCCTTTCACGGGAATCCCATAGCTTTTCTATCTCTGTACCTGCTGCCCGGGCCACTTCGGTAGCAGTAATGTCTGCCTCCAGTCTTGCCTTTCCCCCAGCGCCGATGTCAATGATAAAAGGTCGGTGCCCTCGCTTAAGTATGAGTTCCTTTAGATAGCCGATCTCTTCGCCTTTGGTGTCCAAGGTGCCGATAAGGACGATGCATTTCTTATGCACCATTCTCTCCTCTTTTCTTATCGTTTGCTGTAGCAGAAATTAAGTTTTCCCCGAAGTATTAACTTTCTGGGAGTGGAGAACCCAGGGAGCCGTCCTGTTACGAATTCCATGTGCTCCTTTTCCTATTTCAGGATGTAGACAACCCCCAAGTTCCCATCCACCCTTATTCTCTGGCCGGTCTTGATCTTCGCGGTGCCTTCGAAACAACCGGCAACACAGGGTATCCCATACTCACGAGCCATGATCACAGGGTGAGAGAGGGCCCCCCCACCATCCGTGACGAGACCCTTGATAATGCTGAAGGCCACCGTCCAGGCAGCAGAGGTTCCGGGGGCTACTAAAATCTCCCCCTCTCTTATTTCCGATAACCGATCTGCGCTCATAATCACGCGCGCAACACCTTCTACAAACCCGGGGGCAGCGGCGGCGCCATAGAGATCTGCCTTCAGCTCTTCTCTCACGATGGGAAGTTGTGTGGATACCGCCAGGGTAGGATCGCTCCTTAACACGGCCTGGGCTTGACTGATGTCTCCATAAAAAGGCGGTGGATCTATGGTAAGGTTCTCTTCCCAAGCCTTCTTTCTTGGCTCCACATAAGGACGAAGGTTGATTCTTCCCATGGGTATGGCAGCCTTTCTTATCTCGTTCGGATGCAAGAAATGGATATCTTCCAGATGATCAATACATCCTGCCTCAGCAAATCGGCGTCCAAATTCAGTGACAATCCACCTCCCCATGGAGCCGATATAGAAGTCGCAATAATACGTATGGTCTTCGCTCCAATAGCCCGATTTTTGGGCTGCTCCCATCAAGATTCTAAAAGCTTCTCTTCGCGCTTCCGGTACTTTAGTCAAGACTTCCTTCTCTGCCTTATTTCTCTCTTCGACGACCCGATCTTGCCCTGCATCGAGAGGGAAGACTTCCTTAGCCATCAGTATTTTGACTCTTCCAACACCCAGACTGGGCTTTTCAATCCAGGCTGGAGTATCATAGGCATGCATGCGTTCACATCTCCAGCCATGTTCCAGTAAAAATCCATTGTATTCACCCAGCCATTGGGCTCCTGCTTTGGTCTTTTCTAATTCTTTAATCACTCTCTCTTCATCATTGGTCTCGAACACATCTCTCAAACCCAACTCCACGGCTCGTCTGCCAAATCGCCACAACTCCCTGACGACCCTGTGGTCCTGACTTTCATATCCTGCCATCAATTTGCTGAAATTCGGATCAATGGAAGCTTCTGTTCCGAATATCTCACGCCACATCTGTTGAAACAAGCCACTGATGTAATAAGAAGCCATTAACATGATGAAATGGGTTTCGGCCTCTTTTCGATTAATGACATAGACAAAATCCAAGAAGAAAGAGAGAAGATCTTGGTTATTGAGTTTTTTTATGTCTTGCCATTCCTTAAGGCCCCTTGAATTCTTGGCTCTTTTATACATTTCCAGCAAATCAGTCTTGAGTGGATTCCATACGTCCTCAAAGTTCTCGATAAAAGGCTTGATCTTCTCCCTGAAGATCGGTTCACGCGCTTTGGCCTCTGTTTCCGTGGTTCTGATTGCGGTGATATAGGGATAGCCCTTGATAAACCTGGAATCCCAGCCATGAGTCGTAGTTAAACAGAGTGTTTCCGCCCCATAGCGGACACCATGGTAATACCAATACCAACCGACCCCGATATAGAGGGGTTTCATGGGAGGTTTGCCGTGGACCAGGTCGCACAAAAGGACGCCATAGTTCTTGGGGTCGTTTTCCTCGTCAAATTCATAAAAACTCAAGTCATACGCCGGCGACAACATATTGATTCTCCTTTCTGGACGAGCCAATGCTCTCCTTAGAACCGTTTAAGCATCAAGTCCACAACCTGGTCAACGGCACTCTTTTTCTGTACGATCACCGCTGCACGAGTTTGTAAGAGAATAATATTCTCTGGGAACGGAGAGTCGTCGTCTATAGCCCATTCTGCGTCTTGAGGAACCCCGAAATGTTTTTCCAAAGTCACGGCCAATCTTCCTACTTCGGCCACCTCTTCATTCTTTAGACAGAATGCAGATCTCTTATGAAGGGGAGTTTCCTCTTCAACGACACCCAATTCCTTAAAGGTGACACATTTCTGTTTTGCTCCAAGCTTCCTTTCACATATTTGCAGACTCTCCTTATTTACAATGTAGGTGTCCGGCATTGATTCCCCACCGACAACACTCTCCCCAAGTCCCCAGTTTGCCTCTAAAATCATCTTGGACATGTCACCTGTATTGGGATCCGCTGTAAAGATCACCCCGGCAGCGCGGGCATTGACCATCTTTAGGACTGCAACGCCGATCGGGTCGCTTTCCAAGGGGATACCCTTTCGACTTCGGAAGGCTAAAGAACGGGGGTTGAAGGAACTTGCCCAGACTTTAATTATCTTTTCCAGGAGGTCCTGCTCGCCTCTTACATTCAGATAAGTCTCATACTGTCCGGGATGGCTGACCGGGCCAGCGGACCTTGTGGCTACGGCGACATCACACACATTGCACTTCCGGCAGAGGCCGTCATAAAATGAGAGAACCATTCTCCTCATCCCCTCAGGCATTCTTTTTGATTCCACAATCTGACGAATCCCCCGGCTCACCTCATTGAATAGCTCTATGCTTTCGATGCCTCCGCCAAAACGCCCCAAGTAATTTTTGATCTCCTGGATTGCATTCGTTTCCTCCAGGAATTCCTCATAGGCTCTTACAGAGAGGGCGAATCCGGGGGGCACAGGCAATCCTATTTTGGCTATCTCCCCCAAATTTGCACACTTCTTACCCACCAGACTATTTTGATCTTGTCCTAACTCCTCAAACCAAAATATATATCTCTCTGGCATGATGCACCTCCAAGAGCAATCCCTTTTCCAGTTGGATAAAACTCTTCCGAAAAGGTGTCAGGTGTGCTGGTAAACCCCTACACCGGTACCTTTGAACGTTTTTGCTGCCGCCTTTCCAAGTGGATCGCAGATGTCACCTGGGATGATTTCGCCGGTTACCTATATATTACGGTTTCAAAAATGGAAACCCCTACCCCAAAAAAATCAACGACGTTTATACGAAAACATTAAAGCCGGGATCTTGGTTTTTTTCTCTCAAATACTTCTGCTACTAGCCACTATAGGAAGGATAGAGTTATCCAGACGCTAAACTTTGCCTATACTTAGAGGGAGATTCAATTGCTTTTTTTGATTTTCGAGTTTTCTATCATAGTAAGCCACCCTTGTCAAGGCCGCAATTCCGAACGATCTAGACATTTCAATTGAATGGCATCTGTAACTCGCCTTGCTCTTTCCTGACATAGCTCCTTCGGTATTTTTTTCATTTCTCTTCTTCTTGAGGAATGCTAAAGTCCTTCGATTCATGAATTCGATTTGGAAAAAATGATATTAATCGCTTTCGCCCTGATAAACCTCGTCACCGAGGATGGCATAACCATCCGCCGCCCAATTGGAGAAAAATTTTGGGAAAAATTCTTTCTGGTATGTCTCCGATGCCACGTCTTTCATCCATTCTTCTTTGCTGGTGACCTCTAAAATTCCAATAAACTTAAAGGGGGATTTGGTTTCAACAGGGGGTTCACCCTTTTGACCATCCCACTTCCTGCCTCCTACCATCTTCAGAAGGGTAAAACTTTTGGTCGACTTAAGTCCTAACAAAAGGGGACCTTTGAACTCATGGCACCATTTGATGTAGTCCTCGTCCTTAACGTCGTCTCTCAAGTTATAAAGAATAATTTGTTTTGGCACGCTTCCATCCTCCTTTCTCGATTTTATGTTTGAAATGAAAGAAATTTCCTTACGCTCCTTTTTTATTCTTATTCATGTAACCTTTCTCACTGCTTCAATTGCATTGGGTCTCTCTTCCCCCACCGTTTGATGGCACTGGTACCATCTCCAAGTCTAATTTCAATATGCTTTGCTTTGGTTGAAGTACCAAAATTCATCATTGAATTAAGTTATCTAAAAAACATCCAGCCTCAATCTTCTTGGCATGTTGGAACATTATCAGGAAAGGATAGAGTTGTCAAAATTACTTAAATCACTTAAAGACATCTCTGCCTCTTATTCAGCAGATCATGGATGGGCATTAAGCACCCTGTGCTCCTGACCCAAACAGCTCTGATGACCTCTTTGCTCATGGAAATGGAGAAGGGATCCGCAGCGGTTTGCTGTAAGGGGCTAAATTTATAAATGACTTTTCGTTTTTGAATGTTTTCTTCTTGACAACCGTGTTAATTTTTGGTTGACTCAGTTAACCATCTATGGACGAAGGAAGACGCGCAAAGTTCCCCTGAGGGCATGGCAGCTGCATGCACGAAGTTGGTTGAAAAGGAGAAGGGAAAGTTCATCATGGGAGGGGTGACCATTGCAAAAACCTGCACTGAGTAAAAAGTAATTTAAAAAGGAGGTATGAAAGATGGTGGACGCCACAAAATTCGGTAGTGCAAAATGTAAAGGAATTGATGATTTCCTAAGACCCAATCATTTAATATCAGCAGAAGCCAAGATGTTTTGCGAGTCCTTAAGGAACTTCGTGAACAATGAAATTCTGCCTCACGAGGACGAGCTTGACGACTACTGGGATTGGACGGAACGAAAGGAGCATACGTTCGTTCACGACATCTGGAAAAAATTGCTGATCGATTTAGGACTTCAAAAATCGTTTATCCCCCCCCAGTTCGGAGGGGCCGGGGGAGGTTCAACAGTGGATGCATGTGCCACGGTCGAAGAAGTCGCGAGGGGCGATTTTGGGATTGCCTGCACCGCCTTTCTGGACGGCTGGTCCATTGCGGCAATAACGCTTCCCAAAGTGAATGAATTCCTGCTTAAGAAATTGGCTCCCCTACTGTGTGGGGATAAAGAATATATGATTTGCAGCGCAATCACGGAACCCCACGCTGGCGGATCGGTTGAAGACATGAGGCTACAGGGTTCCCAGATTAAGACGACCGCTCGATTAGAAGGAAATCAATGGATTATCAACGGGCATAAACGCTGGCCCTCTGCCTTCAGAGAGGCAAAAATGTTCAGAGTCCTCTGCGCTGTGGAGGGACAAAACTTCCCAAGAAATATCGCCCAAATCTTTGTGCCGGCGGATGCGCCCGGGGTGACAACGAGCACCCCTTACCGAACGATGGGGGCCAGCGTTGATACAAACGGGGACATATGGTTTGACAACGTGAGGGTCCCGAAAGAGAACCGCGCACAGGCAGACCCCGAGGACGATGTGAAATCGGTCCTCGCGAATATCGCGATAGGCCGCCTGACTTCGGCTGCTTTTCCGCTGGGGGTAATGAAGAGAGCTTATGAGGTGATCAAAGAATACGTGGATCACAGGGAGATCGCCGGCAAGCCCATGAAGGAGCATGGAGTGATCGTCCATGAATTGGGACAGATCGCCAGTGATATCCTGAATGCTGAGGGATACCTTTACTATGTCGCTGCCAGAATGGATCATCCCGATGTTTACGGTTTTCCGTGGGAAATGAAAAATATAGCGATCGTCAGTGCTTGCCAGAACACGGTAAGTAATCTCGGGTGGAGCGTCGTGAATCGTGCCTTGGATCTGATGGGTTCCCATGGCTACTCAAAAGAAGGAAAAATCGAAAAGCTTCTGAGGGACATGAAAATCACACAAATAGTGGTAGGGGGGCAGATGCTCCGCTTAACCGAACTTGCAAGGTACTATTTCGGGACGGAGACCATCTGATGGAAGGAGCTTTTATCGCTCCACCGCATGGATCGGTTTGAAAATGGCATTGACTCTAAGCGGTCTCTTTATCAAATTCCCTGACCGCTAATGGGTACAGAATTATTTTGAGGAGGTAAGACGATGAAACTGAAAGGGAAGGTAGCACTGATCACTGGAGGAGGTACAGGCATAGGCACTGCAATCGTCAAGCGATTTGTCACCGAGGGAGCAAAGGTTTGTCTCACCGGCCGCCGCAAAGAAATGCTTGACGAGGTGGCCCGATCACTCCCCTCGGGGACCGTTACCACTTGTTCGGGAGATGTCTCAAAGGACGACGATGTGGCGCGCATGGTGAGGACGACAGTCTCCTTTGGAGGCAGGCTCGACGTGCTCGTCAATAACGCCGGGATCGCCTCGCAGGTGCCCGTTGCAGATCTCTCCCGCGAGGAGTGGCAGAGGGTGTTCGACGTGAACCTGACCGGCCCCTTTCTCCTCATGAAAGCATCCATCCCACATATGATCAAAGGGGGCGGGGGATCCATCATCAATATTGCTTCTGTGGGTGGACTCCGCTGTCTGTCTGGTTTTCCGGCCTATTGCAGCTCTAAGGCAGGCCTCATCATGCTCACCCAGCAGGCCGCACTCGATTACGGCCGTCACAACATCCGTTGCAATGCCATCTGCCCTGGCGGCATCAAAACGGAAATGACGGAGAGGGAGTTTGGTCAGCTCGGGAAAATGCTCGGCATGGATACCGACAGCTTCTTTGCCATGATATCAAAGGTGTTGCCACTTCAACGGTTCGGACAACCGCCCGAGATTGGCGGAATTTGCACTTTCCTGGCAAGCGATGATTCCTCATTCATGACAGGAGCTGCCCTCGTGATCGACGCTGGAAATGCAGTGGTTGACACGCTGGGAGCAGTGATGGCAGACGCCCTCAGAAGAGGGGGAATCATAAATTGAAGAAATACTAAACAAAGTGAAGAAATATCTTATCAAGCCAAAGCTCCTCTCCAAAACTTAGGAAGCCTGCCCAAAATGAGCAGGCTTCCTAAGTTTTGGCGGGAGCGACGGAGCTTGAACCCGCAACCTCCGACGTGACAGGCCGGCGCTCTAACAAATTGAACTACGCCCCTGCAGCTCGTACGGTATCATAAACCGTCCCGAATGGGAATGAGACTGCCTATACCGGAGATAGAGTGGTTGGGGGCAAGCCCATCAGGGAACATCTTTTCACAACCATGTTCTTAGGTGAGATGGTGGCAACTCTATCTGTGGGAAGAGCTACGTTCTTGGAATTGTGTCATCAATTCGATCATCCGGAGATATACGGCTCGTGGACAACGGACAGCATGGTAGGTAAAGCGCGGTCCTCACTTTCATTGATAGCGAGGATGGCGAACGATCTTATTTCAAGAGGAATGGAGTTTATGGGCTCGCAGGGCTATGCCCGCGAAGGACTCTACGAAAAGTATTACCGGGACATTGCCGCTGCGAAGCTCGTTCTGGGTGGGGTTCAACTGGGTTACTTCTCCGGTTGCAGGGCGTTTTACGACTTAGACTTCTCCTCATTTGGACCGGGTAAGCTTTGATCTCCAAACTAGGGCGTTCATCACTGCAGCAAAATTTCCCAGTGCATAAGTGAATACGAAGATATGCGTGGAGCGGGAGTTCCACTTTATAAATGGTTTCCTATCACCCTACCCCGTCATCTCCCCATCTTCGGTTTAATTGATTGGGCCCAATTTTTCTATGGATGACACCTGTGGATAGAGGAGGCGTGACACCTTTTCTCTTACCACCTCCGATCCAAACATTTTCACAAACTCTTTTTTGATTGGGGGACCGATCTCGCCCCCGGCCTGTCGAGACAATTTGCAAATTTTTCTGTGGAAATCTCGGAAATCCAGAACCGCTATGCTCTTCCGCTGAATTGAGATCCCCTGCGCCTTTTTAAGTACTCGATCTTCCTTTAAGTTCGGGAGCGGTGTAACCGTGATGTAGCTGTTTTTGGGGGTGCGATTTGGAATTCCAAAAATTTTGGGAGGTGTGTTTCGAAAATGTCGTCAAATTGTTTGAGTTGTCTTGGGCAGGAATAGAAGGCCTCGTAGCCTCTCTTAATTCTGAAGCTTACACCTACCCACTCTTCACTTTCAGATAATCCTAAGAGACAACGATTACCGGTTGAAACATTGCGTAAAAAAGGTAAAGCCGTTTCTGACCCTGCCTTCAGTCTTTGTTAACTGAATATGGATCTTTTTATTACAATCGAGGTTTGGAAAGTGATTAGTTATAGAAAAACGATGAAGTGAAATTATAGATAGCGGACTTTTTCTACAAAAGAGGAAACGACATAGACCCTTATGTTGTTGCTTTTGGGATCTGCTGGAAAGATAAAAAAGCCTTGTCGCTTAGGATCGTAACTCAAGGTTGACCCGACCAACACTTCACCATCTATAAAAGTCACTTCCACTTTCTTACCAGAAGGCTTTTCTTCTTCAATATACTTCTTCCGCTCTTTATACAGGAAGTGTCCGATGAAATCCCGAACCATGAAAATAGCTTTCAGGTCATCTATAGATACCTCGATTGGCTCGCCACAGGGGTTATCAACTGGAGTAAGATGAAAAAGTTTCTTGGCCGGAAAAAAATCTTCAGTAAAACCTCTGATTAACTTACCACAGCTATATCGCACAACAACTTTAACCTTTTCCATCTGCACCCAAATTCCTAATAATGCTGACTGCGTAGACTGGGGGAAATCTCCTCAGATTCAAATCGGCCACCAAGAAGGACGCTCAGTTTCCAACGATCCTCATCCAATATCTGGATCAATTCTAATCCATACTGATATCCTTTCCAGTCTTTTTTCCAATAAGGTTCCTTCCGCACAATCTTCGCCGTCACTTTGAAATTAATCAATTCACACCCCTTCGGATACAGGACAGTGATACTTAGTTCCGTGCCGACAGGGATGTCTCTGGGGGATTCGATGAGAAACCCTCTCTCGCTTGCATTGACAACAATTGCTCCACGTAAACAGCAGCCATCCATATCCCGATATTCAAGAGGCAAATCAATGAAAAACCGGGGATGACTTCTTTTCTCTCTGTTGTTAAATGGTTTTACCATTGTCTCCTCCTACCCTCAGGTTTTCTATTACTAAATTCGTGCCTTGTTTCATAGAGCCATCGCCTCATAATAAACCTCTTTTCTTCTTTCAAAAGGAAACCTCAGACTAATAATAGGCTCCGGTTTTTTCCATAGGTTTCTACCCTCATCCCATGGTTTCTTTGAAGAATTTCCTTCGCTCTCCGTTTCTGGGCATACATTAAGGCGTCCGCCTTAGCAAGGAGTTCATCTATCGAAATAGGATATTCAGGATCAAACTGAGCAGATCCCAGGCTAATCGATAGTGTATGTTGGGCCCGCTTGGCGTTATAATCCTTCACATTTTCATGCAAGCGAGTCAACAGTGCCTCACTGTTCTCATCCGTGGATTCTAGGAGCACTACAAATTCATCTCCTCCGATCCGAGCAATAATATCAGACTCACGAAAGGTCTTTTTCAGGATATCGGCAAGGCCTATTAGTGCTTGGTCTCCTTCATGATGTCCATAGTGATCGTTAATACATTTTAAGTCATCCATATCGATGAAAAGGAGCAACGGCCTTTTCTTTGTCCGAACGGCTACCTTTAAGCACTGCTCTGTCAAAACAAAGAATCTTCGCCGATTACACAAACCTGTAAGCTCATCCGTCAGGGATAGAGCCAGCAACGCCTCCTCTCCGCTATGGTCATGCATCATTTTGTCAAACCGCATGATGAATTCCTGGACAGAAAATGGCTTTTTTATGAATTCCCGAGCTCCTGCAACAATAGCTGACCCGGCAGAATGTTCATCAGCGTGCCCAGTCATGATCATGATGGGAAACTTAGGATATAATTTTAATAATTCCTTGGTAAGAGTAATCCCATCCATAAGAGGCATCACAACATCTATTACCGCTGAATCAAAGGCATTCTTTTTGATTTTTTCTAAAGCCTCTATTCCATCTTTTGCTGTTTCGCAGCTATGACCGTATTTGGAAAACAAGGATACGATAAAATTGCTTACTGGCTCTTCGTCATCCACGATTAGAACCCTGTAAGAACCCATTTTCATGCTCTCATTCTGTTCTAACAACCAATGTTGAGGGATGGCCACGCCTCTCGATGAAATCTATTTCTTTCTGGCAGGATAGGTTGCTAAGAATTTGCCTTAGTTTCAAATAATCCTCTTTTGAGATCTGAATGAACTTAAGTCCATATTGGTACCCTTCCCCATCCTCCCAATAGCAGATATTTTTCCAGACAATCTCCGCTTCTGCCTTGAAATTTGGCAAGCAAAGCTTTTTCGGAAACAAGATTTCAATATCTATTCTTATGCCAACAGGCATCTCCTTTAAAGTTTGTATCAGAAGACCGGATTCACTTGCGTCAATGGTCAACCCAGGGTAAGCCACCTTCGTTTTCATTAGTCTGGAAATGAAGAGGTAAACGGACTATGGTTCTTGGATGTTTTCGTTTTTCTTTGTTATTAGGTGAAGTCTTCATATCACTTTTTTCTAACCATTTCATGAGGAAGTGACCGGTTTCGTCATATCTTCTCTTTTATCACTTGGTATCGTCCGACTTGATTTTTTCCAGATTCCTGGTCTGAAGGATTGCCTTGTCCGTTGCTTTTTTAACCTCTAGATTTTCAGGATCAAATGTGAGGATATCTCTCCAGATAGAGATGGCTTGACTTAGATTTCCAGATCGATACTGTTCGAGACCATCCTCAAACAGTATCTTTCGGCAGGTCTCGATCCCTGTATTCAATAACCCGGCATTGTATGAAAGGAAGCGGTTAAGGTGGCTGAGAGAGGAGTAGTTTTTCAAGAGAATTCTGTAAGTCCTTCCCGCCTGGGCGAAATCTTTACGTTTAAAGTCAAGGTCTGCCTGCCCTTTGATTGACTCCAAGAGGCTTACATAGCCATTACGCACCGTTGTATCCCATGGGTATTGCTGGATGAGACCTCTGTAGATATCGATCCCCTTCTGGACATCTCCGCTTTTCAGACAGGATCGGGCTTGCTTCTCCGCCGGAAGCATTCGGCTCATTTTAAGTCTTGTAACTAAAAAGTTTTTTTTGAACGAAAGCAGGTTGGCAAAGTCGCTGAACCGGGAGAAGTTCTTCAACAGCAGGTCATAGGTGATTTGGGCGTCAACAAAATTTTCTGTATCAAAGGCCTTATCCCCTCGAGCTTTCGTAGATTCTATGGTCTCAATGTATTTTTTCAGCATCTCAGGATCTTTCGGATATTTCTTGTACACCAATTGGTATGTATCCAAGGCCTTCTGAAAATCACCTGCGCTAAGTTCCTGGTGAGCTTCATCGATGGCGCTTTTCACCTGTGATCTCTTCACCCATCCGCATGAGGAAAGTGAAAAAAGTAAGAGGACTAAAAGGAAGATCAATACCCTGCGGAAACAGGTCATCAATTCACCTATACCAGATAAGAGTGTAACTCCAGGAAGTAATGATTATAATGAAAGTAAACATGCAATACAGCCGAGGTTCCAAATTCGTCTTGTGAATATTAGGGGTGTTTGTGAAGATCTTTATCCAGCACCTCCCTTACTTTTCTTGCCAGCCCCTCCATTGTAAAAGGTTTTTGGATGTAATTTACTCCTTTTTCCAGAGACTCCATGACGGACAATAGCATCATCGGTATAGCCTGACATATATAGAATCTTTATCTCAGGATAGAGAGGTTTCAGAAGTTTGGCTAACTCAGAGCCGCTCATTCCAGGCATTACGACATCGGCCAACATTAGATGAATTGGACTCCTACTCCTTTCACAAGCGACTAAGGCATCATCGCCATTAAACGTTTCTAAAATCCTGTATCCCTGCCTCTCTAGAATTTTCCCAGCCAATTTTCGAACCTCCTCCTCATCCTCCACTACGAGAATCGTCTCGTTCCCACGAGGAAGTTCTTTCTTTAAAACCTCTTTCCTTATCTCCTCCAAAGGTTCATCCACTCTGGGAAGATAAATCTTGAATGTAGTGCCTCTCCCTTGTACGCTATAAACCCAGATGTGCCCTTTGCTCTGTTTCACAATCCCGTAAACCGTCGACAAACCCAACCCCGTGCCTTTACCCTTCTCCTTAGTGGTAAAGAAAGGTTCAAAGATCCGATCTCTAACCTCCGGGGTCATTCCCATCCCTGTGTCACTCACCGAGAACATGACATAGGGCCCGGGTTTCACGTCGACATGACTACGAGCATAGGATTCGTCCAACTCCACATTGGCCGTTTCAATAGTGAGTTTCCCTCCGGAGGACATCGCATCCTTGGCATTGACTGACAAGGTTCATGATGACCTGTTCGATCTGTCCTACATCTGCCCTTACCCTCCCAAGATCTCCTGCTGAGGTGGATGACCATTTCGATGTCCTCGCCAATGACGCGACGGAGCATCTTTTCCAGATCTCTCAAAAGAGTGTTCAGATCAAGTACTTTCATCTCCATAACCTGCCGACGACTGAAGGCCAGAAGCTGTCGTGTCAGACTGGCTGCACGTTCAGCAGCTTTCTGTATTTCATCTATATTTCCCCTCAAAGTATCGCCTTCTTTGAGTCCGATGCAGGAGAGTTCGCTGTAGCCTTTGATGACGGTGAGGAGATTATTGAAATCATGGGCAATACCACCCGCTAAGCGACCGACGGCCTCAACTTTCTGCGATTGGCGAAGCTGCTCTTGAAGAACTGCCTTCTCCTCCTCCGCTCGCTTGAGCTCGGTAATGTCCTCACACGCCATCAAATTTTCTCCTGTCTCTAATTGGACAGGGATAAAATTGATGATCTTTTCGGTTCCATCTTTGCACGTTACCGTGAAAGTCCTCGGTCTTTTTCCTCCCGACTTAAAACCTGCTAAATCATCAGTCCAGGTTGAAATAACATGATGTCTATAGGTAGGATCGGGGTATGCCTTCCTAAACCAGGTCTTTCCATTAGGAATATCATCTAGATCATAACCGAACAATTCCCTAAATCTAGGATTGATATATTCAAAAGTGCCATCTTTATCGATCATCACCATACCGAACGGAGCATTCTCCGACAGCGTTTGCAGCTGGTCGAGTGTATTTGGAAACTTCTTCTTGCTGTTCCATAATGGTTCGGCTCATTTTGTTAAAACTTTCTGTCAATTGTCCAAGCTCATCCCTGGAGTAAACCCGAAGAGGTCTGCCCCATTTCCCTTGTTCAAGTTCCCCCACACCCGAGGCAAGTTCCTGGATAGACCTCGTGATGAGAATGGAGATTCCAATAACACCAATCACCGCCACAAGGAGAATGGAAGCACACAGCCAGATGATTCGTTCGCGGGCAAAACTCTGAGCTTTCAGGAGAACCGACTGGTTCACTCCTACGAGGACACTGCCCAGCGATTTGCCCTTAAAGAGAATAGGAGTATAAATCTCGAAAATCTTATTCCTGGAGAAAGGAGATTTCTCTCACGACGGTCCCATCTCCGCTTTTTTTGAGCGTACCTCCCTCAGCCTCTTTCAGAATTTCCCCTCTTTTCTTGATGTCACTATGGGCAAGAATTCTCATTTTATTGTCAACAATAGCCATGTATTCGACATCATCATTTGAGCTCTTCCCTTTAAAGACGATGTGATCCAAACCCAATGAGTCGCCGGAGACGAGACTGTATGCTGCTACAGCAGCGGCACTTTTGCTCGACGTCTCAGCCCTTTTAATAATCTCGTTGAGAATGGTTTTGTTTTGGATTTTGACTGTGGCAATATAAAAGGCAAAGGTGGTGAAGATGAGAAGCAGAATGACGAACACAGTAAGTTTAAGCCTGATGCTTCGGAACATAGCAAAACCTCAAGATAGAGTAGAACCAAAATATTTGAGCAAGATTAATGCCAAGGAGCACTTGTTTTTATCCCTAATTAAGATTCAATATGTTAGTGAAGGCTTGCTTTTTCCTATTACCAAACACACAAGGTTTAGAATCAATCCATCTTCTGCACATAATTCAGCCCTCCTCTAAACGAATGTTGAAATCAATGGGGGCCACAGAGTCTCATTTGCTGTTCCCAGTATTAGCTTTTTCCTCAGATCTCGCCGGGGATTGAAGACCTGTTCTTCTTTCAAAATTAACTGAGTCTACTGTTACAAATGACATGACCTTGGTCATCTCAAGGATCCTCTCCGCTCTGAGATAAATCAGGACATCCATGATATCTTGACTTTTGGCCACAAAATCCCGGAAGTTCCATGGGCTGTACTGTTCTATTCCCAACATTAATTCTTCACTGATTATCATATGTTACCTCCTGTCCTCACTAAGTAATCGAGGCTTTTCCAACAATAGTAGTGATTTATTTTGTTAGCTTCCCTTTGAGTTCCTCAATCAGGTTGTATATTTTTATCAATGCCTTTAGGTATCGTAATCTGAATGAAAAACAATTGATCCTGATATGCTGTATCCCTAAGATTAATTCTCTATTTTTTGTCATGGTTCGGACCCCATCCAATGAGATAGGTTGAGGTTCTCTTGTGCAAGAAAAAATGTTCGTCAGAATAGTAATTCATGGAATCAATGTAATTGTGTGTCCACTCATCATTCGTATTCATTAAAACAAAAACCGGATTACCTTTTGAATGAAGCCCCGGTAATCCGGTTCCTTTGATTTGATCTCGGCAACCTGGCTATCCCATAAATCTGGGACCCGTGGCTTTCCGCCCCACGATTGCTCGTGGTTTGGCTTTATCGCCAAATATGATTTAGAATTTTTTCTTTACTCTGATATAGAGCAATTTCAATGCCAAGAACGATTGATTCATGTAACAGATTGATATTAAATGGTTTTCAGAAAATATTGAATTTCACGGCAATAATGATTTATGACGTTTTTTTGACTGTCAAATGCAATCATAGGGCCAAGGAATGACAAGTTACTGTCAGTACTCCTTTGGCTATATCCACCGTCCTCTTGGTCCTTTCTTCAATGAAAGAGTCCCTTAAATATCTTGCCAAGATGTGTTATTTCCAAAAAACTTCGATATGAAAAGCAAATCAAAACCCTTCTTCTGTTCCGTTTATTATCATTCGAAATGTTGCATGTTGGCAGAAAAAACTAAAAACAATATTTCAGCAAGTAATCTTGCGCGGGCATTCTGGTAGGGTTGAGGAACCCAATGCCATTCCTGTGGTAATTTTATTACCTACTTTTTCGTTTCAAAAATTCGAAATCAGGAGTTCCGTGACTGTCTTGCGGCCGGGGTGTGTCGCGTATACGGAGACTAAATGAAAGCGAGCTGGAGAATAAGTTCCAAAAAATAAGGGCAGAACCATTATGAGCACTGCCCTTACGCCCTGCCAACTCAATAATCATGGGATTAGGGCAACTCTATAGTTCCAATACGCTTTTGAACACACCACATTACCGTTGCTTGGTCCCAATGGCTTACGAGAATGCTTTCCATAAGTTCTTTCATGTCAGAGATATTTATTTTCATGTTAATCCCCCTTGAAAGAGGCAATGGGGATTCGTCTTCTGTGGGGTGGAGTGGCCGCGCTGGCCAGATCTGATCGAGCAAGCAGCGCGACCCCGGAGTCATGTCCTTGCTACGGCTATTCTACATCCTTGCTCGGCCGTGATTTGAGGGGGACTTCGATCTTGCTGACCGCCTTGATAATGGCGATCGTATGCCTGGCCGCGGCTTGCAATGCACGGCGGCCGTCTTCCACATTTTGGTGGGTGGGGTCGCCTACCCCCCCGTAGGGCGTCGCCTCCTGGAAACTGCCGACCATGTAGACGGTCATGGGCTGGCCTTGGTTGTTGAGGCTCGTCTTGAGTTTGGCGGTGAGGATACCCAGGGAGTCGTCGAAGCGAGGCTCGACGAAATCGTCTACTCCGCGCCATCCGTATATGGGCCTGCCCTCGGCCAGCCATACTTTCCTTTGCGGGAGAACGCGCTTCAGGGTCTCCTCCGACAGCTCAGGCAGGGCGACGCTGCCGCTGGCATGGCCCCCTCGCGCCACCTCGGCGGGCGTTCGAGGCCCTTTGTATTCCCTGGCACTGATCCAGCACCGGTCAAGGACAGTCAAGGCGCCGTACTTGTCCTTCAGTTCCCGGCCCGCATCAATGAGCGGGGGCGTGTTCCCCGAGTGGCCGATCATCCAGATGAACTTCAGTACGCCCTGCTTGATCAGACTTTCGGCAATATCCTTGTAGTACTCGCGCATGACGGAGTGTCTGACGGAGATCGTGCCGGGGAAATCCGCCATATAAGGCTGGCAGCCCATGGGCAGGATAGGCAGCACGACGATCTGTTTGATCTCCTTGTCCTCCTGAGCCAGCTCGATCACCCTCTTTGCATGGCCCATGGCCTGGAAGTTGTCGCAACCGACGGGCAGGTGGGCCCACTGCTCCAGACAGCCGATGGGTATAAGCACCATGCCACCGGCGTCCTTGATCGCCTGCTCCACCTCGACCCAGTTCATTTCGTCGTACCACACGCTCTTCATTTTCATGGTTTGTCTCTCCTCTGCTCGTGATTTCTGCATATAAAACTAATGAGATGTCTCCTTTCTTTTTTTCACTCTTTCGGTAAAAGAAAGATCTCTCCTAGATAAACATCCTTCTCTGTATGGACGGGTTCAATCAACTTAGTTTGATAGCCCGCCTTTTCGATAAGCACGGAAAACTTAGCGCCGATTTCTAAACCCTCATACTCAAAGTCTCCATAATTATCTACCTGGGTGGTTATGGACTCACGGGTTGAAAGGTTTGAAAGGGTGACCTTAGCATTTTCCAAAGGCTCGCCAATCTTCTGGCAAAGGACTGTTCCAGCGACAAATCTCTTTGGTAATCCGATGTAGTATACCCTCGGCTTTAAACCAAATTCGGGGCTGAGAATCTCGGCCTTCCGCTTATGGATGACATCCTTGAGTTGATCATATTCTCCAAAAAGCAATGCCCCTGTACAGCAAGCTTCGACACATCTTGGTTCCTTCCAGCCCTGATCAAGGAGATGGGCACAAAAAGTGCATTTCTGCGGAATGTTAAGTTCCTTATTCCAAAAGATATTCCCATACGGGCATGATTCAAGAATCTCCCTCTGCCCCTTGCTCTTCTCGGGATCGATGATCACAATTCCATCTTTTCGACGATAAACCGCCCCATCGCGAGCAGCCTCTTCACAACGAGGATTCTCGCACTGCATACATAGTTTTGGAATGTAAGAAACCTTCACCTTTGGAACCACTCCCCGTTCCACTTCATTCACACGCATCCAGAAATGTCCCAAGTCAGGCTGAGGCTTTGCGTAGGGTGCCCAGTCATTGTCCACATGCTCGTCCTTGCAAGCAATCTGACAGTTGAAACAACCATTACACCGGGTAATATCAATTAGGATGGCCTTCATAGAGTTTCTCCCTCCCATTTCTCGACTTCGACCAGAAATGCATTGACCGCCATACCGAAAGCATTCTTAGAAACCGTGTTCAGTGGACTGATCGTATTGATCGCCCCTCCCTTGTCAAGTTTTCCAATCTCGATTGGATTATAATTAGCACCATTCGGAACTCTAACAATTCCTGGCATCATCCTCTCGGTTACGTGTGCAGCGAAGATGACTGCCCCACGTTCGTTATACACCCTTACGAGGTCGCCATACTCTATACCCCTGAGCTTAGCATCTTTGGGATTCATCCAGACAGGCTCATAACAGGCGCCGTCTTTGATGATCTTATGGCTCCGAATCTCCCATAGCCAGGTCACGGTATCGTGTTGGCTATGAAACCTATAACGGGGATGGGGTGACTCCATCAGGAGAGGATACTTCTTTGCCCTCGCGCTCGTCAGACTTTCCTGGTGAGTTTCGCCTTCAGCAATATAGTGAGCAACAGGTGGTCGCTCATTATCATTCGGAAAATTGCGAGCCAATCTCTCGGAATAGAACTCTATCTTTCCGGAGGGGGTCTTCAATCCTGTACCTGTCTCATAGAACCGCCTAAGTCCTGGATTACGTTCCCAGTCATCCGGAAATTTGAAAACATAGTATCCCTTCTCTTTAAACTCTTCGAAACTAATCAGCTCGGGTAAGCACGAGGCATTGAAGAGCCCTCGTATCCAGTCTTCTACGGTGTTCCCTTCTGTATATTCCTTTTCAAGCCCGAGCCTTTCTGCTACTAAACGGCATATCTCATAGTCACTCTTCGATTCATAGAGCGGCTTGACGCACTGCTTCATGTAGACTGCAACAAAGTTTCCGACATCGCTTCCTCTTCCCATCACATAGGGGTGACCTTCGTAGCCGAAATCTTCCCTTTCAAGCTGTGTACATACGGGTAGGACGATATCAGCAAAGAGGGCATCGTTTTCCAGGAATATCGTTTGAGCCACTCCACACTCAATCCTTGGACTCCTGTAGGCCTCGGTCCACTTGTTTGTATTGTTCCAATTTGCCACATTGGAGACCGTATCCCACCATATCATGTGAATCTCAGAGCATCCTGGCATGGGTTGTGTGAAGGGAACGAACTGCTCTTCCACTGGACCCCATATCCTCCCGCCGTACCATTGGATCGGGGGATCCAGGATGGCTTGGGGGACCAATGTTTGATAGACAGACTGTTTGACCGGGTTTTTAGGTACCACCCTAGCACACCTATTAATCATAGGTCTTGCCGCAACCTTGTCTGGTATTTTTATTTTGAAATCAATCGGAGCCGAATTTGCAAGGGCGCAGATACCCACACCGGGTTTTCCGATTCCCTGCATGGTTTGAAGATAGATCATCATCCTTGCCCATTCTGTCGAATAGGGGGTTCGGCATGCCGCTCCAAACCTGATAGCCAATGCGGTCTTCTTTGAAGCCCACTCCTTTGCAAGGGTCTTGATGACATGAGACCTAACGCCCGTTATACCCTCAGCCCACTCAGGTGTCTTTGGTATGCCATCCTCATTTCCAAGGACATAGTCTTTCCACTTGTCAAAGCCCACTCCATGGGTATAGACATAATTTTTATCGTAAGACCCTTCAGTGATCCACAGGTAGGCAATCGATGCGGCCATGGCCGCATCCGTTCCGGGCCGAATGGGGATCCATTTATCTCCCTTTGTTGCAGCGGTATAGTTGCAATCGGGTGAGATGAACACCATCTTCTTGCCCAGCTCCTTAAGCCAGAGAAGCCATTGAGACTTATCCTGACCACCGATGAAACCGGATTGTTCTACATCATAAGACCAGAAGACTAGAAGCTCAGAATTCTGCATCACATCTTCAAGCATATCGACTTGATCTGGTGTCCCCATGGCCATATCAAAGCCCCAGACATGTTCACCTCCCCAATACCATCCCTCCCAACTATCAGGGTTTCGAATCATCGGTGTGTATCCGCCCCAGAAATTAAGAACTCTCTGGATGTTGCCATGTGAGTTCAGAAAACCGTGTGATCCGTGACCACTCGCAATGGTCAATATGGCACTGTTTCCATAGACCTCTTTGATCCTTTTTAACTCTCCACACACAATGTCGAGGGCCTCATCCCAGCTGATGCGGACAAACTCACCCTTACCACGATTATCTGTATTCGTCTTACCGCCAGGTTTAAACCCGACCCGCTTGAGAGGATACTGAACCCTTTTAGGGTTATAGACCCTTCTTCGCACAGAAAGGTCATAAGGTGCAGGATTCGTCCTTTTGGGAGGTGTAAAAACCCTGTCTCCAACCTTAATACTCCAAGGTTTTGCTTCATCTTCCTCAAAAATAATAGGTCTGATCCTTATGATTCGATCATCCTTGACATGCACAAAGACGGGGGTCCCCCCAGCAAAGTCTCCGACCAAGCTGGTAAACACTCTTTCACCTTTCGTATTCATCAATGCCTCCTTGACTTATTTGTTTACAAAACATGCGAAAACCTCTCTCAAGCACGGAGATGAGTGCCATGCTTCCGAATCAAAGCCGCGTGGAACCTGACGAACCCTTTTCGGCATCGTCTGGCATGGTCGAAGGTCGTGCCAGGCTTGACCGCAGGCCTGAAAACCTGAGCTAACCGGGATCGATTCACTCTAAAATTATTCGGGACTGACCCGCATTTGGTTATTTTGCCACACCAATTTCCGCGAGGCTTTCTTTCAAAAGATTTGCAATATCAGGCAATTCTTTCTTCATAAACATATCCCCGTCCATATATTGGGCACCATACCCGATTTTTTTCAAATCGTTATCATACTCCGGGCTATTGACAATCTTTTTGAGAGCCTTCCTGAGAGTGTCCACAACCTCGTTTGGGGTTTTTGAGTTGCACCAAAGGTAAAAGCCAAAATCAAATGGAGGCTTTTTCCCAAAAAAACTCTCAAAATCAGGCGGTGGTGGATCCATTTTAAGGTTTGCCACTTCAGAAACCGGGTTGAAACTAAAAAGAACTTTTATTTTCCCTGCCTCCACAGGACCTTTGATGGCGACAGCGCTAATCGTTGCAATTGGAACATGTTTTCCCAATATAGCAACAAGTACTTCCGGATCCGTTTTGAAGGGGACGCCTATTAATTTTAAATCGGAATATTTATTGATAAACAGAAATTTCAAGGCATTCACTGTGGTAATCGGGGGGTGACCGCACTTTATGCCTGGATTCTTCTTTGCATAATCGACAAATTCTTTAAAAGTTTTCCATTGTGAGTCCGGGTGGGTAATGAAAAAAACGGGAGGAGGACCAGCTACCTGGCCAATCGCCCTAAAGTCCTCTGTAAGAAAATTGGCCTCTTTGCGTATGACAGGCATGATGATTGAACTGGGGACCCCCACGCTTAGGGTATACCCGTCAGGCGGTGCACTGGCCACCACTCCAGCTCCGAGACTTCCACCTCCCCCTGGTTTGTTAATTGGAATGATGGAAACTCCCAGTTCTTTTTCCATATGTTTCCCCAAGTATTCGGGTCATGAGATCTACAGGACCCCCAGGGGGAAATGAAATGATCATTTCAATATTTCTTTGCGGATATTTTCCCTCGGCAGACCAAGACGGATTGAATGATAAGAATATAATGGTTAAAAAAATGCTGACACAAATGAGCCCTCTAATCATCTTCCCTTTCATAATGAATACCTCCCTCCTTTAATATTTGGATCTTTCTTGTAGTCGCTCCTTCTCTACCCATTGGATTTTTTCTTTGAATCATCGCCATCTTTTTTCCACCATTATTCGAAGATAAACCTTCTCTTGTTCTTCCGGTAATATTTGATTAATGCATTTAGGATTACAAGAGTCGCCAAGGCTAACGTTACAAGGGAGATAGGCTTCTCTAAGAAGATGGAAAACTTTCCATCAGACATCACAAGAGACTGACGCCATGAGTTTTCCCAAATAGGACCAAGAATAAAAGCCACCATCAGTGGGGCTGCCTCAAATTCAAATTTTCTTAAAACATAGCCAGCCATCCCAAAAATGATCATAATAACCACTTCTACTACATTGTTGTTAAGACTATAAGAACCGATTAAACAGAAGAGTAGGATTAAAGGCATCAAAATGCGATAAGGGACCTTTAAAAGTTTGACCCAAAGGCCAATGAGAGGTAGATTCAATAACAAAAGTATGATGTTTCCTAAATACATACTCGCAATAACACCCCAAAATACCTCAGGGTATTGTTTGATCATAAGTGGGCCTGGTGTTATCCCGTTGATAATTAAGGCGCCCATAAGTATAGCCATCACCACATTAGGTGGAATTCCTAACGCCAAGACTGGTATAAAGGATCCTCCAGCAGCTGCGTTGTTTGCTGTTTCGGGGCCTGCTACCCCCTCGATCGCCCCATGCCCAAACCGTTCCGGGTTCCTGGAAATCCTTTTTTCTAAAGAGTATGACATAAAAGATGCTATAATGGCGCCTCCTCCAGGCAGGATCCCTAGAGGGAATCCCAAAAGGATTCCGCGGCTGATAGGTCCTATCGATTTTTTCCAATCCTCAAGGTTGGGAAGTAGGTTTTTAACCTTTGTCTTAAAAATAACTCTTTCTAATGACTCCTCAAGATTCATTAATACCTCGGAGACTCCAAAAAGACCCATAGCCACTGGAACTAAGCCAATTCCATCTATTAACGTTCCACAACCAAAGGTAAATCGAGTTTTTCCTGAAATGGGATCCATCCCTACTGTACTCAGGATAAGACCCGTTATGATCATGATAAAGCTCTTAAATAAAGATCCTCTCGATAAATAAACTGAAAGAATCATCGTCAAACAAATAAGTGAAAAGTACTCTGGAGGTCCGAAAGCTACAGCAATTTCAGCTAAAGGAAGGGCCAAGAACATTAATCCAATGACACTAAACGTACCTCCAATTAAAGAACCAAATGCGGCAATCCCTAACGCCGGTCCCGCACGTCCCTGTCTCGCCATTTGGTATCCATCCAAACAGGTTACGATGGAAGATGCCTCTCCCGGTATATTGACTAAAATGGAGGTTGTAGACCCGCCATATTGAGCACCATAGAAGATTCCTGCAAGCATGATGAGGGAAGAAACAGGAGAGAGACCAAAGGTCGTCGGAAGTAGCATGGCCATCGCACCTGTGGGTCCTATTCCTGGAAGAACTCCGATCAACGTGCCTATAAATACTCCTACAAAGCAATATAGAAAATTGACAGGTTGGAAGACAATTTGAAATCCTGATAGGAGGCCAGAAAATATATCCATCTATCACCTTTACCTAAAAATCCCGGGAGGGAATCTGACCCCGAAGTAGGTAAATCCAAAATAGGTTGCTAATACGGTGAATGTAGAAGCGATAAAAGTCGTTATCCATCTATTTCCCATACTTCTAAACAACAAAAATAAGAATATCCATGTAGTAATGACAAACCCCAATTTCTCCAAAATGAAAGAGTACGTAAACAAAGCAACCAATACGAGTCCTATCTTCCTATAGCTTGTCTGACTCCGCCCCTCCTTTGGGGTTCCCTCATCCCCTGCCTTTTTAAGAAGAGATATGATAAGGCTGTAAAGGGAGAGAAGAACGAGGATGACCCCTAATAGAAAAGACATTAATCCAGAACCTGGATTATTAAATCTTCCCAATCCTAAATTGTAAGAGAAAATCAAAACAAAAATCCCAAGTCCGATCCAGAAAAGGGTAATAATAATATGGGATTGACTCATGCTTGTGATCCAGCAGAGGAAGCGGTTTTTAAAAAAGTGACTTTTTCTACAGGCTCGTTACCTTTTCAATATTGTGACAGCGCTGTTCGGGCCGGCCCCCCTGGCGTGAGCTAATCCTATCCTGGCTCCATTGACCTGCCTTGGTCCTGCCTGCCCACGTAATTGCAGAACGATCTCACATATCTGTGCTGCTGCAGTGGCTCCCAATGGATGTCCTCTCGACATAAGCCCTCCGTCCGTATTTACAGGAAGTTTTCCATGGATCTCGAGATCCCCATCGCTCAGCAATTTGAGGACCTCGCCTTTTTTGCAGAACCCTAACTTCTCAAGGTTCCAGAGTTCGGAGGGTGCCATCGTGTCATAGGCCTGAACGACATCCATGTCCTCCGGTCCGTATCCCGAGATTTCGTAAGCCTGTTTTGCCGAAAATTCAACGATATCAAAGGGAGGTGGGAACTTAACGCTTTTTACCGGATTTTCTCCCCCATAAACCCCGCTGGCGAGAACCGAAGCCGCCACTGTTATTCTGTTCGTTTTTGATTTGAGCTTATTCTTGCTACAGAGGATGATCGCTGCAGCTCCATCGCAGGTAGGACAGCAGTGTAATAAACGAAGAGGTGTCGCGACGACGCGGGAATTCATCACCTCTTCGAAGGTCACGGGGGTTTGGAAGAACGCATTTGGATTTAAGGCACCATTTTTTCGATTTTTCACCGTCACCCGGCTGAAGTCTTCTACGGTAGCCCCTGTCTCTGTCATATAGCGTACCGTTTCGTTGGCGTAATTTGCGGGCTGAAAATTGAATCCCATCTTTAATTCGTAGGGCCGAAAAGCGGTGCTAGGGATTGGACCTCGAGGCATCTTTTCGAAACCTACAGCAAGAACGATATCGTAGATCTCAGCGGCAATCGATTGGTAAGCCAATCGAAAGGCAGATGCCCCACTGGAACAAGCATTCTCAACGTTGACAATGGGGATTCCTGTCATTCCGATTTCCTTGATCACCTGATGACCCGAGCCTGTCCCCTGGTAAACGCTCCCACAGAATGCTGCTTGTATTTCTTTCCATTCCATACCGGCATCCTTCAACGCATTCAATATGGCCTCAGACCCGAAATCATAGATCTCTTGATCCACATAGCGCTTCCACCTCACCAAGCCAATGCCTGCTACCGCAACTTCCTTCATCTGATTCATCGGTTTCATTGATCAAGAACTTCCTTTTTGTTTAGTTCATCCGGGTCGGAATAAATTTGTACGTCGTAATCTCATTGCCTTCATCATCGTCAAAAAGCTTCTCGATAACCAATTCTACTTCCATACCTACTTCGAGTTCGCCCAAGTTCCCCGTAAACAGGCTAAGTAACTCCACCCCTTCTGGGAGCTCAACGACACCATAGGCATAAGGAACGGGTCCTTTATAGAATCCACCCGCTGGCGGTTGCACCACGACAGAGAAGCTCACGATTTTACCCTTACCGCTAAGGAGAACATCCTCCAAAGCTTCTCTGCTGACAGTGGATACATAATCCCTTTTTCTTGCGAGGGAAATAAAGCTCCCCACAGGAAAGGCACTTACTGCCAATCAAATGTGGCTTTTCTCCAGGGGAGGAAGGAATGGTCCACAATCCTTCCTCGACCGCAATTTTCTTTTTGCTGCTCATTTCACCACTCCCGAATGGAGACCACGCCCCCGGATCAGCAAGAGATCTAGGATCGTGAAACTCATGGGCCTCTCTTTCATTCAAATGGGTGAATGAAGAAGCCCATGCCGACACTTTCGGCACGATTAAGGCTTTACCAAAGGTCCCATGGCTTCCAATTTCTTAAGGGTTCTTGCAATCTCAATTAAGCGAATATCCCTTTCCCGATACATCTCTTCTTGGCTCTTTCCTTTGTAGTCGTAAAAGCCACGGCCGGATTTAACTCCCGAATGTCCTGCGTCGACCAATTGATGAAGCTTCTTGTATTCGTAGTCCAGGGGAACCTCTTCAAATCCAAGGGGGTGCCGTGTTCTCATGCTTACGCCAGAAAAGTCGATGCGAGCTACTACACCAAGGACCATCATACGAAAGGCTAGCCCCACTCTTGCCGCCTCATCCAGTTGCTCAGGAGTCACATAATCATTGTCCAGGAGAAAGTGAATCTCACGGTTCATCGCATGCTGGATACGGTTGATTGCATATCCAGAGATATATTTCTTCATCAGAACGGGTCTCTTGCCTATCTTCCTCAAAATTTGAACCATGGCCTCAAGATTGGATGGGTCTGTTTCGGGCCCCCCAACCACATCGACTAAAGGGATCAACTCTGGAGGAGCATACCAATGAGTGATCATGACTTTATCTGGGCGTGACGTCTCGACGAAATTAAAGATATTTAGATAGGAAGTATTACTGGCCAGTAACGTCTTAGGGGGACAGCACCTGTCCAACTGTGCAAACAATGCTTTCTTCGCTTCCACGTTTTCGAAAATGGCCTCTATGGCGACATCTGCATCACGCGCTCCATCTTCCAGGGACGTTGTGAAGGTAAGCCGGTCCAGTATGGCCTGGACACGCTCTTCCAGGAAGTTTTCATTCGCCATCGTCTTCAGGCCCGATTGGATCAGGTACGAAGCCCTGTTGAGAGCTTCTCGGGAAATATCGACTAAGGAAACCTGAAACCCTCCTTGGGCGAAAATCTGTGCCATGCCGTAACCCATGACGCCAGCCCCAACAACAACAACCTTTTGGTTTTTCTCCTTCATCGGTCTATCCCCTAGTCATCATTTAGTCTAGTTTGACGATGATGACTAACATTGTCGCCGGCTCCGTTCCAACCGTCTCGATACTTCGCTCTTCTCCAGGGGGAATATAGAGCACATCGCCGGGGCCAAGCAGGTATTCGTCTTTGTTCTTGCCTCTTACCAACAAAGCGCCCGATATGCCGCAATAGACCCGTTCCGTGGGAGAAGCGTACATTTCAGCTCCGCCCCCGGGGAGGAAATGGGAAACGCTTACATGAAGTCGCCGGCTACCATCTTCTTGACTAACTTTTGTAATCCCGCTCTGGCCAAAGTGCTGTTTAGCCTGTTTCGGCGGTTGGCCTTGATCTTTTTTAATCAGCTTCATTTCGTCACCTCACTTCAAATTCTTTCTCTTCGCTGTAGGTTCTAACCAATCGCTGTCATCCCGCCGTCGAGGTAGATGATCTGGCCCGTGATAAAATCTGAAGCCGGGCAAGCGAGAAAAACAAAAGTGCCCGCGACCTCTTTCGGGTCGGCAACCCGTTTCAGTGGCACGTTACCGAGGTATCTTTGAATCTGCTCTGGAGAGCGTGTCGCGAAAACTTCTGGTTTGGCAACCAAAGAAGGAGCGACAGCATTCACTTTAATATTATACTGAGCCCATTCCGAAGCCAGTGCCCGCGTCATCATGTCCAGGGCTCCTTTCGAAGCGCAGTAGCCCAGGTTTCCTCCCCAGAGAGTGGCTCGAGAGCCCCTGACGGAAGACAGGTTGATGATTTTTCCCTTCTTGTTTTTTATCATGATTTTGCCAAACTCCCGGCAACAGAACATGACGCCTTTTACGTTGAGATCAAACAGAGAATCCCAGACATCCGCGGGGAACTCGTCGGCCGGCCTCTTTGTGGCCGACCCGTAGGCATTGACCAGTATATCTACGGTGCCAAAGGCCGAGACAACTTCCCTCGCCAGATTAATGATACTCTCTTCATTGTTGGCATCCCCCTGAAGACAAGCGACCTTCACTCCAGTGTCTGCTTCGATTTTTTTGGCCGCATCCTGTAATTTCTGCATACCTCGACTGGCGATCACGACCTTCGCGCCCTGCTCTGCCATTCCAGCAGCTATCGCGCCGCCGATAGCTCCTCCCCCGCCGATAATCACGGCTACTTTGCCGTCCAATCTGAACAGATCACCCATGATTTCTTTCTCCTCCTTTCGCGTATAAGCCTCTGGGTTCAGGCTTTGAGAAGCTTGAGCCCCAGTATCCTGCGTGTCTCATCCGGTGTTGCCGGTTGCTTGCCTAACTCCTGTGCGAATCTGACTGCCCGGGCCACTAACTGAGCATTACTCTCAGCAGGTTCTCCCTTTCTGTAAAAAAGGCTGTCTTCAAATCCTACCCGGATAGCCCCACCTAAAATCATCCCGATTGTTGTAATGGGAAATTGAGCCTTGCCGGTTGCCAACACACTCCACAGGGTATCCTGGGGCTCCGGAAGATCATCGATAAACCACGTCAGGTGCTTCGGGGTAGCGTCTATCCCCCCATGGTACTTATGGCCAAGCACAAATTCCACATAGTAAGGCTTGTCCAAGAACCCTTTTTCAATCAAGTTTCTCACCTCACGAAGGTTTCCGGGGTTAAACACCTCCATGGATGGTTTAACCCCCGCCTCCTTCATTTTCCCGGCCCAATCTTCAAGAGTGTCACCATATCGAATTGTATACGTGCCTTTATAGGGGCCGGAGTTTCGTACCATGGTGCCCATGTCCAGTGATGCCATCTCGGGTTTCGGGTCAGCCTGCAAGCAGAGAATCCTATCCTCGACGGGAACCTGGGGACCAGTGCCTGTCGTGTCTTGAATGATGATATCGCAACCCAGTTCTCTTATCTTGCTGTGTATCTCACTATAGACCTTCGGATCCCCGGTCGGAATTCCATTCTTATCACGGGCATGGATATGCAGGATGGATGCCCCTTCTTTCCAGCACTCACAGGCTGCTCTTGCGATCTCATCCGGTTGTTCCGGAACATTTGTATTCCGTTCTTTCGTGCGAGCCACTCCACCAGTCGTGGCCACCGTAATGATGACTTTATCTTCAGGTAATATCGCCATTTGACTATTCCTCCAGGATCGCCACGAGCCGAACCATAGACCCGTCCCCTCCCTCAACCCGGAGGGAAAAAGCCGCGATTGTGTATCGAATTCCAGTCACCTCTAACATCAGGGTCTTGTCAGTTCAATCTTGAATTTGTAAAGGTCAGGGCGGCAATAGCTAATACTCATGAAGACAGGAGTCCGGTTCCTGGCATAGTATTGTCGCTCAATGACGTAAACGGGGGCCCTTTTCTCAATGGAAAGATATTTCGAAATTCTTGCATCTGCTAATGCAACAGTCATGCTTTGGAAGGCATGGTGAACCTTGGTTTTAGATTTCTCTTCGACAAGAAGAATAATTTCGGTAGTTTCTTTAATTTCACTCCGAGAAATCATTTTCCCTAAATGAGGGGGTAAATAAAGGACCGAGTAGCGGGTCGCACCTTTTGAAGATGAGAAGACTACCTCCATCTGGAAAACCATCTGCCTCGTCCCTGTTTGGAGGAATTTTGCCACAAAGGGAGGGGGGATTGCTTCCTTATATTCCAAAACTTTTATTCTTCCTTCCCGAGCCGACGCGATGAGGTTTTCAATTGTTCCCTTATATCTCAAATGTCTCAGTCCCACTTCCTCGCTTACAAACGTCCCCTTTCCGCGAATTCGGTATATCAACCCCTCATTGATAAGCTCCAATAGTGCCTGACGAACTGTACCCCGACTGACATGATATTCTTGAGATAGGTCGATTTCTGATGGGACAAGATCCCCTGCCTTGAGTTCATTAGAGAGAATCCTAGCCCTGAGGATGCTTTTTATTTGGAAGTAAAAAGGCATTGGGCCGTCTTCAAGTATCACGTTTCTCTCTCCTGAAAATGACTTTTGGCTCTACAAAGGTGTGCCCATTTGAACGTCACGAACCCCTGAAAATTGAGACGTGACTGATTGACTAGATGTCCATACATTACTACACCTGAAAAAAATGTCAAGAAAAAAATTTATTGGAGTGCTTAAATCTTCTTCGGCTTATCGGTATGTGTTTCATCGAAACCAGGAACCCATAAAAGATTTTCGTTGGGCATGGGATATCCGCTGCCGGCAAGCGGGCTTGAAAGGGAGCCTATTCCATGACTTCAGAAGAACTACGGTAAGGAATATGGTCGGAGCAGGAGTCCCAAAGGAGTGGCAATGAACATCTCGGACCATAACACGCGGAGCGTGTCCGATCGCTGTAACATCGTTAATGATCGGGACCTAATAGAAGCAGCTTTGAAGAAACAGGCTTACCATGAGAAGCAGAACGCATTAGTTGGAAGTGATCAGAAGCGGGGAGAGGTTATCCCTTTCAAACAGGCACAAAATGAGTAGTCAAATAAATTTTAACCTTCGTGAGCACAATTTGGCACGGTCACCACAAAATTGAACAAAAAAAGGATTAGCTTCGGTCTTGCTAACCCCTTGGATATACATGGTGCCTAGGGCCGGACTTGAACCGGCACGGTGGGGGGCCACCGAGGGATTTTAAGTCCCTTGCGTCTACCAATTCCGCCACCCAGGCAGTCCTATGGGTTAATCGTCACTTCTTGGGATTCTTACTAAGGAATCCATCATTGCCCAGACCATTATCTTCAGAAAATCTCCCCTAACCCCTCTTTGCCTGTCTAAAGACAGGAAAAGGATACCAAAGAGGGGGATTCCTCTGTCTAACCAATTATGGACTGACTAATAACCAAATTCTCGTTTAATAGAATTTATAATTCTTAGAAGATTATGTCAATAAAAAATGAAGCTTTATTGAGCAGGTTGATCATTGAAGAGTAAAGGGGACAAGAACGGAAAACTCTTACTTCTTATGCCTAAGAATGAAGAGCCCGTGATTCTTGTCCGTGATGTAAATATATCCCCGATTATCGACGATCACGTCTTCTGTCTGGGTGGCCAATTCTTTGGGAAGCAGTCCCCTCTTCTTCTTGGGTGAAGCCGGGATGAAATAGGCAATAGGCCTGGGCACGCCCGGGGCAGCTGATGTCGTAAAGCCATAGGCCTCCACTCTCGTAACAGATATGGATGATGTTATCGACATCCGCAAGACAAGGTTGATGGTGGGGCATGTGGATGTTATGCGGCCCGAACTTTCCTCCGAGTTCCTGGAAATCTCGAACTCCTAATTCCTCCGGAGGAACCGGGATAGGGAAATTTGCAATTGGTTTGGGTTTCTCCTCATTTGTCATATCCACAACCAATGCAAGGTTAAGCGGGTCCCGCTCTTCTTCGAGGATGGCCTCCGTTGTGGCGATCGCCAGTTTCCTCGACGGGATGGGCAAATAGGTGTGAGCTCCCACAATGCTTCCAAAATCTCCGATGTCGATGCGGCCGAGTTGGCGAGGATGGGAAAGATCGGAGATGTCCAGGGTGATAAAACCGGCCCGACCATAGGGGAGATAAGCTCTCTCTCCTATCACATACGGCGGACCATGGAGTTGATAGAAGCGATCCGCCTTTTCGCCTCCCTCTTCCCATTGTCCTTTAAACCACCACCGTGAAACCTCTTTGGGGTGGGTCGGATCGCTTATATCCACAGCAACAAAGATGTTTCCTTTATAACCCTTCATGTTGGCCGCAAGATACGCATATTTTCCACCTGAATAAAAGTTACGGTGGGTTCCAAAGCCTCCGGTTTCAAAAGAGCCCAGTCGCTTGGGATCCGTCGGATTCTTAACATCCCAGATCAGGATGCCTTCACCGAAAGGCAGAGAGGGATCGTGTCCCCAGATATCGTTCCGACCCAGGATCCCATCCCCGATTCTCTCCAGAGCGGTGACCATCTTCCCCTGGGCCACCTGAACTTGTAATGTCCATGTATTGGCCGGACCGGGGATGAATTTGAGAAGCTCGGGTCGAGAGGGACGGGTGATATCCATGATGGTCCAGCCGCGGTGCCAGAAATGGCCGATATACAAGTACCAGCGGCCCTCCACTTCCTGAATCGCCATCTTGAATCCAGGCCTTTCGTCGAGGTCATGGTATGCGACCGTCTCCATGTTCTTGCTGATAAAACCCGGACTCTCACTCATCACTCACACTCCCACTAAGACTAATTCCCCCACTAGCAGGTTGTTGAAAAAGAGACTATTTCTCAGGCTGCTCAAAAATGCCCAGATGCAAGGCTCCCGAAATCCTGAGGAATGAGGCGTACTTGGAGGTACGCCGCAATGACGAAGGATGAGGGAAACGAAGCAGATGGGCGTTTTTCAGCAGCCTGCTAGATTCAAGGGAGTCTCTGTCTAACTCCTCTGATGATATCGACCACATTATTCTGCATCTTTCCATCTTTGATATCTGCCACACAGATATAAAGGTCGGCGATCACTTGCCCTCGCTCGTCAAAGCGGATCGGTCCCCGCGGGCTGTTCAGGGAGACCTTGGAAATGGCCGCCAGGAATTTGTCTTTATCGGAGAGATTCCCTTTAACGCTGGTAGCGGCTGCCAGGATGACCTTGGCGGCATCATAAGCATTCACACTGGGCAACGACGGGTCGGTATTAAATTTGGCTCGAAAAGCGGCCACGAACTTCTTATTTTCGGGAAGATCGATGGTCGGTGTGTACGGAGTGACCACCGTATTCCCTTTGATAAAATCCTTGATCGAATCCATGATCGTTTCTTCATTGATGCCGATCCAGCCGGTCAGGGGTATCTTATCCTTGAGACCGAAGTCCACGTATTGGGAATCAAATTTCACTGCATCCGCGCCCGCATACCAGGCATATACCGCATCGATATCCCTTCTCATCTGCGAAAGGTAAGGCCCGAAATCAGGCGTATTCATCGGCGTGTAGACCTCCTGAAGAATCTGCCCTCCCATCTGCTCAAAGCCTTTTTTGAAAGCAGCCACCGAATCACGGCCTGCCGGAAAATCAATGCCAAACCCAACCATTTTACGATATCCTTTTTTCTTATAAAGCCACTCCGCAAAGGGGAAATTCGCCTGGCTCGGTATCACCTGGAGGCGAAACGTATACTTGTTGGCCAGGGGCGGAAGCGTCAGATTCTCCGGCATGGCCAGGGGTACAATCCAGGGAACCTTCTGTTGGACAACGTAGTCCCTCATGGCCACGGCAGCAGCAGCGTTGACAGGCCCCATCAGGACATCGATATGGTCCTTCTCCACCAGTTTCTGGGTCTTGGTCAGTGCAATGGCCGGTGACATGACCTCGTCTTCTATGATAACCTTGATGGTCTTGCCGGCGACACGGTTGGACACTTCATCAAGAGCCAGGGTAAATCCTCTGATGATGTGCGTGCCCTGGAATGTCATTGGACCTGTCTGGGACGCCAGAAGACCGATCGTGATCGATTCTTCCGCGCTGAAGGCTGCCAGAGGGAATACGAAGAGGACGATAAAAAGGATGAGTAGCGTGTGCCGGGTCTTTTTCATACTGACTCCTTTCTCTATTTTGTGATCATCTGAATTCGGTATACCCCTTTCCTCTCCGTGGTGAAATGAGAAGAAGGATTTACAATGAACTAAAATTATATTAAACCCATGTCTGTGTCAAGATGTCCGCACCAGATAATCCATAATCGTCATCCTGAACTTGTTTCAGGATCTATGGGTTATCGAAAATGAGAGATGCTGAAAAAATTTCAGCATGACAGGGATATCGTTAAGGTTTTGAAATTCGATTACGGATTATGTCCGGATGAAATCTTCTTGATTTTAACTCTCCCTCGATATACCATGCATCTAATTCTGGAACAACCCCTTAAGTCATGATCTCCTACTGGCTCACGCATATCGTTAACGGACTCTCCTTCGGCATGCTCCTTTTTGTCCTGGCCGCAGGGCTATCGCTCATTTTCGGGTTATGCCGGATCGTCAACCTGTCCCATGGTTCTTTCTACCTGTTGGGAGGGTATATTGGATTCTCAACGGTTCGCTTGACCGGAAATTTTCCCCTTGCCGTCCTCCTCGCCATGCTCTCCATGGCCGTTCTGGGAATACTGACGGAACGCATTCTCCTTCGCCGGTTCCGGGTCAAGCCCCTGGCCCAGGTGTTGTTGACCTTCGGTCTTATCTTCGTTTTTCAGGACGCGGCCATATGGATATGGGGAGGAACGCCTGTCCTGTTGAAGAAACTTCCTATCCTCACCGGCGCGACGAACCTCTTCGGTTTTTACTATCCGACCTACAGACTTCTCATCCTGTTGATCGGGTTGGTCATCCTTTTCTTTCTCTGGTGGCTCCTGATACGCACCCGGCTGGGCATCTTCATCCGGGCGGCGGTTGACGACGGAGAAATGGCGAATGGGGTCGGGATTCGCATGAATCTTCTCATGACCATGGCCTTCGGTTTTGGCACCCTGTTGACAGGACTGGCCGGGAGTATCGGGGCGCCCTTTCTGGGGGTCTATCCCGGTCTGGATATCGAGGTGCTGCTCTATGCGATGGCCGTGGTCATCGTCGGCGGTCTGGGCAGCTTGAAGGGCTCTTTCCTGGGCGCCCTCATGGTTGGCTTAGTCGACTCGATGGCCAAGGCCCTCTGGCCGGAGACGGGCATGTTTTCGATGTTTGCCCTGATGGCCATCGTATTGATTCTGAAACCTACCGGTCTTTTCGGCCTTCCCATTGCACCCATCAGCCAGGCATCGGTGTCGGAGGAGATCTTTCTTGAAGCGATTCCTTCAGGCGCCGGACATCCGTTGGGGTGGAGACGGAGGGCGTTGATCCATCCCTCATTCATCTGGATCATGACGGCCTGTCTGGTGGCTGCAGGCCTGCTCTGTCCGATCATTCTTTCTACATACTACGTCAGACTGTTTACCCTGGCCTTGATTTGGGCGATCTTTGCCATGAGCCTCGATCTCATTCTCGGCCTGGGAGGAATCATCTCTCTCGGCCATGCGGTATTTTTCGGAATCTCTGCCTACACGATCGGATTGGCAGCTCGGTTCTTAACGCCCAATCTTTTCCTCCAGATCGGCCTAGCTCTGTTCGTCTCTGCCTTCGCTGCCCTGGTGTTGGGATGGCTTCTGCTCAGGAGTCGCGGGGTCTATTTCATGATGTTGACCATCGCCTTTTCCCAGGTCTTTCGGGCGATTGCCCATTCCTGGCGTTCCGTGACAGGCGGAGGGGATGGCCTCTCCGGTTTTGTACGGCCCATGTGGATGACTTCTGTCGAAACCTTCTACTACTTCGCCCTCTTCGTATTCATCGCCGTCTTTCTCTTCCTCCGATTTTTCGTCAAATCGCGGGTCGGAATCTCCCTGATCGGGATCCGCGAAAGTGAAAAACGCATGACGAGCCTTGGCTATCACGTAGACCACATCAAGCTTCTCTCCTTCGTCGTGTCGGGCGGCCTCGGCGGGATCGCCGGCCTCCTGAACGTCTATTTCAACGGGTACGTCAGCCCTGATTATTTTTCTGTGGATACATCCGCACAGGCCATCATCATGATCATTCTTGGCGGTGCAGGAACATTGATCGGACCCATCCTCGGATCGTTCTTCGTCATCTTCATGCAGAACATCTTGAGCGCCGTGATGGAGCGATGGACCCTGGTCCTCGGCGTTCTCTTCATCCTGGTGGTGATCGGCGCCCCGGCAGGAATGGTGGGACTTTGGAGAAAACAATGGCACAAATTCAGCCGGAGACAATCCCCGTCCTGAAAATAACGGACCTCTTCAAAAGCTACGGCGGGCTGGAAGTTCTGGCGGACATCCGTTTAGAGATCCATCGCAGCGAATTACACGCCTTGATCGGGTCGAACGGCGCCGGAAAAACGACGCTCTTCGACATCATCTGCGGGTTTATCAAGCCCTCCCGGGGGAGTATTCAATTTCTGGGGAAGGAGATCACCTCCCTCCCTCCCTTCAGGCACGCCCATCTGGGAATAGGCCGGACGTTCCAGATCACAACGCTTTTCCGTTCCATCAGCGTCCTCGATAATCTGCGGCTCACCCTCGAGGCCCTCCCCGCCACCCGCGTCCCCTTCTTGAAGTCAAACAGATTCTCCGAGAAGAACCTGGATCCCGTGAAGGGCCTGCTCAACACATGGGGGTTGTGGGAAACGAGGAACATCCCCGTAGCCGCGCTGCCGTATGGCGTCCAGAGGCAATTGGAAATCATCATGGCCCTTCTCCAAAAGCCAAGACTGCTGATGCTCGACGAGCCCATGGCAGGACTTGAGGCGGGAAGCCGAGAATCGATGATGCGCCTGATCAAGGAATCCGGTAAGGAAACGACCATCTTTTTTATCGAGCACGATATGAACGTGGCATTGCAACTGGCAGATCGCGTGACCGTTTTGCACCAGGGGAAAATCGTTGCTCAAGGGAGTCCTGTGCAGGTTCAAAACAACAGAGAGGTTCAACGACTCTATTTCGGGTATGAAGACAAAACGGCATAGAGCGTAGAGCATAGAACATAGCGCATGGCGTAACTGAGGAAGGCAAGAATGGGTCGAGCCTGCCCGCTGCAGGCAAGGTGCCCTCCAGGCATAGGGTATTAGATGGAAAGTAGACCAATCCTAATAGTGGAAGAGATTCATACCTATTACGGCCAGAGCCATATTCTCCAGGGGGTCACCCTCTCCCTGGAGCAGGGGGCCATCGTTGCTGTGCTCGGCCGTAACGGCGTGGGGAAGACGACGCTCATAAGATCTCTCATCGGATTCAACATCCCCAGAGAAGGGAAGATTTATTTTAAAGGTGAGGAGATTACCCGGATGGAGCCCTACGGGAGGGTCGATGTTGGGTTGGCCCTGGTTCCTCAAGGACGCCGGATCTTTGGCTCATTGACTGTGGAAGAGAACTTGCTTTCCTCGGCAAAGAGGAGAGAAAAAAGAAAGATCTGGGATCAAAACGGAATTTTTGACCTCTTCCCTCAGCTCAAAGAGAGAAAAAAAGTCAGGGCTTCCCATCTGAGCGGAGGAGAACAGCAGATGTTGGCCATTGGCCGGGCCCTTGTCAGCAATCCCGACCTTCTCCTCCTGGATGAACCCACGGAAGGACTTTCTCCTTCTGTGATCCGGGAATTGATCAAGATTCTTTCTCAACTGGCAAAAGAGGGACAATCCGTCCTCCTTGTCGAACAGAATCTGCAATTTGCCCTGAGTCTTGCAAGTTACCTGTTCATCCTGAGCAGAGGAAAGATGGTTTATGAGTCAACGCCCTCGGAGCTCTCCCAAAAACCTGAGGTCCAGCTCGCCTATCTCGGGGTTGGCCAGTCCGAGACGAAAGAGATGAAACCATCCGAATAAATTCTGAGAAAAAGTCCTTAAGGCGAGAAGACGTTGTTTCACTCACCATAGCCATCCCTTCAATCGAAAATTGGCGGAATTTGCCTCTGCCACTCCCTTGTTTCAAAAAGAAACTTGTGTTAGAGACAAATGAATACAATCTAGTGTAGCATATCTAACACCTCTTTACACCGATCCCGAAGCCGTCATTCCCGCGAAAGCGGGAATCCAGATTAGATACACTGGATTCCGGGTCAAGCCCGGAATGACAAATACAGGAGAGGAACTTTTAATTCACTACACTGGCAAAGCCATATTTCGTTCAAATCTCCCTCTCACCTTCCAGCGGGGGAGGTAGATCGTGGAGAATGTTAGAAAAACCTTTTAGACCTAGATACATCAAAATCCAAAGAAGGAGAATGCGATGCGATCCGATGCGATGAAAAAAGGACTCGAAAGGGCGCCCCATCGTTCCCTCTTCAAGGCCCTGGGGCTTACGGATGAAGAGATTGAACGACCCATGATTGGAATTGCAAACTCAGCCAATGAAGTCATTCCAGGCCACCTCCATCTGCACCAGATCTCTGACGCCGTGAAGGCAGGAATCCGAATGGCAGGCGGGACACCTCTCGAGTTCTTTACGATCGGCGTCTGTGATGGGATCGTCATGGGCCATGAAGGAATGAAATACTCCCTCAGCTCAAGAGAATTGATTGCAGATTCCGTTGAATCCATGGCCATGGCCTACCCTTTCGATGGTCTCGTTCTCATTCCCAATTGCGACAAGATTGTGCCCGGAATGATGATGGCGGCGGCCCGGCTCAATATTCCCAGCATTGTCATCAGCGGCGGTCCCATGCTGACGGGCGATTTCCAGGGAAAGGAGTACGACGTTATTTCCGTATTTGAATGCGTCGGAAGAGTGAAGGTTGGGAAAATGACGCTCGACGACCTCAAAGAGGTTGAAGGCTGCGCCTGCCCGGGTGTGGGATCCTGTGCAGGGATGTTTACAGCTAACTCGATGAACTGCCTTTCGGAAGTCCTTGGCCTTGCCCTTCCCTATAATGGTACGATCCCTGCCGTCTTCGCTGAACGGATCCGTCTGGCAAAGAAGAGCGGCATGCAGATCATGGACCTCGTCAAGCGGGATTTGAAACCCTCCAGGATCCTGACGAAGAAGGCCTTTGAGAATGCCATCACTGTTGACATGGCCTTCGGAGGATCGACGAACACTTCCCTTCACCTCCCAGCCATTGCGAAGGAAGCGGGAATCGAACTATCCCTCGCTGCCTTTAATGAGATCAGCGAAAAGACCCCCCATCTCTGCAACATGTCTCCGGGGGGTCCTCATCATTTACAGGAACTTCACCAGGCAGGAGGGATCCCTGCGCTAATGCTCGAATTGAGCTGTGGAAATCTGATTCACCGGGATGCATTGACCGTTACGGGAAAAAAAGTTGGGGAGAACCTCAAGGGAAAGAAGACCCATAACCCGGAGGTCATCCGCTCCCTAAAAAGACCCTACCATCAAACCGGAGGGCTTGCCGTCCTTTTCGGGAATTTGGCGCCCCAGGGAGCAGTCGTAAAACGCTCTGCGGTTGATGACGCCATGCTGAAGCACCGGGGACCGGCCAGGGTCTTTGATACCGAAGAAGAAGCCCTGAAGATGGTCCTGAATGGAAAGATCTTGAAGGGGGATGTCGTGGTGATCCGGTATGAAGGACCGAAGGGCGGACCGGGCATGAGGGAGATGCTGGCCCCGACCTCTGCGATTGCAGGTGTAGGAAGAGATCGCGATGTGGCCCTCATCACGGACGGCCGGTTCTCAGGAGGAAGCCGCGGAGCAGCCATCGGCCATGTCTCTCCCGAAGCTGCCGAGGGAGGCCCCATTGCTGCGGTTCAGAACGGGGATCTGATTGAGATCGATATTCCGAATAAGAAACTGAGTCTCCTCATCTCTGAAGAGGAATTGAAGAAGAGATTGTCCCAGTGGAAGCCACCTCAGAAAAAACTCAAAGGATATCTCAAAAGGTATGCAAAGCTGGTACAATCGGCCAACACCGGAGCCACCTTCGAAGACTAATTCACGTTTCACTTAAGGGTCAATGACACGAATCACCGACACTGTCACTATCTTTTAAGTACGGGCACGGAATATGGCCCTTCTCGAATGAAGGCCACAGTCGGTTCAATCCCTTTTTCTCGATAACGGTAAACAGCAAATTGGACAGCCTTCTGTACCATCTCCTGGGCCTTCTCAACGGCAGGCTTTATCCTTTTTCCCTTCATAAAATCGAGGCCACAGACTCCCGGAAGGATGCAGTAATTTTCTCTCTCAATTTCCAGGGAACAATAAATCAGCCCGTCCTCTCCGATTTTTCTCAGGACCTTCCCCCAGACCTCGGGTTCCCATTGATCCTTTGTAAACTTCCAGCCGGAAGTTTTCAGTAAATCGAGATAGCCGTCCGGTCCCTGCAATTTTAGCAGGTGAATCAGACTTCTGTATTCCGGAGACCCGATGGGGTTGATGAAATCCCGGTTATTCGCTGCGATGATGATGACACCCCCTTCTTTCACCGCCGGGATAGCGCCCACCCCTGCCTTGGCCGTCTGGTAATGATCTCTTCCCACATATCCGCTGTGAGTCAGTACGATATCGAACTCCTCATCAAGAGGGATCTCCGCATAGCCCTTGATCATTTCAAAGGCCTTCATATTTCCCTCCACCATATCCCCTGTAAATACTCTCACGAGGCGCAAATCTTTATCCAGGTTGACGTTGATAACAAAATCAACTCCGACCGTCTGGGCAACTTCCAAAGCCTCCTCGTGACATGGATTCCCTTCGAGGACGAGGTTCGTTGCCCGGGGGTCTTCAAGATAAGGCAGGCCCGTGAAATCTTTGAATGGTCTTGACGTCCACCAATCCCGGACAAACGGATTTTCTCCCACCGGAGATCCCTGTGAAAAAATGACTCTCGACGAGTCCTGTCGCAATCTTCAGGTCCGCAAAATAGAAGTCCCGATTGACATAGACATGGGTCCCTCTTTTTGTCTTTCCGATACTCTCCAAAAGATCGTTATTCTCACAATCGTGGTCCAGGATCGTGTACTGTTTAACCACTTCCTCCCCGTACATCTCCACCTTCTCATCCGGGGTGCTTGCTCGATGCATTCCTGTCGCTACAATAATCTTGATATTTTCTTTCTTAATCCCTGAAGACTCCAGGCGTCCAAGCAGCGGGGGGAGGATGCCGCCTTCTCCTTTATAAGGAACGGGCCTTGTAATATCGGAAACAGCAATGGCCACAGACATCTGTTCGGGAGGTTTCCCTTTTTTCCGGATGATCTCTTCCAAAGGGGGACTGCTGATGGGGGCTAGAAAAGCCTGCTCAAAGGCCTTTTGGGGATCCGGTAATACGGCAACCTCCTTCATGGTGAGTTCAACACTGTTTGGAGGCACCCAAACCTCTATCGCGTTTCTTCCAAACTCTACTGAGATTTTCTTCCAATCCTTCATATCAATTTTTTTAATAGCCTTTTTAAGGTCGCTTCGCATCGTGGTTCTCCTGACGATCATTTGGGGTTATGAAGTCTTGAGCTCGGCGTTCGCTCCCTCCGCGGTCGCCCTATTCTGAAACTTCTTTCTCCGAACCCATTAAGTTTAGTATAACCTGCGCCACCTCACATTACTATGTAACTTCAAATCCTGTCAAGATCAGCACCCGATCGAGCTTTTCGCCAGCTTGCGGGTGATTCTGCTTGATAATATAGAGCGCGATAGATCCACTTTAATCCAGGAGGATCGCTCGAAAAGCCTGAAGGTCGTACTTATGCCCCTAGGTATTCGGAGTGGAGATGAGGGTTTACATCGAAAGGTTGAATGGATTAATCCCTTGGAGCAAATCAGAGGCGAAAGGAAACAATTGGAGTATCGTAATCTATGAAGAAGCCATCGGCTTAGGATACAAACGCAGATAAATCCCAAATACGTCATCTGCCATTTTTTCGGTTGTCTCTTTAATCTCATGTAAACTTGATATGAAAGAGTGCAGCGATTCGTCAAGTTTCGTTATGTTCTCACAGTTCCTTTTTGAATTTTCTAATAGTTTTTTCTCCCGCTCACGAGATTCTTCAATAAGATCTCTTAACTTTTCTCTCTCTTCTTCAGTCCACTCTGACACAAGCTCATCGACTGTCTTCATGACCTATCCTTTCTTGCGGGAGATAGGAAATATAAAAGCAAAATATATACCGGCTTCATGGGTCATCCAGGAAACCATAAAATAACTCACCTCTTCGAGGAGTTAGACAATCATAAGAAAACCCGGCGAAAACTGACCCTTCAAAAAAAGAGAAACGCTTTACTCTTTTTAGAAAAATCGTTTCCCTTTTTGGGAAGATTGAATGGATTCGATCTGTCGAAAAAATTCGGAGGGAGGTTATTGAATCAGCAAGAGAGATCGATTTCACTTCTTATGCTGCCACTATCTCGAGCGGGCTCTCCATCTCAAAGGCGAACTGAATGCAGGACCCCTCACCCTTCCCCTCTCCCCAGCGGGAGAGGGTGGGAGTGAGGGGGTCATCTAAAGTTGGCGCATAAAAGCCACAAGATCCCTCTTCTCCTGCTCGCTCAGTTTGAGCTCAAGAATCAAATTGAAAAACTCCACCGTATCTTCCAACGTCAGGAGCCTTCCATCATGCAAGTAAGGAGGGGAATCTTTAATCCCTCGCAAAGGAAAGGTCTTGATGGGGCCATCTGCAGAGGCATATCTCCCATTAATCATCCGCGGTTTAAAGAAACGTTCACCCTTCAAGTTGTGCATCAGATTATCGGTATAGTAGGGAGCTGGATGACAGCTTCCGCAAGCAGCTTTGCCGAAGAAGAGTACCTGCCCCCGCATTTCCGGTTGGGTTGCCTTTTTCGGATCAAGCTTTCCGTCGATCCCAAGCTTAGGAGCCGGCGGAAAGTCCAGCAACGCCTGGAACTCCGCCATAAAATGGACCTGGCTCCCCCGCTCCAGGATGTTGACCCCTTTTTTCGTAGCAATCACCGGGTCGCCGTCAAAATATGCAGCCCTTTGTTCAAATTCGGTGAAGTCTTCGACCGACTTCAAAGCTCGCTGCGACCCAAACAGCCGCTGGATGTTCACACCCCGTAAACTAGGGGTATCCAGACGATGCCGGAATTCCTGGGGCCGGATATCCCCAACAAGGTGTGTCGAGGCATTGGTATGTCCGTTTGCATGGCAGTCAAAACAGACGACCCCACGGCTTGGACGCTCGGACCGCCGGTCCTCGGTTTGGTTGAACTGCTGTTGCGGGAACGGGGTGACCAGTAGCCTCAGGCCTTCAATCTGCTTGGGGTTTAGAACTCCATTGAACAGCGCATAGTAGTTATCAAGAGTGACCAGTTTCCCCTGCGAAACATCTCCTAGGTCAGATCTCGTGGTCAGATAGATCGGTGCTGGGAACTCAGGAATCAAGTGATCCGGTAAGTCATAATCCAGGTCAAAGCGCGTGAGGTCCCGACCTTCTTGCTTCTTGATCTCATCAATATGGAACTTGGGAAAGAGCATGCCCCCTTCAGGATGATTAGGATGCGGGAGCGGGAAAAAACCCGCCGGGAATACGCCCTTCTCGCGAATCTCCTCCGGACTCATTCCGGCCAATCTCTCCCAAGTCATCCCCCCTGGAAGTTTCGCACGAACGCCCTCCTGAACAGCCTTGCCGCGAGACATCGTCACCCCTGCGGCCGGACGGTTACTCAGGTCATAGCGCTCACTAAGCAAATCCATCTGACGCTTCATCACCCCTGGCTTTGCAGCTTTCATCCGGGTCATGATCGCTTCAAAACTCTCTTTGATCACCACGGGAGAGTAACTCGACTCTCCTCTTGAAGGAGATTGGGCAAAAGTAGAAATCGAAACAATAATCAATGAGAGAGTCACACTTGCCAATCCAATGTATTTTATCGCCTTTGACATTTTTCTTAACCTCCCTTTTATGGAATTTTTCAGGAACTGAGATTCACCTTCTTCTTCTCATGATCCCACTGCCAGCCATCTGATCCTATGAAAATACCTGCACACACCAAATAGATTAGTATCTACGGCATTCCCGGGTGAATAGGGCAAACACTGTATTTTTCTTGAAGAAGGACAGTATTTTGAGACTAATGGGAATAAAACGATTTTGTGGAATATCCGAGGGGATCCAATTTTCAAGAAACATTCCTCGCCCTTGACGGCGAACGATCGTACCGGGTGATGATTACCCCGAGCATCATCTTGTTTGATTTTCTAAATGATTTTTTCTCGACGTCGTTTTTCCTTGGGTTTAAGAATTCCCCCTCTTTGCTTCCATCTCTGTTTTTCCTTCATCTCCATCTCTCGATTCATCACACCCGCCCTTTCAGGAGAATTTTCATCTTGAGGATTTTCGAGGTTTCATCTTGGAAACGATTCCATAAGTGCTTTTATAGATATCTATCCATTGATCCCTGAATTTTTCATAATTTAATGTTTCATTTTTTTCTGACTTAAGCAGCTCAAGAACAAGGTAACAAGAAGCAAGATTTGAAGAAATAACAACACTTCTCAGTTCATTGAGTTCCGGTGACAAGGGTTTTAAATCCATACTGAACCTCCTTTACTTATTAGATTATTTTTTTCTTTCCCTTCATCCCTTGATCCACTATTCTCCCCTTTTTCGAAAAACTCCTCCTTCGTGAATATCCCTTACTCACCAACTAACCCAGCATGGGCTTCCGGGCGGACGACCAGAAGCATGGGAAGTTCTTCAAAGGAAACGGCTTGGGGGTGTTAGGAGGCATTCCCACGGCGAGCCTCCACAGAATCGATGTGAAAATTATCCTTTATCACAGCCAAAATATTTAAATAGGCCGCTCACATAGTTCCCCCATGTTGGAATCAATCTATCAATTTCGTATGACAGCAGAGTTATCTCTCCGCTATGAATCTTATTGTGTACCTCCTCCAGCTTCTCATATCTCAAAGGCCATGTCATTTTTCCGGATTGATTAACCACATAGAAAGTTTTTTGCCTCTCGTCAATTCCGACGATTCGCAATTGGTTAAGGCCATCTGCAGCCCAGAATTTTATATCCTGATCCTTCATTTCCTTTAATTTTTCCCAACTAAACAAGCACTTCGGAATAATCTCTATGATTTTCATCATCATCCCCTTTTATTCTCCTAGGCCTTCCTGTGGAGCCCCACGGGCAAAGCCCGTGGCACCTGACTAACGCCCGAGAGGGGCGACATCCCGGCCAAAAGTTGGCGCATTCATCCACGGCCAAAGGCCGTGGCTTTCTGCTGCCGGGGTAGACCGTCTACCTCGCAAAGAGCGAAGCCGATTTCCTATCATCGATGATCAACAGATTCCCCGGGTTATTCTCCTCAGCAGCCTTTTTCTCCGAATCGTCACAGCGACACCAACCGTCCTGGTTCTTTTCTGCACTCTCGCAACGTTCTGCGTTTCCTTCCAGTCTAATAGCTTAGGGGAGGCAGAGGGCTTCAGCCTTAATGGAAGTGTATTAGAGCAAGAACACTGCGTCAATAAGAATTGGAAGAATGGAAGGGTGGCTACCTCCAAATTCCATGACCTTACATCGCGTGGCTGGGCAGGCGAAGACCTGTACTCCTTTGAAATTATTGGAGGCGGCAATCGGATTTGAACCGATGAATAACGGTTTTGCAGACCGTCGCCTTACCACTTGGCTATGCCGCCCTTGGAGCGGGAAACGGGATTTGAACCCGCGACTTCAACCTTGGCAAGGTTGCACTCTACCGCTGAGTTATTCCCGCATCTTGTCTTTTCAATGGTTAAAAATTACAAGATTTGCCCCTCGATGTCAATAGGGAAAAGAAAAGATGGGGAGATGAAAAGATGTAAGAATTCAGGCAATGATGGACTTCAGATATTTCCGGAAATAGTCAGCCCCGGATATAACGGCAACGACCAAAGCAACCCATAGAAAAACCATCCCAATCGGATGGAAATCAACGGAAAAATACCTCCCATTGAGGATAAGAAAGAAGATGGACGTCATTTCGAAAACCGTTTTATATTTTCCCAAATTACTCGCAGAAATAACAATATTTTGAGTGACGGCAATCCCTCTTAAACCGGTAATGGCGATCTCCCTTCCGACAATGACAATGACCATCCAGTCAGGAATCTCTCTCGCTGGAATGAGTGCGATCAGAGCCGTCACGATCAGAAGCTTGTCCGCAAGGGGATCAAGAAATTTCCCCAAGGTCGTTTCCATGCCACGCCGTCGTGCGAGATATCCATCGAAGGTATCCGTAACAGCGGCTCCAAGAAAGAGCAGCGCCGTGAAGAATTGATACCCCCTGCCCGTATAAGAAAGGAGAACAAGGATAAGAGGAATGGCCAAGATCCTGAGGATGGTTACCCCATTGGGTAGACTCATGATCTGCCGGTAATTGAGTTTTTCCACAGAGGGATTATACTACCTGATTGATTTCTCGGCAAGCTTTTAAAAATTAAGGTCGATAGGATTGATAATAGCTTAACACTTTTTTGACGTAATCCACGGTTTCCCGATACGGAGGGATCGAACGTACCTCGGCAACGATATTCTCACCGGCATTATAGGCGGCTATGGAGAGCCGAAGATCATCATTAAAAAGGGAAAGGAGATACTTAAAATATCTTACTCCCCCTTCAATATTTTCTCTGGGATTGAAACTGTTCGAAACATTGAGCCGCGAAGCGGTCTCCGGCATCAGTTGCATCAACCCCTTTGCTCCTTTTCTTGAGACCGCAGCGGGGTTGAATCCTGACTCTGCCCGGATGATTGCCTTGATCAACGCAAAATCCACCTGGTATTTCTTAGAAAACTCCGAAATGAGTGAGTCGTATTGATTCGAATCTCTTATGTACGAAAAGGAGGAGTTTCCACCTCCAACATCTTCTTTGCTCTCCCGGATGTAGAGCTTAAATTTGGGGTCTCTCGGGCAGTTGGTGAAATGAATGACCCCATTTTCATCTTCGTAACGATAAATCCCCGCTGACGAGGGCAGGGGCAGGAAAAATATGCAAAATAAAATCAATAGAGTGACAATGTAATTCATTAAATTTCGATTCCCAATGTCAATATTGGCCAAAAACTACCATAACTTGTCACTTCTGTCAACGAAATTCTAGTCTCAAGGTATTTAGAAATTTTCTCAACCTAATGAAATCAAAGGATATTTGTGAATTTTTCTGAAATATACCTTGATAGAATAGTGCAATCTCTATGCCCATTGGCCGGCAAGCGCCCCATCTTGCCAAAGTGGGATAGGCAGGGTCCCTGCCTACCGACCCCGGTCCCAATCGAGGGCAGGGAAGACAGAATTCTCGCTTTTTCCTGAAGATTGTCGAGCGGGGTATATAGGTATAGGCAGCAGGACAAACAAAGAGGGTACGGCGTTCTTTAAGCCCCCTTTTTAATCGTCCACCGGCGTCGGATCCAGCCACCGAAATCGTCGAGAACCGAATACATCACCGGTACAATGAGAAGTGTCAAAAAGGTGGATGTGATCAACCCGCCGACCACTGCACGAGCCATAGGTGCCCGCATCTCCGCTCCCGCGCCGAGCGCCAAGGCCAGGGGAAGCATTCCGAAGATCATGGCCAGGGTGGTCATCAGGATGGGACGAAGTCTCGTTCGGCCTGCGGTAATGATTGCCTCCGTGCGATCCATGCCCCGGGAGCGCAGCACCTTGGCAAAGTCGACGAGCAGGATGGCATTCTTTGTCACGAGACCCATCAGCATCATGAGGCCGATGAGGGACATCATGCTGATCGTATCGCCTGTGAGCCAGAGCATCGTTGCCATCCCGATCAGAGAAAGGGGCAATGAGAGCATGATCGAGAGGGGGTCGATAAACGATTCAAACTGGGCTGCCAAAATAAGATAAACGAGGATGATGGCCAGGATGAGAGCCTCTGCCATGTATCCCAATGATTCTGTCATTTGCTCGGCTTCTCCAGAAAAAAATACCCGGTATCCAGGAGGCATCCTGATGAGGGAGGCAGCCTGGCCTACCTTTTCTATGGCCGTCCCCAGAGGGAGATTGTCGAGGTTTGCAGAAACCACAACCTGACGAGTCAGGTCCTGCCGGTCGATCTCCGAAGGAGTGGGCTTGATGGAGTAGGTGACCAGTTCGCCCAGTGGAATGAGTGTGGGTCCATTCCCCGGTTTTTGAACGGCCAGTCTGAGTTTTTCAACATGGGATAGATCTTGCCTGAGAGTGTCCGGGAGTCTGACGCGAACGTTCACCGCGTCGCCGTCCTCATCTTCATAGGTGGTGACCGCTTGCCCGCCCACCAATGCGCCCACCGTCCGCACGATGTGGCCCGTCGTGATTCCCACGTCAAAAGCCCGCTCCCGGTCGACCGTCAAACGGTACTCTGGGATGTCCTGCTCCAGGGTAACCTCGATGTCGACGATGCCCGGAATCTGGTACATCTTCTCCTTTAAAGCCGCAGCATATTTCTTGAGAAGGGAAATATCATCCCCCCGGATATTGACGAGAAGGGGTTTCCGGGTATCCATCCTCCCCGCCTCCGTGATGAAGGGCAGGATGCCGGGAATCTTCTGGAGAAGGCGACGGGTCTCCTCTTGGATCGCTTTCTGTGAACGCCTTCTCTCGTTGCGGTCCGCCAGCTTGACATAAACTTTCGCATCGCGGACGGTTCCCTGGTCGCCTGCTCCAATCGTGGCATAGGTATGTTGAACCTCGGGGATCTCTTTCAGCGAAGTCAAAACAGCATGGACTCTTCCCCGGGTCTCATCCACGGAGGCATCCGGGGCGGTCGTGAAGTTGACTTCGAATTCTCCCTGGTCGTACCCGGGCACGAACTCGCTCTGGAGAAAAAACTTGAAGACCACCAGACCGCCTACAAGCGAGAGGACTGCGATCAGGAGGACTGTCCTGCGGTGTTTCAGAGTCCAGGCGATAACGATGCGGTATTGATCCGCGGTTCGATCAAACCAGTTGTTGAATCGGTCAAGAACCCGAGCGACCAGGTGTCTCTTTCCCTTCCGCTCAATATCCGGGTCGACCCATCGGGAAGAGAGCATGGGGTCGAGGGTAAATGAAACAAACAAGGAGACGAGAACCGCAAAGGTCACGGTCATCCCGAACTGAAAGAAAAACCGTCCGATGATCCCCTTCATAAACGCCACCGGGACGAAAACAGCCACAATGGAGAAAGTCGTCGCTAAAACGGCCAACCCTATTTCACTCGTCCCCTCTCGAGCCGCTTCGAAGTGATCCTGTCCGCTCTCGAGGTGGCGGACGATGTTCTCCCGGACGACGATGGCATCATCGATGAGGAGTCCTATGGCGAGGGAGAGCGCCATCAGGGTCAACACATTCAGTGTCATTCCCAGGAAGTTCATGACGATAAACGATGAGATAACCGAGATGGGAAGTGTCAGGCCCGTAATCACCGTCGAACGCCAGGAATTGAGGAAAAGGAAAACGATGAAAATGGTCAAAATCCCACCGAGGATGAGCGTGTCCTGAACGTCGCGGACAGAATCACGGATCATGATCGATCCGTCACGTACAATCTCAATCTTTGTCCCCGGAGGAAGTTCCGACTGAAGTTTAGAAATTTCCTTCTTCACCAGATCCACCGTCCCCACGACGTTTGCTCCGGACTGCTTGAGGATGTCAAGGGAGACGGCCTGGACCCCGTTCACAAAAGCCAAGGACCGCTGCTCCTCAATCCCATCCTTAATCTCTGCCACCTCTGAAAGCATGATGGGACGGCCGTTGCGCTCGCCGATGACCATTGTCTTGAATCGATCCACCGCCTCGGGCTTTCCGGAGACCCGTAAAGGGTATTCGGAGCTGTTCCGATTGAGCCTGCCGAGAGGGGTGTTGACGTTTTCCGACTGAAGCCCTGCCATCACTTCGTCCACACCCATTCCGAGCGCTTCCAGTCGGAAACGATTAATGTTGATGTTCACCTCTCGCTTCGATTGGCCTACCAGGTCGACTTTCCCCACGCCGGAGAGGTTTTCGAAGCGGCGCTGGACCTTCTTCTCGACCAGAGTCGTCAGGTCTTTGGGAGAGAGAACATCCGAACGTACGGCGAGAGAGACGATGGGTATCGAAGAGAAATCAAGCTTCTGAATGATCGGTTCTTCTATCCCTTGGGGCAGATCCCCTCGGATGGCGTTGACCTTCGCCCGTGCCTCTTGGGAGGCCTCGTTGATTTTGACCTCTAAGTTGAACTCGACGACTACCAGAGAGACACTTTCACGAGAGGTGGAAGTGACATGTTTGACCCCCGAGATCGGATTCACCGCCTCTTCGATCCGCTTCGATACCTCCCTCTCCACCGTCTCGGGTGAGGCGCCGGGGTATTTCGTGACGATGGAAAGGATTGGGATCTCCACATCGGGAAACATGTCGATGGCTAAGCGACGATAGGAGAAGATTCCCAGAGTGACCAATGCCAGCATCATCACGGAGGCGAAGATGGGTCGCTTAATCGACAGATTGGAAAGAAACATCTTCTCAGCCTCTATTCACCTGGGTGACATTTACCCGATCGCCGTCTTTCAGGTTGAACCCACCACGGACAACCACTTGTTCATCGGTTACAAGTCCCGATATAATTTCTACAAAATCCCCCATGATTGCCCCTGTCTGAACGGTTCGTCGGTTCGCAATCTCTCCCTTCACCACGAAGAGATCTCCTTTCTTTCCAGCCACATCCCAGGAGAGAAGAGCCCCTCGAGGCACCCTAAGAATGCCCGTCCGTTTTCCTGTGCCAATTCGGCCCTTCACATAGAGGCCCCCCTTCAACTGCTCTGAAACGTTTTTGACCTCGGCCGTTACCTTCACCGACCGATCTGATTCATTCACCACAGGGTTGATAAACATCACCTTTCCCGTAAACGTTTCTCCGGGAATAGCATCGGTCGAAAAGGTGAGCGGAAGCCCCACACGGACCATACCCATTTCGACCGACGGAACCGTCACCGTTAGATCCAAGATGTGGGTATCAATGATTTTAAACATGATCTTTTGCGAACCCGCCTCTCCGACAAGGTCCCCGATATTTACACCTCGGGATGAAACCACACCCTCTATTGGCGAAAGGATGGTCGTCTTGGAAAGCCGGGTCTGGGTGTGACGAAGATCCTCCTCGGCTGCCCTTAGCTGGGCCCTGGCAGCCTCGATCCGAGCAGCGGATGCCTCTTTTTCAGTCAGCCCGTCATCGAGGGCTTGCTGTGTCACAACCCCGAGCTCTTTGAGCTTCACCAGGCGACCGTACTCCCGGTTCGCCCGATTTCCCGCCACCTCCGCCTGTAAAAGGGTTGCCTTGGCCATTTCCACAGCAGCACTGGCCTTCTGTAACAGAATCTCTATTTCTCGTGAATCAATTTTCGCAAGGGGAGTTCCTTTCTTGACCCTGACCCATTCGGTAACATGAACCTCCGTTACGATTCCAGCGTATTCAGACCTCACATCTGCCGCGAATTTAGGAGCAAGGGATCCCACCACGTCGATGCCTTCGCTGTGATCCGCCACTTCCACTTTGGCAACTTCCACGGCGACAGGGGGACGCCCCCCCTTCTTTTCGTCCGGATTTTTACCTTCCTCCCTGCCGGAACAGCTCGAGAACCCTATGGAGAGAGCAAGCAACATGGTTCCAAGCACAAATCTCTGTATCATTTCGTTTCCCCATTCATTTCACTTCGCTAGAAAACACCTGCCCAAAAACGAGAGCCAACATGCGATTAAACCCTTTTCAAATTTGAAATTTCTTTATGGGTACATCCTGCCCATGCCTCGCTCCAATTGGGCCTTGGCGATGTTGAAATCACTCAAAGCGCCGTAATAGTTCACTCTGGCTTGAGCCAGCAATGTGACCGCGTCAAGAACATCGGTTTGCGTGGCCACCTGATATTTGTACCTCTCCTCATTCATCCTTAGATTCTCTTCAGCCTGCTCGATCGCCTTTTCTGTCACGTTGATATTTTTTTCCGCAGTCAACATGTTGAGATAGTCATTTTTTACTTCCAGAGTAACGGACTCAATCAGTTGAGTCTTCGAATCTTCAGCCTGAATCACCTTGACCTTGTTCTCTCCAACCTTGAATGCTGTATTCCCCCAATTCCACAGAGTAAACGTGGCTAAGGCCTGAATCGTCCACCGATCACTGAATTTGACTCCGCCACTCATGTCGAAATCGTCGGAGAAACGATTGTAGTTGCCCGCGAGACTGATCGTCGGGAAATATCCGCTTCTGGCAATCTTCACACCCTCCTTTGCCTGGTCGATATTCAATTGAGCGGTCTTTACCTCTGGCCTCAGCCGGAGTGCCTCTTCAAGAGACTGTTCATACGAGAGTGCAAAGGCTTGGTAAGCAAGAATATCGACCACCTCAAAGAGAGTATTGATTTCCCTCCTGAGCAATATATTGAACGAAGCCTTGGCCGTTGCTAAATCATTCGCCGCCTTGACCAGCTGTTGCCTGGCATTGGCCAGCCGCACCTCTGCCTGAAGGACATCATTTTTAGCAACAATTCCAACATCGAAAAAGGCTTTTGTCACTTCGAGCTGAGCCTCGAATTGTTTAACCTGCTGTTCGGCCACTGCCAGGAATTTCTCTGCTCTTAAGATAGTGAAGTATCCCACCCTCACCTGCAGGACCAAATCCCGCTTTGCCGTCTCCAAACTCTCTTTTGAGAGATCCACCCCTATCTTTGCTGAACGATAATTGGCTAAGTTTAACCCTCCTGTAAAAAGGGGTTGATTGAGGGTCGTACCAAAATTGAAAATATCCCTATCGCTTACTCCACTCGGGACGGCAGCCTGCGCCACTCCGATGGTAACGGGTGTGTTATATCGAGTATAGCCATATTGTCCCGTCCACCAGGGGAGGAAATTTGTGATCGCTTCCTTCCGTCTATATTCGGAACCTACAATTCCCACCGTGGCAGAATTAAGTGTCAAGCTTCTCTCCATGGCGATCTTGATGCTTTCCTCCAGAGTGAGAGGTGCCTGAGATCCTTGCGCCCAGACAACACTTGTCGAAACAATTGTCCATACCATGAATCCGACGAGCCATCTCATTTTCATTGATCTACATCCTCCTTTCCATTTGTTGCACCCCGCCCAAAAAAATTTCCAAAACCGTGTCCAACTTCGAAATGAGTGGATAGGATTCTCGACTCATCATCCACTCGAAGATAAAGGAATTGACAACTCCCACTAAAGCATGAGCCAAATCCATGGGGTTGAGGGGTCTGAACTCTCCTTCTTCGATCCCCTGCCTCATCACTTCAGCAAGGATGTTGATATAGGCGATCATCTTCTCGTGGAGGCCCTTCCCCAACTCATCTTTGACCGTCCACTCGAAGCGACTCCGCTCTGAAGTATAGATCCTAAAAAAATCCCGGTTTCGTTCGAAGAACTCGAACTGGAGGCCCAACACCTTTTTGATCCTCTCGACAGCCGAGGTGTTCTGCGAGAGTTCTGCTTTGACTAAACGATTGATCTCTTCCACCTTTTCATCGATGAGGGTGAAATAAAGTTCCTCTTTCGATTTGAAATACTTATAGAGGGTCCCTGTCCCGAACTCCGCCTCTCGTGCAATATCACTCATCGTGGTAGGGAAAAATCCTTTTGCAGCAAAAACCTTTTCCGCCGCCGAAAGAATTTCCTCGCGATGCGTCAAATATTCTCTTTCTTTTCTGCTAATCTTCTCGGTCTGAATCATTGCTTATACCTTTAGACGGGAATTGAGAACATTTATTCACTTTGTGAATAGGAGTTCATTTTTACATCAAAAAAAGAGTGCTGTCAAGTGACATTTTTGAGGAAACCTCTCACATCCTCTTCGGGTTCAAATGATTCGATCACGCCTTGAAGCAATTCTTCCATCTCCCCCATTCCCTCCTCCTGAACAAAATTCAATCCGTCTCCCTGGGTGTGGATATACCGCCCCCCTTCCCTGTGCTGCCGAGGCTTACCGCCGGAAAACCAATGACTCAGGGTTTGGGTGAAAGACAGGCAATCTTTCCACTTACCGACAGAATATGGACCATGACCCCTTTTAAGGATTCGATCATACCCAGATAAATGGGTGAATGTTTGGGCACACAAATCCCATTAATCAATCTCTCTTCGTGCACTTCGGAATAGCCGTCCGCAGTTTTGAAAATGGTCCTTCCCTCTTCCCCGATCTGTCGGGCGAGGGATTTGCTCTCCGTAGTCAAGAGATTCGGAAGGTTTTCTAAAAGTCTTACGGTTTCTTGGAAGACGCCGTTCACTTCCTTGACGGCCTGATCACTGAAGAGAATATGGTTTTCAGACTTGCCTCTTACCCGATCCAAAACTCCTTCAATATTGTAAGCCATGCGATCCAGACCGGTGGCGATCGAGAGATAATGCTTGACCCGCTCCTTCTCCTTCTCGCTCGACGAACTCTTGGAAATAATGAACCCGGTCAACTCCGACAAATACTGATAAATCTTATCTTCGAACTCTTCCGCTTCCTTGAAAGATTCTTCGTTGGGCCTCCGAAACCCGTCAAAAGCCAATTCCAGCATCCTCATCAAGCTCTGACAAACCAGGATCATCTTCTCCCTTATTTCTATGTCCATCTTCCCTCTCCCCAATGAATTGGCACTTTTGTCTCTCTAAGGATGACCGGCCCTCTGCTTCAGCAATATTTCTTAACACCGGGCGTCTTCGTGCGTCCTCACATGATTAAACGTGACTTGGATGGGAAACCCACAACCTCCTGCCATGACCATGAAAAGGATCCGAGTTGAGGTTTACGTTCGCTTCGCTCACAGGCTAAGCTTAAGATTTAGGCTTCGGGACTATTCACCTTAACCTAAAATAATTTTAGTTGCTCTTTTACCTCCTCCCCTCCCTTTCTCTCAGGGAAGAGATTGATTTTCCCATAAACGCCGTCATGGCCCGGAATAATTGAAACCTTTCCCTGCCTCATTCGGACAATCCCATCCAGGACATGGGGCGGAACAAAGGAAGCCAATTCATCGGGAGTGGCGTCGAGTAGAATTCTAAATTCTGATCCTCCCCTCTCGATCAACCTTTCATATTCAGCCTCCACCGCCTTCGTTCCAACTCGAACATCCAGTGCCTCGGCAATAATCTCTTCCAAAGGGATGAGATGGATGGAGGGAATGGCATTCTTCGGAATAAAACCCTCTCGGCGGTCAGCGAGCTCTTCCACGCGATGCATCACCCCGATGGTCAACTTCTTACCACAATTCGGGCAGAGAGACTGGTTTGCCCTGGTCTGAGACGGAGAGAAGATCACTCCACACTGCCGATGACCGTCATAATGATACTTTCCCTCCTCCGGAAAGAATTCAATGGTGAAGAGAAGTCTCTTCCGGTCCTTCTTTCGAATCGTTTCAGTGATCTCTCGATAATCCAATGCGCACTCGAAGACGTTCGCCTCCCTTCCCAATCGGTTTGGGGAGTGGGCATCTGAATTAGAGAGGAGGGTCATGGAATCGAGGGCGGACAATCTCCAATTCATTTCAGGATCTGATGAGAGACCTGTTTCAACCGCATGGATATGAGGAGACACTTCTCCAAAACATTCCTCGATGGAGTCGAACCCCGAGTTCGCCCCAAAAATCGAAAACCAGGGTGTCCAGACATGGGCGGGGACGATCAGGCAATCCATAGAGATATCCAAGATCATCTTCGCCAATTCTTTTGCACTAAAACCAAAAATGGGTCTTCCATCCGACGAGAGTTTTCCAAGGTTCCCCAACTTAGAACGAATGGCCTCTGCCACCTCGAAGCCGGGGGCGAAAATGAGATTGTGGATCCGCCTTCCCTTCCCATTCTGAGTATAAATATTGCACACCTCTGTCGTTAAAATATACTGGACTCCCTGTTCTCCCTTCTTCAGCTTGAAAAGGCCATTTCCCGAGGGTTCTAATTTTGATCGCAGCTCTGCAAAATAGGTGGGATGGGTGAAGTCTCCCGTCGTGAGAAGAGCAATTCCTTTTTTCTTTGCCCATCGCGCAAGGGTTTCCACCTCCATCTCCTTACTGGTGGCTCGACTGAATTTGGAATGAATATGAAAATCAGCAATGAATCGCATCGTCAACGAAAGACCACCCCTCGCCCCTCCCTCTCCCCTGAGGGGAGAGGGGAAGGGTGAGGGGGAATTGTGAAATTTCAATCTGCACTCTGCAATTTCCGATCTGAAATCTCATTAAAATGGCCTAACCGCTTGATAGCCTCCACCTTTTCTCGATCCCCTACCTTGGCTTTATCAATCGCACCTCTTAATACCTCAATCGTCTGATCATAGACCTTTCGGTCTACGGGATAAGGATGGCCATCTTTTCCACCATGGGCAAAACTGAATCGCGTTGGGTCTTTGAAGCTGGGTGAGATCCCATGGATCAGCTCTGAAATCAGGCTCAACGCCCGCAGACTTTTCGGGCCCACCCCCCGCATTCCAAGTAGTTCCTCAAAATTCGTCGGTGAGTGTTCATGGATTTGAATAAATATCTTCTCCAGCTTCTCCAGGCGAATTTGTTCCATGGGAACAGGATGTTCTTTGGGGAGGTAAAGTTCATTGACTCTCTTCCCTTCAGAGATCAGAAACTCAGGTTTCTCTTGGGAAAGCTCAGCGATGGATTGTCTGGTCTTTTCACTCTCATGAGCCACGAGATTCAAACCCTCTTTGGTTTGATCACAGCACACCGCCCAGTGGGGTTCACAGACAAAGTCTTTTACTCCCGGGCTAAACCAATGATATCTTCGGGCATATCGGCTCGCTTCATTCATGCCCTGTTGAACCACTGCCCACCGCCCTGACTGAGTAAAAAAGAAACTATGATGATAGATTTGGTAACCATCCTGAACGGCTGCGCTATCGACCTTTGCAGACATTCGACTTGCATAAATCAAAGGCCCCCCGTCCATGCCCCTTCGTTCGCAAATCTCCTCGATCTCTACGGGGGTCTTTCTGGAGGTCTTTCCTTTCCCCCCCGCAATGAAAAACCCCACTTCGTTTTCGATTCCCTTGATCCCCTCCTTCAGGGCACCACAGACGGTCGTGGTCACGCCACTTGAATGCCAATCGAACCCCAGCGCGCACCCGAAGGCCTGGAACCAGAAAGGGTCAGAGAGCCGGGAAAGCATTTCTTCCGTTCCATAAACGTCGATGATGGAAAGGGTGATCTCTTTCGCCAGGCTTTTCATCCTTTGGAAAAGCCATGACGGCGCTTTCCCATAATGGAGTGGAAGATGAGCCACGCCTGTCTTCATCCGACCGGATTCCTTCCCAAACTCAATTGTTACCCGGAGCGCCTGACCGTTTGCGTTCCGACAGAAATGTCGTTGCGGGCGAAGATCGATACCTATTCAAGAGCCCCCTGTTCACCCCGTTAGAAAACTTCGCAACATCCCATCCCCTTACTAACGAGGTTCACCCCGCGACTTTGTAGACGACGTCGTGTTCTCTCACTCGGTCCTTTATCTTAATCCCGATATCCGCACCCGGGCCTGCTTCCTGGACACTCTTGTTCTCAATCTGCATGGAGTCGATGGTTTGAGTCACATCAGTCGTATGGCCGACGATGTGGATGGACTCCCCGACCTTCAACGATCCCTCTGATAACCGTATCGCGGCAACGCCAACCTTTCCGAAATATTTGATCACTTCCCCTATTTTCCTCTCCTCCATTTTCCCCCTCCTTTCTCAGTTTTTCAATTCAATACCTATTTTCTCCAAGCCTTCTAAAACCTCGCCCACTTCAATCGCTCTTAAACATTCAAGATCATTACATTGAATGAATCTTTCTTGAGGACATGGAGAGCAAGGGACTCCCCTGCAAACCACAAATGCCTTTTTTCCCTTCGGCGACCAAACCTTTTGGTCTGTGGGCCCAAAGATGACCAGCGTAGGAAGTCCTAAGGCAGCGGCCATATGAGAAATACCGGAGTCATTTCCAATAAAGAACCCACATCCTTCCATCACAGAGGCCAGCTGGAGAAGGGTAAGTCCCTTTGCCAGAATGGGGGCCTTGGGTCCCATTCCCTCGAAGGCCCTCCGCACTTCTGGCCCTTCGGCTGGACCAAGAACGATGAGGATTTTTGAGCGGAGACGGTCTTGAAGTGTACGAACGAGATTTAAAAATCGATCAAGGGGCCAAACCTTTTTCTTGCTCCCACTCCCGGGATGGAGGATGATCACTTTCGATCGCTCTACCCGTGGCACCCCTTTGCTTTTCCAGAAATCCCTCGCCCACTCCCGATCCGACTCTTTCAAATAGAGTTTCGGATTTGGCTTGGATCTGGGAAACCCGTATCGGGTGAATTGTTTGAGAAGATGCTCGGTGATATGAACCTTCTCATCCCAGGGTGGAAAAGAATTGATGGGAAGGATTCGCCCCTGACAAACCCTCCTTAGATTCCCGATGACCGTTCCTTCTGCGTCTTTTCCAAAGACAGCGATGAGATCGAATGTTTTGAAAAATTCAGAGAGCGTAAAATCCAGATTCCCTTCTCGATTGAAGAAAGAGGCCATCCCCCTTTGATCGATGGAGAAGATCTCATCGGCATAAAATCGCCTTTCCACCAACTCCAAAATCCTTGGATATCCCATGATCACTGATTTCGCATGTGGAAAGGCCTTTCGAAGGGTTTCGAGGGCAGGCAAGGCGAGAATGAAATCACCCAGAGCGCCCTGATGAATGACCAGGATGGATTGAAACTCAGGCGTTTTTTGCAAGACAGAAGAGTCCAACGATTGACCTCCTCTCGGTCAGGAGATTCTTTCCAGACGCTTCCGAATGTGTTCATCATCGGGTGTGATCTGAAGGATCTTTCGATATTCCCTTCTTGCCTCTTTCCATCTTTCCTGATCCTCGTAGAGTACACCCAAATTGATTCTTGCAAAGAGATAGTCGGGGTTGATACGAAGGGCCTTCTTCAATTCAATGGCGGCTTCCTCATATCGTCTCCGATCGCTATAAAGAAGGGCTAAATTATAATGGAGATCTGCGTGCTGAGGGCTCATACGAACCGCCTTTTTCATACACCGAAGGGCTTCACGGGTACGGCACATCAAACCATAGACATAACTGAGGTTCGCATATCCCATGCCATAGCAGGGATCGATCTTCAAAGCTTTCTGAAATTCCTGAATCGCCCTGAGGTAGGCTCCTTGATAGGTATGGACCGTTCCAAGGTTTGCATGAAAAATAAATTCATCAGGTTTCAGCCTTGCGGCCTTTCGAAGCTCATGGATCGCCTGGGTGGATTTCCCTTTTTTGGCCAGATAGAGACCGATGAAGTTCTGGAACTGGGCGTAGTGGTGGTTCAAATGAATCTTTCTTAAAACCCTTTCTGCTTTCTTATTAAGTTGGACTACGCCTCTCTGCCATACTCCTTTCTTTCTGTAATAGTCTCGATAATAGGCGTGGTACTGGATGGCTTTATGAATTTGAGCCGCGGCTTCCTTCTGCTTTCCGGCGCGAAGATACAAAATCCCCAAGACATGATGAATAAAACCATCCTTCGGATATTGTTTTGCTTCGGGGAGAAAAATCTCTTCGGCCTCCTTCCATCGCCTCATTTCAAGATATAAGAAACCTAAATTAAGAATGGCCTCTCGATACTTCGGGTTCACACGGAGGGCCTCTAAAAAATGATTCCTCGCCTTTTCCATCTCTCCCTTGACCATCAAAAGAAGAGCGAACTGATTTTGGAGATCCGCATAGTTGGGATGGAGCTGAACCTCTTTTTCAACCTCCCCCAGGATTCGCTTATAAATTAGATTCCGGCTTGTTCTCATCCTCTCCTTCCTCTTCCCTTACATCCACTGGTACCCAATGACCCCTTTCCTTTCTCCAGTTGAAAAATTGAAAATTAACGTCGACCACACCGGGAATGCTCTTAACCTTCTTTTCTAAGGAATAGAGAGCGTGGATCGTTAAGTGCGCCGTCTTCGCTTCATCCCCATCGGCAGGAGGATTGGAAATTTGAAAAATGCCTCTGATGTAGACCACTCCCTTCACTGTCCCGAAATCTATTCTAGAACAATCGATGGAGGTACGGATCAACATTCGCCGAATATTGGATTGAATTACAAAATCTTCTTTTAACATCTTGTCTCAAATTAACCCTAACTCATCTCACGGTTGATCAGGTTCTTTCTTCAATGCTCGGCTCACTGCATCTAATAGCTCCTCAGGGTCATAAGGTTTCTTAACGTAAAAACGAGCCCCCAGTGCCATGGCCTTTTCCTCTGAGTTCTTCTCTGGACTCCCCGTCAAGAAGATCACGGGAATGGCAAGGGTATTCACGGATTCCTTCAATTTCTCGGCAACGCTAAACCCGTTCCCCGCCGGCATTCGGATATCGAGGATGATGAGATCCGGGTTTTCTTTGTGGGCCGTAAAAATACCTTGGGCCCCATCAAAGGCGGTAACGACCTCATATCCGGCTCCTCGAAGCCGGATCGTCAATGCCTTGATAATATCCCGTTCATCATCCACAATGAGAATCTTTTTTTTCTGCTCCATATTCCCCTCATTCTACCCGTCCATCTTTTTTATTTTCTCCCTCTTCTACTCTCTTCCAACCAGGTGAATCCCCTTGAAGCCAACCCGACATCTCGTCCCTTGTTTGGTGGAAAGTCTCCATTTCTCCTTTTTCGATGGGAAGGCCCGTAGGAAAGATTTCTCTCAGCGGGTTCCGGAATTGTCCGTCTTTGGCCAGCCGATAGTCCAAATGAGGCCCGGTGGAAAGACCGGTCGATCCCACATATCCGATGGTCTGTTTCTGATTCACCCTTGCTCCTTTTCTGACCCCAGAGCCAAAACCGGAAAGGTGACCATAATAGGTGATGTACCCATTACTATGGCGGAGGATCACCTGATTCCCGAATCCGCCGCTCCATCCGCAAGAGGCAACGGTTCCGTCTGCCACAGCCCATATCGGTGTGCCGGGCGGAGCCGCATAATCCACGCCATAATGAGGCCGCACTCCTCCCAGGATCGGGTGTTTTCTGGCCCGGCTGAATTTCGAACTGATCCGGTTAAACCTTAAAGGGACTTTTAAAAAAGCTCTCCTCAGAGAAATCCCTTTTTCATTATAATATCCCTCTTTATACCGGATCCCTTGAATGATCCTTTCTCCCCTCTGATACTCCACGGCACGGATCGGTCCATATTGGATAAACTGATCTCCTTTATAAACCTTCTCCACCACCATTTTAAATCGATCTCCTTCCCGCACGTCTTTATAAAAATCGATCTCCCAAGCCAGGATTTCCGCAAAAGCAACGGTCAAAGGATCTTGTTCTCCCGCCGCCTCCATCGCTTCAAAGAGAGAGGAATGAATTTCTCCAACGACCTTCACCAGACGGCTTTCGAGGGGAACTTTCTTTCTTTGAGCCACATATTCTTCGGAATCTTTCTCAATTTCATAAATCTCCGTAGGACTCGCTTCGTAAACAAACTTCACCAGCTCCCCCTTCCCATCGGTGGTGAACCGGTAAGTTCCTCCTTTCATCTTCTTGAAATTCACATAGGGTTTCAATTTCGAGATTATCAGATCGATCCACCGAAGAGGAATGCGCTTCTCCGATAAGGATTGGAAAAGGGTGCTTCGTTCTTTCACATCCCCTTCAATGGTATGGAGAGAGGGATCCTGGGGAGTCACTGGAGTGGAGACAGGAGGGGCATCGGAAAGCGGTGGAGGGGTGGGAGGGAGTACAAAAAAGTAGGTCAGGAGCAAAAGTCCAACCAGAAGAAACCCTGAAAGAAGAACCCGCTTCCTTCTCCTCCTGTTCGCCTCAAAAGGCCTCCCTTCAAACCGACCCAATTTTTTAAAATCTAAAGGCTCCATTCTGAACTCCCCATCCCTTAGATCATCCCTCTTAAGAAATTCGCGGCATCTTCAGGGGGAGTGGGGTTGACAAAAAAACCTGTCCCCCATTCGAACCCTTCCCGCAGTCCGATTCGTAATCGGGTTTCCATGTGCCAGTGGTATTCTGGCCGGTGGAATCGAATCTGAACAGGAGAAGTATGCAACGTAAGACTATACGGCGGATCAGCAAGGAGTTTAAGAAAACAATGGAACAGTGACTGGATCCCGACGGAAAGATCTCCCACCTCTGCTTCGGTGATGTTGTGAAAATCAGGGCAGTGGACCTTCGGGACGATCCAGGTTTCAAACGGGTAGCGTGAGGCGAATGGGGCGAAGATTAAAAAATGGACGGTTTCCAGAATCACCCTTTTTTTCATAGAGATTTCTTCTTTGAGGATGTCACAGAAAATACAGCGTTCCTTGCGTTGATAGTAATCCAAGGTCCCCCAGATCTCTTCGTCAATTCGCTTCGGGATGACCGGCATCGCCATGATATGAGAATGGGGATGGCGGTTAAAGATGCCCGGGTAATTCTTGAGAATCAGGAACTGCTGGAATCGCTGATCCTTTTCCAAATCGATCAGCCTCCCCTTATAAGCCAACAGGATTTTTTCAATCTGCTTGGGTTCCATGGTAGCCAGGTTCTGATGATGTTCAGGGGCCTCCACAACAATCTCATGGGCGCCGATGGCCTCCATGACATCATACATCCCCTCCGGTCTTCGGTCGAAGTTCCCTTCGATACGGAAGAAAGGGAATTTATTCGGGATCACCCGGACAGACCATCCTCCTCCCTCCCGGCTCAGTGAAAAAGTTTCTTGCGGGGTCATCCCTTCATTCCCCGGGCAGAAAGGACAGGGACCCTCCGCCTCCCGGCGGCCATAGGGGGGTTTGAAGGAAAGGTAATCCGATGGACTTTTGGGATCGTCGTTGGTCACGACCACCCACATTCCCGTAACAGGCTCTCTTCTCAGTTCTGCCATCGCACTCTTCTCAGGAAAGGAGCGATTGGTAAATATATTGCCTTCCCCGATGGGAATCTTCCTTTCCCATCGTCGCCCGCTCCACTCGCACGACAAGACGCTTCTTGTAAAGATTGAGAAGCCGCGTGCCGCTCGTGTTCATCCCAATCCCTTCCTCCTCGGATAATTCCCTCAGCGTCAACTGCCTTCTCTTCATCACCCGGGTGAGGGTGTGGATCAGATAATTATTCAGAGAACCGACGAGTTGCCATCCTTCCGTCCCGGTGGTCAGTACGGCCAACTTTTTTCTTTCCAGGGCCACGCCGATGTTCTCCGCCTGGGAAGGACTGAGGCTCTTCAGGACGAGAAATTTCTCTCCATACTCACCGCTCCACAACCGGGAGATCATCTTGGCCACGACTTCGTCGGCCCAGGAAAAATCGACAGAACCCATCCCTGAGAAATCGAGGACCAAGCAAATGGATCCTTTTTCCTCCCCTAAAATTCTTTCAAGGCCCTCCCGAATCCGGATGCCTCGAGAGCGGCCGGTCATCTCCCTCGATCCGTTCTTCAAAAGGGTCTGGGTCAGCTTCTTTAAAGAGAGCGTCCGCTTTTCCATTCTTCTTCTTCAATTGATTCAGTTGAACCAATTAATCATAAAGTTTATCTTTTGTCAAGTGATTTTTGAGAGAACTCTGAAATGCAATCTCTCTGGGTTACACAGATTTCAGTAAATGAATAAACAAATTCCCCTTCTTCTCGATGCATTTCTACCAGGAATCTCCCCCCCCTTTGTGGGGGAGGGTGGGGGCGGGTTGGAGAAGTTTGGCTCCCCTCCCTCCTTCCTCCTCTCCCACCGGGGGAGAGGAATATTTTTTAGATATTCTAAGTAGGGCGGGATCGCCGATCACGCCGATCAGACGGTGCGTTCGGGGAACGCACCCTACAGGAAAGATAAAATTATTTATTGCGTTTGCATTGGACTTTTTCCGAAATCTCTTTGAGAGATCTTATATCTTCAAGGCAGGATTGGGCAGGGCCCGTCGGGTTTCATGAGGAAGAACCGCCGGAGGGCGGTGTCAATGGAGAAGCGAGTCCGGATCTGTTCGGATTTGAAAAGGACCTTCCCAAGGGTGCTGAATCTCACCCACAAACCGATCTCGGCAACTCTTACACATGATCAAAGTGATCTCTTCGTAGACATCTTTCTCCAACTCCTTGGGATCCAAATGTTGGACCTCTTCAAGCAGACCCTTCAATTGTCGATCAATTCCTTCCGCTGGTTCTGAAAGGATGCCGTCAAAACCCGAAACAACCCTGATATAGACCACATAGAATGAGCTACCCGGCTGGAGTCTCTTCCCACATCTAAAGCAATTTTTCTCTTTCATCGGTTCCTCTCTATGATTGGGTTTTCCTCTTTCTATCCTTCACATTTCCTCTTCCACTCTTCCATGTCTTTCAAAGCCCGCCTCGCCATCAGAAGCCGTCTCCCCCTGCCTCTGTTCTTCTCTGGTAAAGGAGGAAACAGACCAAAGTTGATGTTCATGGGCTGAAAGGGAACAGCGCTCGAATGGGTGATGTAATCGACCAACGCACCCATAGCCGTCGTAGGCGGGGGGACAATGGCCGGCATCCCATTCGCATATCGATGGGCATTGATCCCGGAGAGTAGCCCGATCGCAGTCGATTCCATGTACCCCTCTACCCCTGTGATCTGCCCGGCGAAGAAGAGGCTCGGTTGAGTCTTCAGTTGGAGGGATTCCCTCAGCAATCGAGGGGAATCAATAAAGGTATTGAGATGCATGGAACCCAGTCGAACAAATTCTGCTTTTTCCAACCCCGGAATCATCCGGAATACCCTCTTCTGTTCTTCATGCTTCAACCGAGTTTGAAACCCCACCAGATTGAAAAGCGTCTCAAACCGGTCCTCCTGCCTCAGCTGGACGACGGCAAAGGGCTGTCTTCCTGTCTTCGGATCAGTGAGGCCAACCGGCTTGAGAGGCCCAAAAGCAAGCGTCCCCCTTCCCCGTTCCGCCATCTCTTCAACGGGAAGACATCCTTCAAAGAAATATCTTTTTTCAAACGGGTGCACCAGCGCTTTTTCCGCCTGATTCAACGCCTCCACAAACCGGCCATAGGCTTCTTCATCCATTGGACAATTGACATAGTCGTCTCCCCCTTTTCCATACCGGGACGACTTGAAGGCATACTGATAATCGATCGAATCAGCGGCCACGATGGGTGAGATGGCATCGTAGAAAAAAAGGTGCCGGGATCCTGTCACCTTCTGAATCTCCTTGCTCAACATTTCTGACGTCAGGGGACCTGTCGCAATAATCGTGATCCCGTCCTGGGGAATACAAGAGATTTCCTTCCGGATCACCTCCACATTTTCCAAGTTTTCTAAGGTTTGAGTGATCTGTCTCGAAAAAACTGTTCGGTCCACGGCCAGGGAGTCTCCCGCCGGAACTCTTGCCTCTTTCGCAACTTTTAAGATGAAGGATCCTAAGAGTCCCATCTCCTCCTTCAGAACCCCCGAAGCGTTCTCAATGGATTCTGATTTAAGAGAATTGCTGCAGACCAATTCTGCAAAGAAAGGAGAGCGGTGGGCCGGAGAATAGGCCTCCGGCTTCATCTCATAGAGGATGACCTTCCCTCCTCTCTTAGCAATCTGCCAGGCCGCTTCGCACCCCGCCAGCCCTGCGCCGATAACGACAATCGGTTCCATCGTTCTTTATTCTATTTGGTCTCTCATAGATTTGCAAAGTAAAATTCCAACATCTTATTGGCCCCTTGGGGTCCATCAAAAATGGACCTTCCCTCTTCCTCATTAAAACTCCCTTTCCCACGAAGTGGAGCCAAATGGAAATTGCCATAAAATCAAATTCTTGGTATAAATAGGTCAACTTCTGGGGGTGATTGACAATTTCACTATGATGAGAATTTGAGTGAAGTGGCGATATATTGGTTTTTGTAGGAGGGACGGAATTCAGAACGATCGAAAAGTGAGGGGGATGAGATTTCTGGAAGACAAAATAAGTGCAAGAGTTCAACAACGTCCCGCAGACCCAAAATCGCCTATCATCACACACGCTTTTGCTGTAGATAAGGGTTCTTATGGATATATTTGGAAAATTTATATCGAAGCAGAGGGTCCAGACGGGGATATGGATAGAATTGCCGTAGTTGTGGACCAGACAGGTTACGGTTATTACTCAACGGATTGGATCATCCTAAAGCCCCAATGTCGAGAGCATATTATAGGATACCTTCAATGGAATACTTTCAGTTCAAAAGGTTCGTATTTACCGGAGTGGACACAGATTTCCGCGAAGGTTTCCATTTTTGACAAATCTGGGAATGAAAGCAACGAAGTGATTTTCCCATTTACATTCGAGTCTGGGGTAAAAAACCAATATGAAAACCAGCTCCCTGCTCCGTTCGATAAAAGGAATATCCCACGGTTAGGGCATATTATGATTGATCTTTATTATGAAAGTAGGTGAAACCGATTAGATCTACCGATGCCTCGTTGGAAGACCTTTTTGGATCAACCCTACGCAATACACTTTAGCATTTTTGGGCTACAGCTTCCGTGGCGCGCATGATCTCCATTCCCATCCTTCACTTCCTCAGACCTTGAATGCTCCTTCTCTGCCGATATATCTCTTCCTCAGTTTTGTCTTCTCGATCTTGCCGGTTGGGTTCGATGGAACCTCGCCCAAAAAGACCTTCCGGCGCCGCTTGAATTTCGGCAGTTTCTCACAGTATCGAAGAATCTCCTCTTTGGTGAGGGATTTGCCCAAGGTTTCCTCTCGGCGTTCACAAGTGAAGAGGGTCGTGATTCCCCATGAGGCAATAAACATGGATGATGGCTCCATAACGATGATGGGCGGATTCAGGGTTATTTTCGAAACAGTGTAAACAATAATGTCAGGATGATACTGATGAGAATGGAGGTGGTGAGGGGAAAGTAGAAAGTAAAGTTCTTTTTTCTAATGAGGATATCCCCGGGAAGTTTTCCGATCCATGGAATTTTCTCGCCAAACAACAGAAGCAACCCGATGAGAATAACAAAAACACCCAGCAGGATGAGCAGTTTTCCTAAAGCACCAAAGCCAAGCATCCGGCCTCCCCCAAAAACGTGACTCGTGCCCGTGTCTTGTGTCCGTATCCTAAGTGCCTAAAGTTAAAAGTACCTAAATTGACTAAAGTCATCTCCTGGCATTTAAGTCACTTTAGTCACTTAAGGCACCTTATTGTGGGCTTTGCCCATGTATCGTTCTTTCTCGCTGTAGATGCAGCCACAATATTGCTGGCGGTACAGTCCCAGGGACTTGGATACCTCCAGTCCCCTTCTCCATCCTTGCCGAAAATCTTCGTAATAAAATGGAATCCCTATCTCTTGAGCGATGCGCTCCCCGGTTTCCTTGATCTGAGCATGATTTTGATGGGAGCTTTGGAGAAGGGTGCTTGAAAATCTATCAAAACCCTGATCCCTCGCCTCGCGAGCTGTGGCTTCAAGACGGATTGAATAACAAAACTGACATCTTTCCTTAACTCGATGGGAGACATTTCTTAGGAACTCTTCCAGGAGATATTCATCCCGATAGATCACCTTCAACCCAACTTTTTGGGAGTATTGTTTCAACGCGTCGAGTCTTTTTTGGTATTCCTGGTAAGGGTGAATGTTGGGGTTGAAAAAATATCCGATGGCCTCCTCCCCTTTTTCATCGATTCGCTCAAGGGGATAGATAGCACAGTTGGCACAACAAATATGGAGGAGAATTTTCATTCTACTCAAACTTCACAAAACCACACTTAAGGCTTCCTCTAAAAATGTCATTCCTGCCCCGATTTTCATCGGGATAGACTCCAGCAGGAATCCATAAGCTCTTGACATAACTGGACTCCCGCCGGAGTTTACCCCGTACTGGATACGGGGCGGGAGTGACGAATTGAAAATTATTATGGGGTCCCCTAACGCTCTGGGGATTCGAATTCAGGGTTAGTTAGCAGCAAGGGTTCACTTTGCAGAATCTTTCCTCCGGGGAATTCCCAGCTCCTTCTCGACCTGTAAGATTCTATCGGTCGTCTTGATGACGGTATCAGGGTTGAGGGAGATGCTGTCGATGCCACACCGGACCAGAAACTCGGCGAATTCCGGATAATCGCTGGGAGCCTGGCCGCAGATGCCAATCTTCCTTCCATTCTTCTTGGCGCTTTCAATCAATGATTGAACCATTTTTTTCACCGCCGGATCCCGCTCATCGAAGATATGAGAAACTTTCTCTGAATCACGATCCAATCCCAATACCAACTGGGTCAGATCATTCGATCCGATGGAGAATCCGTCAAAAACCTCGGCAAATTCATCAGCCATGATCACATTGCTGGGGATCTCACACATCACATAGATCTCAAGGCCATTTTGCCCCTGGATCAGACCGTGCTTTCTCATCTCCGCAATGACCAACCTCCCCTCCTCCACCGTCCTGCAGAAGGGAATCATCAATTTTACATTGGTCAAACCCATCTCATTCCGAACCTTTTTCATCGCCTTGCATTCAAGAGAAAACCCTTCCTGATAAGACTCATCATAATACCGGGAGGCTCCCCGGAAACCAATCATGGGGTTGTCTTCAACAGGTTCAAATTCGCTTCCACCGATGAGATTGGCGTACTCATTGCTCTTAAAATCGCTCATTCTCACGATGACATCTTTAGGATAAAAGGCAGCAGCGATCTTGGCCACCCCTTGAGCCAGCCGATCGACGAAGAAGACCTCCTTATCTTCATACCCGATGGTCAACTGTTCAATCTCCTTTTTAATATGACTATCGCTGATTGAATCAAATCGGACAAGCGCCATGGGGTGGATTCGTATAAAATTATTGATAATGAATTCCAGTCTGGCCAGACCCACCCCGTCATTGGGAATAAAGGAAAGGTGGAAAGCATTGTCCGGGTTTCCCACATTCATCATGATTTTTGTTTGAGGCTTCTCCAGATGTGCCATATCGAAGTGCCTCACTTCATAATCGAGGATCCCTTCGAAAACCAATCCCGTCTCCCCTTGCGCACAACAAACGGTGGCACTTCGATAGTCTTTCAAAAGCTCGCTTCCATCCCTTGTTCCCACCACACAGGGAACGCCCAGCTCCCGGCTGATGATGGCCGCATGACATGTCCTTCCCCCGCGGTCGGTCACAATGCCCGAGGCAATTTTCATGATGGGTTCCCAGTCCGGGTCCGTCATCTGGGTGACCAATATCTCGCCCTTCTTAAACTTCTCTATCTCTCTTGGACTGGTGATGACATTGATGGGGCCAGCGCCAATCTTTTCACCGACGCTCTTCCCCTGGACCAAAACATTCCCCTTCTCCTTTAAGTAGTAGGTCTCCAGAACATTCATCGCTCGCTGGGATTTTACCGTCTCGGGCCGTGCTTGAAGAATAAAGAGTTCCTGGGTAATACCATCCTTGGCCCACTCAATATCCATGGGCATGTAGACCCCTGCTTTTTTCGAATAGTGCTCTTCGATCCTCACCCCCCATTGGGCAAGGAGGATAATCTCTTCGTCGCTCAGGATGAAATCCGCCCTTTCTTGTGCGGAGACAGGAACATTCTTGGTTGACCCCTCTCCCTCCAGGGTGTAAATCATTTTGATCTCTTTACTTCCGAGGGTTTTCTGAATGATGGGTTTATAATTTCCTTTAATGCAGGGTTTAAATACATAGAATTCATCGGGATTGATAACTCCCTGAACAATATTCTCCCCTAATCCATAAGCACCTGTGATGTACACCACGTCAGGAAAGCCGGATTCTGTATCGATCGTGAACATCACCCCAGAACAGGCCTTATCGGAGCGCACCATCTTCTGAACTCCGATAGAAAGAGCGACCGAAAAGTGGTCAAACCCCCTATGGGTTCTGTAGGAGATGGCGCGGTTGGTAAAAAGGGAGGCAAAACATCGTTTGCAGGCTTGAACGAGGGCGTATTCCCCGCGGATGTTGAGATAAGTCTCCTGCTGACCGGCAAAACTCGCACCAGGAAGGTCTTCGGCTGTTGCGCTGCTACGGACCGCCACATCCGTATCCTCCCCATACTCCTTGCACAACTTCCGATAGGCTTTAACAACCTCCTCAACGATCTCCCTGGGAAACTCCAAACTGTGGATAAGCCTCCGGACCCGGCTTCCCCTCTCTGAAAGGTTTTCCACATTTTCGACATCGAGATCAGAAAAGATCTCTCGAATATTTTCTTTGATCTTTGGTTTACTCTTACCATCATGCCAGTCTTGGACAATCCCTTCGTCCAAAAGGGCATGGTAGGCATTCACGGTTACAGCAAATCCATTAGGGACACTCACCCCTTGTTTCGTCAGTTCCTTTCGCATCTCTCCCAAGGAGGCATTCTTTCCTCCAACTGTGGGAAGATCGTCGAGTCCAATTTCGTCAAACCAAAGAATGTAAGGTTTTTCCCCCATAATTCCCTCCCCGGGAGCCTATGTTATTTTATTGCTTTTTTTGTAGAAGCCTTCCGACGTATTACTATGTAAATTTATCCGAACCGAACTGCCTTGTCAACCCCGTTAGATAAGTAACATAACGGATTTCCCTTTTTTCTGAAATCCTTGCATTAACATTTACACGCTTAAACCATTAAGACCTATCTAACGGGGTCAAGGACGGGTCTCATCGATTTGATTTGCAAATGATTTGCAAATGAGAATTGATTTTTGAATGAATTATTATTAATATAAGATGTTATCCTAGAGAAGGAAGTGAAATTCATGAAAAGTTCGAAATATGTCTACCTTTTTGAAGAAGCCGATGGGACCGATAAGAAACTCCTTGGCGGGAAAGGAGCGGGTTTGGCCGAAATGACCCGTATGGGTCTCCCTGTTCCGCCTGGATTTATCGTCACCACCGAGGCTTGTCTTCATTTTTATGAGAACAAAAAGAGACTTCCTAAAGGCCTCCTGGAAGAGGTGGAAGTCAATCTGAAAATGGTGGAGGAAAAAACAGGCAAAAAACTTGGAAGCGCTCAAAATCCCCTCTTCTTCTCTGTCCGGTCGGGCGCGGCGATGTCCATGCCTGGAATGATGGACACCATTCTCAATTTGGGCTTAAACGAGAAGACTCTTGAGGGTTTGATCCAGATCACGTCGGATGGAAGATTTGCCTATGATGCTTACCGAAGATTTATTCAACTTTTCGGAAAGATCGCCTTGGGGTTGGAAGAAAAGGAATTTGACCAAATCCTTAACCAGACAAAAGAAAGAGTGGGGGCCAAAGAGGATATTGATCTCAATGCTGATTATCTCAAGGACATTTGTAAACAATATCTGGGATTAATCAAAAAAAGGACGGGAACCCCTTTTCCTCAAGACCCGATGGTTCAACTCAGACTCGCCATTGAAGCGGTTTTCAAATCCTGGATGGGCAAGAGGGCGGTGGATTATCGAAAGGAATTCAACATCACCCGTGACATGGCGAACGGAACCGCCGTCAATGTCTGCACCATGGTTTTTGGGAACATGGGTTTTGACTCGGCAACGGGGGTTGCGTTTACACGAGACCCGGGCACAGGAGAGAACATTCTCTATGGGGAATATCTTGTGAATGCCCAGGGTGAAGATGTCGTGGCCGGGATCCGGACACCCAAACCCATCCAAGAGATGAAGAAGGAAATGCCGAAAACCTACCGAGAGATGGAGCGGATCAGAAAAATCTTGGAAGAGCATTTTCATGAAGTTCAGGACTTCGAGTTCACCGTGGAGAAGGGGACCCTCTATATCCTTCAAACTCGAAATGGGAAGATGAACGCTCAGGCGATCGTTCGAACTTCTAAAGACATGGTCTCTGAAAAACTAATTAATAAGGAAAAAGCTGTCCTGAGATTGAAACCTCAAGAGCTGGAACAACTCCTCCATAAGCGGATCGATCCAAATTTCAAGGGGAAACCAGTCTGCGTCGGCCTCGCAGCTTCCCCGGGAGCAGCCTCCGGAAAAGCAGTGTTCGATGCGGATGAAGCAGAAAGGTTGGGAAAACTTGGGCAAAAACTCATATTGGTGCGAGAGGAAACGAAACCCGAGGATATTCATGGCTTCTTTGCTGCCCAGGGGATCTTGACGAGCCGGGGAGGAAAGACCTCCCATGCCGCAGTGGTCGCAAGGGGTATGGGCAAACCCTGTGTATCTGGATGCGAAGAGTTGCACATCGATCCACAGAAGAGAGAGACCACCGTAGGGAATATTCACATCAAAGAAGGAGATTTCATCACCATCGATGGCTCCAGAGGCGAGGTCTATCTGGGAGAGGTCCCTACCGTAGACCCTGAAATCAGCAAAGACCTCCTTACGCTCCTGGGTTGGGGGGATGGGATAAGAACGTTGGGCGTTCGGGCCAATGCCGATACCCCTGAGGCCGCGATCAAAGCAAGGCAGCTGGGTGCAGAAGGGATCGGTCTCTGCCGAACAGAGAGAATGTTCAACGCCGCGGATCGGCTCCCCATTGTTCGGGAGATGATCTTGGCGGGGTCGAAAGAGAAGAGGGCAGAAGCGATTGCAAAGCTTCTTCCCATGCAGCGCAGCGACTTTAAGGAGATCTTCAGGGCCATGGAAGGACTGCCGGTGACCATCCGTCTCCTCGACCCACCGCTTCATGAATTTCTCCCATCCGCCGAAGAACTGGCCGAAGAATTGAGAAAGCTGAAGGAGATTGATACCGCCTTTTCCACCATGGAAAACATCTCTGATGCGATGAAGTTTCTGGATCCCTCTTTCCGCGAATCACTGGGACTCCTCGACCACGTGGTGACGGATATCGTCGAGATTAAAGAGAAGAGGCTCGATAAGAAGCTCATCCGAAAAGAGCAGGAAACTCTCAGGAAGGTGAAAGAGATGATGGAGGTCAACCCCATGCTGGGTCATCGAGGGGTCAGGTTGGGGATTACCTATCCAGAGATCTATAAGATGCAGATTCAGGCGATTCTGGAGGCCGCCGCCGAGTTGATCAAAGAAGGTCTTGATATTCAACCTGAAATTATGGTCCCCCAAGTCTGCACCGCCCAAGAATTGAAATGGGTTTCTCAACTCGTCTTAAAGGTCCAAAAGGAAGTGGAGAAACAATTTAGAATCCGGATCCCCTTCAAATTCGGGACGATGATCGAAGTGGTGAGAGCCTGTATGAGGGCCGGGAGATTGGCGGAGGTGGCAGACTTCTTCTCCTTCGGGACCAACGACCTCACTCAGGCCACCTTCTCTTTCTCCAGAGAAGATGCGGAAAACAAATTCCTGCCCCTTTACAATCAGCGGAAGATTCTCCAGGACAATCCCTTTGAAGTATTGGATGTGAAAGGCGTGGGAAGGTTAATGATGATCGCGATCGAGTGGGGAAGGAGGACAAAACCGGATCTGAAGATTGGGATCTGTGGTGAACATGGTGGGCATCCGGAATCGGTCGAATTCAGTCACAGCATCGGACTTTCCTATGTCAGTTGCTCTGCTCCACGCCTCCCGATTGCGCGTCTGGCAGCCGCCCATGCCAAATTGAAAGAGAAGGAGAAAAAACCTTCGGAAAAATACGACCCCGATGTTTTTGGCATACCCTCTGTTTAAACGTCTAGACCAAGAGCTTTCTCTGCCTCCGAAGACTTACTTGGATACAACCAAAGCCAAACTCTAAAAAGTTTGTTCTATTCTATTGCCGACGCCGGAGCCTCTCAATGGCAAGGCGCAAGCTATCCTGCATGCGTAAGATCGCTTCGGCCAAGTTCCCTATTTCATCCCTGGATTTAATCTTTATTTCGGCGCCCATGTCCCCGACGCTGATCCTTTCAGCGACCTCAGTCAACTTTTTGATCGGTGTACCAATCTCCCGGCCTAAGAACCAGGCAATAAGGATCACCCCTAGGGTGGTTATTCCCAGAAGAACGTAGGTAAAAACCTCCGCATCCCTTAGGATCTTATTGGCCCATCACTTCAATTCCGGCCCGCCTTTTCCTCTTCCAAAGATCCCGCGAAAAATATATTTTCTCCTCTCAGCCATGAACAGAAAATCCTCCGGTACAATCCCTTTGAAGTATTGGATGTGAAGTGCGTGGGAAGACTAATGAGGATCTGTCCCCCTCTCCCCTCAGGGAGAGGGGAAGGGTGAGGGGGAAATTTCAGATATCTTTGGTCAGATTTCAACGGGAAGGATTTTTCTTTCCTTTACATTGACGTAGCCTTGGTGGGTAATTCTCAGGTGAGGGAAGGCAGGTGTTCCAAGAGTATCGACGGTGAAGACTGGCTTATCCCATTTTACACCATTCTCTCTCAGAGACTCATCGAGCTTTCTAACCTCTTCTCTCACGATCTCCATGGGTTTTCTCGTCTTGGGCAGGATCATGATCAGGACCGACATAGGCAATCATTCCATCCTTGATCCAGATGGACTGCTTCTTAATAAACTCTCCTGTGAAAACGTTGAAGAGGACACCGTTGGTGATGAACGTATCAGGGGGAATATTCCCTAAAGCCACTTTACTGAGGATATTTCTCTTCTCTGTCTCGCTCAGGGTGGTTCACCTTTTTCCATCCTGTTCTCGCGCGGCATAATTCCCTGCCCTCCCCTTCCCTGGAAACACGATGAAGAAAAACGGGGGGAGATTCCTGAAGAGTCTCTGTCTGGATCGATATGGCATCCTCATAGGAAGATTCGGCAAGGAAATTGATCTCGAAGGTATGAATTTGATGGGTCCGGTTGATCTCAAATGGAGCGCTGTCCAGAATCCATTCAATGTATTTGATATTGTTCACATGATGGTGGATATCGATATCGCTGTAACGGACCTCATAAGACTTCGTCGATTTAGGCTGGACAGGGGCAGGAAGCTTTTCAGGCTCCTCGGCAGGACGAAGTGGATCGAACAAATGACGAAGATGTCTGAATAAAGGCTCAATCTTTTGAGGCTTCCGGTTCTTCAGATCGAGGACCAACCAGGCACTCCTGGCGGTCCCCAGAATCTTCCCCGCTAGATCAGAGATCGAGAATTGACGAAGGGCAAAGAGACGGCCTGTCCCTGTCAGCCAGGTTTTTACTCTGATCCGGTCTCCCCAACAGGGATATTTCTCCATCTGAACAGACAAACGGGATAACACCCAAAAATATTGGTGCCCCATCAGGTCGGAATAACCCACCCGCAGATGATCGGCATGATGCCAGGCGGTCTCCTGCATGAAACTCCAAAGGACCGGCAGGAACACCTCGTTCTTCGCATCCACCTCATAAAAGGAGATCGAATATTCATCTTCCCAGCTCGTTTTCATCGGATCACTTTCAGGCATCCTCTGATCCTGCGGCTATCTTTCGCGGCGGTTTGAATTTGTAAACTGTCTTACCACGTCGTCCTTTATAATCTTGCCCATTCTGTTTCTCGGGAGCTCTTTCAAAAAGACGATCTCTTTCGGGCATTTCCAGTCTAAGAGGCGTTCTTTACAGAATTGTTTTATTTTATCAATGGCGGGTTTCACACCAGGTTTTAAAACGACCCCAGCCACCACTTTCTCACCCCACTTTTCATCAGGGACCCCTACGACACAGGACTCGGATATCTCCGGGTGGCGGTCGAGGACGGATTCCACCTCCTTGGGTGAAATATTTTCTCCTCCGGAGATAATAATGTGCTTCAAACGGTCTGTGATATAGTAGTATCCCTCATCGTCCTTCTTACCCAAATCGCCGGTACGAAACCATCCGTTCACAAAGGCAGCTTCCGTCTCCCGGGGCTTCCCCCAATAACCCGGTGTGACGTTGGGCCCCCTTAACCAGATCTCTCCCACCTCGCCTGTGCCTAAGTCTTTGAAGCTTTCCGGATCTACGATTCTGACTTCCACACAGGGAAGCGGAAGGCCGATGGAACCGGGCTTCTTCTTACCCCGAAGAGGATTAGAGAAATTCATTCCTGTCTCGGACATTCCTTCTCTCTCTAAAGGCTCCTTCCCGAAAACTTCCTTAATCCTCTCAAATTCTCTCGGAGGCAGTGGAGCTGACCCCGAAGCCAACAGTCGAATGTGGTTGAAATTCCCGATTTCCTTTTCTAATCTGTCCATCATCTTCACATACATGGTCGGAACACCCATGAACATCGTGCAAGCCAGTTCTCCTTCCTGATGGGACAGAATATCATTGACAGGCTCGCTGGAAAACTCATCCAGCATCACGATCTTTGAGCCCGCGATGAGCGACGTATGAAGGGCAAAGCATAAGCCGTGGATATGAAAGAGCGGGAGGGCGTGGCAGAGAGTGTCTCTCTCGGAGATCTCCCAAATTTGGATCACATTCCGGGCATCCTGGATCAGGTTCTGCTGGGTGAGGATCGTTCCCTTGGGTTGACCGGTCGTTCCCGAGGTATAAATGAGGATGGCAGGATCGTGGAGGTTTCCACGGGGAGAGGATGTCCGAGAGGGAGAGGATGGAAATAGTTTCTCTTCCGAAAAAGGGGATTCTGTATCAACAGACAAGATCCGTCTTTTGGAATCAAGGGACCGGATAAAGTCTTCCTCTTTCTTCCCCACAACGATGATCTTTGCATCCGTATCCTTTAAGAAATAAACGACCTCATCTCGTTTAAATCCCGGGTTAAGGATCACCGAGATTCCTCCGGATTTTTGGATCCCCAGGTGTATCACCACTGCCTCGACGCTCTTCGGCATATCGAGAATGACCCGATCCCCCTTCTCCAGCCCCATTTCCTTCAGGCCGCTCGCGACCCGGTCAGAAACCTTCTTCAGGGAAAAGTAGGTCACCCGGCTCTCGATTCTTCCCTTTTTCAGAAAAAGGATCGCTTCCTTTTGGCCTAACCGGAGTGCGGTTTGATCAAAAAGGGAGCTTAGCGTCTCAATCACTTTCTATCTCTCCATCTTGCCCATGTAGATTTTCTTAACAAAATTCAAAGCTTGGTGTCAAATATTTAGGACATCGTCAATAATGTATTACTAACTTAGTCTTGACTTACTTTATTTTATATGATATACATTTGTAAAAAGTTTTACTGGAGACTTAAATGGAAACATCAGCAACTATCAAAGGACAGGTGGTCATCCCGGCAAAGATCAGGCATCGTCTGCGAATTAAGAAGGGCACCAAATTCTATGTCGAAGAGCGAAAAGGGGAAATAATCCTTCGTCCCCTAAACAAGGAATATTTTCAAAAGATGAGTGGTGTTCTTAAGGGAGGAGGACTTATCAAGGCATTAGAAGAAACCAGGGCCGACGATCTTAGGCGAGAGGAGGAGAAAATTGGCCGCCGCAAAGGTTCTCGATAGTTGGGCCCTTCTCTGCTACCTTGAGCAAGAACCCGGTTATGAGAAGATAATCGACCTCTTCGACAAAGCTGTTGAGTCCTCCAAGCCTCTCTTAATGTGCATCGTGAACTGGGGAGAGGTTTATTACCAGGTGATGAGGCGGTTTGGAGATCAAAAAGCACAAGAGATTGAGCAGCTCATTCAGACCCTACCGATCACACTGATTGAAGCCAATAAAGAAATTACGCGGGAGGCGGCGCGCATAAAAGCCACAAAACGGATGGCCTATGCGGATTGTTTTGCCGTCGCCCTCGCCCGCCTAAAAAAAGCAGAACTTTATACAGGGGATAATGAGTTCAAAGCCGTGGAGAAAGAAACAAAGATTGTTTGGCTTTAGCGGTTAAAGTTAGTGTTTGACCTTATAGACACTATAACATTTAGCGTTGATTTCTTCCTGAACTCTTCAAATCCGTACGGACCATATTCATCCAATGTTTCAGGTGCAAATCACTAAGGCCGTGACCGAACTTCTGATCTCGAATTTCTGATAGGGGAAAATCGGCAATAATCGGTAATAAATGTGACATTTTCCCCTTGACTCTCATTTCGATTAAGAGTACTTTCAAGTCGTCGTTTCCTGCTGGCCCTTGATTAGACTCAAAACGTCACCCATGACCATTTTGATTGAGGGAAGGAGTTATATAAATGGGCTATGGCAATGAGGTTGACAAAGAAAGAAACTGGATGGCATTAGAGCGGATAGGATTTCATCTGGATGAGGCTATGCGGTTTTGTAAGCAACTGGACCTTTCCGGACTCGGCCCGTTAGAGCAAAGAGAATGGGAAACCAGAATGAAGGCCTGCAAAGATGCTATTGAATTTACCAACGAATCAGCCCGGCAATTGGTTAAGATTCTTGTGTAATTTCTATTTCCCCTAAGCCCCCTTGCCTGTTTTAGACTTCTCCATTCCTTCCTGAAACATTCTCTTCCCCAATTTGTGAAATGGGTGTATATTACAACTGCACATAGTGGGCGCTATCGATCTCAACGATAACAGAGACACTGCCATTCAGTTATTTGCGCTCGTCAATTCAATTGATGTCGGATAAGATGGGAACGAGTCCGGGTATGAGTGAGTCACAAAGCAAGCTGCCTGAGGACGTCGGTATTAGCGTCGAAAGAATGATTCGCTTCTGTTACCTTGCGGAGATGCAGTTCGAATATGCCTCCGGCGACACAAAGACCCTGCCCCTTCACTTGACCCGATTTGGCACATTGCTGCTTGAGACTGCCAGCTTTCTGTACTCCCTCTTCGAAGAGAGACGCGACTCGATCAACTTATTGGATGTCTGGCGGGGCTTTGACCATCCTTTTAGCGAGGAACTTCATGACTGTGTGAGGAAATTGGATCCATTCAAAAAAGAGCTGCGGCAAGTACGAAATCGCATCGGTTTCCATGGAAGCCTCAATCGAAATCGTGAACGCTCCGGACTCGGCATATTTGATGTTGATAGTTTACGGGTGCATGACTTTGCCCGCCTCATCGGGGAAATGCGGGAACTGTTTCTGCATATGATCGAATGGTATATAAAGAGAATGGACGAGTCCGCGCGGCCCGATGAGATGTGGAAGGAGTTCGTTGCTGAGCTGAAGGGCCGCTCACGAATCCGGAAGTCATCATGACGCTGCCCAATAACGCGTCTTACCCAACATCCGCGTCAACCGGATCGCCCAAACCGGATAAGATAAATGACCATTCTCTTAGTGTTCTATGTAATCGGTGGCGTAATTGGGGTTTTGATCAATCTACGCTTTTTCTTGCCAGTGGCATATTTTGATGTGAGGAATGCCTTTGGATTGATTGGGACATTGCAAACCATTGGCTATCAGTTGATACGAGTCTTAATATTGAGCTGTGTTGCTTTCTTTCTTTCGTGGATTTCTGTTGGCTATTTAGTCATTCACTACGAAAACTTCAAACGTGACCTCGAAAGAATGAAATTGTAATCTCTTTCTAACGGAAATCATCAGTCGTTAATGCAGATCGATCCTCGCTCTTTGTAGGTGAAGCGGTTGTCCTGAAAGTCTTTGTCAATTCAAGTCTTAAGTTTTATAAAGTAAACCGCGTTAGAAAGGGCAGAGCTTTGACACCGCCCTCAATAAGGAGCTGATACTTTCTATTCCACCATCCCCAGCATAAATGCTGGGGCTTTCTAACGGGGTAAAGCTCTCTGCCCACAGAGTGGGGCATTCTTCATCATTTTCGTGGAGCCCCACGGGCATAGCCCGTGGTACCCTACTTCACGCCTCAGCGGGGCGACATCCCGGCCAAACGCTGGCGCATTCATCCACGGGCAAAGCCCGTAGCCTTCTGCTGTCGGGGTAAAAGATCTGGTTCAAAAAATAGGGAGGCTAAAACCCCCATGCCCTCGGGGGTCAGGTGAAAATGGTTCAGATCAATGACGATATCTCACTAAATTTATTACTCATGTTCTTTTGCTTTTTGATATCTCCCAAAATTCTCTTGGAGTTATGATTGGGACTGAATGGAACTTCTTCAGCACAAGAAGATCCTTATCTCCAGTAATGATGTAATCGGGTTTGGCTACTTCAGAAAGACCAAGAATTTTGACATCATCAATATCTCTGCAGGCGTCTTTATCTAACCTTTTATGGTCGCTGAATGTACAAAATTCCTTCAAATATTCAGTGATCATGAGAACCTTATCCTTAGGCATCTTCATTTTTTTCTGTAAATTCCTTTGAACCTCAGATAGGATGTGTTCGCTGATAATGATTTCATGCTTTTCCAGGCAGAGTTCAAAAAGGGCGTGGGCCAGCCCTCGCCCTGCAAAGGCCGCTAAAATAACATTTGTATCGAGAATTACTCTCATGATACTTCTTTATAGACATCCTCGTCTGTAAGGATGCCCTGGGCCTCTGCAAAAGGGAGAACCATATTTCGAAGTCTACGAAACCGGTAGATGGCTATATACCTCTTCAACGATTCTCTAACGAGATCGCTAATGGGTTTCCCCTCTGCCTTACTGATCTCCTGTAATCCCTCTCTTAAATCATCAGGAATTCTGATGGTCAGGGTCTGATTCATATTCACCCTCCTTTGTAATACAACGTAACACAGACGACGAGATTTGTCAATTCTATTAAAGTTTTCAGACAAAAGGCGGTAATTAGGTGAGTTTGGAGAAGTCGGCGATTCTGAGGAAGAGTTTTCCGATCTCATCGAGGAGGGCAAGGCGATTGTTTCGGATCTTCTCGTCTTCAACCATCACCATGACCCCATCGAAGAATTCATCAATCGGTTTCTTCATCTGGGTCATTTCGAGGAGTGCAGAGGGATAGTCCCTTTTGTTAAGAAGGGAATCGATTTTTTCTTTCGCCTTGAGAAAAGATTGATAGAGGTTCTGCTCAGCAGATTCAGCAAAGAGGGACGGGTTGATTTCTCCTTTTGGAGGAGACCCCTTCAAGATATTCATCGCCCGCTTAAAAGCGATCACAATCGACTCAAAATCCTTCCATTCCCTTGCCTTCCTCAGGGCATCAATTCTGCCCTGAACATCCAGCAGCTCATCAAATGAAATCGAAAGCACAGCGTCGGTCACATCGAAGGCGTATCCCTTGTCTAACAAAAAGTTTTGATAACGGACTCGGAAGAAATCGAGAACGTCATTTCTTACTTCCTCTACAGGACGTTCCATCTTCTCCTTCAACTGCCCTTCACTCGCTTCGACCAATCCCCTTAAGGAAAGAGAGTACTTTTTTTCAAGGAGGATCCGGATGATTCCCAGGGCTTGGCGCCTCAGCCCAAAAGGATCGGCTGTTCCCGTGGGCACGAGACCCACTCCAAAGCAACCCACAATGGTATCCATTTTGTCAGCGATGCTGACGATATCTCCAACGGGCCCGGAAGGAAGTCGATCTCCTGCAAAAGCGGGAAGGTAGTGCTCGTAAATTGCCTCCGAAACCTCCGGCCTTTCTTTGGACAAACGGGCATACTCCCTTCCCACAATTCCCTGAAGTTTCGGAAACTCGCCGACCATTCCGGTCACCAAATCGGCTTTGCATAAGTGCGAGGCTCTTTCAACCGCTTCCTGCAGCTTGGGATCAATTCTTTCTGCCATCCATAAAGCCAATTGTTTAAAACGCATCATCTTCTCATAAGAAGTGCCCAGTTTGGCCTGAAAAACAACTTTCTTCAATTGCTCCACCCTGGTGTCGAGAGGAATCTTCAGGTCATCTTCAAAGAAGAAAGCCGCATCCGACAGCCTCGCCCTAAGGACTCTTTCGTTTCCCTTCACCACGACTTCTCGACTTCTTGGATGAATATTGCTGATGCAGACAAAATGAGGAAGCAAGTTTCCATGGTCATCCACCACGGGAAAATATCTTTGATGCTCCTTCATCGAATGGATGAGAATCTCCCGAGGAAGCGAAAGAAATTTGCTGTCAAAGGTTCCGCACAAGGCGACCGGATACTCCACCAGAAAATTGACCTCATTGAGGAGATCCTCATCTTTAAGGATCCTTCCTGAAACTCTGGCCCCTTCTCGAATCATCTCCTCCTCGATCCTTTTCTTCCGCTCCACAGGGTCCACAATCGCAAAGGCTTCTCTTGTCTTTTGAAGATAGGATTGAAAATCCATCACGGGAATAGGGCCGGAGTGCATGAACCGATGGCCGAAGGTCATCTTTCCACTTCGGATATTCCCTACCTCGAAAGGAACCACTTCTCCGCCGAAGAGGGCTAATATCCAGTGAATCGGCCTGGCAAATCGAATCGGGACATCTGCCCAGCGCATCGATTTCTGGAACGGGATGGAAAGTATCCATTTGGGAAGGAAGGTGGAGAGGAGCTCAAGGGTCGGTCTTCCCGGCTCCTTCTTCACAGCACAGACATACTCGCCTTTCCCGGTTTCAACCAGGGTCAGGGATTCGACAGGAACGGATTGCCCTTTGGCAAAACCGATGGCCGCTTTCGTCGGATTTCCTTGGGCATCAAAGGCGGCCTGTTTCGAAGGACCTATCTTTTTGGTTTCTTCATCTCTCTGTTTTTCAGAGACAGCCTCCATCACCAGAACGAGGCGTCTCGGAGTCCCAAAAGTTTTTACCCCTTTGAAATCGATCCGGCTTGCCTCCAGTTCTTTTTGGGCGAAGCTCTCCAACCCAATCAAGGCCTGCGGAACAAACCCGGCCGGAATTTCCTCTGTCCCGATCTCCAATAGAAGTTCCTTCATGCCTGGTCCTTTGTTAGATTTGTAGCGCCCTCATTTATTGAGGGCGAAGATTTTCGTCGGCATTAAATGCCGACGCTACATCTCTATTTGCGGTTTAAAAGCGGAAATCCCATCTCTTCTCTCTGTTTAAGATACCCTTCCGCGCAGAGTCTTGCCAGCGTCCTCACCCTCAAGATGTACCCTACCCGCTCGGTCACGCTGATCGCGCCCCGCGCATCGAGAAGGTTGAAGACATGGGAGGTCTTGAGGCAATAGTCGTAAGCCGGGAGGACCAGCCCTTTTTCAACCAACGTCTTCGACTCTTCTTCAAACATCTCAAAGAGACGGAAGAGCATCCCTACGTTCGCTTCCTCGAAATTGTATCGTGAAAATTCGACTTCGCCCTGGTGATGGATGTCTCCATATTTTACCCCCTTCAGCCATTCCAGGTCATAAACATTATCCACCCCCTGAAGATACATGGCGATTCTTTCAGTCCCGTAGGTGATCTCCACCGGGATGGGACTCAGTTCGATACCGCCCACCTGTTGGAAATAGGTGAATTGGGTGATCTCCATGCCATCCAGCCAGACCTCCCACCCCAGCCCCCACGCACCCAGCGTTGGGGATTCCCAATCGTCTTCGACGAATCGAATATCATGATCAAGGGGATCGATTCCGAAGGCCTTTAAGCTATTGAGATAGATCTCCTGAATATCAAGAGGGGACGGTTTCATGATCACCTGATATTGATAATAATGTTGAAGCCTATTGGGATTTTCGCCGTATCGGCCATCGGTGGGACGGCGGGAAGGCTCGACATAGGCCACTCGCCACGGTTCAGGACCTAAGGACCTGAGAAAGGTCGCAGGGTGAAAAGTCCCGGCCCCCACTTCGGTATCATAGGGCTGTTGAATTACACACCCCTGATCCGCCCAGAATCGCTCCAGGGCAAAAATCAATTCCTGAAAATTCATCACGCCCCCGTTATTGGCTGATAGCTAATGGCTAATAGCTTATAGCTTTTGTCCAATTGCCGTCTGTTATTTACCAAGAAGCTATGCTCTGTGTCATCTTCTCTCTTACGGAGCACGGTGTAGCACTTTTGAGTCTCGGATGTCAACACGGTGGTTAACCGTAAATCCGAAATTCGAATATCGAAACTCGAAACAAATTGTACATGACGGGTTCGTCACCCCCAGACCATGAAAATCTATCTCATTATCCTCCCCCTTGACGGGGGAGGACTAAGGTGGGGGTGGACAGGATGTGCTCCCCCTCACCCCCACCCTCTCCCGCAAGGGGAGAGGGAGATGACGGACTATTTTCCATGTAATCCAAATTTCGAATTCCAAAATCCCAAACTATTTCTATCTGTTTGGGTCATTTGTATTTTCAAAATTGGTGCTTGTTTCGGATTGATCCCTGCGGGATGCTTCGCCCGCGCTTCGTATTTCGATATTATCCCTTAATTTCCCTCAATGTCTTCAGCGACTTCAATTCCTTTCCTAATTGATAACTGATAAATCTGGGGAGAATCTCTCGACTTTCGGACAAGGACTGTTGGGTGAATTTCAACCGTTGAATCTTGGGCCATTCCATCTGGGAGATTTTCTCTATTAATCTGGCCGTTCCTAAGGAAAAAGGGATGAGGTTATTCCACATCTTCGAGCACTTTTCACAAACCAAAGCCCCTTTTTCAAGTGAGAAAAAAACTCCCGGAATCTCTTTCAAATCCTCCCAATCCTTTTTACATAGATTGCATCTCCCCATATTGGGCCGGTAGCCGAAGAGGGAGAGCATCCGGATCTCGAAAAGTCTCAATTGTTCCTCCTGTGGCTCTATTCCTTCAAGATCCGATAAGAAGGACAAAAGAAGTTCGAAGACCTCTCGATTCCCTTCCCGCTCTCCAGCCATCTCGTTCGCTAATTCAAGATAATAGGTTCCATAAAGAATCTTTTTGAGGTCTTCCCTGATTTTTGGAAAAGAGTGAAGGATATCACAACCCTCCGCCCTCACCAACCCCATCCCTTCTTTATCGAAAAAGATGAGGCGAAGATGAGAAAAAAGGCCAAGGGCATTCTGAAATCGCTTCCTGCTTCTCCTCGCCCCTTTGGCAATTCCCTTCAGCTTTCCAAAATCCTTGGTGAAGAAGGTAACGATCTTGTCGGACTCACCGTAGTTTGAGGATCGAATGACAATGGCGTTTGTCTTGAAGAGAGGCATTAAGAAATCGTTCCTATCGTTTGGATCGCTCCGGTCGTTGGTATCGCTAAAAACCTTCCATTCACTTTGCGAACATAACGAACCAAACGCTATTTTGACGGATCCCCTTTCTTGCCTGATGGAGTCGCTGGTCCCTGCATCTTGATGATCTCTGTCCCGGGCGGAATGGCAAATTGGAAGAAGGAATGGGAGATTCCCACGTTCGTCTTGATATTGATGAAACGGGTTCGAGTCAAATTTCCCAACCCGTCGAAGACATCGGCCTGAAGGACAGTATACGTCTTCTTATCCACCGTCAAAACCAATTTCGACAGAGTGCCAACGGGGTCTTTAGGAGCCAACTCGATGACATAGTTGTCCTCCTTCTGAGAAACAGACTCATTCAGATTGAGGAAGTTGAAATCCCGGCTGAGATTTCCCTCCCCGGCCAAGAAAGCCAAAGGTGTTCTTTCTTTGAGGATGCTTGAGACATCGGAAACGAGAACCTGCTTTTCTTCGGGCTGATAATACCAAAAGTTGTGACCATCCGAAATAAGCTTCTGGCTTGGAGCCGTATAGTCCCACCGCATCATCCCCTTCTTCTTGAAATAGACCTTTCCTTCTCCCCGGTTCGACTGTTTCATCCCCTTGCCGATATATTCCTGAATGAAACTGGCTTCAAAGTCGTTTGTCTTTTCATACCGGTTCTGGATTTCGCTCAATACCTCCTGACCGGTTGTGCAAAAAGCCACTGGATGGAAGACCAATGGAAATAGCATGAACGCGCAAAAGTTCAGTAGAAATATTTTTCTCATCTTCATCAACCCCTTGCTTTCCACATTATAACGATGAACGATAAACCGTGAACAACGAACTGTTCATCGTTCACGGTTCAATCTTTTTGACCAGAACCTCTCTGGGCTTAACCCCATCGGAAGGCCCCACCACTCCTTCCTCTTCCATCTTCTCGACGATGCGGGCCGCCCGATTATAACCGATTCGAAATCGCCTTTGAACGAGGGAGATGGAGGCCTGTCCAACCTCGGCGACAAAGGCCACTGCCTCATCGTACTTTTCGTCGTATTCCGCCTCTTCTCCTCCTGCGGCCTCTTTTTCCTTTTTCACTTCGGCGAGAACCGAAGGATCTAAATAGGAAGGCTTCCCTTGCTTTTTCCAGAATTCGACAATCCGTTTGATCTCTGCGCCTGAGACAAAGGCCCCATGAAGACGTGTCAGTTTCGAGCTGCCGGGTGGAAGGAAGAGCATATCCCCGGCTCCCAGGAGGTGCTCTGCACCAATGGCGTCCAGAATGGTTCGAGAGTCTACTCTCGAGGTCACCTGAAATGAAATCCGTGCAGGGAAGTTTGCTTTAATAATTCCAGTGAGCACATCCACCGAAGGCCGCTGGGTGGCCAGCAAAAGATGGATGCCCACCGCCCGTGCCATCTGCGCGAGCCGAGTGATCGATTCCTCCACATCCTTCGAAGAGATCATCATCAGGTCTGCCAGCTCATCGATCACCACCACAATATAAGCGAGCCTCTCCATCGGCTCCGTTACCTTCTCCTCGTTTCCCTCTAAGACATCCCCCTTCCGTTTATAAACTTTCCCTTTCTCTTTCAGTTCCTTCTCCATTCTCTGATGGTAATGTTCAATATTCCTCACTCCTTTTTCAGCGAGAACCGTGTACCGCCGTTCCATCTCTTCCACCAGCCACCGGAGGGCAGCCGCCGCCTTTTTCGGATGGGTCACCACAGGCAGAAGCAAATGCGGGACGCCTTCATAATCGGAGAGTTCTAACATCTTTGGGTCGATCATGAGGAATCGAACCTCGTCCGGAGTCGCCTTAAAGAGAATGCTGCAGATCATGGCATTGATGGAAACGCTTTTCCCGGAACCTGTTGATCCGGCGACCAGGAGATGCGGCATTCTTGCGAGATCAACGACAAAAGACTCTCCTGAAATGTCCTTTCCCAGCCCAAAAGACAGTTTCGATTTAAAAGTTCGGAAAGGGTCGGAATCGATGATTTCTTTGAGATAGACTGTCTCCCTGTTTTTGTTAGGAACCTCAACGCCCACGACGGCTTTGCCGGGGATGGGGGCGACGATACGAATCGACAGAGCGCTCAAGGCCAACGCCAGGTCATCGGCTAAGTTGACAATCCGGGAGACTTTCACGCCGGGGGCCGGCTCGAATTCATAGACCGTGATCACGGGACCGGGCCTCACCTCGACCACCTTCCCTTCCACCCCATAATCCAGAAGTTTCTTCTCCAAGATACGGGAATTCATGATCAAACTCTCCCGGTCGATCTTCTGTCTTTTCTCTACATCGGCTTCGAGCAAAGAAATGGGAGGGAGTTGGAAGGTTTTCGAGGATTCAAGAAATTCGAACGTCTCTTGTTTCATCTCCTCCTCTCTTTTCGAAGGAAGGGATGGTTTTTCTATGACGACCGTTGGGGGAATCTCTTTCGCTTCCTTTTTCTCCTGCTTTTGCTTCACCAACTTCCTTTCCCTCTCCGCCCCCTCTCTTCTGACCATTTTGAACGTCCCAATCTTTCCGATCAGTTTTTGAAGAGACTCTCCCAGATGCTTGACGAGAGAGATGAAGGAGATCCCCGTCCCCAGAACGAATGAAAGGATCAAGATCATCAATAAAAGGACGGTCGCCCCTGGACGATTAAAATACCGGACAAGATTTCTCGAAAAAATCTCTCCGATAAACCCTCCCATTAAGAGGTCCTGACTGTAGATACGGATGGGGCTCAACCATAAACCAAAGAAGGAAGAAATGCTGATGAGGAGCACCGCCCAACCGGCAATTTTCAAAGACAAGTATTTCCACTCCCACCTGAAAATAAAACTGAAGGCGAAGAAGACCAGAACGAAGGAAATCAAAAAAGAAGGAAAGCCGAAGCTTTGAAAAAGGAGGCCGGAGAGATAGGCCCCGACAATCCCCATCCAATTATGAATCCCCTTGACCTTTGCCGAGGTGTAGGAGAAGAAAGAGGGATCCATGGGATGGTAAGAAATCAGACTCAGGAAGAGAAAGACTCCCAAGGCAATCAGCAAGATCCCCACAATCTCATGTCTCAGCTTTTCTTTGATAGAATCCTCCATCACTGTTTTTCCCCGCTCTCTTCCTGAGAGATCAACTTAAAGTTCTCGGAGATCGTATCTCTCACCTTCTTCATCAAGGACTCCCTATCCTTTAAAGAATAACGTTGGATCTCGATGGGGTGCCCCACGAACATTCGAATCCCTCCGGGGCGAGCAGTCAAACTATCCTTCGGCATGATGTCCCGGCTTCCACTGATCGCAACCGGAACGATAGGAACCTTGGACTTAATCGCCAAGGTGAACCCTCCTTTTTTAAAAGGCAGAATCGAGCCATCCGGACTTCTTGACCCCTCAGGAAAGATGACCACGGACATTCCATCTCGAATCTTCTGAGCTGCCTCGTTCATAGCCTCCACGGTGTCCCGAGTTCCCCCCCGATCGATACTGATATATCCTACGGCGGCCATCGTCCAACCTAAGAATGGAACGGAAAAGAGCTCCTTCTTAGCCAACCATTTAAACTGATAGGGAAGATGGCCCAGCAAGGTAAAGATATCATAGAAACCCTGATGGTTTGACATAAAGATGTAGGGACCTGCCGCATTCAGATGCTCCATCCCTTCTACCCTGACCTTCACCCGGTTGGCCAGCAGAGCAATTTTTCCCCAGAGTTTTGCACAATAATGACCCGCTCTTCCCTTTCGGTCAAAGGGATAGGTCATGAAAGTAAACACTCCCAGGACCAGTGTGGCGACGACAATGCAAGACCAAACAAAGATTGTGCGAATCATCAGCTTCGCTTCGCTCAGAAGAGGAATATTGGAATACTGGAATATTGGAATATTGCACGATAGAACAAAAGGTCTTCTCTGTTCAATTCCATACCCATTATTCCATTCTTCCATTCTTCCATATTCCATTACTCCATCATTTCATCATTCCTGCTGTTAGATTCTCTTCTCCAATTCCTTGAGGATGGCACTCACTTCTTCCTTAATTTTTTCGTCAATGTCGTACGGAGATTTCCCTTCCCTATCCGATTGAAGAACCTTAGGATTAAAACTCATGTGGCCTAAAACCGGAAAATCGGAAAGGTTTTCCTCAATAATCCTTCTGTCTTCTTCTGAAGTCACTTTGTTTCCAACGATCATTATTTTCTTAATATGTAGATCTTCTCCCAGTTTCTTGATCTGCCTGGCTGTGTTGATGGCCCTCTGCCCTGGTTCCACGACGATGACGAGAGCATCCACATATCCTGTGCTTCCTCTTCCGAGGTGTTCCAAACCTGCCTCCATATCAATGATCAGGACTTCCTCCCTCTGAACGAGAAGGTGACGAACCAGATTCTTCAGGAGGACATTCTCCGGGCAGAAGCAGCCCCCTCCTCCCTGGGGGATACAACCCAAGAGAAGGAGTTTAACCCCTTGATAAACGACTCCCATGTCATCAGGAATATCATCCACTTTGGGATTAAGTTTGAACATCGTCCCATAGCTCCCTTTTTTGGCACCCGTTCGCTCTTCAATCATGGAAGTCATCGAGGCAATGGGCGAGAGTTTGGCGAGAGCTTCTTTGGGAAGGCCGATGGCCGAAGCTAGGTTTGAATCGGGGTCAGCATCAATGGCGAGGACCTTTCGGCCTTGATGCGCCAAAATCCTAGCCAGGACTCCCGCTAGCGTCGTCTTCCCAACTCCTCCCTTCCCCGAAATCGCGATTTTCATTTTCTCCTCCGGTACTTATCATAATCAATAAATGATCAAATGTCTATTCTGGCGGAGGTTTCCCCCTTGCACCGCCTCCATCTAAATACGATTTGACAAAGATAGGCTGATCATCAATAATGATACTTCTTAAAAAGAAAAACCATGAAGCCCAATAAAAAGGCGTTGGCCATTCTCAGCGCTGCCCACCTGGTCACAGATATCAATCAAGGGGCTCTCCCTGCTCTTCTCCCTTTTTTCAAAGAGGCTTTGAACCTTTCCTACACGATGTCAGGGGTTATTCTTCTGGCCGCGAATCTAACCTCTTCGATCATTCAGCCTGCATTTGGACATCTCTCGGACAGACGCCCCTTCGGATGGTTTCTCCCCTTGGCTCCTTTCATCGCCTGTCTTGGATTGGCGCTTACGGGTCTCGTTTCTAATTACTCTCTCCTCCTAGGTTGTGTCATTGTCACTGGCATCGGGGTTGCCAGTTTCCATCCTGAAGGGTTCAAGACAGCGTATTTTTTCACTGGCGACAAAAAGGCAACAGGTATGTCATTTTTTGCAGTGGGCGGGAACTTTGGGATTGCCATCGGTCCAATTTTGGCACTTACGCTTGTGACCTCCTATGGTCCCAAGGGAACGTTAAGCTTGATCCTACCGGGAATTCTCATCGCCATCATCTTGTTCTTCAACATGTCCACTCTCACCGCCCCTGTTCAAGCCGCTCACAGAGAGGCGAAGAAGGAGATCAAAGCGCCCCTCTCCAGAAATCAACTGACTTCATTCTCTCTTCTCGTCACCGTCGCCACGATTAGAGCATGGATCTCAGCCGGACTCGTCGCCTTCATCCCTTTCTATTACATCAATTATCTTAAAGGAAATCCTCTCTATGCCGGGAAACTCGTGACAACCTTCCTCATGGCAGGCGTTCTGGGGGCACTCCTCGGAGCTCCGCTGGCGGATCGATGGGGTCATAAAACATTCCTCTTAATCACCTTGATCGTGTCATTCCCTCTCCTTCTTCTTTTCTATTATAGCAGTGGTCTCCTGGCTTTTATCTTTTTAGGGATGGCAGGGATGGTGTTGATCTCTTCATTCGCCCTCACGACCGTGATGGGCCAGGCCCTCCTCCCTCAATATCTTGGAATGGCCTCGGGCATGATGGTCGGGTTCACCATCAGCGCAGGAGGAGTCGGGGTTACGCTCCTCGGAGCCATCGCAGATACGTGGGGGGTGCCGATGGCAATAAAAGCAGTCTTTGTGTTGCCTCTCATTGCAGCGGCTCTTACTTTGCTGGTAAAGTATCCTCTTGAGAAAAAAATAGGTGAGTGATGAGCACAATTCTCGTGACGGGTGGGGCAGGATTCATTGGCTCCCATCTTTGTGAACGTCTCCTAAGCGACCGGGTCAACGTGATTTGCCTCGACAACTTTGACAGCTTTTATGATCCCAATATAAAGATCAAAAACGTGGAGAGCGTGAAGAAGAAGTTTCCAGAGCTGTTTGAGCTGGTCACAGGAGATATTCGAAACCCTGATCACCTCAAGGGGGTTCTTCAAAAAAACCAAATTGACACCGTTGTTCACCTGGCTGCCAGGGCTGGGGTGAGGCCTTCCATCTCTGATCCCCTTCTTTACCAGGATGTAAATATCCGCGGGACGATCGTTCTTCTGGAAGCCTGTAAAGCGCATGGAATCAAAAACTTCATCTTTGCTTCCTCCTCCTCGGTTTATGGAGAAAACCAAAGAGTTCCCTTTACGGAAGAGGATCTTGATATCCAACCCATCTCCCCTTATGGAGCCACCAAACGGGCCGGAGAACTTCTCTGCTATTCTTATCATCATCTTTATGCGATGAATATCGCCTGTCTGAGAATCTTCACAGCCTATGGTCCAAGACAGAGGCCTGAGATGGCGATTCATAAATTCACCCGTCTGGTTGACCAAGGCGAGAAAATCCCGATTTATGGAGACGGCTCTTCCCGGAGGGATTATACCTATATCGATGATCTCGTTGACGGGATCCTTGCCGTTATCCATCACCATAAAGGGTTTGAGATTTATAATCTCGGGGAATCCCAGACCACCTCCTTAAAAGAATTGATTAGATTGATTGAGGAGGCATTTGACAAAAAAGCGAATATCGAGATGCTGGAGCCACAGCCCGGCGATGTTTCTGTGACCTATGCGGATATCACCAAAGCAAAACGGATGCTGAAATATCAACCCGGGGTGAAAATGGAGGAGGGTATTAAGCGATTTGTGGAATGGTATAAGAAGAACACATAGATTCCCCTCCCCTCTCCCCTTGCGGGAGAGGGATAGGGTGAGGGGGGCACTTCATGGTCATCCAGACTCTTGACATACGCTCAATTACCTGATACGTTTCCGACCATGAATTTTATGGGGATGAAACTCCCTTTAAACTAATTTTGGAGGAGGACATGAAACTCAGTCAGGATGACATCATCGACAGGATGGAAGAGCTCAAGGAGGGGGAATCATTGAAATTCAACATCCCTGAGATTTTTGGCGGCGGCGTGGCTATCATCGGATTTAACCCGCAGAAGGGCGGGAAAAAATATCTGCTGCAATTAGAAAACGGAGGCAGTGCAAGTCCTTACTGGGACACAAACAAACCCAAGGACCTCGCCAAATGGGTTGCCGATCGCCAAGGCGATCTGGTTTAGGGTTTCTCCTTGGGGGAGAGGGGTCGATCTTCGGAACGGCGGGGCTTTACCCCGTTAGAAAGCCCCAACATTCGTGCCGGGGATGTTAGAAGCAGAAGGCCTCAGCTCCACATGGAGGGCAGGGTCAAAGCCCTGCCCTTTCTAACGGGGCTTATCCGTTGGGGAATATATTTTCGAACCCTTTTATGAACCCATAGATGACGAATCCTATGATTGCGAAAACGATTCCGGCGCAGATAAGCAGTATGGTATTCGGAGGAAGAACGAACATAGTTTTTTCCCTTTCGGATTTGATGTGATTTGCTCGGTTTCCCTACGAAAAGAAGGCACCGACAGCCAAGAATGTACCAGCAAAAACGCCCAGTGTCAAGAAGTTTTTGGGAGGTTTTGGGGAAAATAAAAAAACTTGACATTTTCGAGATAATTTATTAAAAAGTCGTAAAAGTGTAATGAATAAATCAGTTTAGTTTGGGTCCAGGGATATTCTAATATCTCTGGAGGTTAATAATCTGGATAGTCGGGCCGCTATCCGAAGCCAATAACTTCGGACAGCGGCTTTTTTTGTTGAACAAGAGGAAAAAAGTTTAGACGGCAGTAATAAAGGTGCGAGAGATGGAAGAATGACTTGACGGAACGGATTATGACCTAATTCCGTCCAATTGGAAGAATCTGGGTCCAGGGATATTCTAATATCTCTGGAGGTTAAAGATCTGGATGGTCGGGCCGCTATCCAAAGCCAAAAGCTTCGGATAGCGGCTTTTTTTGTTGAAGAGAAAGGACGAAAGAGATGCCAAGAAGCTTAAATAGAATTCCTGGGAGCGATCTACAGCGACTTAGGTGCGCTGGAACACCGATCTCATTTGAAAGGGGGTGAATTATTGGCAGATCACTGTGTTTGACCTTGGTTTCGAAACCGCGAAAAAACCAGGTAGACAGAAATCACAAACATGACGGAAGGGAGAGACAAATGGAAGAAGCGAAAAACGATCAAAAGACAAGTGACATTAGGGTTAAAAGAAAAAAAAGGAAATGGCTCAATGCCTTCGGTAAGTTTTTGATGTACGGAGGCTTCATGTTGATTATAATGCTGGGCTTTATCATTTATATCGTTATCAGAATTCTCATTAAGTAAATCCAGCTAACTGCGATTAGGAAAGCGCCGCATGTAGTGAAGACTTACAAGGTTCGACGGTCTCTGACTCTGGGGGATAGTTTCCTTTAATTCGGGAAAGACCCATTTTTTTAACTTGACAGCCCCGTTCGCCCCTTAATAAGATTGAATGAGATCAAAAAAGCCTGCAAAGGAGACTCAACATGCACTTTATTACATTCTCGAGAAAAATGGGGGCCAATGGAACTGCGATCGCGAAACAGGTTGCGGAAAAAATGGGATACAGATTCTACGACACGGAGGCCATTGAGAATGCGGCGCGGGAGATGGGCTTTCTGAAAAATGTCAAAGAAATAGACGAAAAAGCTCCTTCCCTATTCCAGCGGCTTTTTTCCCATAAACCCGCGATTGAGCTTGATCGTCTTAATTCTGTGGTTTACGAATTGGCCGGCCGGGGAGATGCCGTTTTTTTAGGCCGAGGGGGCCAAATCCTCTTGCGGGATTTCAACTGCGCTCTGCATGTCCGGGTCACAGCTTCGCCTGAAAAGCGTATTCAAAATTTGATTGAAAAGGGTATAACCCAAGAGGCGGCTTCGAAGGCAATAGAGGATAGTGATCATGAAAGGAGCAGCTTCATCCGATTTGCTTTCAAGGCAGATTGGGAGAACGACAAGCTTTATGACATCGTGCTTAATATGGACAAGGTTACCGTGAAATTGGCTGTGGAAACTATTTTAACAATGGCTCGTTCCAATGAAATCAAGGCCTGTTCCGTCGATGCGATGAAATCTTTGGAGATGATGGGTCTTCAGACCCGCGCAGAGGCGGCTCTTATCGAGGCCGGACTGACCTACGGGCCTGCCGGTACCTATATCCAGGTTCAAGTGGAAGAGCCTGGAAAGGTCCATTTGACCGGAAGAGTGGACAGCGATGTGACCAAAAAACTGGCACAAGAGATCGTTCTGAAGGTGAAGGGAACGGGCTCCGTCGACAACCGGATCATGCTTGCTCCAGCTGACCGCCATGCCTAAAGAGGGATTGCGGGGGAGATCTCTTTCCTCCCTTTGGCAAAGGGAGGTTGGGAGGGATTTTATAACGAGGTTTCAAACAGCTAAATTGATACGGGGGATTTAGGTTTAGATCCAGCTATCCAGTTTTATGTTTTTGAACCTGATATCGGGGTTTGTTTTGCGAATGACGGACAGGACCTGCTGAAGGTCCCTGTTTTTGGGGATACCAAAGAGGTAAGCCTTTTCCCGTTCCAGCCGAAACCGGATGAATCCGAGAGGTAGGTAAGGACCCTCCACTACGGCTATCTTTGTGGAATGGATCCTGATGACCCTCCTGAAGCTCGTCAACTCTAACTTTCCATCATCGTTTATTTCCACCTTGTAAGAAATCCCCAGAGAGAAGTACCAGGTCATGACGAAGATAAAAGCAACCATAAAGAGTTGGACCCAATTGATCCATCCCTTTGCTCCCATGATAGAGACGCAGAAGACTGTCCATGCGAGCAGGATTAAGTAGAAAAGACCCGCATAAATCAAGGGTGCCCGGTAAACAAAAGTTTTTGTGGAATCAGAAGAATTCTTTATCATTGCCCAGAAAATAACCCTGCTATCCCCCTCTCCCCTGGTGGGAGAGGGCGGGGGTGAGGGGGAAACCTACAATGGCCACCCCCACCTCAATCCTCCCCCGTCAAGGGGGAGGACAATAGTTAGTACATTTTCATGCTTCGTGGGTGACGCTCCGTCATGAAGCATTGCCTGGAAAAAAGCTTTCTTAAATCCCTTCCCGCCTCCCTTTAGAAAAGGGAGGGGTTATTAGATGCTGAAACGAGTTCAGAAGCATGACAAACCTGGCATTTCCCCTATTATGACACAGTTTCCTTGTGAAGGGATAAGGGGGGAATATAAACAGAAACGCCCCTTTCGAAAGGGGCGTTTCCAGCGATATGAACCCAATTCTCAAATATCAACCTCTGTAGAACAATTTCGGAACGATCAGGATGATATCCGGAAAGATCATGCAGAGAACCAACCCTACGAACTGAAGCGCGAGAAATGGAGCCGCTCCCCTCCAGACATCGGTTGTTGAGATTTCCGGCGGAGCCACCCCCTTGAGGTAGAAAAGAGCATACCCAAAAGGTGGAGACAGGAAGGACATCTGCAGGTTAACGGCGTACAGCACTCCAAACCAGACCGGGTCGAACCCCAATTGGCGGACAATAGGACCAAAAATCGGGACGGTGAGCATGATAATACCCACCCAATCGATAAAACAGCCGAGAAAGATCAGGATGAACTGCATGATCCACATGATGATCCATCGGTCCCCAACTCCAAGAAGCAAGTCCGTGACGAACTTCCCGCCGCCCACCATGACGTAAAGAGCGACGAAGACGTTAGCCCCGAACATGGTCCAGAGGACCATGGCCGAGGACTTCAAGGTATTCTCGCAGGCCTGGACCACCCCTTTCCACTTCAGTCTGCGCTGGAAGGCGAGGATGACGAAAGCCCCGGCGCACCCCACACCCGCCGCCTCGGTGGGCGCCGCGATGCCGATCAGGATGGTGCCAAGGACAAGGAAGATCAGGATGGCCACGGGGATAATCGGCATGGAGACCTTCATCTTACCGGAGAAAGACAGGCGCTCCTCCTTGGGAATCGGGGGTCCCATCCTTGGGTTGATATAACATCGTATGGAGATATAGGCGATATACAGGGCGGCAAGGAGAAAACCGGGCAAAAAGGCCCCTCCGTAGAGCTGGCCGATTGAAACGTTATCGACCATACCGTATACGATGAGCATGGCGCTCGGCGGGATGAGGATTCCGAGGGTCCCGCCCGCAAGGATGGAACCGGCAGCCATGTACTTGTCGTATCTTCTTCTCAGCATCTCCGGGAAAGCGATGACCCCCATCGTCACCTCGCTCGCTCCGATGACGCCTACCATGGCGGCCATCATGGTGCAGGCGGCAACAGAGGCTGTGGCCACCCCGCCCTTAAGCCATCCCAGCCACTGATGGACCATCTCGTAGATATCTCCGATCAGTCCCCCGCGTTCAAGGATGCAGGCCATGAAGATGAAGAGGGGGATCGCGTCCAGAAGATAGTTTACCATGAGGCCGAAGATTCGCGTTGGAACAATATTTATGGCAGAAGGTCCTTGCAGAATTGCAGTGAAAACGATGCCCACCGTCCCACAGGAGAAGGCCACGGGTAGCCCAAGCAACATAAGAATTAGCATGGATCCAAACATCAGAATGGTGATCAGCTCAATACTCATCTCAACATTCATTTCATTTCCCTCCCTGTCGCAGCCATGTGGATATCGCGGATGAGCCAGACAATGCCCTGAAGGAACAATAGAAATCCCCCAAGGGGCATCATGAACTTGACGGGATAATAGGGCGGCGCCCAGTCTGTGAAGGAGAGCTCTCCGGGAACGACGATGCCGAATATCTTGGCCCCGGCCTCCATCGTCTGGGAACTCCAGTAGAAATTCCAGCTCGTGTAGATAAATACGATTGCGAAGAGAAAGAAAAACACAGAGGTGATCAAATCGAGGTAGGCTTTCGTTCTTGGAGAGCGGGTAGAATAAAAGACGTCCACTCTCACGTGCGCGCGGTAGTAGTGGGCGTAGCCGGCAGCAGCGCAGTAGAAAATTGCAAACATGAGGATCATGGTCTCATGTCCCCAGTTTGTCGGCCGGTTAAAAATATAACGCAGCAACACCTCAAAGGTGATCACAAAGACAGCCAAAAGGGTCACTCCAACCATCAATTTCCCGACAAAGATATTGGTTTTGTTCACAGCCATCATAAATTTATTCAGCCCATTCATACCCTTCTCCTCAGGTGATCTTTATTCCTATTGATTCATTAGATAGAAAATAGCTTTCAAATCCCCCCTTACCCCCCTTTGCTAAAGGGGAGTAACGTAAGGTGAATGATTTTCATGGTTCGTCAATGGCCTAATGGCCATGGGCAATTACACATAAAATGGGGAGAGGGACTTAGAATGAATCTAGTTTCCCCCTCCCCTGTACTCTTTAAAGTGTTATTTTCTTCCCCTGCGCATCAACCATATCCGCTTCTGTATAGTAGCCGACTTTAATAGATTTCAAGAACTCCCATTGAGACTTGAAAGCCTTCAAAGCAAGAGGATTTTTCTTAGCCCACTGTCACCCACAGGGGTGGCGCAAACTTTTTGAACTTTTCAATATCAGAGTCTTTGAGCCGGATGACAGTAACCTTCTGCTTCGTCTGGAAATCGTCAAAAGCTTTGAGATCCGCTTTCTGGATAGCGGTGTACTGCATCCAGGAGTGCATTGTCACCGCTGCTTCCAGCATCAGTTGAAAATGTTTCGGAATCTTTTTCCATGAATTCATATTGATTTCGATGCTCATTAAGTCAACAGGTTGATGGAGACAGGGTGTGGAAGGCGGGCCCATGATAATGTACTTGGCGATTTCACCAAAGCCCAGGTTGTAGTTGACCGCGGCTCCCACGAAGTCTGAAGCGTCGATGACGCCCTTTTCAAGGGCCGGATAGACTTCGCCACCCGGAAGCAGAACCGTGGAGACACCGGCTGCACGATAGATATCAGCAATGATGCCACCAGGGTAACGGATCTTCTTTCCTTTGAAGTCCTCAAACGAGCGGATGGGCACTTTGGAATGAATCAGGTTGTCATCGTGCTGGATGGGGCCAAGATAATACATGTTGTGCTGGCCATAGGCTTCTCGCGCTATTTCCAATCCACCCAGCTCTCTGAACCATGTTTCCCACTGGTCCGGTCGATCCAGAGAGAACGGATAGGAAGAAAGGAACGTGCATGCAGGTTGTTTTCCCACCCAGTAAACGTCGAAGCTGTGATAAGCATCAAACACTCCGGCTTTCACCGCATCGAACATCTCGAACGTACCTACGATTGCCCCTGCAGGAAACCCCTCAATGGTCAATTGACCCTCAGACATCTCCCCTACGAGCTTGCAGAATTTCTGAAATTCTGTAAAGCCTATGGTACCAGCGTCCCATGCCGTCTGCATCTTGATTTTTATGGGAGCAGCTGAAGCGTGCTTTAGAAACGCAGGAACCCCCATCGTTGCCGCAGTCACACCGGCTGTGGCTGCCGCCGTCTTTAAAAACCTACGCCGAGAAACTTTCTCCTCACTTGTCTTGTCTTCCTTCATTTTTTTACTCATGCCATCCTCCTTTTGTAAAAGGGTTAAGGAAAGAAATGACTTACCCCCTGCCGAAGAGTCCACCTCCTTCCGCTATCAGATTTAATTAAATTCGGCCTCCTCTAAAAAGTTTTTCTCCTGTTAAAGAACTCAAAATTGGTCTGACCATCTACTATCGAAGGGTTATACTAATGTAATTAAAGTGTCTTTGTCAAGCTTAATCTTTCTATTAGCTAAGCATCTCTTTCGTCCTGTGAATTCCCCCTCACCTTTTCAAGTGACTATCTCTCCCAGGGAGAGGAATCATTGCAATTTCATTCCAGCGTCATAAATCACAGAAATGCGTCATTCCTGCGAAAGCAGGGAACCAGTATTTAACGTACTGGATTCCCCCGTATCAAGCACGGGGCAGGCTTAGTCAAGCCCGGAATGACAAACCGTGCAAAACTTACGTCGTCATGTATATTTCTGCTTCGTCATTTCATCATACAGGCTTCTTTTGTCGATCACTCTTTTCGCCTTAAATTCAGTCCTCTCCAGTTGGTCCGGTTCCACCATCTGAACCACTGCCCGGAGACCGCGTGCCTTTAACTCCGCTTCAAGTTTTTTCTTTAATTCAGGGATGATCCTGGAATCAACTCCTTTCAAATATTCCGCCTGGACAATAAGCTCGTCCATCGTCTTTTCTCTGGTAATCACGATCCGATACTCATCCCCAAATCCTTCGATGCTTCTGATCACATCTTCGATCGCGCTCGGATAGACATTTTCTCCCCTCACGACAAACATATCGTCTGCCCTTCCATAGATCCCTCTTGGAAGGCGCGGATAGGTTCGTCCACAAGGACACGGATCATCCACCCACTGAGATATGTCTCCCGCCCAAAAACGGATCATCGGCTGCGACGACCGCTCCAGGTGGGTATAAACCGTAACCCCCTCTTTGCCGTAAGGCACCCTCTTTTTTGTATTCGGGTCTACCAATTCTGCGTAGACAATATCCTGCCACAAGTGCATCCCTTTTCGGTATTCACATTCACAATTAGCCATCCAAGGCGTCATTTCTGCAGTCGAACCTGAATCGATACAAATTCCACCATAGGTTTCCTCGATTCTTTTCTTGGTGGATGGAACGCCCGCCCCGGGTTCTCCCGAGAAGAAAAGAATGCGGAAATTAAAATCTTTGGCAGGATCCACACCTCTCTCTTTTGCCCTTTCAGCCAGGTAGAGGCTGAAGGAAGGCGTTCCATAAAAAATGGTGGGCTTCACCTCCTTCATCCATTCGATCGCTCGATCGGTCTGCCCCGGAACGCCGGCGCCAAAAGGAAAGGCAACAGCACCCAGACGTTCAGCACCCGCCAATGCCCCCCAGCTTCCCATGTAGAGACTAAAAAAGGAGCCGATAAAGACAATATCCTCTTGACGCATACCAAAACCCCACATTGCCCGAGCATGAGCTTCGGCGATGCGCTCCATATCCCCTTTGCTGATCCCGAAGGCAGTCGGTTTGCCTGTCGTTCCCGACGTCCCCTGGACCCGCGCCAGATCCTTCAGAGAAGTACATAAATTGGTACCAAAAGGAGGATTCTCTCTCTGATCTTGCCGAATTTCCTCTTTCGTCAAAAAGGGAATCTGTTCAAAGTCCGCGAGAGATCGAACGTCTTCTGGTTTTATTCCTGTATGATCCCATTTTTTCTTGTAAAGACCGGATTTTTGGTAGGCATACTTGAGCTGTGCCCGAAGCTTTGGCAGGATGACTTTCTGCTCCCTCTCTTCAGGGTCCATGGTTTCCAAATCCTTAAACCAGAATTTGGATTTCGGGGAAGGTCTATAAGAACGATCGTACTGGGGCGGCCATTTTTTCATTACAAGAGAGCACCTCCTTCTCCTTTGCTTCGGCAAATTAAAAAGAGACGTTCACGATCGTCTGCCGGTTTTGTCAGAAACAATTTTACGTATCGATGACACGATTTCCTCCCTTGTCGCTCCGGGTACAAATGTGCCGTCAAAACCGATTCCTCGCAGTTTTTCAGCATCCGATGTCGAAAAAACACCCCCGATCACGAATGCCATAGATTCTTCGAGCCTTTCTTTCTTAGCTTCCTCAATCAGCTCACCCCCCAGCGTCAGATGGGCGCCTCCAAGAGAGCTGACTCCGATGACATCGACACCTTCTTGAATCGCCGTGCGAATGATCTCCTTCGGGAGCGAATTGCCAATGTAAATGACCTCCATCCCCGCATCTCTCAATTCCTTAGCTACGGTGATAACTCCCCGATTATGAACGTCCAAACCGAGCTTCGACAATAACACCTTTATCTGCCCAGCCATCTATCCCTAACACCTCATTACCTTCACCAAAATACAGGCGGCTTCCATGGCCCAAACGCCTTCTTAAATACTTTGAACATCTCTCCTTCCGAGCAACCCACTTTGGCGCACTGAAGGGTGTAAGGAACCACGTTTATTCCTCTCTTGCAAGCGTCTTCAAGCGCAGCGAGAGCAGTGTTGACTTTCTCGTTATCTCTCTGTTCTCTCAATCTCGCTAATCTCGCCTTCTGCCTTTCCTCCACACCCTCAGGATATTCGAAGACATGAATGGGAGGAAGCCCGACAGGAGATTGGTAGATATTATAGCCGACCAATTTGATATGGCCCTTCTCAACCATGCTCCTTTCATTATAGAAAAATTCAGCAATCTTCTTGTGTATCCAGCCTCTGTCTATCGCCGTCACATAACCACCCACCTTCTCAATCTCATCCACCTCATCGAGAATTCTCGTCTCTATCTCGTTCGTCAGGGCTTCGACATAGAAGGAGCCTCCCAGGGGGTCTACCACGTCCGTAATCCCGGTCTCCGCCTGAATTATCTGTTGTGTTCGTAACGATAGCAATGCGGCTTCCTCCGTGGGGACGGAATAAGCCTCATCATAGGAATCCACGTGTAACGATTGAACCCCCCCGAATACAGCGGACAAGGCCTGGTAAGCGGCCCGGATGACGTTATTTAACGGTTCCTCCCTCATCAAAGAAACGCCGGATGTCTGCACATGACATCTCATCCACATCGATCTCTGACTCTTTGCGTCAAATCGAAATTTCATTATTTTATACCAGAGTCTTCTGACCGCCCTTAACCTTGCCACCTCTTCAAAGAAATCGCTTGCAGGAGACCAAAAAAATGCTAATCTCTCAGCAATCCAATCCACATCGTGCCCTCTTCGGAGCATCTCTTCTATGGTCGAGATAGCATTCGCCACAGCTACTGCCATCTCGGTGACACCTGACGTTCCAAACTCCCGCAGATTGTAGCCGTTATAAGTAACGAAATTCCAAAGAGGCACGTTCTGCCTGATAAATTCGATGTTGTCACATTGGATCCTGAAGCAATCTCCAGGGGGAATGTATTCCGGGCCGCTGCGCACCACTTCCTCCAACGTGATATCATTCTGAACACTGCCGCGCAGTTTATCCCAGGGGATGCCTCTTCGCTCTGCCAGGGCCAGGTACATGGGAAATAAGATCGCCGTATTCGACGGGTAATGGGTCACCAATGAAACCGTGATCTTGTCGAGAGGAATGTCTTTGAATACCAGATCCATATCCTCCACTGAATCAATGGCCACCCCGGACATGCCGACCTGCCCTTTGGATAACGGATCATCAGAGTCATACATTTGAATGGTGGGAAGGTCGAAAAGAACATTGGCCCCTGTCCCCCCGTGAGCCAGCATGAATTTGATCCTCTGGTTTGTTTCCTCGGGTCCCCCAAAACCCGTGAGCTGCCGCATGGTGAACTCTTTCCCCCGGTACATGTTGGCGTGAACACCCCGGGTAAAAGGTTCCTGACCTGAATGGCCCAAATCTTCCGTATAATCAAAATCCGGATTGCTGAGCGGCGTGTAGAGCATTTCCCTGGGAATCTCGGAACCCAAGAGTGTGTGAGGGGTGGTATGCCAATTCTGCTGGTCTTCTTCGCGGACGACACTATTTTTCCACTCTTGAAACCCCTGGCGCAATTCTTCAAGGGTGTGACGATCGTACAGAGGAGTCCGCTTTCTCCCTGCCAGCTTCGCCTGAAGGATTTCCTTGGTTGTTTTATTTTGTTCCGCCATGCGAGGACGATCTTTCCCCTGTCGGTCTATTTGGCTGTGTGATATAAGGCTCTTAAATCCCCTCCCTGCTTCCCTTTGCCTGCATTCGGCAGAGAAAAGATACTGAATCCTCCCTCGCCTTGAAGGCGAGGGGTCCGAAAACGGGTCGACTTCAAGTCGACCTTACTGATTCTCCTTCTTGTGTCGTCATTCCTGCGCAAGCAGGAATCCAGTTTTCTTCTTCAGCGTCCTGGATTCCCGTTTCCACGGGAATGACAATTCTGATGCTATATTGCTCAGATGCTCATGGTCGGCCTCATTCCAATCCCATGAAGGATATGTCACCAAGGGTTGACCTACCATTTCGCAAAGTCTGTACTTCGCCTCAAGGCGAGGGGTTCCCACCATCCCCGAAGGAGACACTAAAGGCCACCTCTAATAATTACTAATTTGTCACTCCCCCGCAGGCGGGAGTCCAGTGTTGTCAGGGACTTCTGGATTCCTGCTTTCGCAGGAATGACATTTTTAGAGGTAGCCTAAAGTGTTACGATACGTTTAGCCCATCGCCTCCAGGACGACTTCGGTGATATCCATCACCTTAAGATCAATTTCGTGTTTTCGAGCATAACCCGAGATGGTCCGGATACATTGCTGACAGGATGTCACCACCACTTCAGCCCCTGTATCCTTAATCTCCTGAATCTTCCTCTCAGCAATGGCGGCAGAAAGCTCCGGGTCGATCATCTCGAGGTCTCCTCCACCTCCACAGCAGATGCACAACTGCCGGTTGTTTGCCATCTCCACCAGCTTAAGGCCAGGGATTGCCTTCAGGATGTTTCTCGGTGGGTCGAAGACCTTGCTGTTTCTTCCTAAATCGCAGGGATCATGATAAGTTACTGTTTTATTGAAGCCATTATTGAATTTAATCTTCCCCTCGGTGATCAACCTCTCCATAAACTGAGTCGAATGGAGCATCTCGGCGTTGATCTTGTATTTCTCCTTCCATGTGTGATAGCACGAGGGACAAGCAAAAACGACCGTCTCCGCCCCAAGCTGCTGGACCTTCTCCTGGTTGTGGTCGATCAGTTTCTGCATCTTATCGGGCATCCCCATCTGGATAAGAGGAAAACCACAGCACCACTCCTCTCCTCCAAGGGTAGCGAAGTCCACTTCACCTTTGTCCAGGATTTGAACAAAAGCCTGAGGAATTTTCTGGACGAGAGGGAAGAAAGAAGCCACACATCCCACGAAGTAGAGAACCTTTGCCTTTTCCTTCTGATACATGTGATCCGGAGCATTCTTGATGAATTCCACCCATGCAATTCGCTCCTCATTCGGCTCGTCCGAAATATTGAAATTATTCTCAACGGCCTTCGAAACCCGATCCACAATTTTTGGATATTGCTTCATATCCGCTAAACAGGCTCTTCCTGCAAGAACCCCCTGGTTGGTCTCCACCGCAGGAAAACAGGTTTGCGTACAAAGCCTGCAGCCCAGTGCATCGGAAAAGGGTCTCCTCTATTTCGGGGGTCCAACCGATTTTGCCCTCGATGATCGCTCTGACAAGGGCATTCTTCCCCCGCGGGGTTGCCCATTCCCTTCCTTTAACCGTATAAACCGGGCAGTGAGCCAGACAGAAACCGCATCGATTGCATTTGGCGATCTCGTCATATAATAATGTTTTCAGTTCTTCCTGTTTCATCTTTAACTCCTTACATAGATTAGTCAGATTCAAGGGGATGATCGAAAAATTCGAAATCCGAATATCGAAACTCGAAATAAACCCTAAATCTCAATTTCAAAATTCAAAACTGTTTTTGGACATTTGAACTTTGAACATTCGTATTTGTTTCGAAATTCGAGCTTCGTATTTAGAATTTCATCTTTTCTAGATTCCTCCCACAAATCGGCCTATATTCAGAATCCCTGCTGGGTCTATTTGTTCTTTCAATCGGCGAGCAACCAGATAATCACTTCGGGATTGTCCCCATACGTCTACCTTCTTCTTGATGGAAAGAGGAGACGATTCCACCACCAGACCACCTCCATATTTCACCGCCTCAGCAGTCAGCTTTTCGATCAATTCAACGAAGGATTCAACCTTTGAACGAAAATTCTTACCCGGTAGGATATGGGAGTACAGGATTCCATTCCCCGCATGAGAGATGAAGGCACAATCTATTCCCAGTCCCTGGGCGATTTTTTCATACTCCCCTAGCATCTCCCCGGATTTAGAGATTAAGAAGTTAGATTTCAGGGAGATTGCATTTGGGTATTCCTGGATCAACCCATAGCTAAAGTCGCGGATTGCAATCCAAAACGCCAGATGTTTATCTGAATCCAGAGTCACTGCTTCAAGAACCCCATGTTTCTTTCCTATCTCACTCATCTCGGAGATTTGTCTGTCAATGCTTTCAGTAACCCCTTCCACCCCGATGGCCACGAGAAAATTTCCATTGGGAGGCATGGACACGGGATATTTCATCTTCTGAACAGCCTTGGCATTGAGGATCTCCAACGACGAGGGAATCAACTGAGAACCTCTCATCTCGCGAGCGAAGCCATCTGCCTCCTCAAGTTCCGAGAAAGAAAGCAATAAGGTTGCCTCTTTTTCGGGGAGAGGAAGGAGTTTAAAAGTCATTTCACAGAGTATACCCAGCGTTCCGTAAGAGCCGATCAGGAGTTTACACATGTCATAGCCGGAAACATTCTTAACCGTTTTCCCGCCAGAAACGACGATATCCCCATTGGGAAAGACAGCCTTGGCCCCAATCATCATATCTCTGGCCGTGCCGTAAAGCAGCCGCTTGGGCCCGCTGGAGTTGGTCGCCACAATGCCACCCAAAGTGGCTTTATCCGTAAAGGGTGGATCGAGAGGAAGAAAATATCCCTTTCCGACTTTCGCTAAACCCTGCTGAACTTCGCCCAGGGTCAATCCGCTTTCCGCAGAAAGGGTGAGATTTTCGCAGTCCCTATCCGTGATCCGATTAAGCCTGCCGGTGGAAAGAAGGATGTCGATCTTTTTCGGAATTCCACCCATTCCCATTTTCGTTCCATTTCCTCTCGGAACAATAGAGAAATGCTGCTGACTGGCATAGGCAACAACCTTTGAAACCTCATCGATCGTCCCCGGAGTAACGACCACTTTCGGTTTCTTTCCATCAATGGCATAGACCTTGAGCTTATCCGGATCTTGAATGATATGGGATTCTCCAACAATTTCCTTTAATTTGATAAAAAGTCTATCCGTCTTGGGCATAATAAATCTCCTTTACCCTATAAATGTTAAACCTATAAAACTTTTCCTCTTTCTGTCATTCCTGCGAAAGCAGGAATCCAGAATATTGATAATACACTGGATTCCCGTTTCCACGGGAATGACGGCCTTACTATTAATGATGGTCTCGTAAAAAATCGAAAAGACGTCACTCCTGCGAAAGCAGGAGCCCAGAAGAACTTGAAATTACTGGATTCCCGCTTTCGCGGGAATGACAAAAATGGCAGTAAAGTCATCATGGGTAATTGCTTAAAATTTCAAAGGAGCCTCTACGCTATGCGCATAGCGCTAAGCGCTTAGCGTAATTTATATTTCCGGTAAGACCTTTCCCGGATTATAAACGTCTTCAGGATCGAAGGCCATCTTCACCTTCTTCATGGCGTCAATGTCGCGAGGCGTAAAGACGAAGAGCATCTCTTTCTTCTTCTCTGTACCAATGCCATGCTCGCCGCTGATCGTCCCGCCCGCATCGGCACACAGCTTCATGATTTCCGAGCCCGCTAAATGAACCTTCTTCAACTCCTCGTCATCTCTTTCATCAAACAGGATCAGAGGATGAAGATTTCCGTCTCCCGCATGGAATACGTTTGCGATGGAAAGGTTATACTTCTTGCCAACCTCCATCACTTGGGTCAAAACTTCAGGAAGTTTTGTTCTGGGAACGGTCCCGTCACAGACGAGATAGTTTGGACGAAGCCTGGCAACCGCCCCGAAAGCTCCTTTCCTCCCCGCCCAGAGCTGGGTTCTCTCGGCCTCAGTTTTTGCGGCCTTGACCTCTCGGACATTGTTTTTCCTGCAGATCTCCATGATCCTTTCAGCCAGCCTCTCCATCCCATCCTTCAGTCCATCGAGCTCGATGATCAGGACCGCTTCGGCATCCAGTGGAAACCCTGCATGGATCGACTCCTCGACCGCTTTGATGGTTAATCTGTCCAGCATCTCCAGCGTGGCAGGGACGATGCCGTCGCCGATAATGGCGGAGACTGTTCTTCCTGCATCCTCAAGAGAATTGTAGATGGCCAGCATGGTCTTCACCGCTTCTGGCTTTGGCATGATTCGGAGGATCAATTTCGTGGCCATTCCAAGGGTGCCTTCTGAGCCCACAAGGATTCCGGTTAAATCATATCCCGGATTGTCTAACGCCTTGCCGCCGACCTGGACCACGTCACCATTATATAAAACCACTTCAGCCCCCAGGATATGATTGGTCGTCACTCCATATTTGAGGCAGTGCGGTCCTCCAGAATTTTCTCCAAAATTTCCGCCGAAAGTAGAGACCTTTTCACTGGCGGGGTCCGGTTGATAGACATACCCGTAGCGGGCCAGTGCGTTTTTCAAAGCGAGTGTAAAGACGGCTGGTTCCACAACAGCCCTCTGATTTTCAATGTCGATCTCCAAGATTCTATTCATCCGGGAAAAATGAATGACGATTCCGCCCTGTGTCGGAATGGTGCCTCCACTCAGATTCGTCCCAGACCCTCTGCCCACAACATGAACCCCTGCTTCGTGGGCGAACTTGACGATCTTGGAAACTTCCTCTGTTGAACCAGGAAGGACAATACAATCAGGCCTTCCTCGAAAGAGAGAGGCATCATAACCGTAGAGAAACAAGTCTGTCTCTGACGATAAGACATTCTCTTTCCCCACAATCTTCGCCATTTCTTCATTCAGCTTCTCTTGTTCCATAAAACCTCCTCCTTAAAATAGGTTAACTGGATGAAGGGTCTAGGAGTTGCCAGTTGGAACGATGAAGAATAATATGGAAATCCTTATCCCTTAACCCCTCGCAATTCCACTATTCCGATATTCCAATCTTATCATTTTCCGAATCGATCTCCGACCTTCACACCGATTGATTTGGCAAATTCAACAGGTCCTATCTTCTCCCCTTTGTCCGCTCTGAGTTTGCCAATTTGTATCATTCCGCCTTTTACAGCGATTTGAACACTATCCCTCTTCGATTGAGACGATCTCGCCGGGTTCCTTATGAATGGCCGAAGGGACCATCTTCGCCTCATAAAATCTCACCCTTTTCCCTTGATAAGTCGTATAAGCACCCGGTTGAGGGTCACAGCCTCTGATTAAATTGTAAATGTCGTTGATTGATTTTTCAAAATTGACAGAGGCCACTCGATCATCACAAGGAGGCTCATACGTCGCTTTGGAATCATCCTGTGGGATCCTTGGAGCCTTTCCTTTTTTGATCAATTCAACCGCTTCCACTACAGCATCTATTCCCATGGGAAAAAGTTTATTGAAATAAACGGAGCCTGTGGTCTCATCAGGACCAATCTCTATTTCTTTTTGCAGCAAGATGGGGCCTGTGTCTATACCTTTATCCGCCCAAAAAACAGTCAAACCTGTCCGTGTGTCACCCTGGATAATGGCCCAATTAATTGCGCTCGCACCGCGGTGTCTGGGTAAAATAGAAGGATGATAGCAGATGGTTCCGAGTGAGGGGACCGTCAGCTAACTTTTCAGGGATGATATCGGTTACAAATGCCAGGATGGCAAGTTCCGGCTTCAGTTTTAAGTAAGCATCATAAACCTGGGGATCCTTCATTAAATTCGGACGAAAGAAGGGAATTCCTGACTTTTCAGCCAGGACCTTCATCGCTTCGCCCCTCTTATCCGGAGGAGAGAAGATTCCGACGACATCCTCCCCTTTTTGAATCAAGGTCTGCAATACTTTCTCGCCAAAGGGACCTTGTCCAACAATGATAATTCTCATCGGTCAAATACCCTAAGAAAAAGGGGACAGGTTACTTTTTTGATTGTCTGTTTAAACAAAGTAGCCTGTCCCCTTGAATCTAATCCGATTCTACTTTTTTCGCTTTGCATCAAAGGCAGCTATTTCTTGCACGGTTGCAAGGATTGTCCTGGCATTATCATAGACCGGAGTATCCACCATTTTCCCCATATAGGTAACGGCTGCTGCGCCCTTGGCAATCCCCTCTTCCTCAAATACCTTCACAACTCCCTTGGCCCATTCAACATCTTCCGGGGATGGTGTATAGATTCTGTGAGATGGTTCGATCTGGCTTGGATGGATGAGCATCCTTCCTTCATAGCCCAGTTGCCTGCCGAAGCGCGTGTTCTTCTCAAAGGCCTCTGTATCCTTAAAAGCAACGAAGGGGCAATCAATAGCAATGCAACCCGCAGCCCTGGCAGCCACAGCATTATGCGCCCGGGCATACAATTGCTCATCTCCCTCGGTGGTAAGTTTCACTCTCATGTCTTTCGTATAATCCACCGCGCCGAAGATTAGAGAATTGACCCGCTTGCTGGCGATGGCTGAAGGATAGGCGTTGATGACCCCTTTGGCTGTCTCGATAAGAAGCTGAATGGCGACGGTCCCCACTTTCAGCCCCCTTCTTCTTTCCAACTCTTCCAGTTTCCAATCGAGACGCTGGACATGATCCGCACCCCCGCACTTGGCCAGGCAAACTCCTGAGAGGCCTGGGTGGACAATCGCTTCGAGATCGTCATTGGTCATCAATGTCTCCCAGTTATTAACCCTGACATAAACGGTGGAACCACCTGATCCTGAAGATTTCAAATTTTCTCGGACCATGTCACGGGCTTTGGGTTTCTCGGCCGGGGGAACGGAATCCTCCAGATCTAAGGTAATGATGTCAGCTGGGGTCTCAGGAGCCTTGGAAATCATCTTTTCATTATTTCCCGGAATATAAAAAACAGATCTCATAACAGTCATAATGCACCTCCCATTTGATTTAAAATTTCGAAATTCGAATATCGAAACCCGAAACAAATACCAATATCGAATGACAAAAATCCGAAACAAGTTTGGAACATTCGAATTTAGGATTTTGGAATTGTTTCGAATTGATCCCTCCGGGATGCTTCGCCCGGATTTCGTGCTTCGGATTTATTTGTTCCACAATGAATCTACTCCACGACGACTGCTCTGCAACAAGGCTTATGCCTTTAGCAGCCTTTTGAGGGTGGGCGCGATTTCATCGGGTCGGTCCACCACATGGATCCCTGCATCCTTCAGGTTCTTCACTTTATCCTTCGCCGACCCTTTGCCTCGCTCCACGATACTGCTGGCATGGGAAAACCGCATTCCTTCAGGAGCCCATGCCCCGGCAACATAGATCACAAGAGGTTTGGTGAACTCTTTACGCCTCACCGCATCTGCTGCCTCTTCCTCATTTGTTCCACCAATCTCGCCGAAGATCGCAACGGCATGGGTATCCTCATCGGCTTCGAAGAGGGGCAAGATGTCTGCAAAAGACTGCCCCACCACGGGCTCTGTTCCGACATGAACGACGGTGGTCATCCCAAGGCCTGCTTCCTTAATCGTGTACGGAACTGTGGCAGACTGTCCCCCGCTCCTGGAAATCACTCCGACATGCCCGGGGACAAACACTCTTCTTGCAAAATCAGGAGATCCTCCCAACCAGCCCGCTGCCGCAATTCCGGGGCTGATGATCCCGATGGACCCCGGGCCTAGCAAGCGCGCCCCTTTCTGTTTCCCATGGGCCATCATTTCCAAGATATCATAGAGAGGAACCCTTTCCACAGGCATCACGATGAATTTAATTCCTGCATCCAGGGCTTCGAGAACCGCGTCCTTGAGGCTTGGCCCGGGGATGAAGGTGACGCTCAAATCAAAGCTCCCATGGGTCTTCACAGCCTCCTGTATTGTATTATAAACGGGGGTCCCACTTACCTCTTCTCCACCGCGCCCCGGTGTCACGCCGGCCACCACGTTGGTCCCATAGCCTTTCATGAATGCAGCCCGCGCCGAGCCTTCCCTCCCTGTGATTCCCTGAACTAACACCTTCGTATCCTTCTTCAGCAAAATAGCCATCTTCCACTCCACTTCACCGATCTGGATAGGCCAACTAAGAATAATCCCAAGCACCAAATAACAAACAAATCCAACCCCAAACCATTCTAAAGAAAATGGTGCGGTTGGAACTTGGAATTTATCGGAATTTGGAATTTGTCATTTGGAATTTACAACACTCCATGCTTTCTTCTGTATTCTTCCAATCCAGGAATCGGGGCTTCGATCGTAATCGCCTTGTTTCCCCTGAACCAGCATTCATACTCGCACGCAAGACACTCCGTGCCCACCCGCCGGGCAAAAGCCGCGTCACCTGCAAGGGCCGGTTTTCCGTCTTTGATCACCAGGATCCCCCGGTCGAAGAGCTTACATCCTGCTGCACATGCGTGGGTTTTACAGCCGACGCATTTGGTTTCATCGATATTCACTTTGATCGTTTGTTCTTCAAAATGCATGGACCTATTCCTCCTTTACCCTGTACAATATTAGCCGCTTGCGTATCGAATCGTACAAGAAGTAGTAAGGCTTCTAAAATTCAAAATTCGAATATCGCATCGGCATCCGAACAAATTCGAAATCCGAATGACCGAATTTCCAAAACATGTTTCATTCATTTGTTTTGAATTTTGATCATTCGAAATTGTTTCGAATTTCGGATTTCGTGCTTCGGGTTTAGGAATTCTGCTCGGTTACCCCTCTTTCCTTCCGGTACTCTAAAATGAGAGCCTTCATCCTTTCGGCCAAAAATTGGGTCTCATATACCTTGTCCCCCCCGTAGATCTCGATCCGTCCGGGCAGATCTTTCGTGCCTTCCCGCAAAATCTCAAGGGCTTCCTTCTCCTTATTGCCGCAGATCAGGAGCACGCAAGGAAATCCAGGTCTCTTGGGGAGCTCCTCCCTGAGGGCCTTCACGACGCCATGGGCATGGTGCCACTGTTCCTGGTTTGCGTACATGAATCCGCCGAGCATATAGCCCTCGATGCCGGGTTGCGAAAAGATGACCTTCGCTGCCCGATAGACCTTGGCCGCGGTCGGGTTCCCGCTCGTGTCGGCGTAGTTGGGGATCTTAAGGCCCACGCGGTTCAAGCCATCCACTCCCAGAATGGCGCCACCGCCGCCCATCCCGTGGTAACCCACATAGTTGAGCCCCTTTATTTCTGTCACCATCTGAGCAATATAGCAGGTCCCCCGGAGGTCTCCTTCTTCGATCCGCCATGCAATCTTATCGAGCTCCGTGGGCGGAGTAGCCGCCTCCCGTGCGACTTCGATGCCGAGTTCGGGATGACGATAGACCGAGGAATCGTCAATGGCCATCCGGCAATCCCCGGCAAAGACTTTCCCGTCCTTGGTGATGATGAGGGGATTGATCTCGGCGGTCCGGCAATTATATTCCTTGAACGTTTTGAACAGGCCTGAGATCGCCTGGGCCACACCCGGAAGAAACTGCCGTCGGGACCTTTAATTTGAGAGCAAGGTTGAGGGCATCATAGAGCCGAAAACCCCGGAGGACGTCCACCGTCATGGTGGCGATCTTTTCCGAAGGGACCGACTCAATATCCATCCCGCCTTCCGTGCTGAACATGATGACGGGGGCACGGACTTCCCTCGAGGAATCAACGATGACACCTATATAATATTCCTTGTCGATGTCCAGCTTCTCCTCGACCAGTACCTTTTCTACCTTCAGTTTTTTGATCTCCGATCCCAGGATCTCGTTCGCGACAATCTCGGCATCGATCGCGTGTTCAGCGAATTTAATCCCCCCTGCCTTTCCTCTTCCCCCTGCCCAGACCTGTGATTTGATGGCAACGGGTTTTCCGATCTTCTCGGCGATCTTCTTGGCCTCTTGGGGAGTCGTTGCCACCTCGCCCTGGGGAATGGGGACTTTGGATGCTTTAAGCAACTGCTTTCCCTGGTATTCGAATAATCGAGCCATAACCTCCTCCTAAAGGCTGCTAAATTGGAAACATGGTTGAACCCATATTTTTTCATTCTATAACAAATGAGCCGAACCTTGTCAATAAAAAAGAAGGATGAATAGAAATGGTCAGACCAAAACATTTTTAATGCGAAAGGAGAGCCATGAATTGTGTGCACCATGTTTTCCTCTGATAAACCAAGGCTTCTTCAACGGAGTTACTAAGGAGTCCATAATAAAGGAGACATATGCTTCAGGAAATCTCCCTCAGCCCTGCTTCGGGCCGAGCTCTTGCCGGCGGCCAAAGAGCGGGTAATCCCCCCCCTTTTGTAAAGGGAGGGAAGGAGGGATTTAGTCTTCAGTGTCCATACAATTATGGACTCATTAATAATTATCAAAAGAGCAACGCAAATCCGTTTCATTGACCGCTTTTCGTTTCCGAGATTTTCCCCTTGACAGAGATTTATTAAACGTGATATGAAATTTTGCCTGTTATATCATGACTTCAAAAAGAGTTGATGGTCAGTCCAATTTTGAATCCGGTTAACTACAGAAAATCCCCATTGAAAGCGGACTCATCTGATCGAATTACTTAAGAAAATATCATTTAAGAAAACAGTCTGATTGAAATGACAGGTTGGGAAAAACGGTTTCGTTTTCTACATCTGGATTTGAGTGGAGAAGAAAAATAATTTGGACCCCTTGAAACAAGAAAGAGAATATCCTATATAACGGATTCATCGGGGGACGGGAGATAAAATCTTAACAGAAAGGAAGGGAGGTGAAATTTCAAATAGGAGGGGAAGCGGAAAAAATTTTAATAAGGGTTTGCTGTATTTTCTAACATGCTTCTTAGGGGGTTAGGCTTTTTTGAAAGAGAGAGGCGAATTTTGACTTTACTTTTTTCAAAATAAAGTTAGAAGGAGGAAAAAATGAAACAGGATAAGACGAAAGAGAAACAGGTTTCACGACGCAAGTTCCTCGCCGGCGCTGCCGCAGTGACCGCCGGGGCCGCAACGCTGGGCTTCCCGATGATCGCCAAGTCGCAGGGGCCGATTTCGATGCGCTGGCAGACCACCTGGCCGACCAAGGACATTTTCCACGAGTACGCCCTCGACTTCGCCAAGAAGATGAATGACATGACCGGCGGGGATCTCAAGATCGAGGTGCTGCCGGCGGGCGCCGTGGTGCCGGCCTTCGGCGTGCTGGACGCGGTGTCCAAGGGGACGCTCGACGGCGCCCACGGCGTGATCGTCTACCACTACGGCAAGCAGAATGCCCTGGCTCTGTTTGGGTCTAGCCCTGCCTACGGCATGGACGCCAACATGCTGCTCGCCTGGTACAAATACGGCGGCGGCAAGGAACTGCCATAGAAGCTCTACACATCCATTGGCGCAAACGTTGTTTCGTTCCTCTACGGGCCGATGCCAACGCAGCCCTTCGGCTGGTTCAAGAAGCCGATCAGCAAGCTGGAGGACATCAAGGGTATGAAGTTCCGTACCGTGGGGCTTTCGGTTGACATGTACACCGCCATGGGCTGCGCGGTGAACGCCCTGCCCGGCGGCGAGATCGTGCCGGCCCTGGACCGCGGCCTTCTCGACGGGGCGGAGTTCAACAATGCCTCCTCCGACCGCCTGCTCGGCTTCGCCGACGTGTCGAAGGTGTGCATGCTGCAGAGCTTCCACCAGAATGCCGAGCAGTTCGAGATTCTGTTCAACAAGACAAAGTTCAATGCGCTGCCGGCCAAGATGAAGGCCATCATCGACAACGCCGTGGAAGCAGCCTCTGCAGACATGTCGTGGAAGGCAATCGACCGCTACTCAAAGGACTATATCTGGCTACAGACCGAAGCTAAGGTCAAGTTCTACAAGACTCCCGACGCGATCCTGCAGAAGCAGCTCGAGATCTGGGACCAAATCGCGGCGAAGAAGTCGGCCGAAAACCCCCTGTTCAAAGAGATCGTCGAATCGCAGATAGCATTCGCCAAGCGTGCGGTGGCCTGGGACATGGATACCAACGTCGGCCGGCGCATGGCCTATAACCACTCCTTCGGCAAGAAGGCTCCAGCGAAGGCTCCGGCGAAGAAAGGCTAACCAAAGATATGTAGATTTTCCCCTCCTGCCCTCCCTCTCCCCAGCGGGGAGAGGGGAAGGGTGAGGGGGCCTAAGGGCTTCACAGCATCATCGATTAGCCACCAGGGCGGTTCGCGTCCCGGTGGCTAATTTTTTAAAAGGATCGAATATGCAGAAATTACTGCTTACCATTGACAAGATCAGCACCTTTGCCGGCCAGGCGTTTTCCTGGCTCATCGTGGGGCTCACCTTTCTGATCACCTACGAGGTGTACGCCCGCTACGCCGTCGATGCGCCGCACTCCTGGGCCTTCGATATCATGCTCCAGATGTACGGGACCCTGTTCATGATGGCAGGCGCCTACACCCTCTCGAAGAACGGCATGGTCCGCGGCGACGTCCTCTACGGTTTCTTCCCGCCGCGTGTGCAGGCCGCCCTCGACCTGACGCTCTACATCCTCTTCTTCCTCCCCGGGGTGACCGCCCTCATCTGGGCCGGCTACTACTATGCCGGCGACTCCTGGAGGATTTTCGAGCATTCGAGCATCACCGCCGACGGTCCCCCGCTCTACCACTTCAAGACGATCATCCCCATTGCCGGGGCGTTCATCCTCGTGCAGGGCTTCGTCGAGATCGTCCGCTGTGTCCTGTGCCTCAAGGCCGGCAAGTGGCCCTCGCGCATCCAGGACGTCGAGGAGGTCGACGTCGAGAAGCTGAAGGCGACGGTGCACGTCACCGACGAGGATATCGCGAAGCTCGATGAGTTTGTGACGCACGGAAAAGGGGGCGACAAATGAGAAAAGAAGCTTGGTTTGGAATATCGATTATGGCGCTGGTGGTGATCGGTGTGTTCTGGGCGATGCCCCCGCTGTCACAGTGGACGACCGGCCACTTGGGCCTCCTGATGCTCGCGATGATCGTCATCGCGATCATGCTCGGCTTTCCCACCGCCTTCACCCTCATGGGGATGGGAACGATGTTCGCCTTTTTCTCCTATTACAGCCAAAACCCGAATACGGCGTTGGCCCACACGTTCGATCTGGTGTCGCAGCGAGCCTATGCCGTCATGAACAACGACGTACTGATCTCGATACCGCTGTTCGTCTTCATGGGGTACCTTGTCGAACGGGCCAACCTGATCGGCAGGCTCTTCAAGAGTCTCCACCTGGCGACCTCCCGAATCCCCGGGTCGCTCGCCGTCGCGACGGTCATCACCTGCGCGATCTTCGCCACCGCCACCGGCATCATCGGGGCGTGCGTGACGCTCATGGGCCTTCTCGCCTTTCCGGCGATGCTCAAGGCCGGATACAGCATCCGCCTCTCGGCGGGGGTCGTGACCGCGGGGGGAACCCTCGGCATCCTGATCCCGCCGTCGGTCCTTTTGATCCTCTACGGCGCGACCGCGGGCGTCTCGGTCGTCCAGCTTTACGCCGGGGCGTTCTTACCCGGCTTCATGCTGACCGGCCTCTATCTCGGCTACATCATCATCTCCGCAAAGCTCAATCCGAAAACCGCCCCGCCGCTCTCCGAGGAGGAGCAGCGCGTCGAGCTGCCCAAGTTCGCGGAGGTGATCTCGAAGAAATCCAACAACGTCATGGTCGGGCTGATCGGTGCGATCAAGGGGAAGCGGAACGCCGACGTCCCGATGAAGACGCTCCTCACCCACCTGGTGATCGCCATACTTCCCCTGGTGGCGGCCTCTCTCCTCGTTCTGATTGTCTACCTCTGGACGACGGCACCTTCGCTTGTGGATACGTCGGGCGTTCAGGAGATGGGTTTCGCGGCGGAATCGTCTGAGGAGGTCTCGACCGACACGGCGGGGTCTCCAGGAACCGCAAGCCGAGGGTGGCTTGCAGGAACCCCCGGCAGAACCCGGTCAGACGGCACAGGTCGCCCCGGCCGCACCGGCCGAGGCCCCAAAGCCGCCCGCTGAGGTAAAGCCGGCGACACCAGTGGTACCGGCCGCACCCGGACGCGATCCCGCCCCGCTGGTGTTCTGGATCACCTTCGGCGTCTTCGCGGCGGGGACGGTCATCTTCTATGCGATCTTCACCTTTGCACGTCTCGAGATCTTCAAGATGCTCCTCGGATCGTTCTTCCCGCTGGCCCTGATCATCCTCGGGGTCCTCGGGACGATCGTCGTGGGGCTCGCGACCCCGACCGAGGCGGCGGCGATGGGGTCCTTCGGGGGGTTTGTCCTGGCGGCCGCGTACAAACAGCTCAATTTCACCGTCGTCAAGGAATCGGTCTTCCTTACCGCCAAGACCTCGGCGATGGTATGCTGGCTCTTCGTCGGCTCGAGCATCTTCGCGGCGGCCTTCGCCCTCCTCGGCGGTCAGGAGATTATCAACAACTGGGTGAAATCGATGGACATGACGCCGACCCAGTTCATGCTCCTGGCGCAGGTGATCATCTTCCTTCTGGGCTGGCCGCTGGAGTGGACCGAGATCATCGTCATCTTCATGCCGATCTTCATCCCGCTCCTGGCGCACTTCAACATCGATCCGCTCTTCTTCGGTTTGCTGGTGGCCCTGAACCTCCAGACGGCGTTCCTCTCGCCGCCGGTGGCGATGGCCGCCTTCTACCTGAAGGGGGTGGCGCCGCCGCACGTGACGCTGAACCAGATCTTCATCGGGATGATGCCGTTCATGGTGATCCAGTGTTTGGCGATATTTTTGCTCTACCTCTTCCCGCAGATCGGCCTGTGGGTGCCGGGCTTGGTGTACAAGTAATGACGCCGGCTTCTGCGCCGCGATCTCGGAGCGGGGGTGTACTGAATCACTATAACCTACATCAGGAGGAAGAAGATGCGACATTTTTTGTCTGTGACCGGCGCCGTCGCTGGTAATTTCATTCTGTGGTCGTTGATCACCAAACTGCCCGTGCATTCCATGATCATTTTTTGTCTTGTGATAGCCGTGGGCTGTCTCATGATTTTCGTCATGGTGCACTTCGGGAAAGCAGCGGATCAATAAGCGATCCGGAGCACACAAGATGAGTCTGTGACCAGACGCTGAACAACTGAAGATGTTGAAACAAATGCTCCGCGCCCGTCGTCGGAGCAGATTAGCTCAATTTTCTGAATCACGTATGCAGGGAGGTTAAATATGTGGGAAAAGCTGGGTGGGGTCGCTACCATAGTTATTGCAGTCGGCGGGGTTATCTCTTATAAGTATTTTTGAGCCGCCGACATACGTCCAAATTATCTTTGCGTTAGCCGGCAGCTTTGTCTTTCTTGTCGGCGTCGTGTTTCTCTTCGCTGAAGGGCAGATTCTTACAAAAGACCGCCGGGTCAAAAAGGCTCCCAAGGTTGATTAGACCACTGAAGGTGACGGCATCATGAAACCGAAAGTACTGGTGACTCGGGAAGTGTTTGATGAGGTTCTGGAATATTTATCTCAATATTTTGAGGTGACCTCGAATCAGTCAGATATACCGATTGAATCCTGAAACCCTGGCGACGAAGCTCTCTGACAAGCAGGGCGCCGTGATTACCCTAACGGATAGAATTGACCCGGCGTTATTAGCACGGTGTCCGAACTTAAAAGCAGTGTGCAATATCGCCGTCGGTTATAATAACATTGACCTTGAAGCATGCACCAAAGCAAAGGTCATGGCCACCAATACCCCTGGGGTGCTGGACGATACCACCGGAGATTTCACCTGGGCGCTGATTCTTGCCACAGCGCGGCGATTGACTGAAGCAGAGGCCTACGTACGCAAAGGCGAGTGGGACGGCTGGAAGCTGAAGCAGTTTCTCGGCCTTGATGTCCACCACGCGACGCTGGGCATCTTCGGCCTGGGGCGCATCGGTCAGGTGGTGGCACGGCGCGCCATCGGCTTTGAGATGAAAGTGATCTATCACGATGTCCGGCGAGCTGCTTCAGAGATTGAACAGGCGTGCCGAGCAAGTTTTGTGAACAAGGATGAGTTGCTGGCGCAGGCTGACATTGTGACCATCCATGTCCCCTATTCCTCTGCCACGCACCACCTCATCGGGAAACCGGAATTGGAGAGAATGAAACCTACGGCCATTCTCATCAATGCCTCGCGTGGCGGCGTGGTAGACGATGCCGCATTGATCGAAGCGCTCCGTTCAGGAGCCATTGCCGGCGCCGGTCTGGATGTCTTCGAAAATGAGCCCAAATTGAATCCGGGGTTTCTTGAATTGAAAAACGTTGTTCTCGCTCCCCACATCGCCAGTTCTTCTAAAGCAACCCGTTTAAAGATGGCGATGTTAGCGGCCCAAAACCTGGTCGCTGCCCTCACGGGAAAAACCCCGCCCAATCTTCTCAATCCTTTTTGAAGCTTGTTGATTTCAGATTTCAAAAATCACTACACAGATCCCTTCTTTTTTCGATGCCTTCCTACCGCAGCAGCGGATCTTATCTGTGTCATCAGAGATTTCAGACCTTCGGATTGCCAATTTAAAACTTGACAAAAAAATGAGTTTAATTTAAAAATGGTAAGACCATTTTACAAATGAGAGAAATGCAATGGTTCTCCGTGAAATTGGGAGGGGAGTTTCACACGTTTAAATCCGTTAAACATACTAAAGTTTCTGATGAGATTGTTCATCAGGTGAAAACCCTTATCAGTGAGGGAAAGCTAAAGCCCGGAGATCGCCTTCCTCCCGAGAGAGATCTCGTCAAAGAATTTGGCGTGAGTCGTCCGTCCCTCAGAGAAGCCTTAAACACCCTGGTCGCAATGGGTTTTTTGGAGGTAAAGGGAAAAAGGACTTTCATCAAATCCGTGGCATCAGAGAGTATGCAGAATCCCCTCTCCTTACTGATCAAGACAGATACCCAGAAGATCTTCGACCTGATTGAGGTAAGAAAAGCCATGGAGGCCTGGGGTGCTTTTCTTGCCGCCCAGAGGGCTACAGAAGAGGACATTAAACGATTGGAGAACATCCTTGAGGAGATGAGAAAAGCCTTTGAGCAGGGACGGTCCTGGGAAAAGCAAGATGCCGACTTTCATCTGAGCATTGCCCAGGCAACCCATAACACCATCCAAATCCATATCATGTCCACGATCTATGATCTTCTCAGGGAATCTGTGGCAAGGGTTTTTAAAGACCGATCAAAGGTAAAGAAATTGCTCGACCACCATAATCGAATGTTCAGTGCCATTAAGAACCACTCTCCTGATAAAGCCAGAGAAAGGACCCTCGAACACCTGAATTATGTCGAGTTAGAGGTAAAGGCATCCAAGGACCCGAAGGAATAAAAATGAGGAAATGATTGAGAGGGTCTTTGCCAAAGGGTTATAATTAATATTAAATATGGAAAAGGAGCCCATAGGGGATGTCAGCAAAAGAAAAACTGATTGAGATCGTTGGAGCTGATCATTTCACCGATCAGCTGGAGGAGTTGGTTCCCTATAGTTATGACGCCTCGATGAATGTCCATCGACCCGATGCGGCCGTCTGGCCTGAGTCAACCGAACAGATAGCTGAAATTGTCAAGTTTGCCAATGAATATAAAATTCCCGTTGTTCCTCGAGGAGCAGGCACAAGTCTCAGTGGAGGAGCCGTTCCCGTCCAGGGTGGAATCATCCTTGATCTATCCAGGATGAATCGAATTCTTGAAATAAGCATTGAGAATCGCTACGCCCGTGTTCAGGCCGGAGTCGTCTGTGACGATCTCAATAGGCAATTGGCAAAACATGGTTTTACCTTTCCTCCAGACCCAGCGAGCAGCACCGTTGCCACCATCGGAGGAAATGTGGCCACCAACGCGGGTGGAATCAAGGGAGCCAAGTACGGCACCACCCGGGACTATGTCCTCGGCCTTCAGGTCGTTTTGCCAACGGGAGAGGTGATGCACACGGGCTCTTACACAATGAAATGCGTCTCCGGTTATGATCTGGCCAAGCTCTTCATCGGGGCGGAGGGGACGCTGGGAGTGATCACGGAGGTCACGTTAAAAATCAATCCCCTCCCCCGTCATGCCATGACCGCCGTAGCCACTTATGCCAAATTGGAGGATGCGGGAAAAGCTATCTTCCAGACCATGACCAGCGGCGTTCTGCCAAGCGTGATGGAGATCCTGGATAAAGTGACGCTCAAATCCATCAAAGAGAATACGGACCTCGATCTCCCTGAGGCGGAAGCAATGATTTTGACGGAGACGGATGGATATACCTGGGAAGAAGTAGAGGCCCAGATGGAAGTTGTTCTGCGAATTCTCAAACAAAACAACCCCAGCCTCGTCAAGACAGCCAAAGATGAGAAGGATCGACTTAATCTCTGGAAGGCCCGCAAGTCCTCTTATGCCACCCTTGCCCGGGTCAGCCATAGCTTTGTCTTGGATGATGTCACCGTTCCCATCTCCAGAATACCCGATCTCCTGGTAGGAATCCAAGAGATTGCTCAGAGACACGGTCTGGTGGTAGCGACCTATGGCCATGCCGGTGACGGAAACCTTCATCCACAAATCCTTTACGATGAATCCGATCCGGAACAAGTGGAGAAGACGGAAAAGGTCGAGGAAGAAATTTTTCGTCTCGCCATCTCTCTCAATGGAACCCTGTCGGGTGAACACGGCATCGGCCTCTCCAAAGCAAACTACATGACATTGGAACACGACCCCGTCGAGATGGCATTGATGAGGCAGATTAAGAAAACCCTGGACCCTAATAACATCATGAACCCAGGAAAAAGAGCGCTGGATGGCTAGATGGCTTAATGAGCTGTATAGCGTGATGGCAAGAAAGCCCTTCATCCTTCCCCTCTCCCCTCGGGGGAAGAGGGTGGGGCTGACGCGGGGTATGCATTAGGTGATAAAATGGCTGATCAATTGCAATTTGATGAAAAACGGCGCAAGGCAATAACCCAGTGCTCCCGCTGTGGCTTTTGCCGGGCCGTCTGTCCCATCTTTGATCTGACCAAAAGGCCCATTACCAATGCCCGTGGAAAAATGATTCTCATGAAAGAGGTCATGGAGGGAAAGCTCCCTGTGACCGAGGGAGTGGCTCAGGCCCTCCTTCGCTGCACCACCTGCATGAATTGCACGGTCAACTGTCCCTCCGGTGCAGATCCCCAAGAAGTCATCAAAGCGGCACGAAAAGATATGGTGGGGATGGGTTTTGACAACCTCTTCAAGAAAATGGGCGAGGTTGTTGAAAAATATGGAAATATCTACGGAGAGGAAGAGCGGCATGACTGGGGACACAAAAAGGCAAGTGCCCGTTACGTCCTTTTTGTGGGCTGTGTGGGAGCTTACCGGGAAGAAGAAAGCGTTCAGGAATCCATCCGGCTTCTTGATCTTTTAAAGGTTGACTTCACCATGATTGATGAGGTCTGCTGCAGTGGTGTGATGGAGGATGTGGGTTACAAAATCAAGGAGGATTTGGCCCGGCAAAATGTTCGAGAGCTTCAGAAAACCGGAGCCAAAACACTGATCACGACTTGCCCTTACTGTTACCGGGTGTTCAAAGAGCATCCTTCCTACAAAAACTTAGGATTGGAAGTCAAACACATCACTCAATTCCTCAAGGACTTTGACTTTGGAGTAAAAACCGATAAAAAGGTGACCTACCACGATCCTTGCGATCTCGGCCGCCACGCCGGAATCTATGATGAGCCGAGGGAGATCATCCGGAAGATCGCGCCCAATTTTGTGGAGCCGAGGCGGACCAGGGAGAATGCCATGTGTTGCGGCTCGGGGGGTGGACTCCGGGGATCCTTTCCTGAGGACTCGATCGAAATTTCAAGAAATCGGCTAAGCCAAATCATCGAAGAGACAGGAGCTGAGATTTTGCTCACGGAATGTCCTTCCTGTCTGCACAATTTCAGAAATGCCAAGCTTCGAAAACAGAAGATTGAAATCTACAACATTACGGAGTTCATCGCCCAACTGTATCAGGAGCGACAGCAAAAGGACGCAGCATAAACGAAAACCATGGAGTAACGGAATGATGGAATAATGGAATGTTGGGTTAGGAAAAGGGTAAAAACTATTTGATCAAATGTCGAATGTTCGATTCTTGGTGTTTGGAGATTGGTTATGATTTTAGCTAAGCCCATTACCCCACTGATTCCATTTTTCCAATATTCCAATTCTTATTGAGGAGGGGGTGAAGGGATGAATATTGAGGGATATGAATTTCCGGAGGGACTTTATTACGACAAGAATCATTTTTGGGGTCGAGTGGAAGGGGATCTGGTGGTCATGGGGATGAGTGATTATGCCCAGAAGATGGCGGGTAGCATTGTCTACGTAGGTCTTCCTCCCGAAGGGAAAAAACTCGTTCAGGGAAAGAATTTTACTAAGATCGAGTCAGGCAAATGGCTCGGAAAAGTATTTTCAGTAGTGACCGGTGAGTTGGTGGCGGTGAACGAAGAATTGGAAAAGAAAGCTAAGTTGATCAACGAGGACTGCTACGGCAAAGGATGGATGTTTAAGATCAAACCCGATAACCTGGATGAGCTCAAGAATCTCATGACCGATTCGGAAGTGATCCGGGAATGGCTCAAAGCGGAAATAGCCGAGCACGGTAAGAAATAGATCCGATGTTGGGGTCATGCGCACCTGCCCTTCGGTAAAGGGAGGAGACAGATTTTCCCCTTTTGCAAACGGCGGCACTTTAACGAGGGATTTATCGGAAACGAATATACATGAAACTTTCAGCCCTCTCTCCAAAGCAATTGGTCGAGATTGATGCTTGCACCCGCTGCGGCGAATGCCTCAAATATTGCCCTGTGTATGCTCAAAGGGGTGAAGAGGAGATCGATCCTCGAGGAAAAATTCAAGCCTTCAAGTCCTTCATCCGCAGCCAGTACGGACTCTGGGCCAAGATTTTCGGCCCGAAGAGGCTGGATGAAGAAAAACTGAAGAAATTCTCAGAGATGGTCTATCGCTGCACCCTCTGCGGGGAGTGCAACGTAAGCTGCCCGGTTTCCATCGATGCGAAACATCTCTGGACCGCGCTTCGCGAGACCTTGGTAGAGATGGGTCATTTTCCAGAAGCAGCGAAACGAATGAAGGCGAACGTGCTGAAGGCTCATAATGTCTCCGGAGATGAAAACGAAGAGAGAGTAGAATGGTTGGAGTTCCTGGATGAACTCCCGGATCATCAATATCAGAAAGCGAAAGCTGAGGTTGCCTTTTTTGTGGGGTGCGTGGCCTCTTTCTTCCCTCTGGTACAAAAGATTCCCTTAGCCTTCGTTGAAATCCTGAACAAAGCAGAAGTGGATTTCACGCTCCTGGGCGGGGAGGAGTGGTGCTGCGGGTTCCCCCTCATCGGTGCAGGGATGAAAAAGGAAGCCGAAGTACTAATCGAACATAATCTGGAGATGATTAAAGAAAAAGGCATAAAAAGCGTAGTTTTCGCTTGCCCCTCCTGCTACCATACCTGGATGGAGGAGTACAAGACCGATGTCAAAATCTTCCACTCCACACAGTTCATCAAAAGATTGATTGACGAAGGAAAGATCCCTCTTAAGGAGAAGAAGATAAAAGTGACTTACCATGATCCCTGCGATTTGGGAAGGGCAAGCGGGGTTTATGAAGCCCCGAGAGAGATTCTCCGCTCCATTCCCGGTGTGGAATTAATTGAGATGGAAAACAACAGGGAGCAGTGCAAATGCTGTGGTGGAGGGGGCAATCTGGAAATGGTGGACCCGGAACTTTCAGCTGCCTTAGCTCAAGAGAAGATCAACCAGATCCAGGCGACAGGGGCGGATACGGTCATTACAGCCTGTCAGCAATGCGTCCGGACCATCTTGACCACAGCACGAAGAAAAGAGATTCCCATCACCGCAATGGACATCACGGAATTCGTGTTGAAAACAATGAAGTCATGAGTTCGGAGTTCAGAGTTCGGAGCAATAAAGAAACAAAACTCCTAACCCCGAACTAAATACTCCGAACTATTCGCTACGCAAATGGACAAACACCTTATCTTCTACGTCATGTTCTTCCCAACGGTGATTTTCTTCATCTGGGGCATGGGTCTCCATGTCAGCATCTGGCTGGAAGGAGGCCTCGAAGGGGCAGAGAAGGCCACCCAATGGGAGAAATTCAAGATTTATATCCGGAGAGGCTGGAAGGAATTCTGGGTGAGGCCGGGATGGTACGTGAAAATCTTTATCACAGAGGTCATCTTCCATCGAAAACTTTTCGGCCAATCTTTCTATCGCTGGCTCGCTCATACGCTGCTGGTGTTTGGATTTGTCGCCACCTTTGTGGTCGATATGATCAAGGGGTTTACCACAGGGTATCTCGTGGAATTGAGCAATCGCATACCCTTCTTTTCTTTCGCCCATGTCTTTGAGACCGGTGCCATCCGTCCTTTTCTCGATTTCTTTCTCGAATTCTTCAGCTTCCTTATTTTGGTGGGCTGCCTCATGGCCATTGTTCGCCGCTTTGCGATTCGCCCGGATCAGCTCCGGACGGAAGAAGAGGATGTGACCACATTGCTCTTCATCCTTTTCTTGGAACTTTCCGGTTTCTTTATTGAGGGTTACCGCATTGCACATCATGAAGTCGTCGAGGCACACAATTACCTGGCGAACTTCACACCTGCCAGCGCCAATAACTGGATTTCCTTTGGGGGTTACTTTATATCCCAATTCCTCAGAGACATGAAAATCAATGCCGACTTCCTCTGGTACTTCCATGTCGTTCCCAGCCTCATATGGATTATCTATATTCCCCATAGCAAACTCCTTCACATCTTCACCTCTTCCATGACCGTCATCTCCGACCGGCAAAAAATCCTGACAAAGTAATAATAAAGAACACCCTCACAATCCGAATATTTTCATTGACTCCTTCGCATAGATTTCATAGAATACAGTCGGCAGTAAGATACCCGAAACCCTTATGAAAAGAACCGTCCTGAAACTACCCATGCGAAGCCTCTGAGGGGTTGTCACTCCTCGGAGGGACTTCCATTCTTTCCGTTGTTAAAGCGATTCCGAGCCAACGCATTACAACTTCTTTCTATCCATGGGAGACATGAATGTGAACAGCAGGGGGATTGTAATGTCTATTCAAATCGTCATTGCTGCGCTCATGGTAATCATTACGGTGACACCTGCATTCTCTTCTGAGATGGTCACAATCAAAGGCGCCGGGCAGGATACCGTGATCGCAAGGTTGACGAAACCGGATGGCAAGGGCCCCTTCCCTGCCATGATATTACTCCACGGCTCCCTCGGATTTGACAAACATTATGATAGCTGGGCAGAAAGATTGGCAAGCTGGGGCTATGTCGCTTTATTATTAGATAGTTTCGGACCGAGGGGCAAATCAGGCCTCTCCGATCCTCCCTCAACACGGGCTCGGGATATCTGCTATGCCAAGTCTTATCTTAACAACCTTCCATTTGTAGATCCCAAGCGCATCGGGGTCATCGGATGGTCCCAAAGAGGGTCCTCCGCTCTTGCGGCGCTTTGCGCAAGGTTCCCATCGCTTCAAGAGGAATATCCTCTTCGCGCCGTCGTCACTTTTTATCCCTATTGCTTCAGGGCTCTTGCCGGTCTCGATTTTCCCCTCTTGATTCTGATCGGTGAGTTGGACGACAGGAGTCCGGTCGCCATATGCATGGAAAGAATGCCCCGTAAAAGAACGCCCAACGAAGTGATCTTGAAAGTCTATCCCCGCGCATATCATGGTTTTGATATAGAGGGCATCGACACAAGTTACATGGACCATCGGTTCCGATACAATCCGATGGCAGCTACGGATTCGATCGTCCAAGTGAGAACCTTTCTCGCCAAACACCTAAAATAGGGACACATCCCATTTTTCTCTTCCCCTCCTTTTTGTTTTGAAAAATCCTTGCCAACATGTTAACAGATTGATTGAGATGACTAAGTCTTCTTGCCCTCCCTCTCCCCAAACAGGGAAAGGAGAGATGGGTGGGCGGAGAATGCGAGGAACCCATGTACCTATTCGATTTAGGAAAACTCCCCGGCCAGCAATCCATGATCATTTTCCATGCCCTTGCTCGGATGGGGATTGAGGCTCTTGTCATTGTTTCCCCTGAAATTCCTCTTGTAAGCATTGGATATTTCCAGGACGCCGCGCAGGAAGTAGATCTCAAGTATTGCAGAGAATCCGGAATTCCCTTTATGCGAAGAGAGGTGGGCGGAGGAGCCACCTATTTAGATGAGAATCAGATTTTCTATCAGCTGATCTGGAAAAAAGACAACCCAACATTTCCCAAGGCGATTGACGAGATCTACCCGTGGTTCTCACAAGCCCCAGTGGAGACTTATGGAGCCTTCGGAATCGAGGCCGAATTTCGAGTTGTCAATGACATCCTCACCAAGGGAGGCCGAAAGATCGCCGGAGAAGGCGGAGGAAATATTGGTGACTGCATGGTTTTTGTGGGAGGAATCCTCCTCGATTTTGATTATCGGGCGATGAGCAGAATCCTGAAAGTGCCCGATGAAAAACTCAGAGACAAGGTTTATAAAACAATGGAAGAGAACCTGACCACGATGAAGAGAGAATTAGGATTGACCCCATCGCGGGAGGAAGTCGTGGCCGTCCTTAAAGAACAATTTGAAAAAAAGGTGGGGAAGTCCACGCCTGCTTCTTTGAACTCGGAAATTCTTGAGAAGATGGGGCAAATAGAAGCCTGGATGACTTCGGATGAATTTCTCCTGAAAAAAACCCCCAGAATCCCGATCGGTGTAAAAATCAGAGAAGGGGTTGAAGTTGTTTATGGCGTTCACAAGGCAAGAGGAGGTCTCATTCGGGCCGCCGAAGCAATTTCGGAAGAACGAATCGAAGACATCACGATCTCAGGAGATTTTACTTTCTTTCCAAAAGAACAACTCATCGGATTAGAGGAATCATTGGAAAGGGTCTCTCTGGAAAAAGAGAAAATCACCGAAAGCGTGGAAACTTACTACGAAGAGAAAGGGATTGAATCCCCTGGAGTGGAATCCAAAGACATTGCACAGACGATCCTGAGCCCGATCAAACACTCTAAATAGGATGAACCGCTCAAGTAAAAATCCATAATGGTTCCATGGAAAGAGACCCACTCGCACCTGTTCCGTATATAGGGAACAAACATATTTTCTTGCTTTTAAGCGTAAATTAACTTATACTTATTTATAGAAAACAAGTTGCAAAGAGCCTTTTAGGCTTATATCCCATGCCCGCAAGAACTCTAAACAGCTTCTTTGCGGGTTTTTTTATGGCGGAACCGACAGGAAGGGCGAATTAATTATAGGGGCCGCTAAACCCGTTATTAATCCTGCTTCCTTCAAACAGCTCAATCAGATAGCAGAAAAGAGGTTGATCAAATGGTACAGCGGAAAAGGCGTGGGCATCATCGGGGACCAAGACCGAGTCACCTAAGGCGTCCAAAATCCTATAAGATTTTATGTTCGGGTTGCGGAAAGGAGATTGTCACCCAAGTTCCCGCGCCAAATGACAAGAAATTATTGTGCATGGAGTGTTTCAGCCAATGACATATGATCGGAGTTACCTCCAGCCTTACTCAAACCCCTTTTCTCCAAAGCCGGGGAAATCCTATCGGACAGATTTCACGGGAAAAAATGTGTGGGTAAAAGAAGCAATCGTCAGGCATCGCTTCCGGGAGAGATAGCCATAAGAATTAAAAAAAAGTCATCAGAATAGAAAGGACCCTTATGAATAAAGAAAGGCTTGATTGGGTTATGTCAGGGTTAAACCAGCATGCTTTAACCAAGGCTGAAGACCAATTTCTCAAAATTGCAGTGGAGGACTTCGATAAAAACCATGCGCTAACGGAACGTCAGGAGGAAAGGCTGGAAACCCTTTACAAGCTGAAGTCGCAATCGACACCCAATAAGAAATCTGATCATTTTTCCTTCAAGAAAAGCAGCCCAAAAAAGACCGAGCCCCGGAGGCCGCGCACGAAAGTATTTTGATGTGAAAAGGCGAAGGAAGAAGCGATTCGGACCGGGCCGGCCAGATCGGGACAGAGATTCTTGCCGTTCTATCGTGTTAAAATACCCCAAGGAGGTGAACTATGCCGGAAAGATCGTTAGAAGCGTTTAATTTTAAGGCACCAAAGCCCCAAACCATATTCATCCTTATTGTTCTCTTGATTCTTTTCATTGTTTCATGGGGCTCTTTTGCCATCGTCCCGGCCGGCCACAGGGGGGTTGTCCTATGGTGGGGGAGTGTGGAAAAGAGAATCATGGGCGAGGGGCTCAATTTCAAAGTACCTATTGCTGAAAGAGTGATTAAGGTCGACGTTAAGGTTCAACCCCATCCTTTCAAGGAGATCGATGCCTCTTCGAAAGAATACCAGATGGTGAAAATGACAGGGATGATGAACTTCCATATCGATCCGGCTTATGTCAATGACCTTTACCAGAAAGTGGGGCTTGACTTTGCCGACAAGGTGATTGACCCGGCTTTTAACGATTTTGTTAAGGAGGTCGTGCCAACCTACCCCATTGGTGAGATTCTTCCCAAAAGGGAGGAGATCAGGAAGAGGGCGATGACCAAATTGGGAGATAATCTCTCGAGGTATCACATCATTGTCGACGACATCTACTTTGCCAACATTCGATTTTCGCCCGAATATGAAGGGGCCATCGAGGCCAAGCAAGTGGCCCAGCAACAGGTGGAGACTCAGAAACAGGTTTTGGCCCAACGCGAGATTGAAGCTCAGCAAAAGGTCGCCACCGCAAAAGGAGAGGCGGAATCCATTCTGGTGGTGGCTCAGGGACAGGCCAAGGCGAACGACGCCCTTTCCCGCTCCATCAGTTCCATTCTGGTTCAGTATAAGAGCATCGAGAAATGGAATGGTATTCTACCTCAAGTCTCCGGAGGAGCCGTTCCCCTCGTTGATCTGGGAAAGATGGGTAGCTTGTCGGGCGGAGCAGAAAGAGGCAACAGATAAGTTTAGAGTTCAGAACTCTGACTATTCCCAAGAAAGGAAATATTATGATAAAAGCAGGTGACATGTTCAAAAGCATAGAAAATGGAAAAATCTTTAAAGTTAAAAGCGCCGATCCCCGCATCATTATTTTGGGGACAAAGGATGAAACCCATTCCATGTTTGTCAATCCAAACAGCATGGAATCGGCATTCGTGCCTTTCGTAGAAGACGATGTCAAGGAAAAAGTCGAATAACAAACTTTTTTGAATCTTAAAGAAAGGGAAACCTATGTTCGATTTTGACGCCTTATGCCCGAATTGTGATGAAAAATTCAAACTGAGCATGATTGGCCTCGAAACCAAAGAGTTTATACAATGTCCTCTTTGCCGAAGACTCATTAAGCTAGACCTCACTGATCCGGAAAAAAAGGCAATACGGGTTCCGGATAGTGTAGACTGATTTTTTGCCTTCAAACCTTATAGTCTCCCAGGAGGGCAAGAAGAAAGTTGGCTTCTCTCTCCAAAGGGTTTGATTCAATTACAAGTGAGTGAAATGCCTCATCCCTCTGAGGGAAATTGCAACTTCCTCAAACCAATCTCCGGTCTTTGGAAGAAGGAGAGTTCAAATTCCTATTACAGAATAAGCAATTGGGATGTTTTTGAAATTTGATGATTGGTTGACTGCTAAGGGTATCAATTTTGCATAAGATAAGTATGACCGGAATTTCCAAATATCCTTTTAATCGAATACTTGTATAAAAGAAGCAAGAAAAAGATTAATTATGACATTGAAAAGTTTAAAGCCCGCTGCATCGAAAACCTGGCTTATTGTACTGGCAGGGTTCATGTGGAGTCTTGTCGGCTTGATGTTATGCCGATTAGCCTACCATTGGCTGGCTGTCGTTCGTTGGACGTGGGTCGCACCCCTGGAACTGCTGGGCATCGTCCTCGCTCTGATAGCCTATCAATTCTGCTTTTCTCGGATGGCCCAGAAAAACATTGCGAGGCTCTCCCTGTTAACAGAGAAAACTTGCATCTTTGCCTTTCAAAGATGGAAAAGTTATATCTTGATCGGCCTGATGATCACCGTCGGGGTCGCCCTACGAAATCTGCCTATCCCCAGACCCTACCTGGCCATTCTTTACACATCTATCGGAGGCGCCCTGTTCTTAGCAAGTCTTCAATATTATGGCTATCTCTGGCGTGTCGTCGCGCAGAGAGGGTCGTGCCTGCCACCTGGAAAGATCCCCAAGTAAGAGATCGGAAGATCAACATCCCTTCTTGTTACCTCTGCGAATTTTGTACAGTTGTGCATCGTTGCAGGAAAGCAAGCGAATACCTTAGTGACACTCCCTTATTTGTCCTACGGCAGAAAAAACTTATCTTGCAGATGGGTATTGAGGACGTAATTTCTAATGTCCGTGACCTCAAGGCGTCTGTCTCCCGAATTGTACCTCTCAATATGGATGGGAAGCCAATGCTTTTTTGAAATAGAAATCCGATATTTTTCGGGAGACTTCTCTTCGATGTAATCCAGGGCCCAAAATAGGAACTCTACCCTCTCGTCATCTTCGCGAAATTCATTCTCTCTCTGCTCGACACTCTTCAGATTTCTTAAAATGAACTTGATAAAATACCCCATATCTGTCTGGTTAATCCGTTGTCCGGCCAGAGTTTTCATCAGGGGGTTATCGACGGAAAGTCGGAATTTCAGGCCGGGTAGCAAACGAAGCGGCATCACGGTTGCCTCTTTATCTTCATCATGATAAAAGATGGTCAACCCGGAGTGGGGCTGGGAGAAATCGACCCGGATTTTTTTCTCTTTCTTGAAGTAAAACTTGAAAAGGTATCGCTGATTTTCCACTCCATCCTGATAAAATATCTGCTCTACTTCGCAGGTGTAATCCTCTAGCCTTTTGAATGCCGCTTCCATATTTTGGGCAACGGCGAGGATCCGGTCTTCGTTTCCGGCAGTCGCTTCGAGGTTCTCAAAGCGGACAAACAGAGAGGCAAGTGCAAGTAGTGTGAAAACGGCTTTCAGCATCATTTGAAAACGAAGCTTTCGTCAAAGAGAGTCGGGTCATCGAATTGGGATCGTCCGATCAACTCAATGGCGTGATGACCCCTTTGCCGCATGCTCCCGATTTTAGGGATTCCCATGGAAAAGAGGATGAATCGTTCAATCCTTTTGGAGCACTTGGCAATTCCTTTGGAGTTAAAGATACTTTTTGTTCGACCCTCTTCACCAGGAAGAGCCTCCAGGACATCATAGGGCACCAGTTCATAAGGAATCGACTCAGGAAAGTCCTTGGCCGCAATCAGGCGCTGGACCTGGTGCCATCCTGAATTCAATCGCACCCCGAGACGCTGCCCCGGAAGAATGTCCGGTAGCCACTGGGGGACGAAGGGGTCAAACCTCAACGGTTTTGAAATGATTCGATCTACCCGCTCCTTCTCGGGCGCAAAAAAATGGTAGCATCCGCAATCATTCACGACGTCCACCATGAAGGGTTTTCCATGATCGTCTAACGAGACCCGTAAAGTCAACCCATCCAGGCGACCCCGCTCGATGCTTGGCGCCCTTTGCCCGGCTCGTTCTGAATACCAGATCACGTAATTGATCTGTAGGATGGGTTTGCCTTTCAGGAAAGCATTAGAAAAATAATAATACACCGTCGGCTTTTCTTGATCCACATCCGGATATTCTCCATTCCATACCAACCCGCCTACCCGATCATAAGGAGCCGAAACGTCCTGAATAAAAACAGGGGCAAAGTGTTCGACAATCTTCTTACCCGGGTTCTCATCCGTCAGGGGGACACCCAGGGGGTTTTCCTTTGATGAGTCAATGATTACCTGGATCTCTTCTTGGCTTAGAAAAGAGGTTTTCGCAGGCGTGAAACTTCTTAGCCGGCCGTCGACAGGAAGATCTTCAAGATTCGCTTCATACCATGCCCGGATTCTTTTTCGTGAACTATCCGTAAGTACGGCTACAGGGATGGCCACAAGAGGATAGAGGCCGATGACCCTCATCGGAAACGAATATTCATCCGGCACGTCAACGAGAGGGTTAAGGGTTTCATAGAAATCCGGCCGGGTTTGGTCATGCTCGAAGAGCCTGTTCGAGCAGGATTTCACCCGCTCGTATAATTGCTCACGGGTTGGCGCAGCCCCTTGTTCATACGGAAAGGAAGAAACAAGATCCTTCGGCAGGTTGTTGATCTCTTTTTCCCTGGCTTCAAGATCCAGCTTCTGCATCCACCGGCTCCATTGTTCCCTTCCTCCATCACCCTGGATATTGTTTTTCAAAAAAGAAAGAAACCGATTGGCGCGAAGGTATGGAAACCCGGGGATGGGATGATTTGCAGCGTCCCCCACGCCGGACCGATCGACTCCCTCATCCAGGGTCTTTAGGAACGCCTGACATTCTTCCGGCCTCTCAAAAGATTGCGAAATTCGCTGGGCCGTAAACGAAGCACAGCCAGTAAACAAGAGAAAGAAGGATATCAGGATGATGAAACGATGTTTTTTCATTTTCGCGCGGCCCTTCCTTCCTTTCTATAATGAAGTATTCAGCCGTGTCAACAAAAGAGTTAGCTGAAAGTTTTAGTTGACCCGTTTTCATAAAATAGGTATATTTCAATCAGGAATGCCCGGGGTGGGGATCGAAAATATTTCTTCGTTTTAATCAATGAAAAATATAAATCTCTGATGAAATAGAACCAATGGGGTTTTCGGGGGGCTTAAAGCATTCCGAGGAGGTAACAAAAATCACATTAAAAGGCAAAGAAGCATTGGGTCTTTAGAACGGAAATGGGCGGGGTTATTTTTCATATAATATCCATTAGTAAATTACCCCGCAGCAGAGCTGCGGGGCATTAAGATTCAAAACCTATTTCCATGTCGTCATTCCTGCGCAAGCAGGAATCCAGTTTATGTTGGTCCCCTGTTTTCCAAGGAACAAGCCTGGATTCCCACTTTCGTGGGAATGACAGATGAGGTAACCCTGTACCAAGCTACATGGAATTATCAATTTAAAACTCTAAAACATTTCGTCTTCGGCGAACCTGTTTTCATCCGCCCAGCAGAGCTGGGCGGTATTCAACAGGTGTCTTTTATAAATGGAACCATCCCGTTAATTCTTCGCTTTGAAGAATCGTAGGGTAATAAATCACACCGTGGAGGCTAGAATGTTTAAATCGTCTATTTTGCTTCGTTTAGTATCATTTACATTTTTTATTCTGCTAACAGGCTTGGCTTATCAGGCCTATGCACAGGAAAATGCCTTTACCTATAAGGATTTTTCTCTCTCCTTACCAGAAGGCTGGTCTGCCCAGGAAATTCCAAAAGGTTCTGAGAAAGAAGTGATTGGTTCCCTTATGTCCGAAAAAATTGCAGGAACGACTGTTTTGGTACTCTGCTACTCATCCTGGAAACATAACTACAACTCCGTCCGTATTGCTGGGTTGAAAACGATTGCTGCGGTCTACCCAAAAGGTCAAAAGATGCTTAAGAAACCGACGAAGATGAAAACGAATGGTAGTCGTACGGCAGTCGTGGAGTTCTGGAAGGGTGCTGTTGATGCGGGTGGTCAAACAGTCCATCTTCGGTCGCCCATGGGAATTATGGAGACAAAGCCAGGATGGATACTTATGCTTGGCTTTACACCAGATTCATCAGGGGAACAACTAGAAGAAGATTTTCTTAAGATGATTCAGTCAGCAAAATAAAATACCCAATGTGACACCGACAAATGACCTCCCGGCTTACGCGCTTTATGACATGAAGCCATTTCACTAAATATAAACAGGATTCATTTGACGTTGAATTTTGGTTTTCGCTTCTCTGAAAATGCCTTTAGCCCTTCGCGGCCATCGGGATGGGCTGCACAAGAGGATAGCCCTAGTCGCTCTCTCTCAATGTGAGACTCGAAGGGGGTATGGAAAGAATCTATGAGAAGCTGCTTACACCAGCCAAATGAGTGAAGTGAACCTTTTGCCAATTCACGGGCCATTTTCCAGGCTTCCTCCAGCACTCGCCCATCTTCAGCGACCTTCGTCACTAACCCCCAAGCCAGGGCTTGCTCAGAAGAAATCGGTTTGTCGAATGCAACGATTTCCAGAGCACGAGCCAATCCTACAAGCCTGGGAAGCGTGAATGTACCTCCCCCGTCAATACATAGACCATTTGAAGTATAGCTTTGCCGTAGCGTGGCGGATTGAGCCATCACTCGAAAGTCGCAGGCCAACGCCAGCGAAAAACCACCTCCAGCCGCTATCCCATTCACAGCCGCTACGACCGGTTTCCTCATCCGAAGAATTTCGAGTATGGCTTGATGGTAGCGAGCAGCCAATTCGTGGAAGGCAACTGCAGGTCCGTTTGGAAAATTAAGTGCCCACCTCAGATCCCCTCCGGCACAGAACGCCTTCCCTTCGCCGGAGATTACTAATACGGATACCGAATCATCCATTGCGAGACGAATAAGGTGTTTCGCAAGAAGTTCAATCATGTCGAGATCGAATGCATTGAATGCCTCAGGCCGGCTTAACATTAGTTCGACTATCCTGCCATCATTTTTGAGTCTTATCGATTCTGTCATCTTATTTCCCTCCGGATACCAGTATTATGGAAACCACTCGTCTCTTCTTATCGATTAGCAATTGGAATCTACACTTTTTGGCAAAATCTGTCAAAAATTGATTTTAGGAAGGAGCCATTACCGTTCTACAATTCAAATTAGGACACTGCTCCTACTTCGTCGCCCCTAGGGACCTTTCGCCGCATAGATATTTTCCAGATCTTGAGTTGATAAGGAGTCAGGGCTTTACTTGACAGTTGGATTTCCAATAAGCATCTTTTAACCGAGAGGATAATATGAGTCATCAGGCTGAGGAGGTGATTAAGATGGAAGAAATGGAAGGAAAAAGCCTTAATAACCCGGATGAGGTAAGGACGTTTGATAAGGGAAAATTGGAACTCGTCAATATCGGCGGGAGAACGGTAGGACGGGCCACATTCCAACCGGGATGGAGATGGTCTCAATCCCTCAAGTCTTTGGTAAATACTAAAAGCTGCGAGGCTCCTCATTTCCAATATCACGTATCCGGAACGTTAAGAGTCAGAATGGACGACGGGACAGAAAAGGATTTTAAGGCGGGGGATGTCTCTTACCTCAAGGCGGGACATGACGGCTGGGTTGTCGGAGATGAGCCCGTGGTCGTCGTTGACTTTCAAGGCATGTTGGATTATGCAACGGGATCTGGAAAAGGGAAAAGCTAAAAACGCATAGCAGTCTTGTTGAGATTAGTATTAAACGAAAAGAGTTTAACGGGAACCGGGTGCACCGGGAAGCGTATTCAAGAACCGGCTGACATCGCGGCGCTCTTTGAAGAAGCGGTAAATGCGGATAATGCTATAGAGTACTTTACAACCTACGTCGTCTCAATCGATAAAGGGACCCAAATCAGCAATCCGTCATCACGTCAGTATCTCTCTCAACGCTCCCAGCAGACAATGGATATATCTGAGCTTGCAGGTCTCTCCCATGAGGCCCACTCTCCATATTTTTCCCTTCAGCCAGCCTAAACCCGCTCCTACTTCGATGTTATACTCGTTCAGAAGCCTCGACCGTGTCTTGGCATCATCAAGCCGATCAGGAAGACCCACCGAGGTCAACATGGGCAACCGATATCCTTCCTGTGCAAAAAGTTTGAATCCGAAACCCTCCAGTTCCATCTTCAAGCGATCGCCCAACATCTCATGACGCCGAAATCTATTCTCAAGGCCCTCCTCAAAAACGATTTTCAACCCTTCTCGCAAGGCATAGAACATGGAAACGGGCGCCGTATGGTGATAAACCCTTTCCTCTCCCCAATACTTTTCAAGTAATAATAGATCGAGATAAAAACTTTGAACATTTGTCTTGCGGGCCCGGAGGACGTCCATGGCCTTAGGACTCACCGTAATCGGAGAAAGCCCTGGCGGAACACTAAGACACTTCTGGGAGCTGCCGTAGCAGACATCGACCCCCCAACCGTCTACCTTCACATCATATCCTCCCAACGTGGTTACCGCGTCCACCACAAGGAGTGTATTCACCTTTTTGCAATAGGCCCCTATTTCCTCAAGGGGTTGCCTCACCCCGGTGGAGGTCTCTCCATGAACGACGCCACAGATCTTGGCCTCGGGATGTTCCTTTAAGGCTTTGATCATTTTTTCTGGTTCGATTATCTTTCCCCATTCCCCCTCAACCCGAATGACTTTAGCCCCACAACGGGAAGCTACCTGAGTCATCCTATCTGCAAAGAAGCCGTTGATTCCGACGACAACCACATCTCCGGGCTCAACGAAATTGACATACGAAGTCTCCATTCCTGAACTCCCTGTAGCGGAGATCGCCAGGGTGACCTTGTTTTTCGTCTGGAAAACGCCTCTTAACATCTCACTGATCTCGTCCATGCAGGCCAGAATTTGGGGATCGAGATAACCGATGACCGGGTTGGACATGGCCTGATAAACCCGGTAATGGACATTGCTCGGCCCGGGGCCCATCAGAATCCGGTAGCTCGGATGCATGTCTCCTCCCATCCACTTTTCCATTATCAAACCTCCTCCAAATCTATTTTCATACCATCGCTGGCAGCGATGACTTTCAACCCCAGTTCCTTCTCCAATTCAGCAGCCACGACCCAGGGCTTCGCCTTGATCATCGTCATTCCAAAATGGGTCAGGATGGTCAATCTCGGCTTCGCTTTCTTGAGGATGTTCTTCACATCCTCGATCGAGAGGTGCTCGATCGGCTCATCCCCGACGGGTTTCAACCGGACCACATGGATAACCAGGATCTCCCCCGGATAAAGACTCGGAAGTTCAGAAAAAAATTTTGTATCCGTGATAAAGGAAATGGTACGGGGTGATGTCTTGAAATTGAGACCATAAGTTTCCACTCGATGCTGGTGTTTGCGGGCGGTCGAAAACCGAATGTCTCCGATCCGATATTCGGAATCCTCCTTCAACACCTCCACTTTATCAACATAACCCATCGCATATTTTAAAACAACCGGATCTTCCTCCAGGGCGTCTCTGGGAGCGAACAGGATGCCTCTTTTCTTAAACCCTCCTTCGGTCATGGCCTCTATCATCACGTTGACATCGCCGGAATGGTCTAAATGCTTGTGGGTAAGCAGAATGCCATCCAATGTCGACGGGTCCATCTTAGGCTTGCTGTTCAGACACCGGACCAGAGCTCCAGGCCCTGGATCGATATAGAGATTCGTCTGCCCCATCGAGAGCCAGACGCCGCCGGAGGCCCGGAGTTGCTTCATCACTACGAAACGCGCGCCAGCCGTACCTAAGAATTTGATAAAAGACATGTGCCATAGACGAATAGAACGAGTGATAGCGAATCAATCGAAGACCAACAATAAAAATTATTACCGCTCGTCAAGTTCGGTGTCATTCAAGTTATTCGCCTCTCTCAAGTTCCCTTAACCTGTCGTCATCCAATCCGAAGTAGTGTCCAACTTCGTGGATCACAACCTCTTTGACTCTCTCTTCGATCTCTTCCTTCGTTTGACACATCGACTCGATCGGGACTTGGAAGAGTGTGATCTTATCCGGAAGGACATTCCCATAGTAAAACCCCCTTCGATCTAAAGGGACGCCCTGATAAAGTCCCAATAATTCAAGAGGGGATTGCAGTCCCATCTCTGAAAGAAGATCTCGTGAGGCTCGATCCTCTACCACCACATCCACATTCTTCATCTTCTTTTTAAAGAATTTGGGGAGCCTCCTCAGCGCCAAAACCACTAATTCCTCAAACTCTTTTCGGGTCAGTCTCATGATAATCAAGTTCGGAGTTCGGAGTATTCTTATGTCTCCGAACACCGAACTAATTACTCCGAATTGTTCATTTCTGGAGCTCCGGAACGATCTTCTCGAAGTAATCCAGAACCTGCGGGTTACTCAAAGCATCCCTGTTCAAAACTGGTCTCCCATGGATGATATTGGTGACGGCACTTTCCACTTTTTTCATATTTAAGGTATAGGGAGCATCGGGCATCTCCATGATGATCGCCGGAACATGGCGGGGAGAGGCCTTTTCCCTCAGTGCTTTTTTGACGCCATCCTTCAAGGCGTCTGTCAACTGGGCACGCGGTGCCAACTTGACGAAGAGGATAATACGCTGTTCGCCCTCCCAATTCTGTCCAATGGCCAGGCTGTCGGCAATTCCTTCTATCCTCTCCACGACATTATAAATTTCAGCGGTCCCGATCCGGACTCCCGATGGCTTCAGAACAGCGTCGGAACGGCCATAAAAAGTGATCCCCTTGGAGTCACTGTGAAAGACGACATAGTCACCGTGGCGCCAAACATTGGGATAGTATTCAAAGTACGCGCTTTTATATTTTTCTCCATTCGGATCGTTCCAGAAATAGAGGGGCATACATGGCGCAGGAGCTTCGCATACCAGCTCTCCTTCCTTATCCCATACGGGCTTCCCGTTTTCGTCATAGGCCTTCACCTTCATCCCCAAACCCGGCCCCTGAAGCTCTCCGGCATAGACACGCTGAATCGGGCTGCCGATGGCAAAACAGCCGTTGATATCCGTGCCCCCAGCGATCGAGTTGAAATGTAGATCCTGTTTGATCTCCTGGTAGACCCACTCGAACCCTTCTGCCGAGAGAGGAGAGCCAGTTTGAGAAATCTCTCTTAGGGAAGAAAGATCGTAATTCTTTCCGGGTTGAATCGCTTCACCCCGGAGATAGTTGATATAGGTTGCGCTGAGGCCAAAAAAAGTTATCTTTTCGTCCTGTACCATTTTCCACATTGCATCGGCGTCGGGGTAGTTCGGATTACCGTCGTATAGAAACACCGTTGCTCCCACGCCCAAAGAGCTGATTAACCAGTTCCACATCATCCAGCTGCAGGTGGTGATGTAAAAAACCTTGTCCTCGCGCTTCAGATCGCTGTGGAGCATAAGTTCTTTCATATGGTGGAGTAAGATACCGCCTGCCCCCTGCACCATGCATTTAGGTTTACCGGTCGTCCCGGAGGAGAACATAATAAAGATGGGATGGTCAAAGGGTAATTGTTCAAACTGGATGGCTGGTTCTTTTTCCGCCGCCAAGAAGTCTTCGTAATGGACGGCATTGGGAATATTCCCGATATCCGGCTTAGTTCCCGTATAGGAAACAATAATGACTTTCTTGAGGGAAGGGATGGCTTTGGCCACCTCTGCTGCATTCCCCAAGGTGCTGAAGGGCTTCGCCTTGTAAAAATAACCGTCCACGGAGAACAAGACCTTAGGCTCTATTTGACCGAGTCGGTCCAGAGCGGCCTGGGGCCCGATGTCTGTGGCGCAAGAAGACCAGACAGCTCCGATGCTGGTCGCTGCCAGCATGCCAATAGCGGTCTCCATCATGTTCGGCATATAGCCGGCGACCCGATCTCCCGGCTGAATCCCTATTTCACGCAAAGATTTTGCCAACCGGGCCACTGTGTTATAAAGTTCTTTGTACGTCATCTTCGCCGATTTCTGTGTTTCTCCCCTGAAAACAAAGGCCAACCGGTCGTCTCGATACCGCAGAAGATTCTCTGCAAAATTGAGCTTTGCCCCGGGAAACCACTTCGTCCCCGGGAACTTTTTCAGGTCTTCTACCACCTGATCCCATTTTCTTGAGGCTTTGACCTCTGCAAAATCCCACATGGCAACCCAAAAATCAGGAATGGAATCAACAGACCATTGATACAAGTCATCGTAACTCCTAAATTTCTTGCCAAACTTACCGTTTACAAAATCAATAAATCGAGTCATGTTGGCATTCTTGATTTGAACTCCAGAGGGTATCCACAAAGGCTTCTTTGATGGTTTTAGAGGTTTCTTAAGGGATGGTTTCTTGGAAGGCCTCTTCGACGGTTTTTTTGAAATCTTCATGGTAAGCTTCTTCACCGGCTTTTTTAAAAGTTTTCTCGAAGGTTTTTTCAAAGGCTTCTTTGAAGGTTTTTTCGAAGCCTTTTTGGCGGTCTTTCTTAAAGGCTTTCTTAAGGGTTTTTTTGAAGTCTTTTTCAAAGATTTTTTCATAAATGTTCCCTCTCTTTCAATGTAAATTTTTGGAACGAACCTTCATTGAATATCACTCTTAGTATTTCCCGTCAAGAAATATTTGTCCGTAGACAAGAGACGTTAAGTCTCCCCGCCCACCCTACCGGCCCGGTCCCGACCAAGGGCGGGGCAGGCAGGCGCATAGCGCATCGCGTTGGGCAAACTACCCAGCCTTGGGCAGAAGACTTTCATTTTCTAACTTGATATGTTATTAATTTTCTTATAAATTATCTTCCAGGAGAAAGGGGTGGGACTCCTAAAAGTTTCAGAAATGCTTGACCTTTTGAAGCCTTGGCCCGGATTCCACTGTTCTCATCTCTTAGCATAATCAGGGGCCATTAAAATGCAAGAATTCAAAACAAAATATTTTGGCAGGCGTTTTGAATAATTGTAGAGATTCAGATTTGTTTCGGATTCGAAAATTCGAATTTCGGATCCTATCGGCGGTGAGTCATGGCCAAGATTGAAATTGACAGAGAGCGATGCAAGGGATGTGGGCTCTGTACGATTGCCTGTCCTAAGGCCCTGATGAAGATAGGGGAAGACATTAATCGTCAGGGATACTTTTACGTTGTTTGGGACACGGATGGACAATGCACGGGATGCGCGATTTGCGGGGAGATCTGTCCTGACGTCGCCATTCGGGTATGGAGAGACAGTGGAGAATCAAGAACCTGAAAGAATTTTGGCTAAAGGGAATGAAGCCATCGCCATGGCTGCTATTGATTCCGGATGTTTCCTCTATTTCGGGTATCCCATCACTCCCCAGAATGATATCCCGGAATTTCTTTCCAAACATCTTCCTGCTTTGGGCGGGGAGTTCATCCAGGCAGAAAGCGAGATTGCCTCAATCAATTTACTCTTAGGGGCTTCCGCCACTGGAGCGAGGGCCATGACCTCTTCCTCGAGCCCTGGAATCTCTCTCATGCAGGAGGGAATCTCCTATATGGCGGGAAGTGAACTCCCGGGGCTCATCGTCAATATCTCCAGGAGTGGACCAGGACTGGGAGGAATCTCTCCTTCCCAAGGAGACTATTTTCAAGCCACCCGTGGCGGAGGACATGGAGATTATCGCATGATCGTCCTTGCCCCTTCCTCGGTTCAAGAAATGTATGACCTGACCTGTCTTGCCTTTGACCTTTCCGACAAATACCGAAATCCTGCCATGATTCTGGGCGATGCCCTTATCGGACAGATGAAGGAACCCCTCGTCCGGAGAAAGCCTGCAAAGATGGACCTCCCGCCAAAAGACTGGGCCCTGACCGGAGCAAAGGGGAGAAAGCCCAATCGCTTGAAATCCCTCTATCTCCAGGAGGGTGAACTTTCAGAACATAATTGGAAACTTCATCATAAATATGAGCAGATGAAAAAAGAAGAGGTCCGCTTTGAAAGTTTTTTTACAGAGGATGCCAAACTGATGGTTGCCGCATTTGGCAGTATGGCCAGGGTATCGAAAACTTCTGTCGAGTTGGCGAGAGAGGAAGGGTTGAAAGTGGGACTCCTCAGACCCATCACGCTCTTCCCCTTTCCAGAAAAAGCCTTTGATGACCTCTCCCGGCGGGTCAAACTATTTTTAACGGTTGAATTGAATACAGGGCAGATGGTGGAAGATGTGAAGCTTTCGGTGGAACGGGATGCTCAAGTCTATTTTTACGGAAGGCCTCCGGGCTCCCTGCCCTCTCCGGAAGAAGTATTGGAAGAGATAAAAAAATACTATCCATTAGATTTCAAATTGCAGATTGAAAAATCTGAAATCTAAAATTTGAAATTTGAAATGGGGTTATTATGGAGCTCGTTTTTAAGCGTCCCGAGTGCTTAATTGATATTCCATTCCATTTCTGTCCTGGATGTCACCATGGCATCGCCCACCGATTGGTGGCAGAGGCGATTGACTATTTCAAACTGAGGGAAAAAACGATTGGGGTCGCCTCGGTGGGCTGCTCTGTTTTTATGTACGATTATTTCAATATCGATGTCTTAGAGGCACCCCATGGAAGAGCTTCGGCGGTGGCCTCTGGAGTAAAACGTGCTCGCAAAGACCGAATCGTCTTCACTTACCAAGGGGATGGAGACCTGGCAGCCATTGGGATTGCAGAGGGGATTCATACGGCCAATCGTGGGGAAAACATCACCCTCATCTTCGCCAACAATGGGATCTATGGGATGACCGGAGGTCAGATGGCGCCCACAACGCTTCTTGGACAAAAGACAAGCACGAGCCCTTACGGAAGAGACTTTACCTACGACGGCTATCCCATCCGAATGGCGGAGATGTTAGCGACCTTGGAAGGAAGCGCCTTCGTTGCCAGGGTGGCTGTCAATACTCCTGCCAATTTGATGAAGGCCAAGAGAGCCATCCGTAAGGCTTTTCAGATGCAGATTGAAGAAATGGGTTTTTCTTTTGTCGAGATATTACTGGCCTGTCCTACCAATTGGGGAATGACAGCGTTGGAGGCCAATCGCCGGGTTGAAGAAGAGATGATTCCTTACTTCCCTTTGGGCATTCTTAAAGAACGGAAAATGGCAGACTCTTTATGAACAACAATGTCCAAACTCAAAGACCAAAATCGAATTAAGATCATTTGGAATGTTGGAACGATGGAGTCATGTTAGAACTAAAAACATCTTATCACAGTATTCCAATGTTCCATTATTCCATTCTTCCGTTCTTCATTCGGGGATAATTTATGTCAAACGATCGATTCTACTACGATGTGACCGTTGCCGGATTTGGAGGACAGGGAGTCATGGTCATCGGAAACCTTCTTGCCTACGCCGCGATGATCGAAGGCAGATATGTCACTTACCTTCCCGTTTACGGAGTCGAGATGCGGGGCGGAACGGCTAATTGCACGATCGTGATCTCCTCTCACCCGATCGGATCCCCTGTCGTGGGAAGACCGCGTGCGGCCATTGCGATGAATTTGCCTTCTTTGATAAAATATGAACCGTCCATTCTACCCAACGGCCTTTTATTCATCAACTCCTCTCTCATTGAGCCCAAAGAGACTTATCGGAAAGACATCGAAATTCTTTCCATTCCTGTCAATGAGATTGCGATTGATAATGGAAACCCAAAACTGGCGAATATGATCGCCTTAGGCGCCTTTAATCAAAAAACCAAACTGGTTCAGATGACTTCTCTATTTGAGTCTTTGGAAAAGGTACTGGATGAACGATATCATCATCTTATTCCGTCCAATATCAAGGGCATCGAAATCGGAGCCAAGTTTGTTCAATCTCTTTAAAAAGCCCTGCACCACGCAGGGATGCAAGGCTCACGGGGAAAGGAAACATCATGGAAGAAGAAACGGATGTTGAAGAAATCCACGTTGGGGAAAAGGTTAAGGTCTTGAGAGAGCAGAAAGGCCTTTCACTGAAGGAATTGGCCGAATTAACTGGATTTTCTACAGCGTTGCTCTCCCAGATGGAAAACCACCTTGTTTCCCCTTCCCTTGGAACGATCATCAAACTGGCGAAAGCATTGGGGGTCAGAGTAGGCGACTTTTTGGGTGAAACAGAGGGAGAACCTTTTGCGATTGTGAGGAAGGACGAACGAAAGACGGTTTCTCGATTTGCCTCAAAAGAAGGAGTGAAGTATGGTTATTCCTACGAGTCTTTGGGGTTTGAGAAGAAAAACCGCCACATGGAGCCATTCATTGTGACGCTGGAACCCGCCACCGTTAAAGCCTCCAAGACCTCTGTCCATGACGGAGAGGAATTTATCTTTGTTCTGGAAGGCGAAATGGAAGTCATTCTGGGAAACCATACCGATGTCCTTTACCCAGGGGATTCGATATATTATGATTCTAACATTCCTCATCGCGTTCAATGCCACCAAGATAGGGTGACGAGAATTTTGGCTGTGCTCTATGCAGCCAGTACTTGAAGGCCGGATCGTAGGTAGTGGATTGTAGTGAGTAGATATAGAAGCTAAAAATTAAATCCCAAGCTAACCATCATGAAAACACTTTCTTCCTTTCTTTTCGTGCTTCTCCTCATCCTCATGCTTCCTAATATCGGCCTCAGCCAGCCCGCTCTCAAGGTTGGAGCTTTGATCCCCTACTCCGGCCGATGGGGAGATTCAGGGAGGGAATGCGCCAGGGGGATGTTGGACGCAGCGAAATGGCTCAATCAGCACGAGGGAATCGCGGGAAGAAAATTAGAGATCATTCTCATTGACGATATCTCCCAACCGGCTGAGTTCATGGCGGCCTACCGAAAACTGAATGAAGCGGATCGTATTCTGATCCTCTTCATATATTCCACGGAAACAGCCCTTGCTCTGGCTCCTCATTTCCACTATGACCAAATCCCTACCTTCGTCAGCTCCCTTCCTTCCCAATTTGCCAACGCGTCCCAGTATCCCTATGTTTTTTCAATCCTCCCAACCCAACTCGATTTAGCAAAAATAGCAATGAAATTCATTTCGGATAAATCCGGCGTTAAAATCAGGAAACCTAAAGTCATCTTCGTCGGATCCTCTGACCACCTTGGTCGCCATTTTTTGGATGAAACAAAGGAATATGCCAGAGCCCTGGACATTGACTTCGGGCCGGATGTCTGGATCTCTGATTTGTCGCAGCCCGGAGGCAAAGTAGAAAAAAACATCCCTCCTCTCCTCGCAACGATCAATTCATACAATCCCGATTTCGCCTACCTGAGCCTTACCTCTAAGGAAGCCTCCTTTCTCCTGCAGGAAGTTAAGAAAATGGATATCAAGACGAAATGGATTTGCAGCATGAGGACCTTTGACGAAAATCTAATGCCTTTCGATGGGGTTTTTGGAGTGCAACCCGTCTCTCCTTTTGGAGAAGGGATTCCAGGGATGGCTGCCATCAAAGAAGCCCATCAGAAATGGCACCCCTTTGATACTCATACCCTTTCTTATGTCGAAGGTTGGGCGACGGCGCAGGTGATCTCAGAGGCTTTAAGAAGGTCTTTTACTGGACAGGGATTTTCTCGCGCGAGGGTAAAGTCTGCATTAGAAGGTTTTAGAGGTTTCGTCACAGGAGGCCTCACCCCACCCATTACCATTACTCCCAAAGATCATCGTCCCAGTGTGGAATCCAGGATCTTTATCGTCAAAGATGGAAAGCTTTCACGACATACGGGTTTCGTTTCTCTGGCGAGATAGGAAACGGTTCGACTTGATTTCTTACTGGGATCTGTGCAACGATGCCCCTCTATGAAGAAAACCGAAAAGAGCGGTTATCTTTACATTTTAATCGGAACAACGCTATGGGGTGTCTCTAGTGTGGTGGCCAAATCTCTTTTTATCATCGGACTCCCTCCTGCTGAATTGGTTCAAATCCGGCTGACCCTCGCCACGCTCACGCTTCTATTAATCCTTCTCGTTTTCGACCGCAATCGGATCATCATTTCATTGAAAGACCTCCCTTATTTTTTAGTGTTAGGCTTCGTGGGTGTCGCCGGTGTCCAATTTACCTATTACTATACGATCAGTAAGATTCATGTCGGACCCGCCGTTTTGATGCAGTATCTCTCCTCAGGATGGATTGCACTCTATGCTTTTATTTTCCAGAAAGAACCCCTCACAAAGAGAAAAATCGCAGCCCTGCTTTTGGCTCTCCTGGGATGCTATTTCACTGTGGGTGGATATCGATTGGACCTACTAAGATTAAACCGGATCGGGATTGTGGGCGGCCTGATCTCTTCACTCTTCTTTTCCTTCTATGCCCTTTATGGAGAAAAAGGGCTCAAAAAGTATGACCCCTGGACACTCATTCTTTATGGTTTTGGGTTCGGTGCGGTCTTTTACTGCATTTTCCTCTCACCGATGAAGGTGATCAACGAAGGGTATTCTTTCAAAATCTGGATGGCTTTTCTTTATATTGCTATTTTCTCAACCCTGATTCCCTTCGGCCTCTACTTCAAGGGGATTGAGCGGGTTCGTGCAACCCGTGCAAGCATCACAGCCACGTGGGAGCCTGTCGTGGCAGGGATCACCGCCTATTTTGTTTTAGGAGAAGTAATGTCTCCACTACAGGTGGTGGGTGGCTTCGGGGTCATTGCGGCGATCGTATTGCTCCAGATGGCGAAAGAGAAAACTTCCCCTTCTGCCCCGATAGAAATGCGCCAAAAAGAGTGAATGAGGATGGTGAAAGGACAATCCCTTCCTGTAAATTTCTCTTCTCTAATTTTTAAACAGGGTGTATATAAAAACCGCAAATTGATAATGGGGATATACTCCCACCTCTTGATAAATGCTCCACAAGATTCTTGCAGATGTCGTTGTCTTGATTCATTTTCTTTGGATCACCTTTCTTTTTTTCGGTGCCATTTTGGGGAATCAGAAATAGGGTCATAAAGATTTTTCATCTCTCTGGCCTTGCCTTTGCTTTCATCATTCAAATTCTTGGTTGGTACTGCCCTCTCACCTATCTTGAGGTCTGGTTGAGGTCAAGACATGATTCCTCATTGACCTATACCGGTTCATTCATCATTCATTATGTAGAACGAATCGTTTATATTGAACTCTCTCGTTATCTGATCTTTGTCCTTACCCTTGTTCTGTGCGGTTTGAATCTATGGCTCTATTTGAAGAAAACCAAATCATTATTGAAATAACCTGCCATAGGATATAAAATTGGTTTGACGGAAGGAGAGGATGACCCCTGTCCTTAAATTGATCAAAAAACATTTCGAAGGAGAAAAAAATGCTTAACCTTTTTGAAAAACTCACCGGAATTCCAGGCGGAAGTGGCTTTGAGGAAAAAGTAATTGAAGCCATGGTTTCAGAATTGAAAAAAAGACTTCCCGATGTTTCGATTGATCCGATGGGAAATGTCATCGGAAAGCTCGGGAAGGGCAAGAAATCGGTGATGGTTTGTGTCCATTCCGACGAAGTGGGTTTGCTGGTAAAATATATCGATCCGAAAGGGTATATCTATTTCGACCTCAATGGCATGATTGATGAAAGGGTCCTTCTCAGCACCAAGGTGGATATCTGCACAGACAAAGGAATTCTTACGGGCGTGGTGGGGGTAAAGAATCGTCACCTTTTGACCCCGGAAGACCTCAAACGCCCGATCAGCATTTCAGATCTATGGATCGACGTGGGCGCCGAGAGTGCGGAAGAGGTCAGAAGGTGGGGGATAGAAATTGGAGATCCCATTGTCTTTCATCCCAATTTTCAAAAAATTGGCAAGGAAACCATCATCAGCAAGGCGATTGATAACCGCGCAGGCTGCACTATTCTGATTAATCTGGCCGAGAGAATGAAGTCAAAGAAGATGGATTATCAGCTGTTCTTCGTTGCCGCCGTTCAGGAAGAGATTGGCTCACGGGGAGCAAAAGTGGCTGCCCAAACACTTGAGCCTGATATGGCCATCGTGATCGACACCGTTCCAGCCTCCGATCCTATCACCCCGCCTCAACAAGCCACGGCTGAATGCGGTAAAGGACCTGTCATCCGCTCCATGGATGTCAACGCTTTGGGATGGGGAACCATTTATTCGAAGAAAATTCGGCAGAGGCTGATTCAAACAGCGGTCAAGAATAAAATTCCCATTCAGAAGGATATTTTCAGAACCTGGACCGATGCCTCCACCATTCACACCTCAGGGAGGGGTATCCCCTGTGGCGGGACCTATATTCCTCGCCGCTACAGTCATTCGCCTGTCGAATTGGTGAAGTGGTCAGATATCGAAAGGACCGCAAACCTTCTCTATCTGTTTTTGAGCAACCTGAGCGCAGCTTCTATCGAAGAGTTGATTCGTAAGATCTGAATCGCCCTCAGTTTCGTCAGAAAATAGACGGTTATTTCTCCATCAACCCAGGCAGAAATAGAGCGATCTGAGGGTACAAAGTGATCAGAAAGGTAACAAATAAAATAGCGATGAGGAAGGGTAACGCCCCTTTAAAAACCTCTTCAAGGGGTGCGTCTTTGGCAATGCTGGCCACTGTATATACGCAGAGACCCACAGGGGGGGTTATCAAACCGGCTCCCATCATCAGCACACATACCACTCCGAACCAAATCGGATCAAACCCGAGCTGCAATACTACGGGAAAGATAACGGGCAGCGTTAAAATCATCATTGAGATAGCATCTAAAAAACACCCCAGTAGGAGATAAATGACGACAATGATAGCCAGGATTGCATATTTGTGGACCCCAAGCCCTACGATCCATGTGGACATTTTTATTGGGATCGTGGAGAGGGCCAAAAAGTAGCTGAACACGTTTGCACCAGCCACCAGGAAGAGAACCATCGTGGAAACGCGGACAGCTTCAAGAAGAGAATCAAGGAGGATTCTCGAAGTTAATTTCTTCTTCCAAATCGCCATTAAGAAAATTAACGTTGCACCCACCCCTGCTGCTTCCGTGGGGGTGAACAACCCGGTATAGATTCCACCGATAACCAGTAAGAAGATGACCGCGGTTTCCCAAATTCCTTTTAATGCGGAAAGTTTCTCTTTCCAAGTGACTGATTCGGGACTGTTACGAGCGGAATCGGGATTGAATTTCACCCAGATATAAAGGATTCCCATAAAGGCTCCTGCGAGCATGAGTCCGGGAATCAGACCGGAAATGAGAAGTTTTCCGATGGACTGTTCTGTAAGCATGCCGAAGATCACAAAGCCGAGGCTGGGTGGAATGAGAAAGTCGATCGTGGCTCCGGCTGCAACCGTTCCGGCAGCCAGCCTGGGTGAATAGTTGAATCGCCTCATTTCAGGATAAGCCACCTTTCCAAAGGCGGCTGAAGACGCAACGGAAGAGCCTGAGATAGCGGAAAACCCGGCGATGGCTGCAATCGTTGCCATCCCCAGACCTCCCGGGAGCTTTCTCAACCACTTATCAAAAGTGCCATAAAGATCACTGCTGATGCCTGTGATCTCTGCATAGGAACCCATGACGATGAAGAGAGGGATGATCGTATACGGATAATGGGAAGCTGACTCATAGACTGTCCTTGCGATCAGCGGCAGGGCTGCCTGAAGAGAGGCCAGGTAGCTAATACCGAGAAAACCTACCAACATCAAAGAGAAAGCAATAGGTATGCCCATCAAGAGAAGAAGGAAAAGAAAACAGGAACCGAGGATACCTACCGTTACGGGGTCCATCATGATGGCCATCGAGCAAGTTTCCTTACCGAATCTCCAAAATCAATCAGAAGTTCGAGACAAACAAAAAAAGCGCCGACAGCAACCAGAAGCCGGAACGGATATTGGGGAATTCTTAGCAAATCTGAGACTGTCCGTTCTTCGATGCCGACGGCCAAGCCCTGCCACACCAGAATAGAAAAAATAAATAGACTCACAAGGGTCGTCATGATATTGAGGATTAATTGAGCACGAGGGGATAGCCGGGAGGTCATGATCGTAACCCTCACATGGGCCTTTACCTGCTCGGTATAGCCAAGCCCCAAAAGGATAAAGACCGCCAAGAAGTACCCGGACGATTCTACGACACCCATAATAGGACGGTTGAAAAGATTTCGGCATACCACATCCGCAGCGGTGACCAACATCAATGGAATTAGAAAAATCGCACCCACACCAGAGATCCATCGATTCAGTGTCTGAATTCTATTTTTTAGCCTATCGAACCATCCCATCGCTATGTCATCCCCAAAAATCGTTTAGCCATCATCCTTTCTTCCATTCGGGCGGGAAGGCAACGACCCTGACCCCTCTCTTCTCACATTCCTCATTGTACATTCTCACCACCTCTTTAGCCGGAAGTCTCTTTGCCTCCAAATCCGCCACCCATCTCCTCGTCACTTCCCGGAATCTGTCATGCCATCGCTCGGCCTCATTGGCGGAAAGGTTATGGAGTTCCACCTTTTGATCCGTTATCTCCTTCATCATTTTCTTATAAATCTCTCTGTTCAACCCACCCGTCGTCTGAAAGGGATTGTGGCATACTTCATCGACAACAGGTTTGAGGTCATCAGGGATCTTCTTCCAGCTCGCTTGGTTCATGATGACGCCTTCAGAAACACAGCCAAACGTTGTGACGACCCCATGTTTTGCTACTTCATAAAGTTTGTAAGAGAGGACCAAAGGTGGACAGGTAACGATCCCATCGATTGTCCCTGTCTCCATTGCCATATAGACATCGCCGAGCGGCATAAAAATAGGTTCTGCTCCCAATGCCTTTATATAATGCGTTTGGTGCCCCCCTGGCGTTCTTATCTTGAGACCCTTCACATCCTCAAGGGTCCTCACAGGCTTTTTTGTCCACATAAACGCCTGAATGCACCCGTTCAACTCCAACATTTTTACGCCCGGAAATTCCTGGTTGAGGATACGTTTGTACATTGCATTTCCGATTTCTGTCGCAATATCCTTTCCATCCACCCATGCCGCCATTGAAAGCACGTCGGTCAACGGAAAGCGGCCGGGGGTCCAAGTGGCAGTGAAGTATCCCATATCTGAAAGTCCATTGGCTACAATGTCGAAATGTTCTGGCCCTTTTCCCAAGGCGCTTCCACCAAATAGGGTATAAGGGAGCCGGTCTTTGCTCCTCCGCTTCAGTTCTTCAAGCATGGGCACCCAGACCGTTTTCACCTCGTAGCCTACAGGAACATGCCAGGTGCTAAATTTTAAATTTGTGAGTGCATCAGCAATATGAAAATGGCCGAATCCAGCACCTAATGCAACGCCCCCGATGAGTGAATGTTTCAAAAATTCTCTCCTTGTGTACCCATTCCACATTTCAGATACCTCCTGTCTGCTTTTATCCGTTGCTTGCTATTAAACAAATTGTAATTCAAATCTTAAGGCTTTTTCCATTCTTTCAAAAAATGGGGCGAACCTTATCTGAATTTTATTTTTTCCACAACGTATAATCCAATTTAATGTTAGAAAGAGCACGGAAAATATTCCCTTTGACCCGGCGGTCCTTTTTGCTCAACATCTCAATCAAATCCTTTACCACTTTTCTTTTCGTCTTTCCAGAACTCGGACAGCCACCGTCGCCAAATGGTAATTCCATCTCACGGGCAAATCTCTCAATCTTCTTCTCCTCCAACAGGGCAAATGGGCGAATGAGGGTAATCTTTCCCTTAAAGAGGGTTTGAAGGGGAAGCATGGTGCTGATCTCTGCACTGTAAAAAATATTGAGAAGGAGCGTCTCAATGATATCGTCTTTGTGGTGGCCCAGGGCGATCTTGTTACATTTGAACCGATGGGCAAGATGAAAAAGACGTTTTCTTCTTTCCCAGGAGCAGAGGAAACAAGGATTTTCTCGATTCTCGGCGCTATTCGCCTTCACCCCGATATCGGTGAACTCGATGTGGTAAGGGAGCCCTTTTGTTTCAAAGAAATTCTTCAGGATCTCGGCCCGGCCAGAATCAAAACCAAGGTCAATGTAAACCGGCAGAAGTTCATAGTGGATGGGAACTCGCTTACTCCGCTCATGGAGGAGGTGGAGGAGTGAAAGGCTATCCTTTCCTCCGGAGACCCCGACCAAAATGCGGTCTGCCTCCTGAATCAAACCATAACGGTGAATTGCTTTTCCCATCAGGCTTCGAATCTCTTTTTCCCAGTAAGCCATCTTTCGAACCGCATTGCGCAAAGCGCATAGAGCATAGCGTAAAAACTACAAAAAGCTCCAATTTCACATGTTGTCATTCCTGCGAAAGCAGGAATCCATATTCTTCCGCAATTGCTATTATCTCTTCCGGATTCCCGTCCCCGCGGGAATGCCAGAATGGGTTGTCTACATTCTTGGCACTTTGCGCTCTGCGCTATGCGCTATGCTTTTAAGCGGGCAGATATCACATTTCGGCACCTTTCTGCAAACCATTTTCCCCAGATGAACGATGAGGGCATGGTATTCATTGAATAATTTTTCATCATGGGGCAGATGATCCATAAAGAGCTTCTGGACTTCTTCATACGAGGCTTTATCTGAAATGATGCCGTGTCGTGATAGGATCCGTTTGGTATAGGCGTCAACAACGAAGATAGATTTCTTCAGACCATAGAGGAGGATGCTATCCGCTGTCTCAGGGCCGATTCCTTTTACTCCGAGAAGCTTTCTCCCTCAACTCTTCCAGCCTCTCCCTTTCCTCATTCTTCTTTAAATCCCCGTCATACTCTTCAAACAAGAAAGTCTATAAAAGCCTTCAACCGATCCGCTTTGATTCGGTAGTAACCTGAAGATCTGATCAGTGGGGCCAGCTCCGATTTTTTCAGGCGATGGATCCCTTCAGGATTTAAAATCCCCTTCCCTTTCAGCTTCTGAATTGCCTTCTCCACATTTCTCCAGGAGGTGTTCTGGGTGAGGATCGCCCCAACCATGACCTCAAAGGAAGTCTCACCAGGCCACCAGTGTCGGGGACCATAAGCCCTATAAAGCTTTTCGATAGATTTTCATGAAAATTTTCTTCATGGCATGTTTCTCGACTAGTCCAATTGGAATCTACACAAAAGGGTCCGAGGGGTCACGAATGTAAAAAGGTCAAGCGAATAAATATGAGATTAAAAGAAATTCAAATCTCTGAAAATCTATTAATCCTTGACACCCATGAACCCCCGAATATTCCTTGAACCCATCTTATTTCAGTCTCTTCTGAAATCGCGCCGAACTCAAAAGAATCATGAGTGTGCCCAATATCCCCAATGCCAACATCTGGGGCCAAAGAATATCCAAGCCAATCGCCTTCAAAAAGACACCTCGAATGATAATTAAGAAATAACGGAGGGGGTTGGCATAAGTCAGGTACTGGATCCACTCAGGCATATTCTCTATCGGAAAGGCAAACCCGGAAAGAATAAAAGCGGGCATGCCGAAAAAGAAAGTGGAGATCTGAGCTTGCTGCTGAGTCGAGCAGATTGTGGAAATAAAAAGTCCAATGGCCACTGAACTCATCAGGAAAAGCACGGCGCCCAATAGAAGGACCAGGGGATTTCCTAGAAGAGGGACTTCAAACCAGAACACACCGATGAGTGCAATCATGATGACATCAAAAAGGCCCATCAGGGCAAAAGGAAGGGTCTTCCCTATCATCAATTCCCAGGAATGAATGGGGGTGACCATGATCTGTTCAAGGGTCCCAATTTCCCTCTCTCTTACTATGGCCTGAGCGGTCAAAATGATCGGGATGAGAAAGGCGATGGAGGCGATCACTCCCGGGACATAAAAGAGCCTGCTCTCGAAATTTGGATTGAACCAAACCCGATGCTGCAGCTCTACGCCCGCTTCCTCGAAGCCGATCATGCCGGCTCGATTCAACCTTTTTACAAGAACTTGCGTCGAGAATTCAGAAAGGATTTGGTTCGCATAGCCCAACGCGATCAACGCCGTATTCGATTCACTCCCGTCGAGAACAATCTGAACCGTGGCTGTGTCCCCCTTTTTTCAACTTTCTCGAAAAATCGGTGGGGATTTCGATGCTGACCGCGACTTCCCCTTGATTAATGAGGTCTTTGACTTCTTTCGGGGTATTTGGAAAAGAAACGATATCAAAATATTTTGAACTCCCAAATCTTCCGATAAGATCCCTCGACTCAACACTCTGGTCCAGATCCCGGATGGCTGTACGGATATGTTTCACATCCAGGTTGGCGGCATATCCGAAGATAATCAGTTGAAGGATGGGTGGCACAATTAAGGTCACCCGCATCCGTTTATCCCTTAAGGTCTGGATTAATTCTTTCACAAAGAGATATCGAATTTTCCGGAACATTTACCTTAATTCTTTCTTAAAACTCTTGGTGACCACCCAGAGCCCTGCCACCGCCATTACCAACAATACCAGAGTTTCACGCCAGAGAAAGGAGAAGCCCGCCCCTTTTAAGAAAATCTCCTTCACGATCGTTACATAATACCGAGGCGCAATTCCATAAGTAATGAACTGAAGCCAAGTGGGCATGTTAGAGATGACAAAGGTGAACCCGGAGAGGAGAAACGTGGGCAGAAATCCGATCACCATCGCCATCTGATTGGCCAGAAGCTGTGTTCTGGCAAAAGTGGAGATCGTTAACCCGAGGGCCAGAGCCACGAGAATGTAGATGCAGGACAGGGCAAAAAGCAGGGCAACACTTCCTCGCAATGGCACCTGAAAGACCCACTTGCCCATCAGAACAGACAGGAACAAGTCTACAAGGCCTAAGAAAAAATAGGGGAATAATTTCCCCACCATCAACTCTCCTTTTCGAACTGGAGTGGAGATGAGGAGTTCCATCGTCCCCTTTTCCCATTCCCGAACAATCACCTGTCCGGTCAGGAGTACTCCGATGATCGAGATGATCACCGCGACCAGCCCCGGGACGAAATAATTCTTCGATTCCAAATCTTCATTGAACCAGACCCTCGGCCGCGCTTCGATGGGTAGGTTCAGATTCTGCATTCCCATCCGCGTGACCTTCAGAACGGTCTTCTCCTGAGTGTATTGTCGTGCGATCGCCTGGGCATAACTGAGAATGAGACTGGCTGTATTGGCATCGGCTCCGTCGATCAACGCCTGAACGGCAACCATCTTCTCTGCCTTGATCGTTTTTGAAAAATCCCAGGGGAGGATCAACCCCATCTTCACCTCTCCCTGGTCGATGAGTCGCTTCATCGCCTTTTCATCCTGAACCCAAGCGCGGAGATGGAAATAGGGAGAGGCGGTGAACCGTTGGATAAAATTCAAACTCTCCTGGCTCCGGTCACGGTCAAGGACGGCCATCGAGACGTTCTTCACGTCGAGGGTGACGGCGTATCCGAAGAGGAGCATCAAGAGGGCCGGCATCAGAATCACCAGCGCCAGGCTCCTCGGATCCCTGTAGATATGAACGAACTCCTTTTTCGCAATGGCCCAGGTACGGGAGACCTTCACGTTTTATCCTCTTTTTCGACCAATGAGACAAAAACATCTTCCAAGGAAGGTCTGATCGTTCCCATTCTCTTAAGAAGGATCCCATGCTTTTGGAATAGAACATGGATCTCTCGCTCCAAATCGACACCTTCCTTACCGATCACATGGAGGCCATCTCCGAAAACGGCTGATTCTGAAACCCAAGACTCTTTCTTCAAGAGATCCAAAGCGGGAACGAGAGGATCGCATTCTACTTCCAACACTCCCTGTGACAGAGTTTTCATTTTTAATTCGGAAGGAGTCCCCAGCGCAACGATCCTTCCTTGATAGATGAGGGCTAACCGGCCGCAATACTCTGCTTCATCCATGTAGTGGGTTGTGACGAAGGTGGTCACACCTTTCCCTCCCATCTCCTGGATAAGACTCCAGAAATTTCTTCTTGAGATCGGATCCACCCCTGAAGTGGGTTCATCCAGGAAAAGGACGGAAGGTTCATGGAGAATCGCACAGCCCAGGGCAAGGCGCTGTTTCCATCCGACGGGGAGCGTTCGGGTGGATCGCTCCTGGGAATCTTGAAGGCCAATCATCCCTAAAACCTCATTCTCCCTCTTTCTCTGAAATGAACCGGAAAGGCCGTAAATGCCTCCAAAAAAATGGAGATTTTCGGCAACCGTCAAGTCATCATAAAGCGAAAATTTCTGGGACATATACCCGATCGCCTGTTTTATCCTCTCCGGCTCCTTCATGATATCGAATCCTGCGACCTTCCCCTTTCCAGAAGTAGGCAACAAGAGTCCGCATAACATTCGAATGGTCGTGGACTTGCCGGCACCGTTCGGGCCCAGAAATCCGAAGATTTCTCCCTTTTCCACCTGAAAATGGATATGATCCACGGCAACAAAGCTATCAAATGTTCTAACGAGGTCTTCCACCTCGACGACAAAAGTTGACATAGGGATGAGCGATGAGTCTTATGTTTTAAGTTTTGAGTTATAAATTCTTAATTAATCCATCGGCCTTAAATCACCATTCCTAGTTCATAATTCACAACTCAGCAATATTTCTTTGCTTTTTTTGGACAATGGAGACAAAGACGTCCTCAAGTGAGGGCCGGACCAGCACGAGCTCGAGGATCTCCATTCTTTGCTCTTTGAGAACCTCCCGGACCACTTTTTCGCCCTTTTCAGAATCATCCACGAGTATGTGGATTTTATCCCCGGATAAAACCAGGCTTCGAATCCATTCGATCCTTTCAAGGACCTTCATCCCTTTCTGGTGGTTCTCGACCCGAAGTTCCAGGATCTTCCCTCCGATTCGCGCCTTCACAGCAGAAGGAGTATCCGCGATCAACAAGTCTCCTTGATAAATCAGGCCAACACGGCTACAACGCTCGGCTTCATCCAGATAAGAAGTTGAGAAAAGGATGGTCACCCCCTCTTTCAAGAGATCGTAAAGGATGATCCAGAAATCCCTCCGGGAGAGCGGATCGACTCCAGTGGTGGGTTCATCGAGGAAGAGGATTTGAGGCGTATGGATCAACGCGCACATCAGTCCCAGTTTCTGTTTCATCCCACCCGAGAGATCCTGAGCCTTTCGTTTCCCAAAGGGTTTCAGATTGGCAAATTGAAGGAGCCTTTCGATGCGTTCCTTTCTTTTCTGCTTCGGAACCTGATAGAGATCTCCGTAGAAATGGATGTTTTCAAGAACGGTGAGATCTCCATAGAGTCCAAACCGCTGGGGAAGATAACCGACCTTTTCTTTCAAAGACTCTGTCTCTTTCCGGATGTCACACCCCGCCACCGTTGCCTCTCCCCCATCTGGAGGGAGAATTCCGCATAGCATCCGGAGAGTCGTCGTTTTTCCGGAGGCATCCGGACCGACGAGGCCAAAAATCTCCCCTGGTCTCACTTCCAAGTTCAGATCTTTGACAGCGGTCAATGATTCGAAAGACTTGGTCAAATGGGTGGTTTGAATGGATAACATAGGAGCAAGCACCAAATCCCAAGCACCCAATACCAAACAAATTCAAAAATCCAATTTTGAATGATCAAAACAGTTTAGAATTTGGTATCTGGAGAATTGAAATTTATTTGGGATTTGGGAATTGTAATTTGTAATTTGAAGATACAACACACGTCTCCACGATACAGTTGAGATTATGGTTTCTCAGACTGGGATGGCGCCAGGAGGATCCGTCCATCGGCGGGCATGCCGGGCTTGAGCTCACGATCCTTATTGGAGATATCCACCTTAATCCGATAGACCAGCGTCACTCTCTCCTTTTCCGTCTGAATTTGTTTGGGTGTAAATTCGGCCTGAGAGGAGATGAAAGAGATTTTCCCTCTGTACTTTTTCTGGGGTCGAAGGTCAGTGGTCACGATCACGTCCTGACCCCACTTCACTTTGCTGAGATCGGTCTCGGGGATGTAGGCCTTCAGCCAAACATTTTCGACATCAGCCATGGTGAGAATGGATGTCCCCGGATTGACCACCTCGCCGATTTCCCCCGATTTGACCAGAACCACTCCGGATAAGGGAGAATAGAGAGTGGTATAGCTGAGCTGTGTCTCGTTTAGTTTCACAGAGGCCCAGGCTTGATCCACTTGAGCTCTCGCATCTTCAATATCCTCCTTTCTCGGTCCTTCCTTCACCAGTTGATAATTCTCTGTGGCTACCTGTAAGGCGGCCTTGGCGATCTTAAAGCCCGTCTCCGCGTTGTCAAAGGCCTCCTTAGAAACCACCCCTCTCTCATAAAGACCTTTCATCCGTTCGTACTGGATCTGTTTATTTCCAAGATCAAACTGGGCTTGGTGGAGATTGGCTTCGGCTTGCCTTATTTCCTCCGGCCTTGACCCCGCAAGCAGTTTGCCTAATCGAGCCTGTGTCGACTTCCATGTGGCCCGTGCCACTTCAAGACGGTTGCGGAGATCCTCATCATCCAATTTGGCCAGAACCTTCCCTTGATCGACCCAATCCCCCTCTTCGAAGAAACGGCTGACAATCCTTCCTGAGACTTTGAACCCCACATCCACTTCAGTGGCTTCGATATTTCCGGAGACCTTGATAGAAGTCGCCTCTCCCTCTTTTTCTCTTGTGAAGAGATAATAGAGAAGGCCAGCGATGCCGACAGCAATGATGACAATCAATAAAATCCGCTTCATCCTACCCCCCTAAACTCAAACCTGAAGCAAATTATTATAGATTCTATTTTAATCGCTGTCAAAGCTTTTTCATGAAGCTTTTTCATGAATCGAAGGAACAACCCCCTTGAATTTTCTTATACTTACGAGTAAGATGAATTTATCAAATGCTAAGATTCAATGACATCCTGGAAAGGCTAACCTCCTACAATCCCCATGCGGACATAGAACTCCTGAAAAAGGCTTATGTCTTTTCTGCCAAAGTTCATTTAGGGCAGGTCCGCCTATCTGGAGAACCCTACCTCAATCATCCCTTAGAGGTCGCTGGAATTTTGACCCAGCTGAGACTGGATGTTGCCAGCGTGGCCACTGGATTGCTTCACGATACCGTGGAGGACACTCTGACCACGCCGAAAGAGATTCAAGAAAACTTCGGGAAAGAAATCGCCCAGTTGGTGGACGGCCTGACCAAGATCAGCCTGATCTCTCTGCGATCCTCCGAAGAGCACCAGGCAGAGAATTTCCGCAAGATGATCCTGGCCATGGTAAAGGACATTCGGGTCATCCTGATTAAACTGGCTGACCGTCTCCACAATATGCGAACGCTTAAATACCACCATCCTGAGAAACAGGTTGAAATCGCTCAGGAAACCCTTGACATCTATGCTCCCTTGGCCCATCGGCTCGGGATCGACTGGATCAAATCGGAGTTGGAAGACCTCGCTTTTCAGTACCTCCATCCCGAAATCTATGAAGAGATCCAACGCAAGATTGCGAAGAGGGAAAGGGAGAGGGCCCGTTACATAGAAGAGGTACAACGTACCTTGATGAAGAAACTCTATGAAAATCACATTGAGAGCGACGTGACCGGCCGATTAAAGCAGATTTACAGCATCTACTTGAAAATGAAAGAACAGAACCTCGACTTTGCTCAGGTTTATGATATCACCGCTTTCCGGGTCATCGTCAATTCCATTAAAGAATGCTATGATGTCTTGGGTATCATTCACTCCCTTTGGAAACCCATTCCTGGAAAATTTAAAGACTACGTCGGACTTCCGAAGGAAAATATGTATCAATCCCTTCATACCACAGTGATCGGACCTTATGGGGAACGGATCGAGATCCAGATTCGAACGCATGAAATGCACAAGATTGCCGAGGAAGGCATTGCCGCCCATTGGAAATACAAAGAGGGAAAAGTGGTTGAGGAGGCGGAGGATAAACGTTTCACTTGGCTGAGGCAGCTCCTAGAATGGCAACGGGATCTGAAGGATGACGCAGAATTCATCGAGAGCGTCAAGGTGGACCTCTTCCCTCATGAGGTCTACGTCTTCACTCCCAAGGGGGCGGTGAAACAGTTTCCCTTCGGGGCCACCCCCGTTGATTTTGCCTACGGCATCCACTCCGATGTCGGGGACCATTGTTCCGGGGCAAAAGTGAACGGCAAGATAGTCCCCCTGAAATATGAACTCCGAAGCGGGGATACGATCGAGATCATGACCTCGCCCAACCAGAAGCCCAGCAAAGATTGGCTTAAGTTTGCCAAAACGGCGCGGGCAAAAACGAAGATTCGTCAATGGTTTACGAATGAAGAAAGGGAAAAATCGATCAACCTTGGGAAAGAAATCCTGGAGAAGGAATTCCGGAAATACGACCTCCAACAGGCCAAATTGATCAAGACTGGAGATCTCGCGAAGGTAGCCAATGAATTCAGCTACCAAGGAGTCGATGATCTTATCGCTGCCGTAGGTTATGGGAAGGTGACCGCCAACCAGATTATTGGAAAGATCCTCCCTCAAGAGCGGTTGGAGCAACAGAGAGAAGAGCAAGAAGAAGGACGTTTAAGAAGCCTTTTCAAAAAGATTACTCATGGTCCCAAAGACGCCATCCTAATCAAGGGGATCGATAATGTGATGGTGCGCTATGCTGGATGCTGCAACCCCTTGCCGGGGGACAGAGTGGTCGGGTTCATCACCCGAGGGAGAGGGGTGACGATTCATGCAGCCGACTGCCAAAATGCAAAGGACGATGATCCGAACCGAAAGGTCGAAGTAGAATGGGATTCGACCAAAGGATACAGTTATCCTGTTCGCGTTCGAATCTATTCTGACGACAAGAAAGGACTCCTGGGCGAGATCAGCAACTCCATGTCCTCCAATGAAGCCAACATCAAGAATGCCAAGGTAGATACGACGGAGGATAAGAAGGCCATCAGCACCTTCGAGGTAGAGATCCGGGACTTAAACCACCTTAACAAAGTGATGCGAGGGATCGAGAAGATTAAGGGGGTCTACCGGGTTGAAAGAGTGAGGGTAGATATGCAAGCCGAATCCTAAATAGTCATATAGTCGTTTAGTCTTGTAGTCGCTTAGTCTGAAAACTATAAGACTACTAGACTATGAGACTACATGACTAAATTTCTTTGTTAGGCGGCCTTGGTGACCAATCCTGACCGAAGACATCTCGAACAAACCCTCATTCGAGTGGTCTTTCCCTTTGCAGAAGCCTTTATCTTATGGAGGTTGGGGTACCAAACTCTTCGGGTCTTGTTGTTGGCATGACTCACATTATGTCCAAAAACCGGCCCTTTTCCGCAGATCTCGCAAACTTTTGCCATGATTGAACCTCAAAAATGTAATTTTATTAAATTAACCCAAATTCCCGAAAACTGCAAGAGGAGTTCGCCAGAAACTTCATTTTCTTCTGCTAATTCACAGATTGATAATAGACCACTCTTCTTCTTTCAACGGGGAATCGCAGGGAGATTAAGCTTTTCGTTCTCTTTTCGTCGACTCCAATCTTCATTGTCCCATGATTGCGAAGCACCAATTCCCTGACAAAGCGAAGGAGGATATCCGGGGCCTCTTCTTTATGGGTTGTGGCCGTTCCCGCCGCCGGTTCGGTCGGTTTCTGATGGACCGCAAAGACCACTGAGATTTCGATTTGTTTTCCATCCCTCTTAAATAAACCCTCAGCCTCGCCGGTCTCCTTCTCAAGCAAGAGAGATTTCGTCGAAAGGGCAATGTTCCAATTGGGAGGCGTCACGACCATTGCATATTGAAGAACAGAACTTAAAACATACCTCAACTGCTCGTCAGGGACGACGGTTTCGGGGAGATCCTTTTCAAATCTTTTTAATAACTTGATTCCCTTCTCCACCAATTTAACCTGGTGGTTCTTCAAGACCGCCTCAATGATATTGTGAACCGTGTTCATTTTTCTGATCGGCGTGTGCAGCTTCATGTAATCGATAAGGCTATTCAATACCATCTCCATCTTCTCAATGTCTTCGGTCACCGCCCGATAATAATATTCACCAAATTGTCTATCGCTAAACTTCCCCCGGGAAAGTTGATTGTAATTTTTGATGGAACCAAGACTATTTTTGATGCGTTGAATCAATTCAATAAAAAAAGGACTCAAGAAAGAGGCATTTCGTTCATTTGTGAGAAAGTCCAATCTAGATTTGATGGATTCCAGCCCATCTTTAACCGAAGAGGATTCAGAAAACTTGCTATCATTTTCAATTTTAAATGGATTCCATTCCACTTTAATCACCAAACCATTCCTGATGGAATTCAATCCATGAATCTGTAATCATTATACATAGAATTTACCAAAAACTCAACATTGAAAATACCCATTAGAGGAATAAGGCTTCGATATTTCAATACTTTTTCAGAGGTGACTTGACATCTTCTGACATGGTTTTACGTTAGTTGTCACTATTTAACAGTTGAGAAATATTAAAGAATGTTTTTTCAGGGTCATTCCCTAAAGGCAGTCATGGGCTCTAACATTAACTCTCCCTTTTCGAAACGCTCGATGGAAAGGGAGGAGACGTCGATCGTGGCGGCTTCCCCGTCTACGATCAACTCCGAAATCACTTTTCCTACGGCAGGGCTATGCTGAAACCCATGTCCGCTAAAACCGTTAGCGAGGATGAATCCTTCCACTCCGGGAACCCTTCCCAGGATGGCATGGTGATCCGGCGAGATCTCATAGAGCCCTGCCCATCCCCGGGCGATACGGGCCTTTTCTAGAACCGGAACACGGTACATCGCATTCTCCGAAGCTTCGGCCATGGCCTCATATTCCGTATTAAGGTTAAAACTCGGCTCGAGGTCTAAGGGGCCTGAGAGAAGTAACCCGTCCCCTTCCTGGCGGAAATACCACCCCCTGTGAAAGTCAATGGTCAGTGGAATAGGATGGTCGGTTAGATGGAAAGGAGCCGTAACAAAGATTTGCCTCCTCAGGGGTTTGACAGGAATTTGAACACCCGCCATTCCCCCTATGGATGCGGCATAAGGTCCTCCGGCGTTGACAACCACGGGGGTGGAAATCTCTTCATTTTTTGTCTTGACACTCTGGATCTTCCCTCTGGCTAATGAGATTCCTATGACTTCCTTTCCTTCGCGGATTCTCACCCCCGCCCTCTTCGCACCGCCGGCAAACCCCGAGAGAATTTCATTGGGACCTGCATACCCATCCCAGGCACAAAATGTCCCTCCCAGAACATCGTCCGTTCTTAAGTAGGGCCATCGTGACCCGATTTCGTCAGAATTTAAGAATTCAACAGGAATTCCAAATTTCCTCTGGAGTTTTATATTCTTCTTGAAGGCCTCAATCTCCCAGTCCGAAGTTCCCAAAAAAAGATACCCGATTCTTCTAAATTCCGGGTTGATTCCGAATTCCTCCTTAAACTGCTCGAAAGTCTTTAAAGATTCGAGGGAGAAACGAATGTTGATCTCCGTAGAAAATTGGGTTCGAATACCTCCCACACAACGGCTGGTTGACCCTTCTCCCAATTGCCCCTTCTCGAAGAGGATAATCCTCCCTGCCCTTTTCAGGGCAAGATAGTGAGCGATGCTCAGGCCAATAATACCACCTCCGATAATAACGACATCCGCTGTTTTTTCCATTGGAGTCTTACATGAGGATAGAAAAAAGGTAATCGGATTGAACCGCTTCGGTATTCCTTATTACCGTTTCATCTTTCTTTTAACGATATTCAGCAAGAAGAGCATTTCCTCATTCTTCATCCGATAAGAGCAACCCAGATAGATTCCGAGGCCAATCACAATTCCTGCAGAAAGAATCAAAATCTTTTCCCCAACGTTACCTGCTGTGGACCAATGCCCGATTGAACAGATCAAATAGGCGGCCAAACCCATTGGAAGACTACACAAGAAGGTTCCTAAGAGGGACTTAATATTCTTTCTTACATCTATCCCCCCTAATTTCGGATCTAACTTCCAAAAAAGAAGGATGAGATTCAGCATAGAAGAAAGGCTAGTGGCTAAAGCCAGACCCCCATGCATTAAGGGAGTGAAAAATATGAAGATCGTATTTAAAATGACATTTGTCCCTAAACAAGCTAAGGCAATCTTAAGAGGTGTCCAGGTATCCTGGAGAGAGTAGAAGGCAGGAACAATTGTCCTTGACCCCGCAATGGCCCAGAGTCCAACTGAATAGAATAGGAGGGCGAAAGCTGTTTTCTCCGTAGCAGAATAATCAAACTGTCCTCTTTGAAAGAGGAGGTTAATGATAGGGGTTTTGAGTGCAATCAGTCCTACCATGGCGGGAACACTGATGAAGGAAACCAGACGAAAAGTAAAAGAAAGCGTCTCTTTCAATTCTTCTATCCTTCCCCGGGAAGCCAGTCCTGAAAGACTTGGAAGGGATGCCATTCCAATGGCAATGGCAAAAATGCCCAAAGGAAATTCCATGAGTCGGTCTGCAAAGAAAAGATAGGAAACACTTCCACCCGGAAGAAACGAGGCGAAAATCATGTCGATAAAGTTATTAATCTGATAGACGGCGGTCCCAATGAGGCCTGGAATCATCAACAGACCAATCCGTTTGATCGCAGGATGTCGGAAATTAAAATTGAATCGGAAGGTAATTCCCCTCTTCCATAGGAAAGGAATCTGAAAGAGAAATTGGATCACCCCTCCGGCCAGAACCCCCAGGGCAAGGGTCATCACCGGTACTTTAAAAGTATGATAAAAGAGATAGACTGAAACGATGATGGAGATATTGAGAAAAATCGGAGCAATGGCGGGGGCAAAAAAATGTCTGTAGGAGTTCAGGATCCCCATGCAGAGGGCAAAGAGCCCCATAAAAAAGAGATAGGGGAAAATGATCTTGTTGAGTGTAACCGTTAGCTCAAATTTCTCTGGGATTTGAATAAATCCCGGTGCAACGATCCTGATCAAAATCGGTGAGAAGACAATTCCGAGGACCGTCAGAATCAATAAAATGACTCCAGCAATGGTGAATGCGATATGCGTGACCTTTCGAGTCTCTTCTTCCGACCGCTGCGTAAGAAATTCCGTATAGACAGGAATGAATGAAATCGTTAACGAACCCTCTCCGACCAATCGCCGCCATAGATTGGGAATCCGAAAAGCCACGAAAAAAGCATCTGCTACCATTCCAGCTCCGAAGAAATTGGCGATTACCATGTCCCGGAAAAAGCCCAGGATTCTGCTGAGTAACGTCCCAGTCCCAATGACAGTGGCAGCTTTTGCGATTTTATGGTTTTCAGACATAGTGCGAAATCATTTCAAAAGACCTTGACACACGCTACCTTAAAATGTTAAAAAAATCAATGATATCAGTTGCAGATTGAAGAGTTTAGGGAGTCAGGAATTTTAAAATTCGCAATCCCTCAATTCCTGAAATCCTGTAACTTATTGAAAGAAAGGAGGGTCAATTTTGGCGACTCATTTATCGGCTATTAAACGGGCAAGGCAAAATGAAAAAAGGAGGCTTCGGAACCTCCAAATTAGATCTACCGTGAAATCTTCGGTAAAAAAAGTGAGGGTAGCCGTTGAGGGGAAGGATGCTGAAGGGGCCAAAAAGGCTTTGCTGAAAGCTATTCCTCTCATCCAGAAGGCTCGCTCCAAGAGTGTTCTTCATAAAAATGCCTCTGCCAGAAAAATCTCTCGCTTGACCCGAGCGGTTAACGCTCTTACAGTAGTTTCTAAGTAATCTTTTGTTTAAAGTACATCCCCCTCTCATCGATCACCCTTTCCCAAGTGCCAGGGGATGTTTGGGGGTGTTCGGCCGGCAGAGGTCAATCACCAACTTCTCCATCAGAAGGTCCTTGGGTCCCCCACTCCTCTTAATGGCCAAATCGGTTTGGTGACACTTCAGAATTCCTTCCCGGAGTGAAGCCTGGGAGAAATTTTTCCCCTTGATCCGTCAATTTCTTTATATTCCACGGTGACGTCCCCAGTTCTTTGGCTAATTCCCCCGCATCCCGGCGATGAGAGGTCATCTCTTTGATTGTCAACATACTCCAGTATTGCTTTGCCATCATGCTCAAGAGAAGAGGAATCGGGTCTCCAAACTTCGATCCCTGTTCTTCCTTTCTGAAGGCGATGGCCTTTGACTCCATCGCCTTTCCTAAAATTCCCAGGGCCTTCTCCAGGTTTTGATGACCGATTGCATCAGTTAAATCGAAGACCGTGCTTACCTTGACCTCTGTGGTAATCTCTTCCAGGTCGGAAAGCCCGATCGTGCCTTTCTCCCCAACGCTCAAAAAGACTTTCTCCAGGGCATTGTCGAGATCGTAAAGATGATCCCCCACGACCTCAACCAAATAGTCTGCAGATTCTTCCGACAGGGTTTTTCCCTTTTCCTTCATCCGATTCTTTATCCAGGAGACTAATGCTCTCCCCTTGAAACGCGAGTATTCCTCTACCTTCCCTACTTTTTCGATTTCTTTCCGGTGTTTCTTCCAGGACCCTATCGTCTGACCATAGAGGACGAAACAGGTGCTCGGCGACGGGTTTGTTATGTATTCCATCAACGCTTCCACCCTGTCCTCATCCATGCGGTCTGCTTCTCGGACGAGAACAAAACGATACTGAGAAAACATCGGGAGAGTTTGCGCGGCCCGGACAATCTCCTGGCTGCTGTGTTCTTCTCCGCTGAGGAGGTGGAAGTTGAGTCCCCTCTCTTTTTGAGAAAGTGTTTGGTTTAAGATTTTCTGAATCTCCTCCTCAATGAGGTAGTCCTCAGGGCCGTAAAGAAAATAGACAGGGTAAATATCAGATCGAGCTTTCATTTCCACTCAAAATCCATTGCAAATTGGAAAATCAGCATTTCGCATTTCAAATTGAATTCGTTCATTTTATAGGATGTCATTCCTGCCCCGTATCAAGTATGAAGCAGGCTCAGTCAAGCCCGGAATGACAAAAGAGGATATTTCTCAATGCTAACTTTGCAATGCTAACTTTGCAACGTTCTTTTCCGACTCCCCTCATACAAATCATACTCCATCAACCTGCACTCAATCGGGCCGTTGTAAAAAAGAACCCTTCTTCTTGTCCTCAACCCCACTTTCTTGGCCAGATCGAGATTACCGGTAAATACATACCCGAGATAACCATTACATTTCTTTTTGAGAAAATCTCCAATCCCTCGGTAGATCCCCCCCAGCCCTTCGATTTCACCCATCCGCTCGCCATATTCCGGGTTCAGGACAACCACGCCTCTTCCATCCGGGACAGGTGTTTCTGAAAAATCACATACACCAAACTCGATGAATCGCTCTACACCTGCGGTCATCGCATTCTTCTTCGCCGCCTCGACCGCCTGCTGGCTGATATCCGTGGCAATGATTCGTCCATTGAGCCTATCCTTTGCCTCTGCTCTTATTTTCCTCCGAAGAACCTTCCAGGAGGATTCATCAAACCCTTTCAGATGCATAAACCCATAATTGTTTCTTAATAAGCCCGGAGCCCTGCCGAGACCAATCAACGCTGCCTCTATGGCAAGCGTTCCGCTTCCGCACATCGGGTTGATAAAATTTCCATCTCCTATCCAACCGGTTGCCAGGACAACAGCCGCCGCAAGGGGCTCCTGCATCGGTGCTCTGAGAGGAATCAATCTATATCCGCGCTTCGACAAGGGCTCCCCGGACGTATCCAGATACACTTGACCGAGATTTCCCCTCCAGTAGAGATGAACGACAGCCCTGTCCCTTTCAGGGCCGGTATCCGGCCTGCGTCCTCGCTTTTCTTTAATCCTGTCCACCACCGCATCCTTGCATTTTACATTCGGATATCTTGAATCTTTAATGGTTGGGTTGTCAACAGAAGAAGTCACAGAGAAATAACTATCCTCCGAAATATAATCTTCCCAGCTGATTCGTGAGATCCCTCGATAGAGCTCGTCAGGAGTCTTCGCATTGAATGAATCAACGAGAAAAAGAACTCGCTGGCCTGTTCGGCTCAGCAGGTTAAGCCTCAGAGTGTCCATCATCGTCCCCTCCGTCTCAACCTCCGCCCTTCCCTCTGATAAGACTGGAAACCCCAAGGAAAGGAGTTCCTCCCTTAGAAAGGGCGGAACTCCCTTAGCACATGTAATGACGATCCTACTTTTTTTCGTCCAAAAAGCCATAAAACCTCTCAGTCCAATTTATCCGAACCCATTTGGAATTTCCCCCCTAACTTCCCCTCCCCCTTCGACGGGGGAGGGATGGGCACGCGGCGCAAGCGCCTGCGCTGCGCGTTGGGGGTGGACCCAGGAAGACATTGTTTCCTTCCCCCTCCCCTCAATCCCCTCCCACCGAGGGAGGGGAGATTCTTTGGCTCACATCCAAAATGTTAGAAAAAAATTGTTAGATGTGAACCTATAAGAATCTACGCCTAGAGTTCCTCCGGGGTAAAAGCCACCACGTCATCAATCGTCTTTACATCTAAGAAAACCATAACCAGCCGATCCACTCCCAGCGCGATGCCGGCCGATGGAGGCATATCATCCAACTCAGCCAAAAATTTATCGGGCATGGAATAAATGGGTTTGCCATCGGACTGACGGTTTTCGTTCTCCATGAGGAAGCGTTTTCTCTGCTCTTCTGAATCAACCAGTTCCGAGAAGCCGTTGGCCAGCTCCAATCCACCCATATAGAGCTCAAAACGTTCTGCAACCGAAGGATCTTCACTGTTCAACCGGGCCAGCGCTCCTCGTTGAGCAGGGTAATCATACATAAACGTCGGTTTGTCTACTCCCAGATTCGGCTCAATTTCTTGAACCATAATCTCATCAAAAAGATTTCGCTCTAGTGCCTCATTCATTGAGGTCTGGGTATGAGAATGAAACGCCTCGTTGACGGAAATTCTTTGCCAGGGTCCGGAGAGATTGATTTTACGGCCACGGAAAATGAGTTTTTCTCCCAGACCGATACCCGTAGCCACAGATCGGATCAATTCTTCACATTCTTCCATCAATGAACGGTAGTCACCCCCTGCCCGATACCATTCCAGAAGAGTAAACTCAGGAAGGTGCAGACTCCCTCGCTCCCTTTCTCTCCAGCATCGGCAGATTTGGAAAACCTTCTCATACCCTGCTGCCATCATTCGCTTCATGCAAAGTTCAGGAGAGGTATGAAGAAACCATGTGCTGGAGGGGACGGCATCAATGTGAGATTCCGGGGCAGGGGCGGGTATTCGGTAGGGGGTCTCTACTTCCAGATAACCTTTTTCAATAAAAAAATGCCTGATCCCCTGTAGGATGCGTGCCCTTTGGTGAAGGGCCCTTTTACGTTTTGCCAGTGGCCAGTTCTTCGCCACGAACTCACTCTTTGACCCTTTTCGAAAATTCACCGGTTCGGGTATCAATGGTGATCAGCTCACCTTCTTCGATGAACGGAGGGACGCGAAGTTCATAGCCGGTTTCCAACGTGGCCGGCTTAAAATCCGCCTTCGAGGTATCCCCTCTCATCCAGGGATCTGTTTTCATCACTCTGAGATTGACGAAGTTCGGCAGCTCGACACCAATCGCTCTTTCTCCGAACAACAGGACCTTCACATTCAAATTGTCAATGAGAAAATTTTTGGCCTCACCCAGAGATTCTTCGCTGATAATGATCTGTTCGTAGCTTTCGTTATCCATGAAATGATAGTGATCGCCCTCCTTGTAAAGAAACTGCATGGCTCGTTCTTCTAATGAAGCGGGTTCGAAAGTTTCTCCCTCACGGTACGTTCTGTCAATGCTTAAGCCTGTGATCATATTCCTCAGTTTCGTCCGATAAAGGGCTTGACCCTTTCCAGGTTTGGAAAATTCAAATGCCGTCACGATGTAGGGTTCCCCATCAATGATGACTTTCAACCCCTTTCTCAAATCCGAAGCAGTGTACATGGGTGATCCTTCCTTGATTCAAAAATAATGTCTCAATTCAAAGGGAGAGGTCAAAAATCATAAAAGAAACGATTTCGAAGCCGCTCTGCTACCAGTCCCCCGATCTTTTGAATCGCAGCGGCCTTATTCGCCTCGCTGGTGAGGACGCTGGAAGAGGTCCGAAACCATTGGGTTTCAGAAAAGTTTTTCTCCTCCCAAAGAACCTTCCCTGTCCGGTCTTTCAGAGTCAAATCAAGCATGACACTGGTCTGATATTCCAGGACAAAACCAGATCGATCATAGGATACCGAGTAGATCTTAAAATCCGTAATGATTCCCTCCAACAAGGAGTCTGCCTGCGCTCGGTCCACCACGTTGACCCTTCTGTCCAGGATGAATTCCTTTAAAAAGGCCTGAGTGAAAGGAACCTCAATTCCAGGCTCATAGGTTCGATTCTTGAAGGTGGGGACGGCGACGGAATTCAGACCCGGGGGGACATGTGTCTCCTTCCCCACCATCCGGTAACCACAGGCTACGAGAGGCATCATGCATAGGATTAACAGTACCTTAATGTAATTTCGGAATGCGGAGTGCGGAGTGCGGAATCTTCTTACAATTAGATTTAGATTAGCCGGTTGCTGAATAAGACTCCTTGGGCTACGGGATGTCATTCCTGCCCGGAAGCAGGAATCCAGTCATTCGAAGGCTTTCTGGACTCCCGCTTTCGCGGAAGTGACATTGAAATGGAATTTTTTTGCAGCCTGTTAGTGATTGATGATTGCGAATCTAAATTCCGAATTCCGCATTCCGCATTCCGCATTTGCTCCCCTGTTAACATACAATATTAACGAGTTTCTTCGGCACGAGGATCACCCGTTTGATCTCCTTGCCTTCAACCAATTTCCGAATTCTCTCGCTCTTTAATGCCCAAGTTTTTACTTCCTCTTCTCCATACGAGGCAGGGATGGTCATCCGATCCCTCAACCTCCCGTTCACCTGAATGACAATCAATATTTCCTCTTCCAAGACAGCTTCCGGGTCGTATTCGGGCCATCGGGTTTGGATGATCGAATCCTGGTTCCCTAAAGTTTCCCAGAGCTCTTCCGCAAAGTGAGGGACATAGGGTGAGAGCAAAACGACCACTGTCTCAAGCGACTCGCGTATCACCCTCCCCGAAATTTCGTCTGTCCGGTCTTTGACCTCTGAAACATAGATCTCGTTCACCAATTCCATGATGGCGCTGATGGCGGTGTTGAAATGGAATCGTTCTATGTCTTCGGTCACCTTTTTGATCGCCTTGTGGGTTTTCTGTCGCAGAGACTTACGATTTCCTTCAAGGACTGTTCCAAAGGGAAAGGGTTTTACGTTTTGGAGACGGAGATGTTGCTCATAGAAGAGCCTCCAGACCCGGTTGAGGAAACGGGCGGATCCCTCCACTCCTTGGTCGTTCCAGTCCAGATCCTTCTCGGGCGGGGAGGCGAAGAGGCAAAACATCCTGGCAATATCCGCACCATATTTCTCGATCAGGTACTCCGGGTCCACCACGTTCTTCTTCGATTTGGACATCTTCTCGAGTCTTCCGATAGAAATCGGACTGCCGCACTTCCGGCAACGAATCGTCTCGCCCGGTTCCTCCACCTCCTCCGGATAGAGATAACCATCTTTAGGGCATTCGTATACCTCTTTGCAAACCATCCCTTGAGTGAGAAGGTTCGTGAATGGCTCATCAACACTGACCCATCCCATTTCCTTCAAAACTCGAGTGAAAAATCGGGAATAGAGAAGGTGCAGGATCGCATGTTCAATCCCCCCGATATATTGATCCACAGGCATCCAGTAATCCACTCGCTTCTTGTCCAAAGGACCTTGATCATAGTCTGGGCATGCAAACCGATCGAAATACCATGAGGATTCGACGAAGGTATCCATTGTGTCTGTCTCTCTTTTCCCGGGTCCACCACATTGAGGGCATCGAGTCTCCACAAACTCCTTTAACCCGGAAAGAGGCGACCTGCCCATCCCGGTGACCTCCACGTTGAAGGGGAGGACAACCGGAAGGTCTTTTTCAGGAACGGGCACGGTTCCACATCGGTCGCAGTAAATGATGGGAATGGGTGCTCCCCAATATCGCTGCCTGGAAATACCCCAATCCCTCAATCGGTAACTGACTCTTTTTCCACCCGATCCCTTCTCGTCGAGATATTGGGCGATCATCTCCCTTGCCTTAACACTATACACGCCGTTGAATTGGCCGGAGTTGACCAGAGAACCCTCTCCTTCATAGGCTTCGGCCATGGTATGAGAATCTAATTTTCGATCCTCCGGTTGAACAACAACGATCAAGGGAAGTCCAAATTTCTTCGCAAACTCAAAGTCCCTCTGGTCATGCGTTGGCACAGCCATGACCGCCCCGGTCCCATATTCCATCAAAACAAAATTAGCGACGAAGATGGGCATTCTGGTCTTGGTCATCGGATTCAAGCAATAGGCCCCTGTAAAAACACCCTCTTTTTCTGTCGTCTCGGCAGTCCTCTTTATTTTATCCTGCCGTCGCATCCGCTCGACGAATTCTCCCACGGCCTGTTCCTGCGGCGTCCCTTTCGACAGGCTCAGTGCAAGGGGATGTTCGGGTGCCAGGCTCATGAAGGTTGCGCCAAAGACAGTATCCTGCCGTGTGGTGAAGACTTTAATGACCTCTTTCGAATTCTCCAAAGGAAAGTAAATTTCAGCGCCGATGGATTTTCCAATCCAGTTGCGTTGCATGGTCAGAACCCGTTCAGGCCACCCGGTAAGCTGATCACATCCCTTGAGAAGGTCTTCTGCGTATTCCGTGATTTTGAAGAACCATTGATCCAATTCCTTCTGTGTCACACCTGGATCATCGGCATGCCCGCGCCAGCAGGTCCCGTCGCTCATCACCTGCTCGTTTGCCAGAACGGTCTTGCAGATCTCGCACCAATTGACAAAGGACCTCTTCTTGTAGGCCAGCCCCTTCTCAAACATCTTTAAGAAGAAGAGTTGTTCCCACTTGTAGTAGGAAATGTCACAGGTGGCGAACTCACGGTCCCAGTCATAGCCAAAACCCATCCGTTTCAACTGACTCCTCATGGTATCGATGTTCTCATAAGTCCATTTGGCTGGGTGAACTCCATGTTCAATTGCGGCATTTTCCGCCGGCATGCCAAAGGCATCCCATCCCATCGGATGGAGAACATTAAAGCCCTTCATCCTTCGATACCGGGCGACCACATCCCCGATGGAATAATTCCGAACATGGCCCATGTGGATCTTGCCCGAAGGATAGGGAAACATTTCAAGAAGATAATATTTTGCCTTTTTCGGATCCTCCGTCACCTTGAACAGATTCTGGCTTTCCCAGACCTGCTGCCACTTTTCTTCAATTTCTTTAGGGTGATAACGCTCGTCCATGTCCTTCTTCCTCTATAAAATCACCTTCGGACTAGGGGCAATTCATGAATTGCCCCTACGGAGTTTGGAGCCTTTACTTTGGAGTGAACTCTCAATTCTTAACTATCATTTCTTATTTATTACTCCCAACTCCGAACTCACACCTCCAAACTTATTTATCCCTCATCATCCTTCGGATTCGGAGTCTTAAGGCATTGAGCCGGATGAATCCCTCTGCATCCTTCTGATTATAAACGGTATCCTTCTCGAAGGTAGCAAATGCCCCATGGTAGAGCGATTTTTCCGACTTCCTCCCGATCACCGTACAGTTCCCTTTGTAGAGCTTCAGGCGAACCGTCCCGGTCACGTCTCTCTGCGTTTCGTCGATCGTGTTCTTCAAAATCTCCATCTCGGGTGAAAACCAGTATCCATAATAGATCAGCTCCGCTATCTTCGGGACCAAGCTATCTCGAAAATGCATGACCTCTCTGTCCATGGTGATCGATTCGATGGCTCGGTGCGCGACGTGAAGGATGGTTCCCCCCGGAGTTTCATAGACTCCTCTTGATTTCATTCCAACATAACGATTCTCCACCATATCCACCCGGCCGATTCCATTTCGGCCTCCCAGCTCATTCAAATGGGATAGCAGGGCCGCAGGAGAAAAAACCTTCCCGTCAATCCGTTCTGGAACCCCATCCTTAAAATCAATTTCAACATAGGCTGGACGGTCAGGGGCCTTTTCCGGAGAGACGGAGAGGATAAACATATTCTCCGGGGGTTCAGACCAGGGGTCCTCCAAAATCCCTCCTTCAAAACTGATGTGTAGGAGATTTCGGTCAGAGGAATAAGGCTTCTCCTTTGTCACAGGAACGGGGATTCCGTTCTCTCGGGCATAGGCGATTAAATCCTCTCTCGACTTATATTGCCATTCCCTCCAAGGAGAGATCACCCGAATGTAAGGATCCAGGGCATAGTATGTCAATTCAAATCGGACTTGGTCATTCCCCTTCCCCGTGGACCCATGGGACACAGCATCGGCTCCCTCTAACTGGGCGATCTCCACCTGCCTCTTGGCAATTAAAGGCCGAGCAATCGAAGTGCCGAGGAGATAAGTTCCTTCATAAACGGCGTTAGCCTTGATGGCTGTAAAAACATAATCCCGAACGAACTCCTCTCTGAGATCCTCGATGTAGACCTTACTGGCACCTGTGGCAATCGCCTTTTCTTCTAAATGATCAATCTCTTCCGCCTGTCCGACGTCGGCGGTAAACGTAATGACCTCGCACCCAAACTCATTTTTCAACCATTTCAAAATGATCGAGGTGTCCAAACCACCAGAGTAAGCCAGGACGACCTTCTTAACCCCGCCTTTCATGTTGCCTCCTTTGTTGAAAGGTAATTCCGTTCGGAGTCATTAGCTCGGGGTTCGGAGTAAATTCTTTTCTCCGAACTCTCAACTCCGAACTCATAACTTCAACCCTTCAAAGACTTCTCCCAATGTCTTGACGACCCGGTCGACTTCTTCCTTCGTCACAATGAGCGGAGGAAGGAACCGCAGTACATTCCCCATCGTACAATTTATGAGGATTTTTCTCTTTAACATCTCCTTAACCATAGAACTCCCATCTATTTTTAACTCGATGCCTAAGATCAAGCCTTTCCCTCGAACCTCTTTAACGAAAGGAAATTTTTTCTTAATCTCCTCAAGCTCAGAGATGAAGTAGTCTCCCATCTTTCGGCAATTCTCCAACATTCCCTCTTCCAATATTGCTGTTAAGGCCGCCACACCGGCAGCGCTTGCCAAAGGATTTCCCCCAAAGGTGGAGGCGTGATCACCAGGCTTGAAACCGTCTGCAATCCCCTTCTTGATCAATAAAGCTCCGATGGGAACCCCTCCTGCAAGTGATTTTGCAAGGGTAAGCATATCGGGTTCAACCCCCTCATGCTCATAAGCAAAAAGCTTCCCCGTCCGTCCCATTCCCACCTGAACTTCATCAAAGATGAGGAGGAGCCTCTTTTCATCACAGATATCCCGAAGGGCTTTAAGGTAACCCTCGGATGGGCAATTCACTCCTCCCTCTCCTTGAATGGGTTCCACCATGACAGCACACGTTTTAGGATCGATGGCGTTTTTCACTGCCCCAATGTCGTTAAAGGGAACATACTTAAACCCGGGCATCAGAGGTTCATAACCTTTATGGAACTTCTCTTGACCCGTTGCGGTCAGGGTAGCCAGCGTCCTTCCGTGAAAGGACCGCTCCATGGTAATGATTTCATATCGGTCCTTTCCGATCTTCTCCTTCGCAAATTTCCGGGCTAATTTGAACGCTCCCTCGTTGGCTTCCGCCCCGCTATTACAGAAGAAGACTTTATCGGCAAAGGAGTGCTTACAGAGAAGAGAGGCGAGTTGGATCTGTGGCTCGATGTAATAAAAGTTTGAAATATGGATCAACTTCTCTGCTTGATCTTGAATGGCTTTGACGACCCTTGGATGGCAGTGTCCTAAATTGCAAACCGCCAGGCCTGAAACAAAATCAAGGTATTCTTCTCCTTCCAAATCCCAAACCCGGGTCCCCTTCCCTCTGACCAAAAGAACGGGATAGCGGGAATAGGTATTGGCCACATATTGCTCTGACAACACCATTAGAGTTATCGAGTCCATTAAGCCTCTCCCGAGGTATTGTTTGGAATATTGGAATGTTGGAATATTGGAGTAATGGATCCGTAACTCATCTCAAATTTTCAACCCATATTTTCATTATTCCAGTATTCCATTCTTCCACTATTCCATTTCTTTGTAGATCTGTGTTCCAATCCCTACATCGGTAAAAATTTCCAATAGGATGGCATGTTCCAGCCTTCCGTCGATAATATGTGTTTTAGCCACCCCTCCCTCTAACGCGTCGAGACAGCAATTCACCTTTGGGATCATCCCGGAGGAGATGATATCTTGGGAGATGAGTCTTTTTGCTTGCTTGACATCAAGCGTAGGGATCAGCCGATGTTTTTCATCCATCACGCCTTCCACATCGGTTAGTAAAATCAATTTCTGCGCCTTCAACGCAGAGGCGATCTTTCCAGCCACCAGGTCCGCGTTGATATTATAGGTCTCTCCCTCCTCCCCGACGCCTACCGGAGCGATGACGGGGATGAAATTCTCTTTCTCCAAGACCTCGATCACTCCCGGATTGAATGGTCTTTACCTCCCCCACCATTCCAATATCAATGATTTCAGGCATTTTGCCCTTACCGGGGCTCTTCGTTATTTTTAATTTTTTAGCAATGATGAGATTTCCGTCTTTTCCGCTCAGTCCGACGGCTTTCCCTCCCTGTTGGTTAATCAGGGCAACAATCTCCTTGTTCACTTTCCCGACGAGAACCATTTCTACGACTTCCATCGTCTCTCCATCCGTGACCCTCATCCCCTCTATAAATTGAGATTTCTTCCCTATCTTGGTTAACATTTCTCCGATCTGAGGCCCTCCCCCGTGGACGACAACAGGATTGAGGCCAATGTATTTCAAAAGGACGAGGTCAAGAGCAAAGCTCCGCTTTATCCTCTCTTCCTCCATCGCGCTTCCCCCATATTTGATCACAATGGTCTTGTCGTAGAATCGCCGAATATAGGGTAGGGCTTCCACTAACACTTTCGCCTTATCCAAGGGGTTTTCCATAACGATGATTCCTCATCTTAGTTCGGGGTTTTGAGTGGCTGAAAGCCAAATCCTTCTCTCCAAGCCTTAAGCCTTGAACTTTGAGCCTTGAGCAGAAATCACTCCGAACTTATAAAATATACCGGCTCAGGTCTTCGTCCTGTACGAAATCCTTTAGCCTCTTTTGAACATACTTGACATCGATCACTATATCTTTTCCAGACATCTCAGGGGCATCGAATGAAATCTCATCCAGCAATTTCTCCATCATGGTGTAAAGACGCCTGGCTCCGATGTTCTCCGTTCTTTCATTAATTAAAGCCGCCATCTCGGCGATCTCTGCAATACCATCCTCTGTAAACTTCACCTTGACCGATTCTGTCCCCAACAAAGCGGTGTACTGTTTGATCAGGGCATTTTCTGGTTCGGTGAGGATTCGCATGAGATCCGCCTTCCCCAATGAATCCAATTCAACCCGGATCGGAAAACGGCCCTGGAGTTCAGGGATGAGATCCGAGGGTTTGGAAACATGGAACGCTCCAGCAGCGATAAATAAAATATGGTCTGTCCTGACCATCCCATATTTCGTCGTCACCGTTGTCCCTTCCACAATCGGCAAAATATCTCTTTGAACGCCTTCCCGCGAGACATCGGGACCCAAGGTGGTTTCTCTTCCGGCGATCTTATCGATTTCATCAAGGAAAATGATCCCTGATTGTTCGACCCGCTCAATGGCTTGTTTGATCACGGAGTCCATATCGATCAGCTTATACGCCTCTTCCTGGGAGAGGATGGCGAGGGCTTCCGGAACCTTGACCTTCCTTTGCTTTTTCTTCTTCGGAAAGAGGCTTCCAAACATATCTTTGATGTTGATATCCATCTCTTCCAATCCAGAAGCGGAAAAGATCTCCACCATGGGAAGGTTTCGGTCGACAATCTCCACTTCCACATACTTATCATTCAACTTTCCAGCCTTCAGCAACTTTCGAAGTTTTTCACGAGTGGCTTGCTGATCTTCACCTTCCTTCTGTGTCCCCCTCCCCGAGGGAGGGAGGAGCAAATCCAACAGCCTCTCTTCAGCCATCTCATCCGCTCTCTGTTGAACTTTGTGAGACTCCTCCGCTTTCATCATATTGACGGCCAGTTCCGTGATGTCCCGGATCATCGACTCCACATCCCTGCCGACATACCCCACTTCTGTAAATTTTGATGCCTCAATCTTCAGAAAAGGGGCTTGGGCCAATTTTGCCAGCCTTCGAGCGATTTCTGTCTTGCCGACCCCCGTGGGACCAATCATGATGATGTTCTTGGGCGCAATTTCGTCCCGAAGAGGTTCTGGAACCTGTTGACGCCTCCAACGGTTTCTCAACGCAATGGCCACCGCTCGCTTCGCGTCCTTCTGCCCAACAATGTATTTATCCAGTTCAGAAACGATCTCGCGGGGCGTGAAGGTCTTCATCACAATTCCTCCACGATGATTTGATCATTGGTATAAATGCAGATGGAGGCAGCGATCTTCATCGCCTCTACCGCGATGGCCTTGGCATCCAAATTTGAAAACTCAGTCAATGCCTTAGCAGCCGCATGGGCATAAGGGCCACCACTTCCAATGGCTGTCACCCCATCGTCGGGTTCAATGACATCTCCATTTCCGGAGATGACGAGCGTGTGTTCAGAGTCAGCGACAATGAGCAAAGCTTCCAGCCTCCGGAGAATCCGATCGGTTCTCCAATCTTTGGCCAACTCGACGGCTGCCCTGAGCAGATTGCCGCTGAATTGGTCCAATTTTTCTTCAAACTTTGCAAAAAGGGTGAAGGCATCTGCCGTGGCCCCTGCAAAACCGCCGAGGACCTTATCATGGTAAATCCTTCGAACCTTCCTGGCGGTATGTTTCATGATGGTATGTTCAAGAGACACTTGACCGTCTCCTGCCATGACCACTTTCCCTTTGTGTCGAACAGATAAAACTGTCGTACCTCGTATCTTTTGCATCAAATTATCCCCAATCTTCCCCGTTTGAATATTAATCCTAAAATTGCTTACAAAATGACGTTAGAACATCAACAAGAATTCTCCTCTCCCCTCGGTGGGAGAGGATTAAGGTGAGGGGGGACGAAAACTTGTCTTGTCCACCCCCTCCCTCACTCTCCCCCATCAAGGGGGAGGAGAGTTCTTTGTATTTTCATGGTGAGCGGGTAAAAAACCCCGTCTCAAATTACGCAAAAACCTCTGCCAAAGCCACCTTTTAATTATTCTCTTTACTCTTGCGATTCAGATTTTTGAAGCTACGAGGATGGGCCTTGTCATAGACCTCCATCAATTTCCCCATGCTCACGTGGGTATATCTTTGGGTCGTCGAGAGACTCGAGTGTCCCAGCATCTCTTGAATCTCTCGAATATCAGCCCCCGCATCCAGAAGATGCGTTGCAAACGTGTGCCGGAGGCTATGGGGGCTGACTTTCCGGAAAATGCCCGAATGTCTCGTATACTTCTTAATCAACCTTCCCACGGAACGTGTCGTTAATCTCCCTCCGAAGGAGTTAATAAAAATGGGGTCCTCTCCTCTGAACACCCCTCGATCTTCCAAATAAGCCTTCAATGCCTCTATTGCCTTCGCCCCAACCGGTACAATGCGTTCCTTCCTCCCCTTTCCCATCACCCTCGCAATGCCCAAATCTGAGTTTAATTGATTCAAATTCAACCCGACCAATTCACTCACACGCAATCCGCTTGAATAAAGAAGTTCCAAAATGGCTCGATCCCTTAAACGACTCTCCTTTGACACGTCTGAAGGCTTCCCAGGAAGGCTTTGGGGTGATTCCATCAACCGGAAGGCCTCATCTACAGTAAGGGTGGTGGGGAGGGTCTTCTCCACCTTCGGAGTTGAAACGCTCTTGGCCGGGTTAGAAGAAATCACCTGTTCTCTGATTAAATATTTAAAAAAAGAACGCAGCGTAGAAATCTTCCTTGCAATCGAACTCTTCTTATTTTTCCGATGGAGAAAACTCATGTATTTTCGAATGGCTAACCGATCCACCTTTTCTATCTCTACAACTCCCGCGGGGTTGAGATACATCCCCGAACTCTTCAAAAAATCCTCAAACCCTTCTAAATCCTTCCTATAGCACCGACAGGTATGAGGTGAAGCATTCTTCTCCAAAGAGAGATAGTGTATAAATTGTTGGATGAAACCGGGTTTTTCAAAAGACGGAGGAGCCACTCATCCCCTCATTTATCATTTCCTTAGACAACGTGTAAGTTATGAAAATGTTATTGAAATTTCATTTTATAACACAATTCCTAAATTTATCAATATTTTTCTCAACTATTTTTCTCACAAATATTTTTCCTTACCCTCCCCCAGTTTTTTGTCGAGCCTCCAGGACGAAATGCGCAGACACCGCCGAGACACAGAGCGCGCGCTATGATAGGGTAGGCGATCTCAGAGATCCAAGGATTGGGGTGGCTCGGAGTAGATCTGGGCGGGTCCCTCGGAAAGGCTTCACCCCAGCGAAAAAAACCATCTTGCGACCGGGATGTCGCCCCCCATGGGCGTCAGAGAGGGACCAGGGGGCCTTCCCGGTGGAGGACTCCATCGGCCAATACCTTTTGGGTTGAGGCAATGGTTTCCAAGGGCATAACGGGAATGCTTAACTGTTGGAGGCCGGTGACCTCACCTATCCGACATCTGGTCTTATGAAGCCTGGAGAGGGGTTTGCCCAGGTCCTCTCCAACGACGAAAAACTGGGGGAGGGCGAGTATATTTTTCTCATTGACATCCTTTAAGCTTTCTGTATAGACTTCAGTATGAACACCCATTTTAAGAAAAAGGAGGTGATAAGCATGCCAGAGCCCAGAGTCGCAAGGGTAACAGAAATCATCGCAGGTTCTTCAAAGAGTTTTGAGGATGCCATCAAGGTCGGCTTCGCAAGAGCGACAAAGACCTTAAGGGGTATCACTGGAATGCGCGTTGCTGAAATGCGGGTGGCAGTGGAAAACTCAAAGATAATTGAATACAGGATCAGGTTGGAAATCATTTTCGTCCTCGAAACATAATGCGTAATTGATCAAGACCTGCCAACCCTGCCTGCCCCGCCCTCGCCCGAGACCGGGGCAGGCAGAAGGTGTCGGGGGGATAAAAAATGAAAGGCCGTATCCTCAGTGCTGAGGGTGGGTCTTTTTGCCTTCAGACCCCCTTCTCCGTTGAATGGTGACAAAAACCCGGAGTATTCGGGGCTTACGTTTTCTCCTTAATGACGTTCAACAATTCCTCTTTGCTTACGGTTGCGGTTCCCACCTTCCCGACGACAATCCCCGCCGCATAGTTCGCCAAACTCGCTGCGTCTTTATAGCTTACCGCGCGCCCCGTTCCCAGAGCAAGTCCCATCGTTCCAATCACCGTATCTCCCGCACCCGTCACATCATACACCTCCTTCGCGACAGTGGGGACGCGATAGGGTTTCTGATGGGGCTCAAAAATGGTCATCCCCTTCTCTCCCTGGGTGATGACCAAAGCATTACATTTCAGCCTCCTCAACAAATTTCTTCCCATTTTCTCGACTGAGAATTGATCGGTAACGGGGATTCTTGATGCCTCGCTGGCTTCATTGGTATTTGGCGTGATGACGGTTGCTCCTTTATAAGAAAAGAAATTCTTTAATTTTGGGTCAACCATGATCAACTTCTTCGACTTCTTCGCTTTCTTAACAATGGTTTGAATTAGTCTTCCCGTCAATAAACCTTTCCCATAATCTGAAATAACGATCCCGTCGAAATCTTCCATCTTTTCCGTCAAAAACTTTGACAGTCTTCTGAAAGTGGAAACCTTGGGGCGATCGGTCGTCTCCCGATCGACTCGAACCAATTGTTGGTAATGCGGATGGTGGGCGATGATCCTTGTCTTTACCGTAGTCTGTCTGCCTTGCTCAAAAATTATTCCTTGCGTTTGGATTCCCCTCTCAACGATCCTTCGATATATCTTTCGCCCGTTTTCGTCGTCCCCTACAATTCCGCAGAGCGATGCGGTTCCTCCGAGGGAGCGAATATTATGGGCAACATTGGCAGCTCCTCCAAGATTAAAATCCTCTGTCTCTGCAATGATGACGGGAACAGGGGCCTCCGGGGATATCCGAGAGACCTTTCCCCAAATAAATCGATCCATCATAATATCGCCCACCACCAGGAGTTTTACTCTCGGAAAACTTTTCAATACCGATTCCAGCTTTTTTCGTTGTCTCATCCTGATCATTTTATCTGTTCCTTTAAGATCTCTTGTGGTCTCTGAAAAAATCGACCGTCTTTTTTAATCCTGTCTCGATTCCAACCTTCGGCTCATAATTTATGATTTCTTTCCCCTTGCGAATATCCGCCAAGGAGTGTTTCACATCCCCTTTCCGAGGTTCCTGATAGCTAGGGGACTGCTTCGATCCAAGAATTTCTTTCAGAACGTTCAGCAACTGGTTCAGCGAGATCCTTTTTCCGCAGGCAATATTGACGGCTTCTCCATGGAGCCGTTCTGCGGACATGGCCAGAAGATTGGCCTGGACGACATTCTCAATATACGTGAAATCTCGAGACTGCTCCCCATCCCCAAAGATGATGGGAGCACGACCCTGAAGCAGGGCGTCGATAAATTTTGGGATGACCGCAGAGTAAAGGGAGTTCGGGTCCTGTTTTGGACCAAAAACATTGAAATACCTCAGGGAGATGGTTTCGAGGCCGTAGAGTTGGAAGAAAAGTCGGCAATATTGTTCCCCGATATATTTTTGTAAGGCATAGGGTGAGAGAGGATCGGGGGGCATTTCCTCATGCTTCGGTAAGGTAGGAGTATCCCCATAGATGGAAGAAGAGGCGGCATACATGACTCTTTTCACCCCTTTCTCCCTGGCAGCGAGAAGAATATTCAAAGTCCCTCCCACGTTGACTGCATTGGAGGTCTCCGGATCCTCTACAGAACGTTGAACCGACGGCAGGGCGCCTTGATGAAATACATATTCCATCCCCTGGACCGTCTTTTGGCAGGTACTGAGGTCACGAATGTCTCCTTCGATTATTTCGAGAGAAGGATAGGCTTTCTCAAAAACCAGGTTCTCTCTTTTGCCCGTTGAAAAATCGTCAAGGACTCGAACCCGGTGCCCTCTCTGGAGCAGCGCCTCCGTCAGATTTGATCCGATAAACCCCGCCCCTCCAGTCACTAAAATCTTCGACATTTTATTTTTCTCCATTCCTTCTTTTTTAACTCTTTTTTTAACAAAACCATTCCCCTTTATCA
>CAVQFR010000015.1:0-238146 GCA_963711845.1 uncultured delta proteobacterium
ATAGGCTCCCCATAGAGTAGTTTTCACACTCCACAGGGCGGGTCCCTATGGAATAGTGTTCACACTCCACAGGGCAGGCACATTTCATCCCGTACGCCTTCGCTACCCCAATGAAATAACAAAAGCGTTTCATGGGGCAGGCAGGACAGGCGGGATAAATTTGTTTGGTTTCTCCGGTTTAGATGGTTTTTCTTGTTTCTTTTGTTAAAAGATACCAATCAATCGTTTTCCTTAAACCTTCCTCCAGCGGAGTCCGTGCCTCAAAGCCAAATTCCTCAAAAGCACGAGTGGTATCTAACATCCTTCTCGGCTGCCCGTCGGGTTTTGTAGAATCCCAGATGATTTTACCTTGAAAATCAGTCATCTTCGCAATCAATTCGGCCAACTCTTTTATGGAAATTTCAAAGCCGGCTCCAATATTAATGGGGTCTGGTCTATTGTATTTTTCTGTCGCTAAAACAATTGCTTCAGCACAATCTTCGACATAGAGGAATTCCCGAGTAGGTTTGCCCGTGCCCCAGACGGTGATAGTTGGAGGTTGGAGGTTGGGGGATTGAGGCAGAGATTTAACTTCGATAAACTTTCTAATTAATGCGGGGATGACGTGGGAGGTTTCGGGATCAAAATTGTCCCCTGGACCATAAAGGTTTACAGGTAAAAGGTAGATGGCATTGAATCCATATTGCTGGCGATAGGCCTGGGCTTGCACTAAAAGCATCTTCTTTGCAAGTCCATAGGGAGCATTGGTCTCTTCAGGATAACCATTCCACAAATCTTCTTCTTTGAAAGGAACCGGGGTAAATTTGGGATAGGCACAGACTGTTCCAACGGCTACAAATTTCTCCAGACCCACCTGCCTCCCTACCTCCATCATTTGAACACCCATCATAAGGTTGTCATAGAAGAATTTTCCTGGATTGGCACGGTTGGCTCCGATGCCTCCAACACGAGCAGCCAGGTGAATCACAATATCTGGCTTGGCGTCTCTATAGAGTCTCCTCACTGCCTCCATTTCTACCAGATCATAGTCTTTGCTTCTTGGAACAAAGATCTCTTTACAGCCCCGCTCCTGGAGCTTCTCTACAACGAAAGAACCAAGGAACCCAGCGCCACCGGTAACGAGAACACGTTTGTTAGGCCAAAAGGACATAGGATGAGTTTACAAACACGTTAGAGGTCTGAGGTTAGAGGCAAATTATTCCGCTCCTCTCCTGCTGCCTCTGAGTGAGCTCATCAAACCGTTAAGCTTTCGATCAATTTGCTCCCCCCTTGTTCTCACTTCCAAAGAATCTTCTTCGGAGAATAATTTTCGTCTACGAAACACTTCATTAAGAGTAATCGTTTCGTAAAGGGAACCTTGGGATATGCTAAGGAACTGAATAAACTCCTTTTTATATTGCCGCCCTTTCCCTTCCGCGATGTTTTGGGACACAGATACGACAGCGCCTTCCATCTGGGATACTAAACGAAAGTGCTTATTTAAGGGGATTCGTCCGAGCAGTCCCAGAACGTAATCCGCCAAATCAACAGCCATTTGATACACATCAAGCTTTTCGAATGGAAACACGTAAGGCGCTTGAGGCCTGAGGCCGGAGGCAAGGAAACAGATGCTAAAGCTTCGGAGTTAGAGGCTTGAGGAATTGGATTGGACTTATTGTTCATGGGGGTCATTGTTTTTTAGCTCTCAACTTCTTCTCCGTGTGCTCTTTGAAGATCTTGCCAGCCTCATCCACCTTAAGATCCCGCTTCTGCAATTCATTTTTTTCTCCTTTCAAAATCTATCCATTGATCCGAACGAGGCTGAAAGGAAACATTTTACAATTTTTTCTAGCATTTCAACTGCGGAACAAAGTCACCAACAAATCCTGAAATGCCGCATATGACTTATCTTAGTGATTTTATCTTTTAAGTAGGGAAGCAAGCGTAGAAAGAAAGTGAACTAAAGTGATATGGCAACTTCAGGTTTAATGAGTCTTGATTTGGCCGGTTTCAGGCCCTTCACCTTCACATAGATTGCGGGTTGGCGCCGTTCTCTTTGTCTTTTTGCTAACTGCCTACTCCATTCATTGTACTCATCGTCTCCCTCCACCTGGAGAACAACCTGAGCATTTGGGGGAATCTCCGCCGCAAATTCAGGATGCTCGATAACATACCTATCAAATTCTGTAACTAATATTGCATGCTTTTTTTCTAATATATCGGTCATCTATTTACCCTCCATAAAAGCCCCTTCATAAGCTTTCCAATTGTCTTTTATATCTTCGTCTGCCAAAGTCAAAGCTTCCTTAAGGTTCAAGCGGAGCTCTTTCTTAACCCTTCTTCCGTCGCGATAAAATCTGTCCATATGGGAGTATCCGTGAGCCGAATCATAACGAATGACAACTTTCCACTGATTTTCGGTGAAAACCTCCAACTGAACAGCGAAACTCGTAACTTTCCTTTTATCAGCCTCATGGCGATGCCTTTTTCGAACCCTCTCAGCTAGAGGTATAACATATTCAGTAGCACCCAAATCGATACCCCTATTTTTTATTGTATCAAATAAATCCTCATTTGCAAACTATCCATCCGGACCGCCGTGTTTTTGAATCGCATTCATCCGAAAGACTAAGCCAGGTATGAATTCACCACAAAACCAACTATTCCACACATTTCTGGTTAATCTAGTGTAGTGCGTCCAACGCTTCTTTACATTAGTTCCGAAGCCGTCATTCCCGCGAAAGCGGGAATCCAGCTCAGAAATACTGGATTCCCCCGTATCAAGTACGGGGCAGGCTAAGTCAAGCCCGGAATGACAATCAAAGTAAAGGGACTTTTGACGCACTACACTAGTTTGTCTGCTTTCTCTGGTCTGTCTAGTTTATCTAGTCTATTAAGTCTGTCTGGTTGATTGGGTTTGTGCTTATTGCTTACTGTCTCCTGCTTACTGCTTACTGCCTACTCTTATTATTTGAAAGCCTGCGAATAACATCCTGGCATTGTTTCATTTCTTCCAGGTTTTTCATGTCTGCATCGACCATGATCTTCACCAAATCTTTAAATCTTACCTTAGGTTCCCATCCCAATTTCTTCCTGGTCTTTGAAGCATCGCCCTGCAGAAATTCCACCTCGAGGGGTCTTAAATAGCGTGAATCGATCTCGATCAGAACGTCTCCGACGTTCAGGTTAGAGGTTAGAGGCTGGAGGCTGGAGGCAAGAGATTTGACAAACCCTTTTTCATCGGCGCCACTTCCTTTCCATTTGATTTCGATGCCGGCATGGTCAAAGGCAAGATTGACAAATTCTTTCACCGAGTGAGTTTCGCCTGTGGCGATGACGTAATCATCCGGTTCATCTTGTTGAAGCATTAGCCACATTGCTTCTACAAAGTCTGGAGCATATCCCCAGTCTCTTTTTGCCTCCAAATTTCCCAAAAATAACTTATCCTGAAGCCCAAACTTAATTCTCGCCAAGGCCCTTGTAATTTTTCTGGTTACGAAGGTTTCCCCTCTTCGAGGAGATTCATGGTTGAAGAGGATACCATTTACAGTGAACATCCCATAGCCTTCCCTAAAATTCCTAACCATCCAGTAAGCATAAACCTTTGCAGCACCATAAGGGCTTCGTGGCCTGAAGGGTGTTTCTTCATTCTGTGGAGGCGGTGAATCCCCGAACATTTCGCTGGAGGATGCCTGATAGAAACGCGTTTGGATTCCGCTTCTCCGAATTGCTTCAAGCATCCGGGTCGTTCCAACCCCTGTCACATCGCCGGTGAATTCCGGCATGTCAAAGCTAACACGTACATGACTCTGAGCTGCCAAATGATAGATCTCATCAGGTTGGATATTGTAGATAAGATGAGTTAACTGGCCTGAGTCCGTGATGTCACCATAATGAAGGAAAAGCTTACTTTTCGGATCATGAGGATCCGTATAGATATGGTCTATCCTTTCTGTGTTGAAAGTGCTCGATCTCCGAATGAGGCCATGAACCTCATATCCCTTATTCAAAAGAAATTCAGCAAGATAACTACCATCCTGGCCGGTGATGCCGGTGATTAAAGCTCGTTTAGTCATTTTGGTTTCTCTCGTATCTATGGTTTCTTTGGTTTCTCTTGTTTCTTTTGTTTAAAGCGTGCTTCGTTGTTTCGTAAATAGGTGATGAGGCTTATTGAGTTACTTGGGTTTGTTGAGTTCATTGAGTTTATTGAGTTTGTTGGGTTTCTTTGGTTTCGATACAATATTAATCCTTTGGATTGGAAGTGAGTCGCCATAGGCAACTGGAAATGAGCCCCGCTTTACGGGGCTGGAATTGAGTCAACTTCATTGACTGGAATGGTTCAATGCTTCGCGTTGGAAGTGCCGCCTTCGCTAAGAAGCTTCGGCAGGCCAGGGAGCCTCCGGCTGGAATTTCGTTTCAGCTTTCTCTCTGCTTCGTACAGGGCAGGTTCCATTTCACGGGATAGTGTTGGTCGTGGCGTGAGCTCGGTTTAGTTGCTTTATTTAAGAATCGAGCTTTGAAGAGCACGAAGCAGAGAAGCAGCGCGAGGGCGATGCCCACCGTGTCGAAGGCGACATCGCTCACGGAGCCTTCACGGCGGGGAACGGATAACTGGTGAATTTCATCGAAAATGCCGACGGCCAATGCGATCGCCCCCGCAACGAAGAGGCGGAACTTCAGGCCTGCCGTGCCCTTGGACCGTAGCCTCGTTGAGTCACTGCTGGGTTGAACCGATGCCTCTTTAAATCCTCGTGTGACGGGCACCATTGAAAAAACCAGAAGAAAGGCCAGAATTCCGTAGAGCGGAATGTGAAGCAAGCTGTAGGGGTTAAATTCCGACAAGGTGTGGACCACAGGGGACCCGGCCAGGATGAAAATGGACGCAATGTAAAAAAGGGAAAGGAGGGAGAAGAGGATTCTCATGACGATATCGGACATACGATAGGCTTATCGGGGTTTATTGCCGACCGTAGTCATCGGCGAAGCGTTCGATATCGTCCTCTTCAAGGTACTCCCCGTTTTGAACTTCGATGATTTGAAGGGGCACCTCTTCCGGATTTTCCAGACGATGCTTCGTGTTGATGGGGATATACGTGCTTTCGTTCGTATAGGCCAGGTAGGTCTCCTCCTCCCGGGTCACTCTGGCCACGCCCGAGACGACCACCCAATGTTCGCTCCTCTTCCTGTGGAGCTGCAGGCTCAACTTCGCTTTCGGCTTCAGGACGACCCTTTTGATCTTGTATCGATCGCCTTTCTCCAGAACGGTATAACTCCCCCAGGGCCTCTCTACTGTTTTATGGATGAGGTGCTCTTCCCGGTTGCCCTGCTTCAACGTATCGACAATCTTTCTGACCTCCTGAACCCTTTCCTTGGGAGTGACCAGGGTCGCATCCGGGGTATCCACAACGACCATGTCTTTCAGGCCGATCGTGGCAACGAGCCGATCGCCGGCGAAGACGATGGAATTTTCGCTTCCGATATCGATCGTATTTCCCTTCAGGATATTCCCGGCTTTGTCTTTCTCGATCACTTCATCCAGGGCCGCCCAGCTCCCTAAATCAGACCACCTGAATTTTGCGGGGACCATCCGGATGTCGGGACTTCGCTCCATGATGGCGTAGTCGATCGAAATGGGTTTCAGTGTCGCATACTGCTCCGACCAGGGCGCATGCCCCCTGCTTTCAGGACCGGCAGGGATGGTGGAGGGGGGGATGGAGACTAACTTTTTATGCAGAGAAGGAGTGAATTTCCGGAGCTCGGCGAGGATTTTGGAAGCCTTAAAGACGAAGATGCCCGAGTTCCAATAATATCCCCCATGGGACAAATATCTTTTTGCCGTCTTCAGGTCCGGTTTTTCAAAGAAGCGTTCGACTTTGAGAAGACCTTTTGACTTCATTTTTGAACGTACTTTGATATACCCATATCCTGTCTCAGGCCGAATCGGCTTGATTCCGAAGGTAACGAGCGAGTCTTCCTTCGCTCCCTGCACCGCCAGCTTCAGGTCCCTTAAAAATTTCTCCGGGTCGGGAATGGCATGATCCGAAGGCAGCACCACCATGATCGATTCGGGCGAGACTTGATTCAGGGTAAGGGCGGCCAGGCCCACGGCAGGAGCGGTGTTTCTTCCCAGAGGCTCGTTAATGAACTGGATCTCCTTGGCCAGAGAACCTAAAGAATCAATGTGGAACCGGATGTCCTGGGCCTTATCTTCCGTGGTCACAATCCAGATATTCTTCCCGGGAACAAAGCCATGGATGCGTTTGATCGTCTCCCGCAGCAATGAATCCTCTCCGACAATTTGCAGCATCTGCTTCGGGCGGGTTTCACGGCTTAAAGGCCAGAAACGGGTACCCGAGCCACCGGCGAGGATCACGGCGTAAACATCGGTCGTTGAATCACGAGCTGTTGGATTATTCGGTGATGGAGTCATCGGGCGTTTTGAGTTCCTTTGTGCGGTTTTTTCATGAATATATCTTGTCACAAGTCGAAACGCAATGCAATCCACGGGACAAGCAGTGGGGTCGTCGAGTAAGAGAGAAATCGTCTTTCGAGGGCAGGCTTCCGCCCCCTCGAATGGCGGGCCAACCGGCTAAATTTTCCTTGATGAAGTTGTGCCAAGTGAATGGGCAACAAATTATAAGTTCGGAGTTCGGTAGGGAACGGTTTGAAACCGTTCCGTACAGAAGTTCGGAGTGGTTAATGATTTAAACCTATCCCCTCTCACCTTTAGCCTCTTGCCCGGTTTTACGCGACTTTTTTGATTTGGTACCTGGATACCTGAACCGAGGCATCGACACCGATGAGGCTCAAAATTATCCTCACCCGTCCTCCATCCGACATTTTTTTATCAAAAACCCCCATCAGGTCTTTAAAAGGACCGGAGGTAAACTGGACAACGCTTCCTTCTTCCAAACCGTCGTCCAACCGGACAACGTTATTCTCTCCCATCCGCTGGTGGAGGGCCAGGATCACTTTTTCGGAAATCGGGATGGGTTCGCTCCCATTTCCCAGGATTTTATTCACCCCCCTTGTCCACTTCACCCTGTAATAGGAGACATGGATGTCAAGCCTGGCAAAAAGATAGCCGGGAAACATGGGTTTAATCTTCGGGGTCATTTTCCCGTTGAGATATTGAAAGGTTTCGAGCATCGGAAGGAAAATGGCTATTTCCTGGTTGGACAGGTTTGCTTCCACGCGGTGTTCATTGGAGGGTTTGGTCTGGATGACGTACCATTGGGGGTTTGTTGGGTTTGTTGGGTTTATTGGGTTCATTGGGTTTGTTGAGTCTGTTGAGTTATCTCGTTCAAGCGCGAACACAATGTTAACTTGGTTTTTTCTCCTTCCTGATCGGAGCAATTCGGAGAACCAATGCAAAGATGAAAGTATAGAGAAAAGCGTTGGCGGGGACCTGGATGTTTCGCTCCACCAGGCTGTGAAACATCAATGCGAGAATTCCCACCAAGCCCCCTAAGGCGATATATCTCACCGGCTCTCCAGAGACTGAGAGCACGGATCCCTGAAAAAACTTTCCAGAGCGAGAAAAAAGAATAGAATGGCAAGCAGCCCTGTGCCCAAGGCTCCCACTTCTGAAAGGAGCTGCAGAAAATCGTTCTCCGAATGAGTCACGAGTCCCGTGATGTGAAAGGATCGGTACATCGGGAAGACCTGGACAAAAGTGCCAAGCCCTGAACCAAAGAGGGGGAAGTCTTTGAAGATCTGAAACGTGTTGACCCAGAATTCCCATCTCCCTTCGAAATCCTCAGAGGCAGTGAAGAAACGATTGATGACGGCGTCGAGTCCGATCCATGCTGCCCAGAGAATCGCCAAACCCAGAATCAGAATGGATCCTCTGGAAAATGTCCGCCCTTTCCAGGATTTCGGAAAAAAAGACTGATCAAGGCTGAAAGCGAGCAGCAGGCTGACAATCCCCATCCTCGACGCCGAGAAGAGAAGCCCCAGGATCATCACGATCACACCGAACCCGATGAGCAGCGTCTTTCCGTCGAGCGAGGAGAGCCCATGACGCCAGCCCCGATACCGACCCGTCCGACCGGCTTCGCGCGAGAAAAGGAACCCCATACTCAAAGGGATCACCATGAGGAGATATCCCGCGAAGTAGTTCCGGTTGATAAAGGTTCCCGTCACAGAGGAAACCATGGCTTCGGCCGGCAAATGGAGGATATGACGGTGGCCGCTGAAGAATTCGAACATCCCGTAGAGGGATTCCAAAACACCCGCCGTCATCACTGCAACCAGGAGTTGCTTTTTTGTTCGATCGCCTTGTTCCAAAGGCTTCCAACCGAGGAGAAAGATGAATAGTCCGACGAGGGTGAGCCATTTAAAGAATTCGATTCGGGTAAGCAAGGGATAGAAGGAAAGCGGAAAGCTCGAAACCGAAGGCGAAAGGCTCAACGCTGAACGAAGGGCAAAGGTTTTGGGGGAGATGATTTTCAGGATTCCGGACGGAAGCGGGAACATTTGAAACAGAATCAGAAGTAGAAAGAGGGCAAGGAGAACCATAGGAATTGCGGATGGCGGATTGGTGATTGCGGAACCAAAAGATTTTTCAGAAGCCAGAAATCGGACGATACCGGTCTCGATGGCCCAGAGAATAATGATTAACAAAATGCCAAGCTCCATGATCGAAAAGGCCCAGAGCTCCATGGCGCCAAAGGCAATGGGGGTGAAGAGGATGAGACCGATGAGGAGAAGTTTGATGGCTTTATGAATCATAGATTGTTATTGAGTGATATGGCATATGGCGATGGGCAATAGGCAATAGGTTAAGCCTATTCACGATCTTCCTCTATTGCCTTCCTCTTTTTAATGAGTGCCCCTATCATTTTGCCTAAGGTGATACATTCCGTCTCGATACTTTCATAAAATTGTTTTTTTAAGTACCCTATCTCATAAGCAATCTCCATTTGAGTCCGAAGCTCGGCGAGCGATCCTTTTGCAATATAAAAAAATCGGACGGATTCTTTATCTGTATCGCGTTCATCTCCCTCCGCTAAATTGCTGGCAATACTCACAGCACTTCGCCTCGCTTGATCACGGAGACCAAAATCGCGGTTTAAGCCTCCTTCTTCAGAGACTTCATAAACCTTGATTGCAAGATCTTTTGCTTTTTGCCAAACGATTAAATCCTTGAAACCCTTCTTACCCATAGCCTATCGCCTATCCCCTATTGCCTCAATCACGGAGAGAGGGGTTTTGGGACATCCGGCCTTCGGCCTTCCAGAAGGGCCCGGGGGTATTCCGTGACCATCTTTTGGGCCTCCTCTCTGCCGACAATCTTTTCAGCTTCCCTCACGGCCGGCGAAAGGAGGGGGGGCCTTTCATTGACGGAATGGGTATCCGAGGCAATGAAATGGATCAGCCGATGGGCGAGCAGTCGCTCCGCCACCCGTTTTATTTCAGACCCGAATTCTCCGGTCAGACTCATGGCCGTGACCTGGCCAAGACAGCCCATTTTGATCATCTGATAGTACCGTTTGGGGGCCCGTGCGATTTCAAGGTTCCTTTCCGGATGAGTGATGACAGGGATGATTCCGCGCGCGATCAATTGGAAAAGGACCTCTTCCCCCTGATAAGGAAGACTCATAAAATCAAATTCGACCATCAGGAAACGGCCGTCGTCGTTGACCGTTACAATCTCCCCGTTTTCACAAAGCTGAAGAAGGTTTGGGGTGAAATGGACATCGGCACCGGGAAGGATGCGGAATTCGGAACTCGGAGTGTCGGAGTGCGGAATGGTTTGAAGAAGAATTCTCCGGGTTCGCGTGGGGCGTTTGGATTCCGAGTTCTGCATTCCGCAATCCGCATTTGGTGATGGCTTCGTTGAGTTCTTGGGTCTTGGCGAGGATGGTTGACCGATCATTTTTGTAAACCCCCGGCAGGATGTGGGGGGTCGCCACGATCGTTCGCACACCATCCCTGCAGCTGATCCGACACATCTCGACGGATTCCTCAAGGCTTTCGGCGCCATCATCCAACCGGGGAAGGATGTGGGCATGGAGGTCGATCATCTCAGTCATCTTTCCCGTATTTGAAGAAAGCAAAAACGATCTGGTGAAGTCTGGTCGCCCCCCGGTTTCCTTAAGGCGTCTTCTCATGTTTATAATCGATGGAAAGGATCTTGAGCAATCCGTTTTCTTTAATCAAAACCCAACGGCCAGACCCTTTCAGCACCCTTTTTTCTCCCCCTCTTTTCAATACCTGAGTAACCACATAACGGGCCTTTACCTCGGCTCCATTTTGGTAGATCTCAATCTTCATATCCTCGATGGAATTCTGGAGGGATAGTGTTTGCTTGAAAAAATCGGAATAGATGATTCTGATTTCGGGCAGACCATCCTGCTGATTCTGTTTGGCCTTCAAAGAAAAAAGCCATAGAAATCGGTCGATATCCATCTTGTTGTATCGCTCAATATATTGATTGAAGAACCCTCTCACCTCCTGCTCCGTGGCAACCAGGGCAGGAGGAGATGGGTTTGACGCAGATAGAGCATCGGGAACCGATCGAAAGGGTATGGAATCATTAAGCGATAAAGGCAACAGCAATACGGTCAGGATCCAAAGAACGAACAGGATCGATTTCATACCGATCTCCCTTCTTCTCCCCTCAAGGGGATTTTTCGTTTTGATAATCGAGAGAGACGATTTTCAGGACTCCGTCTTCCCTGTCTAAAACCCAACGAATGTTCCCGCTCCAAACCTTTTCCCCTCTTGATTTCTTTAATGTCTGGTCGACTCTAAAGCGGGCCTTGACTTCTACCCTATTTTGATAAATCTCTGTCCTCATGTCCTCGATTTGATATCGGAGAGCCCGGCTCTCATCAAAAAATTTGGTATAAATACTTCGGATCCCCTCGAATCCTTCCTTCTGATTTTGGACGGCCTTCGAAGAGAAGAAGGAGAGGAACCCGCCAACATCCTTCTGATCATATCGATCGATATAGTTAGAAAAGAACTTTTTCACCTCTTCTTCATTGGCAAGAAGGGGCGGGACCTCGGGAACTTTCTCTCCCGCCAGGGTCGGAGGGATGGAGTATTCATAATCAACCGAGAGGATTTGTAGTTTGTCTTCTTCTCTCGCCAAAATCCAACGGGCGTATCCTCTCCAAACTCTTTTCTCTCCCCCCTCTTTCAACACTTGATTCACGAAGAATTGGGCCTTAATTGCAACGGCATTCTGGTAGATTTCAATCCTCATGTCTTCAAGGGAAAGTTGAAGGGATCTACTTCGATTGAAAAGCGTGGTATAAATCATTCTGATCTCCGGCAGTCCATCCTGCTGATTTTGTCTGGCCTTCAAGGAAAAAAGCAAAAGAAATTCCTCAAGTTCCCTGTTGTTGTATCGCTCGATATATTGAGCGAAGAACCCTCTCACTTCCTGCTCCGTGGCAATCAGGGGAGGAAGAGATGGGGTTTGGGCAGAAAGATTCGGAATGACCATTTGAGATGGAATCTGCGTTCCGGCAAGTAGCAGGAAAACGACGAACATCGTACGAATGACGGTTTTCATTCCAATCTTCCTCCTTCTCCCTCAAGGGGATTTCTCATTTTAATAGGCTGCCGAAAAACGCCCATCTGCTTCGTTTCCCTCATCCTTCGTCATTGCGGCGTACCTCCAAGTACGCCTCGTTCCTCAGGATTTCGGGAGCCTTGCATCTAGGCATTTTTGAGCAGTCTCAAGGGCAATCACTTCTTCAGCAACCTGTTGATAATCAAGTGAGCTGATCTTAAGACGTCCCTCTTCCCTAACGAGAACCCACCGGATGTTCCCTTCCCGGACCTTTTCTTCTCCGTCCTTTTTTAATTTCTGGTCTAATCTAAAGCGGGCCTTGACGTCTACCCTGTGTTGATAAATCTCGATCTTCATCCCTTCGATTTGATATCGGAGTTCCTCGCTCTGATCTATGAATTGGGTGTAAAGGTCACCGATCGCCTCTAACCCTTCCGTCTGATTCTGGATGGCTTTAGAAGAAAAGAAGGAGAGAAATCCGCCGACATCCTTTCGATTATATCGATCGACATAGTTGGAAAAGAACTGCTTCACCTCTTCCTCTTTGGCAAGGAGAGAAGGCCGGGAGGAAACGACCCTTTCCCCTCTCGTCCACATTGTCAAACTTTCCCCAGGATGGAGGGTCACTCTGGCAACCTCCTTCGGGGCCTCCTTGGGACCCTCCTTGGCGGCGTCCTTTCGAACCTCCTTCGGGATTTCCTTGGGAGCCTCTTTCGGGAGTTCCTTGGAGACCTCTCTGGGGACCTCTTTCGGGGCCTCCCTGGGGACCTCCCTTGGAGCCTCTTTCGGGAGTTCTTTCGGAACCTCTTTGGGGACTTCCTTTGCAACCTCCTTCAGGGCTTCTTTCGGAATTTCCTTGGCAACCTGTTTCGGAATCTCCTTCGGGACTTCCTTTGGAATTTCCTTGGCGACCTCTTTCGGAACCTCCTTCGGGACCTCCTTTGGAACCTCTTTGGGGACTTCCTTTGGAATTTCCCTGGCGACCTGTTTCGGCATCTCCTTCGGAACTTCCTTTGGAACCTCCTTGGCGATCTGTCTCGGAACCTCCTTCGGGGCCTCCTTTGGAACTTCCTGGGTGACCTGTCTCGGAACCTCCCTGGGGACCTCTTTGGAAACCTCTTTCGTCGCCGGCGTTTCCGATTTCATAACAACTTGCGGTGCGGGTTTCACTTTCGACTCCGGAAGAATTTCCCGGGGAGGCTCTTTCTTCCGTTCCGACTCCCGCTCCACCCCAGATGGAGAGCGTCGCGGAGAGAGTGAAACCGTCTTCTCGCTCTCTGGAGGCATGACCTCCTTCTCGATTTCCTTCGGGGCCTCGCTCTCCTCTCGAGGTTTTGAATCTGTTTTTACAGGAGGAATCTGCGGGACAGTCTTTTTTTCCGGCACTTTGTCCACTTTGTAAAGGGCCTCCGTTTTCGGAAGCGTGGCAACCTCACCCCGTCTAAAAAGGATGAAGCCAACGACGAGGAAAAGGACGAGGATACCCGAAGGAACGATTATTATTTTCCGGATATTCGTTCTTCTTTCCTGTTGGCGATGGGCCTTCTTGATGAACGACCTCTTTAGATCTCTCTCAAAATCGTATTGAAATCGTGTCGACTCGCTTTTGAGTATTTCATAAGCTTCGTTGATCTCCTTGATCCTTTCATCCCCTTCTTCAGTCCCCCCCAGATCCGGGTGGTAATATTTTGTTAATTCGATCCAACGAGCCCGAATCTCCTCCTCAGAAGCCTCTTCTTCCACACCCAGGATTTTGTAATAGTCTCTCATACCAGCGTTAACGCGTAAATGGGTCCATGCGTAAAAGCGTTCTATTTCTGGACGCCTTTAAGGTATTTTATAAAGTTGAGTTGTTTCCTTCTCTGCTTCTCAATCAATTCCAGCAGTTGATGGTTTTTAAGATAGCCGAGTTTTTCCGAAATAATTGCTTGAGTCTCAATCTCGGCAAGAGAACCTAAGGCTACATATAAGAATTGAATGAATTCTTTTTTGCTGCTTCTTGCAGCTCCTTCGGAAATATTGGATGGGATTGAAACAGTGGCACGTCTCATTTGATTGGTTAATCCATAAATCTCTTCTTTAGGATACTCGGCTGTCATTTTATAGACCTTCTCTGCCAATTCCATTCCCAACTTCCATATATCCAAATCTTTATGAGTCATCATGGGCTGCCTCTCTTTCTCTTTACGCATCTACGCTTTGACGCGTTTACTTTTCCGTGAGAGACACATGGTCGATCCAGACGGTCCCGCTGATGTATCGGTCGAACTTGTCGGTCTTCTCCCTTCGGACTCTGACCAATCCCCCCTGACCTTGGGCCGGGGTTCGAAAGCTGATGATCAGTTTCCTCCATTCATTGTCCCCTGTCAAGGTTTCCGATGTGGTGTGAAAGGCCTGGCCTGCCGCCAAGACTTCGATCTTCAGACCGCTCTTGGTCGTCACGGCTTGGGTCTTCATATTCGCTCTGAGAACATATTCCGTATCGGATTTGAGCGGGACGAACTGATAGACGTGATGGAAATCAACATTTTCCTTTCCGGTGAATACGATCTTGAGGGAACGTCTCCCCTCGAAGGCCGTGGCAGGGTCGAAGGAGACCTCGGTCCCGGAGACGCTCTCGATTTTCCAATCGAAACCTCCACCCAGGATTTCGTCCCTTCCGAAATCGCCATTCGTGATCAGGTCATCCTCCGAGACGGGAGAGAGACCCTCCTCCTGAAATCGGACCCTCCAGACCTGAAATGCCTCGTTGATTTCGCCCTGGGAGATGAGAAATTCAATGTAGCGAAGCGTCTCCCCTCGATCGGCCCGATAGCCGAAAGAAAGTCTTTTCGCCCATGCCTTTCGAGCAGACTCTGGATTCCCCATCCCGTAGAGGTAGGAAAGGTACTGTCTGAAGGAAGAAGGATCTTTGGGAACGATTTTCTCCAGGACAAAGTCAGCGTCGCCCACCGCTTTCTCCAAGACATCATAGACCAGGGAGCTTTGATTCGGGTAATGCGCGAGGATATAAGAAAAATGGAGGAGCGCCTTCTCGACGTCTCCCTGCTGGAGAAAAAGATTTGCGCTCACCCATCTTCCTCGATAGCCCGTGGGGAAGACCTCGATGGCATTTTCTAAAGCACGCTGAGAGGCCGTACTTTCCCCCATCCTCTGACGGGCCTTTGCCAGCTGGAGCCAGTATTCCTGCTCCAGGGGATTCCGCTCGATCGCCTCCCTGAAATAACGGGCCGATTCCTTTAGATCGATATGGCGGATATCCCATTGATAGAAAAGCCCCAGCCGATAATAGGGGTCGGGATGGAGGGGGCTGAGCTGAACGGCCTTGAGAAGATTCTCCTCAGAAGGGTGGATGGGTTTGAGAGAGATCCCCCTCCACAGGCAAAGGATAGAATAACCCGCTGCCAGCGAAACGATGACAGCGAAAAGGGGAAAGAAAATCCGCTTCATGGAGAATAAGAATCCTTAACCGGAGACCCACCCTTCGTCCGATACGTAGGGAATTTCCTTCTTCTTCCCTTCCTTTCCGTAATAGGAATGGTACCGGTAGTAGTAATATCCGTATTCGCTTCGGCGAATGTCCACCCGATTGATCACGACCCCAAGGATTTTGGTATGGGTCTGTTGAAGGGCCTCTTTGGCCCGTTGGAGAGTTTCCCGGGGTGTCTTTCCGCCCAGCACCGTCAGGATGACTCCGTTCACGGAAGAGGACAGGATGATGGCGTCGGCAAATCCAAGCACGGGTGGAGAATCGAGGAGGATATGATCAAACCGAGCTTCCAGAGATTCCAGCATATTCTTGAAAAGGTTTGAACCGAGCAGTTCGGAAGGGTTCGGAGGAACGGGACCGGAGGGGATGTAGAAAAGGTTGGGCACCTCCGACGTCTTTATGATGGAGTCCAGACCCCCATGCCCGGAGAGGAAGTTGGAAAGACCCATTTCATTCTCATGATTAAAGATTTTATGAACTTTCGGTTTCCGCATGTCCGCATCGATGATGAGCACCTGGGCGCCCGTTTGAGACAAGGCGATGGCCGTATTGACGGTGGTGGTGGTCTTTCCCTCCGCCGGGTTCGGACTGGTGATGGTAATCTTTTTCGGAGGTTTCTCCGAAGAAGAAAGGAGAATCGAAGTACGGATAGACCGGTAGGCCTCCGAAAGCATCGATTTGGGATGGCCGTAGGTGATGAGCTCCACCGGGTAAGAAGCTCCTTTTTCCAATCGCCTGCGCCTCCCGTTGGAGATCTCCGGCACCATTCCAAAAGAGGGCAGTCGGATCCATTGTTCCAAGTCTTCCGGAGTTTTGATCGTATTGTCGAGGTACTCGAAGAAAAAGGCCAGACCCACTCCCAGGAAGAGTCCCACAACTGCGGCAAGAAGCAGGTTCAGCCTTTTATTCGGCTTATACGGTAGGGTCGGCAATTCGGCCGGGTCGACGATCTGGATGTTGCTGGCGGTGATGCCGGCCGAGACGCCCGCCTCTTTCATTCTCAGGAGGAGGCCTTTATAGAGATCCCTATTCGTATCCGCTTCTCGCTTGAGGATGTTATACTGAATCCCTTTCTCCTTCATCTCCATGGCCTTGGCTTTCTGTTCCTCGAAAGCCCGCCTGATTAAAGATTCTCTGCGGAGGTTTGATTCATAGTCATTCTTGACCCCTGCGATGATGTTGTTGGCCTCGGCATCCATACGCGCTTGAATGGACTGCATCTGATTCTTGAGACGGACCATTTCCGGGTATTCCGGCTTGAACGTCTCGGAGAGTTTCATATACTGAGCTTCGAGTTGGATGTAGGTTTGTTTGAGGTCCTGGATCAACTTGTTCTCAAGGATGGAGGCAAAGGAATTGACATTTCGCCCTCCGGTCTGTTTGTATAGGGCTTCTTTGGTCATCCGCTCTGCTTCCGCTTTGGTCAGAGCCTCATTCAATTCGGTGAGCCGTTGCATGGTCACATTTTCTTTTTCCTCGAGCGAAATAATATCATGCTTGGAGCCGAATGCCTGCAGGTCTTCATCCGCCCTCTCCACCTTGGCTTTCAGATCCTCGAGCTGCTTGGTCAACCACTCTTTGGCTTGCTCCGTCGAAACAAAACGGGCCTCCAGGTTCTGCTGAATGTAGGCAGCGGCCAACGTATTCGGCACCCGAGATGAGAGTTCAGGATAATTCGAATCGAAGTGGATTTTAACGAGGCGAGAATTCCGAATGGGCTCAATCTTCAATTTGCCCAGAAACTGGTTGATCAGGGAGGTCTCCCTTTCATTCTCGGAAGGGTCCTTACGGGAGGAGTTCAAAGAGGAAAGAAAAGCGGTCAGAGAAGTCAGGAGATCCGATTTCCATTTTTGAAAGGACGTTTCAGGCTTTGGTTGAAACTGAGGATCCTCCGAGAGCTTAAGCGTTTGTATGACCCGTCTGGCAAGGGTTCGGCTTTCAAGGATTTTATATTGAGTCTGATAATAGTCCAGGTCCATCGTATTGACGGCAAAGATCTCTTTGAAATCGACAATCTGAGGATTCTCTTTATTGATCTGGATGGTTGCCGTTCCCCGATAGATGGGCTTCATCGTAAATGTCCCCACCGTCGTCGCGATCAGAACGATTAAGAAAAAGGCGATGACAATCCATTTCCTCTTCTGGATGACTTTCCAGTAATCCCTCAGGTGGACCTCTTTCTCCTCTTGAGGGGATGGGTAGGAATATCCCGGGTGGCGGGGGAAGTTGATAATATCCTTCCGGAGGAATCTGTTTAATATGATTCATCTCATTCTCCTCATGTTAGAAGGCTGCCCCAAGGGAGACTCCAACCCGATGCAGCCCTTGATGGAATCCCAGACTTCATTCCCGACAGTCTTCACACCACTTCTGGGAACCATGATGATATCGTTTTCCTTTAGGTAGACGTCTTCGGTCTGTCCTTTTTGAATGGAATAGACATCGACGGAGATGATTTCTTTTCCAGTGCCTTTCTCTGAGTAGCGAAAGATCTTTGTATCTAGAGCCGGCGGCCTCGGTTTTCAAACCCTCTGCCAGGGCGATGGCTTGACTGACAGTCAGTTTCTTCCCTCTCAGAGGGAAACCCGCCCGGACTCCTCACTTCACCGCCGACAAAGATCTTGCCGGAGACAGGAATGTTAATCACATCGCCATGGATCAAAGGCAGATTGAGGGTCAGATCCCCTTGACCAATAACTCCTCGAGATCGATTACAAAGGTATCGGGTTTCATCGTTTCGAGAATCTTCTTTCCCCTTGAAGCCTTCGTCTTCCGGGTGAGGCGGCCGGATCAGAAAGAGCAATGGTCCTGCCTCCTCTTTCAGACCTCCTGCCATGCCCAATACATCCAGGATGGTCTTCTGACCTGTGACGTCGTAGGGTCCTGGTTTGTCCACAGCACCGATGACGGAGATTCGTTGATTCCGGTACTCTTTGATGAAAACACTGACATGGGGATCTTGGAAATATTTTTCAGCCAGAAGATCCCTGATCTCCTTCTCCAACTCATTGGCCGTGAGGCCCTTCACCCTCAATATCCCGAGCAAAGGAAGGCTGATATTCCCCTGGGAACTGACGCGAACGGTCTTATTCAGCTTCTCTTCCTCGAAAACAGAGATTTCAATCAGGTCCTCCGGTCCGATTTTATAGTCGCGATAAAGATCCCTTCCCGAAGTGAGGCTGCTCGTCAGTATCCTCTCGTTCATCGCCTTCACTTGCTTGGAAGACTCGATCTCTTTGGCTGGCAAAGTGGTAGGGTTGGCCTCTCTTCTCTGAGAGGACTCGGAAGCGCAAGAGAGGGCAAGGACGACACAGACGATGCTGAGGAGAAGAAAAATGGTTATCTTTGAAATCATTCGACCCCACCCTTTTCAAAAAAAAACCCAGTCAGCATTTCATGTCTTGACCGGCTGGGTTTCATTCATTTTTAAGGAACTCTACTGAACTCTACTGGCTGATTACGGGCACACGACCGCCCTTCCTCCACCACCTCCCCCACCCCCTCCTGCAGCAAGGGCGACGACGACTGCTGTCACTACCACTGCAGTAACAATCCCCACCCACCACCATGTGGTTAACCCTAAGAAGCTCCATTGTTCCTCTTCCGCCCTGGGGGCAGTTGTTTCGCCCGCCTGCACCACCATCACTTTTGAAGGAACGTTCACCGTGACGGAAGGAAGGGTGACCGCGTCTTTGGAGGAAAGTGAAGCCAGGACAACACGCTCCTGGTTTAAAATGGAGAGGGAACCCTGGAGACTCTTGACGGTGACCGCCCCGTTGGAATGCAACGAGATGGATCCGATCGTCGCTTCGCTTTTTGGAGAAACGGGCACGGGGTTTTTGGAAGCCTGAAGGGATTTCGATCGGATTACCGTTAAATCCCCCACGTTGAAACTCAACTCCGCTATGGAAGGAAGTCTGAAACTGATGGTCCCCTGAGTGAGTTGTATTTGATCGTTTCGATCGAATGAAAGGAGGCTCTCTTCCCTTACCTCAATCTGACGATTGCCTTCTAATGTGATCAGGGAAGCGCCTTTTCCGGTCTTTATTCTCACTCCCGGGAAAATTGGAAATTGCGAGAGTTCCACATCTTTCCATACGGCCTTCCTCGATTCAAACTTCACTTCTCCCGTTGAAACCATCTCACCCAGGGGACGGCCCATCTCCTTGGCCTCCGCAATCATGGTATGAAATCCACCTGCCAGAAGCAAAAAGGACACGCAAAGAAAATAAACAAATATTTTTCTCATCGCCATTCCCTCCACTTTTATACTATTGGTTAATTGTTCTCCGCCCCACATCTACACCCTGGCTGTTTGTCTACCACACTCACAAAAATTTGTCAATGACAAAATTTCACAAAGTCAGCTTATCCGTAACCGAGAATCCTTATTGACGTACAAACTTTGTAACAAGGGATGGACAGTCACTGCCTTCTGAAAATTCCTAAAATGATTCCAATCACTTAGGGTGATGCTTGAGATAATCTTGACATTGCCTGTGGAGGGACATCAGGCTCAGGGGTGACCTATGCTTGAGGGTCTGAGGGAGAGGCCACTTTGTCAGCAAGGACCATTCGAATAAAGCCCTAGACCCTAACCTCTTCCGGAGCTTCATTAAACATCAGTCTCAATCCATAGATAAGTTGGGCTTTGGTGAAGGGTTTGGTCATATAATAACTGGCGCCCAGGTCATATCCTTTAAACATATCCGAATCTTCGTTTTTGGCCGTGAGGAGAATCACCGGCAAATGCTTGGTTTTTGAATTCGATTTGACTTCCTTAACGACCTCCCACCCGTCCTTTTTCGGCATCAGGATGTCGCAGATGAGAAGGTCAAAATCGTCTTTTCCCAATTCTTCGATGGCCTGCTCGCCGTCAGCGGCTTCCGTGACCTCATAACCCAATTTATCGAGATGGATTCTTAAAAACTTGCGAATCACCTCTTCGTCATCCACGATCAATACCTTCCTTTTCATGCGTTAGCCCTCCTTGCTGGAAATTTAATTGTAAAGGTTGTCCCTACCTGCTCCTTGCTCTCCACATCAATCGTCCCTTCATACTTGGTCACGATGCGGTAAACGATATTTAAGCCCAGGCCTGTCCCTTCACCGGGTTTCTTGGTTGTGAAGAAGGGATCAAAAATTTGGCCGAGATATTTTTGTGGGATTCCCATGCCGCGATCGCTCACCTTCACCTCGACGGAATCTTCTAACGATCGCGTGGAGAGGGTCAAATCACCCTGTTTCCCGTTCATCGCCTGAATTGCATTGGTGATCAGATTGGTGAAGACCTGTTGAATCTCCCCGACGTTGGCCCGTATCTTCTCAATGGATTGAAATTTCTTGATCACTTCCACGGAGGCCTTCTTGCCGGCTAATTGAACCATCTTCAGGGATTCTTCAAGCACTTCGTTCAGATCCACAAAACTCAATTCCTCTTTTTTCGCGGCTCGAGAGTAGGATCGCAATCCCCTGACAATCTCGCTGATCCTTTGAGCACAATTCAGAATATCCGTCAAATAACCTCTGTTCTTAGAAACATCTTCCTCCTCTAAAGCAACTTCTGCCATCCCGATAATGCCACTCAAAGGGTTGTTGATCTCATGGGCCACGCCGGAGGCCAATATTCCTATCCCTGCTAACTTCTCAGACTGGATGAGTTGTTCCTGCAATCTTTGCTCTTCGGTAATATCCTTCATATATTCAATGGCCGATAAAAGACCCCCTTTGTCATCGAGGATGGGATAAGAGAAGATCTGGAGGGTCGTATTGTCTGCCGGCATTCTCATGATTGAGCTGGCGGGTTGTTTCGTGTGGAAGGTCGCGGATACCGGGCAGTTTTCGCAAGGGAGGGTTCTCTGAAAATAAGCTTCATAGCATTTGCGATTGATCAATTCCATAAATGAGATTTTGCGATTTTCGGTGACGGCTCTATTCACACGGAGAATTCGATAATCCGGGGCCTGTATCGAGAGCTGGTCCCGAATGCCGTCGAAGATGGCCTCAAGATTTCTTTTACTCTCTCTGATTTTCTTTTCGAGCTTCCTCTGTTCCCTCAGATCCCGAAAGATCATTTGATAGAAGGATTCATCCCCCAAATCGATTCTTTGGGTGGACAAATCCACCTCCACTGAAATCCCATCCTTCTTCCTTAACGATAGATCGTCCGCCCTCCCCTCTCCTTTCTCGATCACCTCTCCAAAATAGGACCTGACCTTCTCTATCTCCTCAGGGAGGAATAAATCAAAGATCTCCTTTTGAATGAGTTCTTCTTTTGAATACCCGGTGACCTTCGCCACTTCCCGGTTGATATCCGCAATCTGCCATTGAGGGGTTTTCAAGAGGAGGATCCCGTCATGAGCGTTCTCGAAGAGACCCCGATATTTGTCTTCGGAGAGAGTGAGGGCCTGGCGCTTTTCTCTTGTTAAGGTTTGAACAATATACCCGTAGAAAGCCGTCATGATGAATATGAAAGGGATGCGAAGCGTGTAACTGCTGCTTTCTTCCCCAGTCAAAAGCCCCCAGGAATACAGAAGACATCCATAGAGAAGTGCCGTGATTCCTCCGATGACCATCAACAGTTTAAAATTGCGACTCACCGATGCAAAAATGATAATCAGGAAAAAAACGAGATAAAAGTCCGTCGTCATTTTCTCTGAAAGATACATTCCGAATGAGACAATTCCGGTGTCAAAGAGGACTAAAGGATAGAATAATCTTAAATTTGAAAACCAGGTTTTCGGAAGAAAAATGAGTAAAACATTTGATAAGAGATATACCATAATGAGGGTGTAGCTGAGATAGAGGTTCGTTACCCTGCCTCTACCAAATAAGATCAGGTAAGAAGTAACAATGATGGCGGTCCATCTAAGGGTGATGATAATTTTTTTTCTGTCCTGGTCTTCCAAGTCGAATTCCCTTCGGATCACCAATGAATTAGATTTATTTCGGTTCCTTGACAAATTGAGCAAGAAACATACCAATTGAAAGCCATCGAGGATACACCCTATGAATGCTTTCTAACCCTAAGAAATTTATTAACTTAACCTCATTTCCCCTTCACCTGACTTTTCTCCATTTTAACGGAATAGTTCCGATTTTTTTCCATTCATTGACATTTTGTCAGGATGAGTCAAGAAGAGCGGAATAATGCGAGGGAGGGTCGTTTCAGGCCCTGTCTTGAGGTTGTCTCTTCCGCCAGCCGAGCTCTCTTATTTATCGGGCGCATTCAACTTTCCATTGACTTCTTCACTCCCGTTTAGTAGGCTTCTATTGAAACCGAGACCTTCAATCCACAGGGGTGGCGTCGCGACGAATAAGGAGCGACTCTTGCCACGCCTGCGTGCCGAAACATCCGCGCTTATGAGGCGCCCCAAGTTTTCCACTGAAGGCGTTAACTCGCAAGCAGATGAAGGCAAGCACTACGGCGTGCAGGCACGCCGCCGAGACGGTGAGGCGGCCGGATAAAGCTGCAGAACGGTTCAAATGACACGAGATGAATCGGATGCCAAACACCCTATGCATCAACGGAGTGCCACATGTACAATGAGTTTTATGGTTTCTCAGAAAACCCTTTCGAATTAAATCCGGATCCTAAATTTCTCTATCTCACACGCAGCCACCGAGATGCATTGGCTTCCATGACCCATGGGATCAAAAATCGAAATGGCTTTATCTCTGTGACGGGAGACGTGGGGACGGGGAAAACCACTCTCATTTACTCTCTGCTTAACAATCTCAGCGAGAGTGTTAAAACCGTTCTTATTTTTCACACCACCCTCACCTTTAATGAATTGCTGAAAACCGTCCTCAGTGAGTTGCACCTGGCCGCTGAAAAAGAAGACACGACGGATCTTCTACGTCAATTGACTCACTATGTCCTTCAGATGGGTTCCAGGAATGAAATGCTTGCGATCATCATTGATGAAGCGCAGGACCTTCCCCCAAAAGTGATGAAAGACTTCCAAATGCTTGCCCCTCTGATATCGAAGGGGATGAAGGTCGTTTTCGTGGGCCAACCGGATTTTGAAAACAAACTCAATTCAGAAGATTTGAAGCCGCTCAAGCAGAGTATCGAGATCAGACGGCAAATCAGAGGATTTAGCGACGAGGAGTCGACGAAGCACATCGATCACAGACTGAGATTGGTCGGAAGCAGCAGTTCTAAAATATTCTCCCCGGAAGCCCTTTCTTTGATCTGTAGATATTCCCGAGGAATTCCACGCGTGATTATTACCCTTTGTGACAATGCCTTGCTGACGGGCTTCCGTTCATCTCAAAAAAAGATTGATGTTGATATTATCCGCGGGGTCATAAAAAATATGGAGGGTCCAAGCCCCCGGAAGACGATCCCTCCTGCAACCGACGTTGTCAACAAATTGCATGGGTTCCCCTTCGGATACCCGTTTCTCTTGAAAAAAGCTACCCTGGGCATCATCGTATCCTTACTGTGTCTGGGGGCGGTCATTTTTCTAACCTATAGACGTCTCCAGCCAAAATCTGCCGAAATATTCGAAATCAAATCCCTTAAGAGTCCTGAGGTCGATATCAAACCCTCCTCGACGTCAACTGCTTCCGAGAGAACTTCACCTTCTACTCCTATGGCCACCCTGGACGGGGAATATACACTGAAGAAAATTGTCGCCATCAAGAAAGGACAAACGATCTCCCAACTGACGCAAGAATATTATGGGATGGTCAATTTAACTTTCATTGATTTGCTCTTAGAGTTGAACCCCACCATCACCAATGTCCATCTCATCCTCGTTGACCAAGAAATTAAGATCCCGAATATCACTGAAAAATTACTGATCATCCCATCTGCGGATCATACTTATAAAATTCATGCGGGAACATTTGAGACTCCCGATCCTGCCAAACTTTACAGCGATGAACTCGCATTAAAGGGGAGAAAAATTGAGACCCTTCCTCGGAAAGTATCACCCCGTGAGACTTGGCACCGTGTGATGATTGGGGAGTTTGACAATAAAGATGAGGCGTTGAAGATGATCTTTCTTCTTAAAGAAAAAGGTCTACTGCCTGCTTTCGGGGGTCTCTCAAAATATTAAGTGAAATGATCTATCGTCAATCTTCAGAACTCATGATCAAAATGGTCGGGGCGAGCCGATTTGAACGGCCGACCTCCTGCTCCCAAGGCAGGCGCGCTAACCAGGCTGCGCTACGCCCCGACGTCCGTTTTCTCCGTTACTTTCGTCATGATCGTTAGGTTCGTAAGAAGCGCTCAATCTTTTCAATAGGATTACCTCAATCGTTAGAACTTTATTACATTTCCAATGACGAAAGTCCACCCAAAGAGTTTGTAACGGCCTAAACGATCATAACGGCCCGAACGTTTTGATGATCTTTCTTATCTTTCTTAAAGCCTTTCCCCGATGGCTCACCCTATTCTTTTCCTCGAGGGAAAGCTCGGCCATCGTCTTCCCATCTTTTGAAAGAATGAAGAGGGGATCATATCCAAACCCTCTCCTCCCCCTTTCTTTGAATCCGATTCTTCCCTGACATGTTCCCTCCGCAATGGCCTCTCTCCCCTCGGGGGATTTCATCGCAATGATGCATTTAAACCTCGCTCCTCTTTTCGAGATGGGAACACCCCGGATCTCTCTGAGGAGTTTTCGATTATTTTCTTGACTCGATGCCTTCTCTCCGGCATACCTTGCAGAGTAAACTCCAGGCAGCCCTTTCAAGCTTTCGACTTCTAACCCGGAATCATCCGCAAGGGTCAATTTCCCAAAGTACTTTGCATAAAACCGAGCTTTTTCCAGGGCATTCTCGGTGAAACTGTCACCCTCCTCCTCGATCTCGGGAACATCCGGAAAATCGCTCAGCGCGTAGATCCGAAGGCCCAACCCTTTCAAAGCGTCGCGAATCTCGCGAATTTTCCCCTTGTTCCGGGTGGCGACAATCACTTCCACTCGTTTTCTGATACTCGTTTTATCCTTTCCCTTCGAGAGACTTTTTTTGAATTTTCGTGAGGATCTGGATCCCACTTTGAGCGACTTTGATCAACGCATCCATCTCTTTTTTCGTAAAAGCGTCTCCCTCTGCGGTGCCCTGAATTTCTACAAATTTTCCACCCCCCGTCATCACCACATTCATGTCCACTTCGGCTTTAGAGTCCTCTTCATAACTCAAGTCCAACAAGACTTCCCCTTCCACCTTCCCCACGCTGATGGCTGCGACCGAATCCTTGATGGGAATGTTTTCGATCATCCCATTCTTAACCATTTTTCGAAAAGCATCCACCAAAGCGACATAAGCCCCTGTGATGGAGGCCGTCCGGGTCCCTCCATCCGCTTGAATGACATCACAGTCAATCCAGAGGGTCTTTTCCCCGAATGCGTTGAGATCGGTCACAGACCTCAAAGAGCGTCCGATCAGCCTTTGAATCTCGAAGGCGCGGCCATTTCCTCCGCCCCTTTCCCTCGGGGTACGTGTATTTGTCGAACGGGGAAGCATGGAATATTCTGCCGTGACCCAACCTTTTCCGGTATTTCTCAAAAAAGCGGGGACTCTCTCTTCCACGCTGGCCGAACAGATGACTTTGGTATCCCCCAACTCCATCAGAACCGATCCCTCCGCATGCTTCAAATAATTCCCCGTAATTTTTACTTGCCTGAGAGCCTTCAGCCCTCTTCCGTCCGAACGTTTCACTCGAAACCCTCCCATCCGCTCTATTTTTTCAAGAACTCTCGGAAAAGTCAACCCTTCGACTCCCCGGCCTAAAGGCCAGGGCTTGCCTTCGACCCAAGCTCAGGCCGAGGGGCTCAGGGTTGACCCTGAGCGGCGCTTCTTTACCCCGTCTTCAAAGGGGGGCTTGGAGCCGCCGAACGGGTCAACCCTTCCCGAACCGTGCGGGTTCAGGGGGTCCATAACTATTTCGCTCCGGATCCATCCGATTTATTCTCCCTTGCCCAGGAGATGAGGATCGCCGCGAGCCCGATGATGAGGACCAGTTTCCAAACATCCTGAATGCTCCCCAGAGAAGGACTTGTCTTTGCTCTTTCCAATGGGGAGGCAGGCAAACTGAAAGTGATGACCATCTCTGCGAAGGCGACCCCAATCACCAACCCCAGATTTCTTGAGAGGGCCAGAAAACTTGAAGCAAGACCCACTTTCTCCCGGGGCAAAGAACCGATGATGGCGCTGTTATTGGCCGGATTGAAAAGACTGATTCCGATGCCAAGAACAACCTGTCTCCAAAGGATGTCTAAGTCGTTTGCACTTGGCTTCAATAAAGTAAAGGAAAAGACGGTCAGAGCCGTAAGGGTCAGACCTAGGGTCGCCGGGATTCTGACTCCAACGCGATCCGAAAACCTTCCCCCCAAAGGAGCCGTTACCATCACCGTGAGACCAATCGGGAAGATGAACATGCCTGCCTTGGCGGGGGAGAATTCCAGTATGTCCTGGAGGAAGAAAGGCATGACGAAGGTATGGGCAGCACTCATCCAGAAAGAGAGGAAGCTTGCTCCCAGAGAAGAGATGAAGAGCCGTCTTCTGAAAAGTTTGAGATCCACCAAAGGGGAAGGAGATCGAAGCTCCACCAGGATAAATAGCCCGAGAGAGAGCAGAAGGAGGAAAAGCCAGACCCACAGAAGAGGATCGGATCCCCGGGCCATTCGGTTCAGGGAAAGGAGAAGAGTGGCCAGAAAGAGAAAAATCAGAAGGGCCCCCAAAAGATCCAATCGCGCTTTCTCTGCGGAACCGTCCTTTTCGAGAACTTTTGAAGAAAGGTAGATTCCGATAGCACCGATGGGGAGATTGATAAAGAAGATGGATCTCCATCCGAGATGCTCAACCAAAAATCCGCCGAGAATAGGCCCCGTCAAAAAACCTGCGGAGATGACGGAACCCAAAATCCCCAAGGCCTTGCCCCTGTCCTCTTCCGGGTAGGCCGTTGTGAGGATCGCAGAGCCATTGGCCATCAGGGCGGAAGCACCCAAACCCTGAAGCATCCTGGAGCCGATGAGAAAAGAGATGGTGGGCGAAAAACCGCAAAAGGCGGAGCCAAGGGTGAAGATCAAAAAGCCCAAGAGGTAAATCTGTTTTTGTCCGAAAAGATCGGACAACCTTCCCATCACAAGCAGGCATCCCGTGATCACGATCAAATAGGCCATCACGACCCAGGCCACAGCCGTCAAGTGGGTATCTAAAGATCGTACAATCGTGGGAAGAGAGATGTTTACAATGCTCGCATCGAGCGTGGACATAAAAGCGCCAATCCAAATATTGAGTGTGACCCACCCTCGCCGGTTCATCCTGCTCGATGCCTCAACGCCACGCCTTTCCTATCGTTCTTAAGAATTTCTTTCATCCAAATTTAACCAGATTTTTGATATTTATACAAGAAGTGGGCTCACGGCAGGTCGCCGATCCATCCTTCGTAGCAGGCTCCTGCGAACGACGGGTTGGAGGTTGAGAAAGCCGAAATTGAAAATGTCTTTCGTCCCGTCTGTTTAGGCCAGACCCTTGTTGAAACATCATCCAAAAATGGTTATGATACTATCGTTTAAATTCTCATAGGAAGGATGGAGATATGCACAAAGAGAGTCAAAAGAAGGAATTCGTAGGCGCTTCAAAATATGTCCTGGATGATGAGCTGGCCAGAATCGTCAACATTTCAATGGCTCTGGAAATGCCTCTTCTGCTCAAGGGAGAGCCCGGCACGGGAAAAACCATGCTGGCCCACGCCGTTGCCGAGGCCTTCGGCATGAGACTGATCGTCCTCAATGTCAAATCGAGCATGAAGCTGATCGATGCCCTTTACCAGTACGACACACTCACACGCTTGAATGACAGCCGCTTTGGTGATTCGAAAAGGGATGTCAGCAATATCGAAGAGTATATTCGGATGGGAAAGATCGGGCAATCGTTTGGTTCGGATGAAAGGGTGGTCCTCTTGATTGACGAGATTGATAAAGCGGATACCGATTTCCAGGATGATATGCTGGATGTGTTGGACCAGATGGAATTCGATATTATCGAGATCGACAAAACCATCAAAGCAAAACATCGGCCGGTGATCATCATCACATCGAATGCCAAAAAAGACCTCTCCGATCCCTTCTTGGGTCGCTGTAATTTTCACCACATTGCCTTTCCTGAACCTGACATGATGAGAAAGATCGTTCACGTCCATTTTACCGAGATCGACAAGGAATTACTCGATAGTGCGATTAAAACATTTTACCGCCTCAGGGAAATCAGAGGGATTGAGAAAAAACCTGCCACTCGGGAGCTGATCAATTGGATCAGAGCCTTAAAGGCAGATCCCGACTTCCGGGTCAAGGATTTGATCAAAGGAGAAGTTCCTTTCTTGGGCGTTCTGTTCAAAAAGAGCCCGGATTATGTGGTTGCCCAGAATGCGGCGGCCAGGTTTAGGGTGTAGTTCGGCAAAAAGGATTTAAGAGCCGAAAGTCAGATAGTCGAATAGTCTTGTAGTCACATCGTCATATAGTTGACTAAAAAACTACGAGACTAACGACTACAGGACCATTTTATGTTCGTCGATTTCTTTTATTTACTCAAAAAAGCAGGGATTCCAGTATCCCCCACTTCGTTCTTGAGGCTTCAGAAAGCTTTAAGCATGGGGATGATTAATTCTGTGGACGATTTTTATACAGGGGCCCGGACGATCCTTGTGAAAAGCGAGAAGTATTTCGATGTTTACGACCAAGTTTTCGCCCATCAATTTAAGGGCGCCGAGCTTAAGGAACCAGAAGAGATTGAATTGTCCGAGGTCGCTCGTGCCCTACTGGATGAGTGGTTGAAAGATCCTAAAGGGTTAGCAGAGGCCCTCGGGGTGGATGAAAAAGATCTCTTAAAGCTGAGCCCGGAGGAATTGCTCAAGTACTTTCTTGACCGATTAAAGGAACAAACCGAGGCACACCACGGAGGGGCCAAGTGGATCGGAACAGGAGGAACCTCCCCTGTCGGACATTCAGGATATCATCCGGGCGGAATGAGAGTGGGGGGTGTCTCTCGAAATAAGTCAGCCGTCAAGGTGGCCATGGATCGAAGGTATCGTGACTACTCCCAGGAGGGACCGATGACGGCCTCTCAAATGGGGGAGGCCCTTAAACGGTTGAGGAACATGGTTCCTTTCGGACCTAAGGATAGGGTGAACATCGATAAGACCATCTACGAGACCATGAGGAACGCGGGAGAAATCGAGATTGTATTTGATCGGAGCCTGAGGGACCGGTTAAAGGTCATCCTTGCGATTGACAACGGCGGATGGTCCATGGACCCTTATATCGAGCTGGTGCAGACTCTTTTTAATTACGCCCGCGCCCAGTTCAAGGATCTCAAGACTTTTTTCTTTCATAATACCATTTACGACTATGTGTGGGAGGATCCCCCGAGGAGGTCCAAACCCCATTCGGTAGATGAGTTTGTCCGCTTTGATCCGGAAACCAGGTTCATCGTCGTAGGGGATGCAAGCATGGCCCCTTATGAACTGATGGCCACGGATGGCTCCATCTATATTGAAGAAAGGTCAGGGAAACCCAGCCATCAGAGGCTGCAGTTTATCGCTAAAACCTTTCCCCATTCTGTTTGGATCAATCCGGTTCTCGCACAGGACTGGCCCTATACCCGAAGCATCAGTCACATCCGCGAGATTTTCCCCATGTTTGAGCTGACCCTCGACGGCCTGGAGAAAGCAGTCAGCCATATCATGCGGAAGAACTAAGAGCGCCAGGTTGAGGTTAAGGTTAAAATGTAGCCTTCCGGTAAATACCGGAACGATACTCCAGATTCGCCCCCAATCAATGGGGGCGCTACTAAACTCTGGGCCCCCCTTGAATCATAAATCCCACTCCATTCAAAAGCATTTGAATTGCTTACCTGCCGTAATTTTGATATATTTCACCGCATCTGGGATAAATTTCTAAACAATAGATAAAGAAAATGGAAACCACAAATAACAAAAGAGAAATTCTTGTATTACGGATTTACTCTATTCTCATACTCATTTATGCAGTGTTCGACCTATTGACTGTCATCCTGCCCAAATTCCAAATGATTACAATAAAATGGAATATCGACCTCATCAATTATTTCTTTACCCTTACAGGGATGGCCCTTTATACCACTCCAATAAATATGATCGTCGGATACGGTTTACTGCGAAGAAGATTCTGGGCCAGATATGGCGCCATTGCAGTCATGCTGACATTTCCCGTTCATATTCTTACTCAGTTCCTATGGTGGGGAGCTCAAAGTCTAAAGGATTACGCGATCTTCGTTCAGTTTTTGTTTGTCATTCTCACACTGCTTTACCTCTCGCGAAGACCCGTAAAGGCAGTGTTTGGCGAAACACGTTCCTTTAGATTCATAAGCTGGCATGGACTTTTAGCCGTATTGATCATACTCCTTTCCTTTTCTTGGATAATATTTTCTCTATATTGGAAGGTGCATGCCGCATGGAAATTTGGATATCCCTTTTTTATCGATAGACCTCAAGTCATACCTTTAGAAAAACCTGAAAGCTCTGAGGGGTTGGCAAAATATCGGAAGGTCGAATTACTCAATGTCTCACTATTCATGCCAAAAGAATTTACGATGGGGAGGTTAAATAGAATAGAAGGAAAAAATCAAAAATGGGTGGTCAGTTTACAAAACCAGGGAGTGAACACAAAGGGATTTATTGTCTTGAGAAATGATTTTCCCTACGATGAATTGCTCGATGAAACATTTTGGAAAATGCTAGGGTCCGGTTCTAAATTTGATCTTGAGAAATATATACTAACAAACAATTGGAATCCTGGCCTTGTTGTTATACGGTCTCTTATCAGCCCGAAGGGGAAAGCATTTGAAACTAAGGAAATCCATAGGAATGACCTCAGAGGTTTTTTGAAGGAGTGGCAAACAGGAGACGCATTTTTTAGAGAGTTTTCTATGTATCATGGGGAGGATACTCAAAGTATTGGCGGGACAATCATGTCTATTCGAGGGTACTTGGACGAGAACGATATCCTTACGATACTATCATCGATAGAATTCCTTAAACCTGAAGATTCGTCCCAGTCCGAGAATCACTATGAAAATGGTTTAAAGTTTTACAAACAAGGGGACGTTCTGCAAACTCAGGTCGAGTTCGCAAATGCTTATTTTCTTTCACCTGAAAATCCCGACACCATTTTCATGTTTGCAAAATCATTACTTCTAAAAGACCCCAAAGATTACGACCATGTAAAAACCCTTTTGAATAAAGTCTTAAAATTAAAACCAGATCATAAGGATGCTCAGAAACTATTGAAGGAAATTGGACCAAAACTTCCCAGAGGGGCAAGAAAATGATTGGATAGTCGATCCGTGCAACGGAAGGTTCGCACGATGGCTTTTTGTCTGAATCCAGATTGTCCACACCAAAAGAAAACCGGACACCCTGCAGAGTTTCGGGAAGGGATCACTCGTTGCTCACTCCGGCAGGGTTTTGGGCGTTTAGATTCTTACACGCTTCACACAAAGCGATGAATTCGGTCGCCCTGGCCGGTCCCAACCTTCCTGCCAATCGACCCAATCCGATCATGCAAACAGGAGTGACACTCCGACGGAATTTCGGTGATGCATGCCTTCGATGGATAAATCTCATACTTTGGACGATACTGCAGGGGTGTCAGGTTTGGCATCACAACATTCGCCCCTCGCATCAAACCCAACTCCCTTCCGCGTTCGCGGTTGATGGTTGCCAGGGCGGTGGTGCTGGGAATGTTCGCGTCCGGGCAAACAATGCGCGTCAGGGCAATCACCTTATACGTCATCTGCTCCGTGTTGGGAACCTGCTCTTCCTTCGGAATCGTGCGTCTCCCATCCCCTTGCCCCAGAGGCGTACGTGGATGAGGAAGATAGGGTCCTACGCCAATCATGTCGAGGTTGAGTTTACGAAAAAAATCGATGTCATGAGAAAGACTGGCATAGGTTTGACCCGGGATACCGATCATCACTCCGCTTCCCGCCTCGTAGCCCAGTTTTTTTAACGTCTTCAGCATCGCCAAACGATCGGATACTCTTCCGGGGAGGGAGGGATGAATGGAATGATAGAGCCCCTCATCCGAAGTTTCAAAGCGGAGGAGGTAACGGTCAGCGCCTGCTTTGCGCCATGCCTCCAGATCTTCATCCGGTCGCTCTCCCAGACTCAATGTGACAGCCAGTTGAGTCTCTTTTTTGATTTGACGAATGATTCTTGAAAGCCATTCGGTCTCAATACCATAATCTTCGCCCGATTGCAGCACAACCGTTCCATAGCCGTACGTTTCGGCTTCATCCACACAGGACATGATTTCTTCTTGGCTCATCCGATACCGCTCAAGTCCTTTATTGCCAAACCTCAAACCGCAGTAACCGCATTGCCGTATACAATGGTTGGATATTTCGATCAGCCCGCGCAGATGAACCTCATCACCCACATTTTCTCTACGTACCGCGTCGGCTCTTTGCCATAATTCCTCAAGGCATTTCTTATCTTCTTCGAGCAACCAATGGAGGATTTCGTCTCTTCTCATCATGAAAACGATTCAACTCTCTTTGGTGCATTAGATTTGAGAGTCAATTCATTCCTTGCTCTCCTATAGATCTCTAACGCCGCCGGAAAGGGTCCCAGCGCCCTTTCAAAGATTCCGAGTGAGTAGGCAATGGTCAGTCCATAGTTTGTTAGGGGCACGCCTGCCTGACGGCAGCGTAGAATTCGGGTGAGCATTTCCCGACGATTCATCATACAAGCGCCACAATGAATCACGAGACGGTAGGAAGAAAGATCTTCCGGAAAATCGTGCCCCTGCACCGTCTTGAGCTCCAGCTTCCCGCCCACATATTGCGTCAGCCACCGGGGAATCTTAACGCGACCGATGTCTTCTGCGATGGGATGATGGGAACACGCTTCAGCGATCAGTACTCGGTCTCCTGCTTTTAATTCTTCAATGGCCAACGCTCCGCGGACGAGTTCAGCCAGATCTCCTTTAAACCGGGCAAAGAGAATCGAGAAGGAAGTGATTGGAATGTCTCGAGGGGTATCGGCTGCCACTTTGAGGAAAGCCTGGGAATCGGTCACCACCAATTTCGGAGGCCGCCTCAGGCGTTCGAGGGCATGGCGAAGCTCCCGCTCTTTAACGACCATGCAATAAGCATCGCTGTCGAGGAGGTCTCTGATCGCCTGGACTTGCGGCAGGATCAGCCGGCCTTTGGGAGCCTCCTTGTCAATGGGAACCACGAGCACCGCCATCTCACCGGCACCGATCAGATCGCCCAGAATGGCGGGGTGGTTGATGAACTCCAACGGTGCAACATCAAGAAGGGTTTGCCGCAGGTCCAATATTCCTTTTCCTGAAAGAGCGGATGTCCTGACCACAGGGATCTTCTCATGCTCGAGTCGATCCAGGATTTTTCCCTCCGGGTCTGCCAGGTCGGACTTGTTAAAGACAGCGATCACCGGGACATTTCGTGTCCGGAGTTCGGCAAGGAGTCGTTCTTCAAAATCTCCCCAGGTCCCTGCCTCTGAGATAATCACCCCCAGATCCGTTCGATCAAAAATTTGGCGGGTTTTACGGATGCGAAGCTCACCGAGGGCACCGGTATCGTCAATCCCTGCCGTATCGATGAATAACACCGGCCCGAGCGGAAGAAACTCCATGGGTTTCTCCACCGGATCCGTGGTCGTGCCTGCCACCTCTGAAACAATGGAAACATTTTGGCGGGTGATGGCATTGAGCAGGCTCGACTTGCCAACATTCCGTCGGCCGAACAGACCGATATGGAGCCTCAGACCCTTTGGAGTTCGTTCAGTCATTATCTTTCTTCTCTCCGAGCCAAAGGTGAACCCAAGCGACAGACCGCTTCTGGGCTCACCCATTCTTCAAACTGCTGAGCGGTAAGCATCCCTTCCGTGATAGCAGTCTCTTTGAGACTCTTTCGCCTCTCCCCAGCCAACTTCATTAAACGCGCGGCATTCTCATAACCAATGGCAGGAACCAGGGCCGTGACGGTTGCAGTGGAGCCCTCGACATGCTTGCGGCAGCGCTCTTCATCTGCGACCATCCCCTCAACACAATAGCGTCTCATGATGTCGCAGCCATGGGCAAGCAGGTGGCAACTCTCCAGAAGGCAGTGAGCAATGAGCGGAAGGAATGGATTGAGTTCCAAGTTGCCGGAAGCGGCTGCCAAAGCGATCGTTTGATCATATCCCATGACCAGCATCGCCACCTGAGATACTGCCTCAGGGATCACTGGGTTGACTTTGCCTGGCATGATCGAGGATCCGGCCTGCCGCGGCGGCAGACGAATTTCTCCAAAGCCCGCCTCTGGACCCGATGCCATCAGCCTCAGATCGGTGCAGGTCTTGAAAAGCGTTGCAGCACAGGCCTTCAAGTTCCCTGAGACCTCTACAAACACGTCCGCATTTTGAGTCGCTTCAATCAGGTTTTCCGCTCGCGCCAAACCCATGCCGGTCAACTCTCGCAGAGTCTCCACCACCTGGAAGATGAACTCTCGAGGCGCGGCCAACCCCGTCCCGATCGCTGTGCCCCCCAGGTTGACGACCCGGAGTCGCTCTTCACATTTGTAGATTCTCCACCGGTCGCGGTTAAGTGCTTCAGCGTACGCGGCCATCTCCCGACCCAACGTGGTCAGGACAGCATCTTGCAACTGAGTGCGGCCCACCTTGACGACATGAGCAAATTCTTTCTCTTTTGTTTGATAGGCTTCTTGCAGGGCAACCACCCGTTCCTCCAGTTCACGGAGCAACCGGATGGCAGCTATCCTCAAGGCAGTGGGATAGGTGTCGTTGGTCGATTGATGGAGGTTGATGTCCTCCAGGGGGGAGATGATGTCATAACGACCCTTAGGTTGACCCATGAGTTCCAGGGCTCGGTTTGCCAATACCTCATTCACATTCATATTGGTCGAAGTCCCAGCCCCACCCTGGAGACTGTCTACTATGACGAACTCATCTAATCGACCTTCAGCCATTTCCCGACAGGCCTGTTCAATGGCATTGGCTTTTTCCTTGTCTCTCCAGATTCCGAGCCCCCGGTTGGTCATGGCACAAGCAAGTTTTACATCACCATATGCACGCACCAGTGCGGGATCGACCGGCCGGCCAGCCAGCGGAAAATTTTCCAGAGCCCGGACCGTGTGGATGCCATGGAGCACATCTTCTGGCAAATTTACTTCACCGATCAGATCTTGCTCGATGCGGTATGGCTTCCTCTGAGACATCTCAAAAACCTAAATGTCAACCCTTCGACTCCCCGTCTTTAAGACCGGAGTATGCTCAGGGTTGACACTGAGCGGCGCTTCTTTACCCTGCCTTTGATGGCAGGGCTTGGCGCTTCCGAATGGGTCTACCATCTGAAATCTGAACTTTGGCCGGCTAAGTACCCCGCAACCCCCACCCCTTGGGGGTAGAGCTTCATATTCGACATGGCTTTCAAAAATAAAGGTCTCGCTTCCCGTGCTCAATCTGCACCAAACGATCCCTTGTCTCGTCTCGCCGTTTACCCTGAGCCATGTCTTGCAAATTTTTCTCAATCAATGCTAAACCCGCGATGCGTGTCTCCGGGGTCGCGTAGTCCTCCAAATATTCCTTAAAGGTCAGCATCGCATTGGGCAGACAGAATTGTTTGATGAGGCCCGGTTTGGCCAAATCCATAAAGTCTTCTCCCGTCCGGCCTAAACGGTAACAACCCGTGCAGAAGGAGGGCAGGTAGCCCATCTTGACGATGTCGAGAATGACTTCTTCAAGGCTTCGATGGTCACCCAACTGAAATTGAGCACCCGCCGGTTGTCCTTCTGTATAACCGCCAGGATTGGTTCGGCTTCCGGCGCTGATCTGAGAAACGCCAAGAGCAAAGGTCTCAGTTCTTATCTCCGCCGACTCTCGCGTGCTCATGATGATGCCGGTGTAGGGAACGGCAAGCCTCAAGATGGCGACGATCTTCTTGAAGTCTGCATCGGAAACAGGATGGGGAGGATTCGAAGCAATGGCCGATCCTTCTGCCGGCTCAAGGCGTGGAACGCTGATCGTATGAGGTCCGATCCCATAGACCTTTTCGAGGTGGCGGATATGTTGCAAAAGGGCCAGGACCTCAAATCGAAAATCGTAGAGGCCGAACAGGGCGCCAATCCCCACATCATCGATGCCCCCTTCAAGGGCTCTCCCCATGGCAGTGAGCCGCCAATGATAATCGGCTTTCGGACCACTCAGGTGCATCTTCTTATAGGTGGCGAGATGATAAGTCTCCTGAAAGAGCACATACGTGCCAATCTTGGATTTCTTGAGTCTGCGGAATTCCTCAACGGTCAAAGGTGCGATTTCCGCGTTGACACGTCGGATCTCCCCTTTCCCTTCGCGGGTGGCATAAATGGTCTCGATGGAATTTAAGACATAATCCAAGCCATCTTTGGGATAGGCTTCCCCTGCAACGAGCAGGATCCGTTTGTGTCCATTTCGGACGAGATGGCGGACCTCTTCAGCAATCTCTTCCTGGCTGAGCGCTCTCCGCCGAATACTCTTGTTTGGCACACGAAAGGCGCAGTATTGGCAGTCATTCTGGCAGAGATTCGAGATATACAGGGGTGAGAAAAGGACGAGACGGTTGCCGTAAATAGATTCTTTAACCTCCCGCGCGGCATGAAACATCTCCTCCAGCACAGTTGGATCGTCGCATTGAAGGAGCGTGGCTACCTCTGCACTTTCCAGACCTTTGAGCTCCCGTGCCTTAGCGATGATCTCCCGAGCCCGATCCGTTCCAGATCGGGCGGTGGCCTCCAGTTCTCCCCGGATGGCGTTTTCATCTATGAAATTTGAAATCCTGTTTTTGTTCGCGATTCCATTCACCTTCTGACCTCCATTCCTATAAGCAACAGGGAGGCCAATGACGAAAGTCGTCCCGATTCCTTCTCCACTTTCCACTTGGATCTGACCCCCGTGCTTAGCCACAATCTCTTTGACAATGGCCAGGCCTAAACCCGTGCCGATGACCTCCTGAACATTGGAGGCTCGAAAAAAATGCGTGAATACACGCGGCATTTCGCTCTTGGGTATCCCAATCCCGTTGTCGCTGACGACGATACGAACTGTCTCATCGGTCTCGGGCCAAAACGTCATCCCAACGCGTCCGCCTTCAGGAGTGTATTTGATCGCATTGGAAATCAGATTCTCAAACAGCTGTTCGACCAATTCCGGGTCACCCTTGATCTCGGGTAAATCCTCCGGGAGGGTCACCTCAAAGGCGAGTCTCTTTTTAACCACCTCTTCTTGAAAGTTCTGTTGGATGCGACCGGCAATGATTTTGAGATTCACCGGTTTGTATTCCGTTTGTGGCTGACTGCTTTGACTCTTCGCCAAGGTCATCAACTCACGAATCATCAAAAGCATCCCCTGAACCCGGCGGTCGAGGCGCTTCAGGTAATCTCGTGACGTTTCATTCATATCCCCCACATAGCCGTCCCGGACGACTTCAAGCATACTGGCCATGGCAGCCAAAGGAGCCCGAAGGTTATGAGCGACTCGATTCATAAATCGGGATCGTTCCTGACTCAGGTTCTCGATGGCCTCATAGGCTCGGGCGTTTTCGATGGCGATGGCCACCAGCCCGGCTGCCTGGCGGAAAAAATTCAAATCATCCGGGCCAAACTGCTCTGGCCGCGTGGAATAGGCTCCCAAGATCCCGATGACCCGGTTTTCTACAATCAAAGGAACAAACTGGACCGATTGTAATTGGGCTGCCTCCAGGTCTTCACCAAATTGGAAACTCTCCCGATGGGTCACATGACCGGTCACAAAGGGTTCGCCTTCAATGACCCTCCGGTTGAGAGGGCTTTTGGCCACCGCCACCACTTTGTGTTTGAGAATCTCCTCCGGCAATCCGTGGGCCGCAGCAAACTGCAGGAATTTTCCGTCATCGCTCAGCAGTTTGACTGAGATCGCTTGAACCTCCATGGCCCGGGCCAGTTCCGAGCATACGATGCGGAAGACTTGTTCGAGGTGCTGTTTAGACCCGATGGCTTGGGTCGTGGTGTAGAGCGTATTCAGTTTGTTGTTCAGTTCCGTCACCGCCTCCGTGAGCTCGGCCAGATCGAGAATTCGTTTCTCGAGCATTCGCATCACCGCCGTGATGGTGATGGCGGTAATGAATACAAAACCGGAAAAAAAACCAAAAATCACGACGCGGTGGAAAGGCTGTCGTCCCAGCTCCATGGCTTTCCCTTGGAAGAGCAAATCGTGATGGGGAATCCAACCCAGGTACTCCGCCGCTGCGATCAGGCCCATGCCTGCGGCTGCGATGACAGCAAAACTGTAAGTGGAACGGCGGGGTAGAAAAATGGCAGAGAACGTGATATGGAATATGAAAAAAAAGATGAAAGGACTTGCAATGCCCCCTGTGAAATGGATGAGAAGAAACATGGTGCCATAGTCAAAGCCCACCTGCCAATAAGCAAAGTGCTCAATTTCTTCCTTCCGATAAGCCTCTGCCTCAATCCGGCGACTGATGAGATAAAAGACGATGTTATAAGCGAGGATAAAACAGGCGACCCCGAGAAGGGCACGCGCGTTGAATTCAACCCCAATCCACCGAGCTAATGCCGTTCCGACAGCAATCCCCAGTGGAACCCACCAGCGGAGTTTAATGAACCAGAGGGTTCTTTCCTTCAGTTCCCCCAGAATAATCCGTTTCCGTTTTTGGAGCTCAGCAGGGACGTTGAGTGGGCCTGTTTCTTTTGTAGGCTGGGCCATGCCTATTCTCCGACGATCGCGGCTTGAGTTAGCCGCCGGCCAGAATGCCTTCGATCTTACCGATGAGTTTCTTTGTGTCAACCGGCTTTTCAAACAGCCATCGGGCGGGCCACGCCTCTCCCATGATGTGCTGGAATTTGTCCGGTCCTTCGTGCCTTACCTTTTCAAGGAAACTGGTCAAGAGGATGATGGGGAAGTCTTTCAACCCAGGCTTGTTCTTGAGCTCATAGGCCAGATCAAACCCTTCCGTGTCCGTGGTCATCATGATATCGAGGATCATGAGATCGGGCCTCTTGGCCTTCAGTGCTTCAAGAGCCTCCTGGCCATTGGCCGCGGTTCGAACCGAAAAGCCGTTTTTTTCTAAGATGATCTGAAGAGAGTCCCGAAGATCCGGGTCATCATCCACGAGGAGAATTTCGCCTTTGGTTGCCATAAGACCTCCTTTTCAACTTCAATCGGCCTGGCCGGTTGAATTAAACACCCCGCTTGACATAGTGGGTGTGAAGCAGTTGGTGGGACCTTTCACCCAGGGGCTCATGGAGGAATGTCTCATAGAGCTGCTTGACCGCTGGGTTCTCATGGGACTGTCTTAACATCTGAACATGCTTGTCATCATGGTAGAGGGCTTGGGCACGGAGCATCCGCTTCTCGTTGCTGGCAGGCAAGGACTGCCCCCCTCCCCCGACACAGCCTCCCGGGCAGGACATAATCTCAATGAAGTGATAGTCGGCCGTGCCTTCGGCCACTTTATCCATGAGTTTTCGAGCATTGGCCAGGCCGTGAGCGACTGCGATTCGAACTTGGCCTAACTTTCCGACTTCAACCGTAGCCTCTTTGACTCCCTCCAGTCCGCGCACGGGTGTGATATCAAGGCTCGGCAGGTTATTACCGGTGACGACCGCATAGACCGTCCGAAGAGCGGCTTCCATCACCCCCCCTGTGGCCCCGAAGATCGTCCCTGCTCCAGTATATTGGCCCATGGGTGCGTCAAAGGATTCATCGCCGAGATTGACAAAGTCGATGCCTGCCTGTCGTATCATTCTCCCCAGCTCGCGGGACGTCAACACCACATCCACATCCTGAAAGCCGGACGAGCGCATTTCCGGCCTGGAGGCCTCAAACTTCTTGGCCGTGCAGGGCATGATTGAAACGACGAAAATATCCTTAGGATCGATCCCTGCAAACTCAGCATAGTAGGTCTTGGCAAGGGCGCCGAACATCTGTTGTGGGGACTTGCAGGTGGATAGGTTGGGCAGAAGGGAAGGATAGAAATGTTCGATAAACTTGATCCATCCCGGGCTGCAGGAGGTCATCATGGGCAATGTGCCGCCGTTCTTAAGTCTTTTCAATAACTCATTGCCTTCTTCAATGATCGTCAGGTCAGCCGCGAAGTTTGTGTCAAAGACTTTTTCAAATCCAAGGCGTCTCAGGGCCGCAATCATCTTTCCGGTCACCAAGGTCCCCGGCGGGAGGTCAAACTCCTCCCCCAACATCGCCCGGATCGCAGGAGCTTCTTGGACGATGACATGTTTACTCGGATCTTCCAAGGCAGCCCAAACCTTATCCACTTCGTCTCGTTCAACAATGGCGCCTGTAGGACAGACGACCGCACACTGGCCGCACATGACACAGACAGCGTCCATCAAGTCTGCGCCCATGGCCGGCACCACCTTGCAGTTAAAACCTCTGGCCTCAGGCGTCAAGCAGGACACGCTTTGGACCTCGGCACAAGCAGTCACGCAACGGAGGCAGTTAATACACTTCGATGCGTCCCGGAGGAGAGAGGGAGAGGAGTCATCCATCCGGTGATGAGTGAAGTCGGTGCGAGGCACCCGAATCTCACGGACGCCGCTCTTCTCCGCAACCGATTGCAGTTCACAGTGGCCGTTTTTTTGGCAAAGGGTGCAGTCCTGGGGATGATCCGACAAGAGGAATTCAATGACCGTCTGGCGGGCACGGCGCACGCGATCGCTGTTGGTCTTGACCTTCATCCCTTCTGCAACAGGGTAGACGCACGATGCGACCAGGGTACGACTCCTCTCCACTTCAACGACGCATACCCGACAGGCTCCAGGGGTATGATTCATCTCTAAGTACGCACAGAGCGTGGGGATCTGGATCCCGATCTTTTGAGCCGCTTGAAGGATGGTCGTTTCTTCAGGTACCTGTATTCTTTGTTGATCAATTGTCAGATTAACCATTGCCTTTTCCTCCCTCCATCCATGGAGTCTCTAACAGGTTGTTGAAAAATGACCCTCTGCTTCGTTTCCCTCACCCTTCCCCGTGTCAAGCACGGGGCAGGCTTATTGCGGCGTACCGCCAAGTACGCCTCACTTCTCAGGATTGCCTGCCTGAACGGCAGGTGAAAGGCTCGCGGGGGCCTCGCACCTGGCCCTTTTTGAGCAACCTGGAAAAGATAACTTTTTCAGCAGCTTGCTAATCCGTTTTCGCGTCGCAACGCATGCAACGACGCGCTTCCGCTAAGGCCATCTTTCGGGTGTAACCCATCTCCGCTTCCCGGAAATCCGTCCGTCGAAGATCGGGAGAAGCTTCCCGCATCGGGGTCTGGGGTTGCTCTTTTGGCTCTTCATCCACCTCGAAGGGAATCGCAATGATTTCTTCTTCGGGCGGCACCCATGGTTTTTCGCCGTGGGCCAGGCGAATTGCTTCGTCTATGCCGCGAGCCGCCTGTTGGCCTGCTCGGATGGCATCGATGACCATGGCGGGTCCGGTCACCACATCTCCGCCCGCCCAGACCTTGCCGTTCGTGGTGCGAAGGTCTTTGCCCACCTTGACGCTTCCCTGGTTTATTTCGACCCCACTCGCCTCCGGCAAAAATCCAAGATCAGCGTTCTGGCTGATGGCGGAGATGACGGTTTCCGCCTTTTCAACGAACTCCGAGCCCAGGATCGGCCTCGGTTGTTTGCGCCCGCTCCGATCGAACTTGTCGAGCCGCATCTGGGTGAGTTCAAGTTTTGTCACCTTTCCATATTGCATAATGATTCTTATCGGAGCGACGAGATACACGATTCGCACGCCTTCTTCCTCTGCTGCTTTGATTTCCCATTCCTGTGCGGGCATGTCTTTGCGCTCGCGTCGGTAATAGAGGGTCACCTTTCTTGCTCCCAACCGAACAGCGGTTCGAGCGGCGTCGATGGCTGAGTTACCCCCTCCGATCACGGCGACGTGTTTGCCCACCTTGACTTTCTTCCCCAAGTTGTAGTCTTTGAGAAACTCCACCGCACCAAAAACGCCACCCGCGTCTTCGCCGGGGATGTTGAGGGGGGTGCTCTTTTGGGCGCCCACTGCCACGTAAATCATGTCAAATTCCTTATTCAACGCCTCATAGGTAATGTCCTTCCCTACGGAGACATTGGTACGAAGTTCCACTCCTGTGTTGAGGATTTCCTTAATCTCCCGGTTGAGCTCTTCCCGAGGAAGCCGGTAGGCAGGAATGCCCCATCGGAGCATCCCCCCGGCCTCGGGTGATTCTTCAAATAGAGTCACGGCATAACCCCGTTTTTTAAGCTCCAGGGCAGCCGTGAGCCCCGAAGGGCCTGCACCGATGATCGCTACTCGCTCTTTCCGGGTAATGGGCAAAGGTCTTCCCCTGGGTCTCTTGGCATGGTCGGTGATAAACCGCTTGAGATGCATGATCGCGACGGGTTCATCGAGCTGACCACGTCTGCATTTCAATTGGCAAGTATGTCCACACACTCGTCCACAGACACTCGGAAAAGGATTGGTTTGTTTGAGCACCTTATAGGCATCGTCAATACGTCCGGCCCGAACCAACGCGATGTAAGCCGGAATGTCCATGCCCACGGGACAGGTATGTTGACAGGGACTCTTGAAGAGTGCTGAGCAGACTGCCGCCGGACACCGCTTGTCGAGGATATGAGCCTCATATTCATGTCGGAAGTAACGGATGGTGCTCAGGATTGGATTAGGCGCTGTCTGACCCAGGCCGCATAGCGCTGTTTCTTTGATCTGCTGAGCCAAGTCCTCAAGAAGCTCAATGTCGCCCTCCCGGCCTTCCCCCTTACAAATCCTCTGCAGGATCTCAAGCATCCGCTTGGTTCCCACTCTACAGGGCGTACACTTTCCACAAGACTCGTCTTGGCAGAAGTCCATGAAGTAGCGGGCCATGTCCACCATGCAGGTATCATCATCCATGACAATCATTCCGCCGGAGCCCATGATCGCCCCTGCTTTGGTGATGGCTTCATAGTCCGTGGGGGTGTTCAGATGCTCCGCAGGAAGACATCCTCCAGAAGGACCCCCCAATTGGGCTGCCTTAAACCTCTTTCCAGAAGGAATACCACCACCGATATCGAAGATGATCTCACCCACCGTTGTTCCCATGGGGACCTCAACCAAGCCAATTCGATTAACCTTGCCGGTGAGGGCAAAGACCTTCGTCCCCTTTGATGATTCTGTCCCGATCTTGGCATAATGCTCTCCCCCTTTGAGAATGATCTGGGGGATATTGGCATAGGTCTCAACATTATTGAGAACCGTGGGTTTTTTCCACAAGCCAGATACAGCTGGGAAGGGCGGCCTGGGACGAGGCATGCCACGACGTCCTTCGATGGAACCCATCAAAGCGGTCTCCTCGCCGCAGACGAACGCACCTGCCCCCTGGTATACCTCCACATCGAAATCAAATCCTGAGCCAAGAATGTTTTTGCCCAGAAGTCCGTATTCATGAGCTTGTTGAATCGCCAGATTGAGTCTTTTTATCGCCAAGGGGTATTCAGCCCGGCAGTAGATGTATCCCTGATGTGAGTTGATCGCTTTGGCAGCGATGATCATTCCCTCCAGCACAGCATGAGGATCGGCCTCCATCACACTCCGGTCCATAAAGGCACCTGGGTCTCCCTCATCCGCGTTGCAGAGGACGTACTTTATATCTCCTTTGGAGGTAGCGCAGAACTCCCACTTAATCCCTGTAGGAAACCCACCCCCCCCACGACCGCGAAGGCCCGAGGTTTTAACCTCAGAAATAATTTCTGGGGGTGTCATTTCCAGTAAAGCCTTCGCCACCGCCTGATAGCCATCACGCCAGATATAGTCTTCAATTTTTTCGGGATCGATCAAACCTTTATTTCGAAGAACCCACGATTTTTGAAGGGCAAAAAATGGGAGCTCTGAAACATGGGGAATACCATTTCCTCCACTCAGGTTGGCAGACCCTTCTTCTTCAATGACCGCCTTCCCGCGTGCTAGGGCAAATTCATATTGGACTTCTCCGTTGAGGAGGTGGCCTTTAAAAATTTTCCGCATCTTCGGATCATCAACCTGGTGGTAAATCACAGGTTCTTTACCCAATACCTCTGCGGTCACCAAGGGTTCCTGGCTGCACAGTCCGATGCACCCTGAGCTCGTGATCGTTATATCAGACCGACCACACTTTGACATCTCATCTTGCACGGCATCCAACACTTTCTGTGCCCCTGAAGCAATTCCACAAGTACCCATATGGACCGTAATCCGAGCGGTGTTGCCACCCTGGCGAAGCTGTTTCTCTTTATCGCCACTTTCTTTCATAGCGTTCAGGTCTTGTACGTTCATCATCTTTTTGGCCATGTCTTTCACCCCTCCGAACTCATGGACCCATTCTGGTATTTCTTCATGATCTGGTCCAGTTTAGCCTCTTTCACTTGTTTATGGGTGTCTTCGTCTACCACCATCACGGGCGCCAGACCACATGCGCCCAGGCAACGGACCACTTCCAAGCTGAATTGGCGGTCCTCCGTGCATTCCCCCGGCTTAAGATTTAATGCGTGTGTGAGGTGTTCGATATTTCGTTTTGCTCCTCTTACATGGCATGCTGTTCCCAGGCAGATTCGAATCTGATGCTTCCCCCTGGGCTTCATCGTGAAGAAGGAGTAAAAAGTCGTCACCCCGTAGACCTGGCTTAGTGGCAAGTCCAACCCTGATGCAACCCGACGCTGGACAGACTCCGGCAGGTAGCCTGTGATTCCCTGAACCTCCTCCAGTACAGGAATCAACGCCCCGGATTTATCTCTGTACTTCTGAATAACCTCATCGATGGATTGCCATTGTTCCTCTGTAAAACCATCCTCACCCGTCTGTTTTGAGCAAATACACTCGCGGTCCATACTCCTCCTCCCGATCAGGTCAATCGACCATCACATTGAATTTACCCAACCGTTTATCTCGTACAATATTTCACAAGTCCGTCCAAAATTTTTTTGCAATTACCACGCCAGCAGAATTATAGGGCACAAATCCATTTTCATATAGTCGCGTTAACGTTAACATGCACACGTTAACATGTTAGGAAAACGTTGTCAATAGAAATTTTATCTTGAATATTAAAAACATGAATAAATTATTGAAATTATTCAAATTATATAGAGATAAAAAAATTATTCTCCAGCCTCATATGGACTCCTTGTTGTTATAGAAGTCTGCTATGGTTTTGGCGGGATAAAATTAGACTGGATTGAGACCTGGTTATCAGTAGATTTGACCTGGGAATGTATTGACCTCAAAATTTTCTTGCCAGCATCCTGTACATTTTTGGGCTTTCCCACTCCTCATCAAAGGCCTCAACTAAAATGCCATCATGGATCGCCCAACTCCTTCCCCTCACCGTTTTCTCCATTCCCTTTCTGCGAAAAGGGGTTGAATCATCCAGTTTTTGGTAAAGCACCCCCCCCGGTTGAAATTCTTTGTGGATCCTTTCCATCATCTTGCCGCCCTTGAAGTAGGTGAATCCATGTCTTTCCCACAATATGGCATTGTGATAAAAAAAAGCACCCATGGTGATCGTCTTCAGATCCAACGGTGCCATGAATGCTTCCAGAGACTTTACAAATTCTTTCAAGAGACGCAATCCATGTCTGACCATTCCAGGGGCGAGTCCAGCCTCCATGGCCCGAATCTCTTCGGGGATATTCCTCGACCGTGTGCCGAGTAGGGTATCCCTCCCCAATTCGTCGACATCTACATTGAATCTCTCCGAAAAGGGATCATTGATGATCAGAAAGTCAAGATAAAGACTTTGCATGAAGGCCTCCAGGGAAACCTGACACGAGTAGATACAGTCTTTATCCCCCGCTCTGTATTTCACCTCGATGCATGCGAAATTCTCGTCGAGGGGAAAAATCCCCGTGACGATTTTCTCTCCGAATTGATTCATTAAGGTTTGACGGTTAATTTGAAACATCTCGAAGATGGGTTCAGGAACAAGGCGGAGGTATATCGAATTCCGCTCCTCTTTAGGAAGTCGGTTGAGCTTCGCTATCGAGAAAGTCATCGTCTATCTAATGTCGATCTAATGGTTTGAAATGATACGGAAGGATAGTCTGCCCTCGGCCCCATTTTACCGAGGGCAGGCGAATGAATCATTTCGTCGCACAATCAATCGCTTCTTTACCCCGCACCCCACTATCCCTATTCTTCAGGACAGGGATAGCGGGGTGCATCGAAATATCTGCCACACCCCTTATCAAAGGTGCGTGGTCTCCCTCAAGAACACCCCGTGTTTTAACACGGGCTGTAAACTTTACAATCTCTCTCCAGCAAGCTGTATGACAACGTTTGGATCGGTAAGGGTGGAGGTATCCCCTAACTCCTCGATCTTGCCTTCTGCTATCTTCCTCAATATCCTTCTCATGATCTTTCCACTCCGAGTCTTGGGAAGAGCATCCGCAAATTGGAGTTTGTCCGGTGTTGCGATCGGGCCGATGACCTTTCTCACGTGGGCCAAAAGCTCCTTCCGCATCTCATCGCTGCCCTTCAAGCCAGCTTTCAGAGTGACAAAAGCATAGATCCCCTGACCTTTGACCTCGTGAGAAATACCGATCACGGCCGCCTCCGCAACGGAACGGTGAGACACAAGGGCACTTTCCACCTCCGCTGTTCCGATCCGGTGACCGGAAACGTTGATCACGTCGTCAATCCTGCCCATAAGCCAGTAATACCCGTCCGCGTCCTTCTTTGCCCCGTCACCCGTAAAGTAGTTACCCGGAAAAACAGTGAAATAGGTTTCCTTGAACCTTTTCCGGTCTTGATCGTTCCAGAACCCTCTCAACATGCCCGGCCATGGGTGAGTGATGATGAGAGATCCCCCCTCTTCCGCGTCACATTCACTTCCGTTCTCGCGGACGACTTTTGGTTGAACACCGGGGAAGGGAAAGGTGGCCGATCCAGGTTTCAACGGTGTGATGGGCAAGGGACTGATGAGAAATCCTCCGGTCTCGGTCTGCCACCAGGTATCCATAATCGGACACTTCTCCTTACCGACATTGATGTGATACCACCTCCATGCCTCCGGATTAATGGGCTCGCCGACTGAACCAAGAAGTCTCAGGCTGGAAAGATCTCTTCCCTTCACCCACTTCTCGCCTTCCCGCATGAGTGCCCGGATGGCTGTAGGCGCTGTATAGAAAACGCTTACGTTAAATCTCTCTACGATCTCCCAGAACCGGTCAGGGCTGGGATAGGTTGGAACGCCTTCAAACATGAGAGAAGTCCCACCGAGGGCCAACGGGCCGTAGACGACATAGCTGTGACCGGTGACCCACCCGATGTCTGCGGTACAAAAGAAAATATCTTCCTCCTTGATGTCAAAGACCCACTTCAGGGTTTGCTGCACAAAGAGGAGATATCCTGCTGTGGTGTGAATGACTCCCTTGGGTTTGCCTGTGCTTCCACTGGTGTAAAGGATGAAAAGAACGTCCTCCGCATCCATCACCTCGGGTTCACAGGAAGGCTTTATGTCTTCCTTTGCCATTTCCTCGTGCCACCAGGTATCCCTTTCCTTGAGAAAAGGCACGTCGATCCCCAGTCTCTTGACGACAACCACCTTCTCAACTCCGGGGCATTCCTTCAACGCCTCATCGGCATTGGCCTTGTTTTGAACGATCTTGCCACTTCGGTAGTAACCATCCGCGGTAATCAGAAACTTTGAACCGCAATCATTGATTCTATCCCGAAGGGCTTCAGCGCTGAACCCTCCAAAGACCACACTGTGAATCGCGCCGATTCTTGCACAGGCGAGCATGGCGATAGGAAGCTCGGGAATCATCGGCAAGTAGATGGATACTCGGTCCCCCTTCTTCACTCCAAGCTTCTTCAGAACATTTGCAAACTTACAAACATGGTAATAAAGTTGCTGATAGGTAAAAGACCTGTTCTCTTCCAGAGGTTCCCCCTGCCAGATCAGCGCAACCTTATTGCGTCTCCAGGTATTGAGGTGTTTGTCGAGGCAGTTATAACTCGCATTGAGCTTCCCTCCGGTAAACCATTTGATCTCCGGCTTATTAAAGTCCCATTCCAATACCTTGTTCCATTTCTTTTTCCAGTCCAGCTCCTCTGCAAGCTCCCCCCAGAACTTCTCCGGATCCTTAATAGACTTCTGATACAGTTTCTTGTACTCCTCCATGGTCTTAATGGTGGCTTTGGTCTTAACCGAATCCGAAGGTTCATAAACCAAATTCTCTTCCAACGTTGGCGTTTTTTCTTTCACTTTCGGCAACCTCCTCTCTATTTTTAGCTATCTAAGAACCCTTTTTTAAAGGAAACAGAATTTTTTGTCAATAAAAAAATGAAAGTCAGCCAGAAATATATAAGATATCCTATTGAATTTAAATGACAATTTTATGGAAAAGATTTCGTAAAATATTTCACAAGTACACCTGGTTTCGACGAATCTTAGAGCTTTTTCAAGGTTTGATCAGGGAATTCTTCACTCATTAAGGTCTACCCTCCCGATAACATAGGCATGATGACAATGGAATTCCCATTTTCGATTAAACTATCAAAATTGCCTACTTTCTTATCGATGAGAATAATGACATTCTCTTCAGGAAAGGACGAAGGTAAAATTCTCCTTAATGGCGTGGGTTTGTCTAAAACCAAATTTTTTGTTCGAGCGCCAACGACTTCTGCGAGGTAGCCCAAGAACTTGAGCTCAGCGAACTTAATCGATCATCTCCTTTGAAGCCTCTCTCAACCCAAAATGGTCAAGGGTCTCCTTCGTGGGAATTCCATTCTGATCCCAGCCTCTCAGTTCATAGTACCAAGAGAGCATTTGATCATATTTCTGCCGATCAAGTTTCATCCCCTTCATCTTTCCTTGAAGAAGGGGCTCCTCAAACCAGCGATCCGGTGGATAGTCCCATGCCCGACCGAATGGAGGAATTTCTCTTTTCCAGTAAGCCCGTATAAGGTGATAGATACGGTCCCCGATTTTATAAAAATCTTCCCAACTCATCCGACTTCCTGTAATCGCTTCCAGATATTCCGGGTACCAATGAAGCCCAAAACTCACCTCGACCCACGGAAGCCGGCAAACCGTCGCACATTCGAAAAAACCTCCCCGGATTCGTTGAAACTCGATCAGTTTCTCAACTTTCTCTTTACTATAAGAAAGTCGATCGGTCGATATCTCCCAGGCAATGACCCACGCATCCTTGTGGCTGCCGCCAATGGGAGAGGTCCCAAAGGAGAGGGCCATCCCTGGACAGGCATGACAATCGTAGGCCGAAATCTCCAGCCCTTTGACATGCATAGCCCATCGATGAGATCCTTTTCCGAGGGTTTCTGAAGCGGCTCGAATTCCACGAGAGACGAGCTTACCCAAGCCTTCTCCCTTTCCGATGTCAATGATGAGCTTTTGGACTCTTTCAAAATCTCCCCATCCTACCTTCTCGGGTATCAGTCCTTTTTCTGAGGCCTCCATAAGAAATCCAATGGCGTTTCCCAGGGAAATTGTATCTAATCCCCATTCATCAGCCATCCGGTTCAGCAGAGCCACCTCGGGTAAGCTCCTCATGCCGATATTGGGTCCTAACATCCCAACATTTTCATAATCCAGTTCTGAAGGATTGTTGCTCGAATCCTTGATAATATTACCGCATTGCATGTTACACAGAGGGCATCCTTTCCGATCTACCTTGGTCTTTTCGAGGGCATAGCCATCAAGCTGTTTCGAGTATTCAAAAACACCTTCTCTAAAATTATAGGTGGGAAGACAGGTATTTTCATTGCACCAATCAAAGACCTGCATCGTTCCCTGCCTCACCCAGAAGTCATAACTCTCCTTTCCTTTGATCTCTTCGTATCCCTTTTTCCCAAATTCCTTCAGCTTTTCATCGTCAAAATTGGGAATCGAACCCGTCCCCTTGATCACCACGGCTTTAAGATTTTTAGACCCCATCACAGCACCTAACCCGGGGCGTCCACCTGCTCTACCCTTTTGGGACATGACGAGTGAAAAGCAGATCTGGTTCTCTCCGGCAGGGCCGATGAGAAGAATCCCTGAATTCCTTCCATGCCTTCTCTCGAGGAGGTCATGTGCTTCAAAGGTATTCTTCCCCCACAATTCAGAAGCGTCCATGATCTTGACCTTCTCGTTCTCGATCAGAAGATAACAGGGTTTTTCTGATTTCCCCTCTGCGATCAAAACATCATAGCCTGCCTTCCTCAGATGGACTGCTGCCCGGGTTCCAATATTTCCATCTCCATACCCTCCTGTGAGAGGGCTCTTCGAGGCAATGACCATCTTCCCCGAACTGGGAAGGGACTGTCCCGTGAGAGGGCCAGTTGAAAAGATGATCTTGTTCATTTCAGACAGGGGATCAACGTGTTTCACCTCATCCCATAAGAGCTTTACGGCAAACCCCCGACCCCCCAAAAAATCCCTTTTCATTCCATCCGGAATCTCTTCTGTCGAGATCCTTCCATTAGAAAGATCCACCCTAAGCATCTTTCCAGCATATCCTTTCATCATGGAATCTCCTGCCCAGACATTCGTTCCTACGAATAGAATGTCCTGAGTATCAACTTGCTAACGATGGTTCCAATAGACTCCAAAGACTTCGCACTTCAATAAATGAATCGATCGGGAGGTCTGAAAAATCAATCAGGAGCCAGTTTGTTCTTTATGATCTTTCCTAAAGCTTCGGATCGCCGGGTTGCCACCTCGACGGCGTTGATCAAGGTCGTCCTTAACCCACCTTCTTCTAAAGTATGAAGTCCCGCGATCGCTGTCCCCCCAGGAGAGGTCACCAAATCTTTCAGCTTTCCTGGATGCTCCCCGGTCTCGAGTAACATCTTAGCTGCCCCCAGGACTGTTTGAGCGGCCAGAATGAGGGCATCGTCCCTCGAGAGTCCTACCTTTACTCCTGCATCGGCTAAGGCATCGATGATGAGGAAGATATAGGCCGGGCCACTCCCGCTTAATCCTGTGACTGCATCAAGGAGGACCTCTTCGATAAAACGCGATTTCCCAACCGAATCAAAGATCGTTTTGGCCAACAGGAGATCTTCCTTCAAGGCATGCTTGCCCGCAGCAATCGCTGAAATCCCTTCCCGTACAGAAACACAGATGTTTGGCATGACCCGGATCAATTTCAGTTCCTTTTTGGCACACGACTCAATGGCCTCCAATGGAACTCCCGCCGCAATGGAGATGATCAATTTTGAGAGATCGAGATATTTCGCAATCTCGTCCACCACTTGTTTCAAGATCTGAGGCTTCACGGCCAGGATGATAATGTCGGATTGCTTCACCACCTCTATATTATGAGCGGTTCCTTTCACCTCATATTTCTCTCGTATTGCCTTCAGTCTTTCAGGGCGCACATCGGAACACAAAATTTGGTCCGGTCGACAAAGATGACCATGTAAGAGCCCGTGAATCAAGGCTTCTCCCATATTCCCCGTTCCAACGAAACCTACCCGCTTGTTCTTCAGCATCACGGTTCCTCCCGAAGTTTTTTCCCACCTTGAAACGATTTGTTCAAAAGATTTTTATAGAAAATTCTAAAATGTTGTGGTAATTTTTGTTTCAAACATAAAACTGAATTGAAAAACTGTCAAGAATTAAAAAAGAAGGAGGACCCAACGATGTTCAAAAAGATCCTATTTTGCACCGACTTCTCTGAGGACTCCCATTGGGCCTTCACCTACGCCCTCGATCTGGCTAAAACGTATAAAGCCAGACTCCTGATATTCCATGTGACCCCTGAGCCCGTTCATCCTGAGCAGCTCTCGCTCTACCTCGCCCCGGAAAAACTGGAGGAATTAAGAATTTCCCAGAAGAGGGAAATCGATCGACAACTCAGAGCCCATTACGTAGAAAAAATGGGACGGTTCAAGAATTATCATATCTCCTTTAAAGAAGGGGAACCTTTCATCGAGATCATCCAGAGGGCGAAGAAAGATTCCGTTGACCTCATTGTGATGGGGACCCATGGAAGGACAGGTTTGGATCATGTCCTCTTCGGGAGCACGGCTGAGAAGGTGGTGAGGAAATCCCCCTGCCCGGTGTTGACCGTCAGGCTCCCGGGAAGACGATTCTCGATGCCTTAAGAATGAGAAATTCGAAATCCGAATATCGGGCGAAGCATCCCGAAGGGATCAATCCTAAACAAATCCCGAATCCAAATGATCAAATATTCAAATACCATTTGTTCTTTCGTTTTGAATTTTGGATTTTTCTCATTTAGAATTGTTTCGGATTTCGCCTGCCTTCGCCAAGGCGGGCTACGCGCAGGCAGGTGCTTCGAATTTAGAGTTTTATCCCTAAGCAAAGTTTCATCCGCCTACGCAGGAGACCACGGCCTTCGCCGTGGAGGAATGCGTCAATGCGCGATATACGATTTCAGCAATGAATCTATCATGCTCCGGCGGATTTCGCTCACCGGCGGATGACCCACCGAAGCCTTGGCGTAGGTGGGTATGGTTTTGGGGGACCACGGGCTTGCCGTGGGGCTCCATTTACAAGAGCCCAAGCTTCTGTTATAAGAATTCAGGAATTGAGGGCATTATGTTTCGATATATCGTTATAGAAGGCCCGATCGGTGTCGGAAAAACAAGCCTGGCGAAACTTTTGGCAAAGGAGTTCAATGCCCGATGTATTTTGGAGAAGGCAGAGGAGAACCCTTTCCTCTCTCACTTCTATGAAGATCGTAAGAAATATGCCTTTCAAACCCAGATCTTCTTTTTGCTGAATCGTTTTCAACAGCAGAAAGAAATCGCCCAACTCGATCTGTTTAACCAAATCACCCTGTGTGATTACCTCTTTGACAAAGATCGGGTTTTCGCCTCCGTCAATTTAGACGATCATGAGCTTGCCCTTTACGAACAGGTCTTTCACCTCCTCAACGGGCAGATCACTCCGCCAGACCTGGTCATCTTCTTGCAGGCCAAACCGGAGGTTTTGCTTCATCGGATCAAATCGAGGAATGTCCCCCACGAGAAGGATATCGAGTTAGAGTATCTTAAGACGTTGATCGAAGCCTACAACTTTTATTTCTTCCACTACGATCAGACTCCCCTGCTTGTCGTGGATACGACCGAGATTGATTTCGTAAACCGAAAAGAAGACTTCGACCAATTGCTACGAGAGATCAAACAGATGCGGAAGGGGACATGGTATTTCATTCCAATGAGGTCTAAATAATTTATCCCCATCAGAAAAATGGAAGTCATCAAGACGATCAAAGAGATGAAGGAATTTTCTTCCCAAGCCCGAGGGGCGGGAAAGACGATTGCATTTGTTCCCACGATGGGTTTTTTTCACGAGGGCCATCTGAGCCTCATGAGAGAGGGCCGAAAAAGGGCAGATCTTCTCATCGTCAGTCTCTTCGTCAATCCCACCCAGTTTGCCCCTCATGAGGATCTCAAGAATTACCCGAGAAATTTTGAAAGAGACCGTCAGATGGCGGAAGAAGTGGGAACCGATATCCTTTTCGCTCCCGAGGCAGACGAGATGTATCCCCCAGATCACCAGACCCGTGTCCTGGTGGAGAAGGTGACCCAGAACCTCTGCGGACGGTCAAGGCCGACTCATTTCAGAGGGGTGACCACGGTAGTCATGATGCTCTTCGAAATCGTGACGCCCCACGTGACTCTCTTCGGGGAAAAAGATTATCAACAACTGGTCACGATTCGGCAGATGGTCAAAGATCTCCATATGAGTGTTGAGGTGGTGGGGATGCCGACCGTTCGGGAGGCGGACGGGTTGGCCATGAGCTCTCGAAACACCTACCTCCTGCCTGAGGAAAGGAAGGCCGCGCTGTCTCTGTATCGATCCCTGCAAAGGGCAAAAGCGTTCCTTCAAGAGGGCGAGCCAAGGGCGAGTCGAATCCTTGATGAGATGGATGGAATCCTTCGATCGGAGCCCCTCGTCAGGATGGATTATGTTCAAATCTGTGATGCCGATACGTTACGGGAGGTGGACCGGATAGAAGGGAATGTGGTCGTCGCCTTAGCCGCGTATCTGGGCAAGACGAGATTGATTGATAATCTTGTCTATCGAAACCTCTAAAGGGCAAGCCATCCCGCCATCCCATCGTCAAGAAAGGTTCAGCAAAAGATTACGTCTCCGAAGGGGATTTTTCTACACCCTCTTGGGGGGTTTCCTTCGCAGGCGCTTTTTCCGCTTTTTTCTTTTCACTTTCTTTGACAGCGCCACCGGACGATTTCGAAAGCTCTTTGGCCCGAAGCTTTTTCTTTTCCTTGTTCCGTTTCCTTCTCCTCGCCAGTTCCCGATCTTTTTCCCGTCTTGGCATGCTTTCCTCCTTTTCTATAATAAACAAGTTCGGAGTGTTTAGTTTGGAGTTCGGGGTGTCTTGTTTTGAAACTCCGAACCCTGAACTCCGAACTCAGAACTTTGACTTAGCGGCAATCGGCAGAGATGACTGATCGCTTCTATCGCTCGATGGGTCAGGGGAACGGCATCGGATTCCCTTTCTGCAAACAGAGGAGAACCAATGCATACTTCGACTCGCCTCCTCCATCCCGACCTCTCGCCATACCGGATACCGACGGGAATAAAGGGAATGGGATATCCCAGCTCGGATTGGAATTTTAAAATCATCTGAAGGAGCCGACTTTTTCCTGACCCGACTCCGTTTCGAATGTACGTCCCTTCCGGAAAGATGACGATTTTCTCTCCGGCCCTCAACAAAGAGACAAGAACCTTGAAAGAGTCCAACGTTCGAATGGTTTGCTTCCGGTCCACAGGGAGGCCGCCGAGAAGGGAGAGGTATTCTCGAACCAACGGATATTGGAAGAGTTCCTTCTTGGCCACAAAGTAAAGCAATGGCTTGAAGGCGAGACTGATGATCGGGATGTCGGTCCAGTATTGATGCTTGGGAAGAATAATCATCGGTCCATGATTCGGAAGCGTCGTTCTCTTCTCAGTCTCGATCCGGTAAAAAAAGGAAAAAAACCATTGAGCCATCTTTTTAGTTGTGATGTAGACAAAGGCATTCCTTTTCATTGCTACAAACCAATGTCAAATTCCAAATTTGAGTCTTAGTCAATTGGATTTCATTTGAAATTATCCCTGAGTCCCTTGTCTTGGCTGGATAATTTCAAGCCCGATGTGCTCAAGGAACTAAGCGGTTAATACGAATCCAAAAGGTCTTCCTTGGGAGTCTCCGGTGGCACTTCTAATTCCATCCATGCCTTCTTCGCCCGTTTGGCGGCATTCATCCCTGCTCTCAAAGCATCGCGGTTCAATTTCTCCGTGCCTTTGGGCACCCTTGCCAAAACAGCTGATTCTATGGCTCTTGCAGAGACGATCGGAGTTAACTGAGAGAGGGCTCCCAGAGCGATGATATTCGCTACGACCTCCCTCTCGAACTTTTCCCGGGCCAACCGCGTAAAGGGGATCTGGAAGGCTTTCGGAGTAGGAATCTGGGTGATGAAGGTAGAATCCACAATGAGCAAACCCTCCGGCTTGAGATCCGGGTAAAACTCATCGCAAGATTTTTGGTTCATCGCCAGGAGGAGATCAAGGCGGATGGCTTTGGGATAGTCGATCTCTTCATCGCTGACGATGACCTCCGATTTGCTCGACCCTCCCCGCGCCTCAGGCCCGTAGCTCTGAGTCTGGGCCACATATTTTCCGTCATAGATTCCAATCGCTTCGGCTAAGATGATTCCCATCAGAATCAATCCCTGACCTCCGGATCCGCTCAGACGTATTTCATATCGAGAACCCATTTTGACTCCCAAACTTGGATATGCCCTTTGGGTCACGATGGGGTGTTGGGGAGATTGGGAGTTAGGGGGAAAACCCCTCACCCTATCGCCCTGTCACCCTATCTCCCTATCGTTCCTTTAGCCCTCTCCCGAATCTTCTCGTACTCGTCCTGATAGACCGGAAGCTCCTTATCCACCAACACTCCAATCACGATCTTATCCTTCAACTCCTCGGACTTCATGGTGGCGGCCTTCTTCGCCTCGACGGCGTGATCTCGTTGCCACTCCATCATTTCGACAGCCGTCCCCAGACGGTTTTGCCTTCCGTACTGGGTGTGGCAGTGAGCGATCACTTCCACCATCGAAAAACCCGGTTTCAAAACCGCCTTCTCGATCAAGCTGTCTAAGAGCTTGGCATGATAGACGGTTCCTCTCCCCACAAAGACCGCCCCCGCCGTGACCGCTAACTCCGAGATCTTGAAAGCCTGTTCGATACTCGAATAGATGGTCGTCGAGGATCTCATCCCGTACGGGGTGGTTGGAGAGGATTGTCCGCCGGTCATCCCATAGATACTGTTGTTGAGAATGATGGACGTAACATCGATATTCCTCCGGGCGGCATGAATGAAATGATTCCCACCGATGGCCACGGCATCCCCGTCTCCCATGATCACAATCACCTTCAGACTGGGCTTGGCCAGCTTCACACCCGTTGCGAAGGTGAGGGCGCGGCCATGCGTGGTATGCAACGTATTAAAATCCACGTAGACGGGAAGTCTTCCTGAACATCCGATGCCTGAAACCAAAACGATCTCATCCTTCTCGAAACCAATCCGATCGATGGCCCGGATCAGGGCCCCTAACATGATCCCGATCCCGCAGCCCGGACACCAGACATGAGGAAACTTCTTGTCATGGCGAAGATATTTGTGGATGAGTTTGGTGACTTCTGCCATCAGGAAACCTCCAGGATTCGATTCGATATCTCTTCTGGAGTGATGATCGTCCCATCGACTTTGTTGAGGGCGTAGACCTTTGCGACTCCCCGGTTGACCCGCTTGACCTCTCTTGAGAGCTGCCCCATATTCATCTCGGGAACAATCAAGATTTTCGAGGTCTGAAGGACTTTCTCAACGGCAGATCGCACAAAGGGCCAGAGGGTCACGAGTTTAAGAAGCCCTACCTTGATCCCTTTTTCCCTTGCTTCAATCACGGCTCTCTTGGCGGACCGGGCCACACATCCATAGGCGACGATGGTGATGTCCGCATCCTCCGTCTGAAAAAATTCAGCCATCTGAATCTCTGAAAAATGCTGACTGATCTTCCGGTGGAGCCTTGCGATGAAGGGGCCAATCTCATCGGATCTCGACGTAGGAAAACCTCGAATGTCATGGGTGAGACCCGTGACGTGATATCGATAACCCTCCCCAAAGTTGGCCATGGCAGGAATGCCGCTCGGGGTATCTTCAAAGGGAATGTACCATTCCGGTGGAACGGTGGGTTTAATCCGATTAAATATCTCGATCTCTTCTTCATCCGAAAGAACCATCTTCTCTCGCATGTGAGCGACGACTTCATCGATCAGAAGGACAACCGGGGTTCGGAATTTTTCAGAGAAGTTGAAGGACTTGATCGTCATATCGTAACATTCCCGGACGGTGGAGGCAGAAAGGACAACGGCGGGATGATCGCCATGGGTCCCCCATCGTGCCTGCATGACATCGCTTTGAGACGGAAAGGTCGGAAGTCCGGTACTGGGTCCCCCTCGCATGACATTGACAATGACACAGGGAACTTCAGCGATGATCGCAAAACCCAGGTTCTCCTGCATCAAAGAAAACCCTGGGCCACTGGTCGCCGTCATCGATTTCACCCCTGCGAGAGAGGCACCGATCACTGCGCCCAGGCTGGCAATCTCATCCTCCATCTGGATAAAGGTTCCGGCCACTTGGGGAAGTTTAACGGACAGAATTTCAGAGATCTCCGTGGCTGGGGTAATCGGATAACCGGCAAAGAAGCGGCAGCCTGCTCGGAGGGCTCCCTCGACCACGGCTTCATTCCCCTGGAGCAACAATTCTCTCCGGTGAGACGTCTTCTTCCTTTGGTTTTGGCTCTTCCTCTCCACCTTTTACTTCTATCCTCTTCTTCCCTTTGGTTTTCGTTTCTACGGTGATCGCAAAATCCGGACACCGGATCTCGCACCATCCGCAATTAATACATTTGTCAATATCCTTCACATAAGGATTCCCTGATTCGTCTTTGGCCAAAGCGCCTGTCGGGCAGAAAGCCACACAAATCCCGCATGCCTTGCACCAGGCCTTAAAGATATCTATCTTCGGCGTCTCCTTCTTTTTCTTTATCTCTGCCATCTCTAAATCCTCTTCTTCTGCTTCAAGGAAACCAAGGCAGGAGCAACCCGCTTAATAATAATTTAAAAAAAGAAGGGTTGTCAAAGGTTTTCAATAATGGCAGAGACGAATTCAGAGCATTTGACCTTCTTGGCTCCCTTCATCTGCCGGGCAAGATCATAGGTGACGATTTTCTTCGAAATGGTCTTCTCCAGGGCCTTCACGATTTTTTTTCTCACTTCAGTCCAACCCAGATAGTCGAACATCATCGCTCCGGAAAGGATGAGGGACCCCGGATTAATCATATCCTTATCCGCATATTTGGGGGCTGTTCCATGAGTCGCCTCAAAAACGGCAGCCCGATCTCCGATGTTTCCCCCAGGGGCCATGCCCAAGCCTCCCACCTGGGCTGCCAGGGCATCGGACATATAGTCTCCGTTCAGGTTAGGCATGGCAAGCACATCATAGTCTTCGGGCCTCAAAAGGATTTGTTGAAACATGGCATCAGCAATTCGATCCTTGAGAAGGATCTTCCCTTTGGGAAGATTCGTGCCCTTCTGACCACCCAGCTCACTCTCCAAGAGAATCTTATCTCCAAATTCTTCTTTGGCCACCTCATATCCCCAATCGCGGAACGCCCCCTCGGTGAACTTCATGATGTTTCCCTTATGAACTACGGTGACACTCTTCCGGCCGTGAGAAAGAGCATATTGGATGGCCATACGGACAAGACGCTTTGTTCCATAACGGCTGATGGGTTTAATTCCAATTCCCGAATCTTCTCTGATCTTCTTTCCCATCTCTCTCTCAAGAAACAGTCTGACCCGTGAGGCCTCCTCTGTTCCTTCTTTCCATTCAATTCCTGCATACACATCCTCTGTATTCTCCCGAAAGACAACCATGTCCACCTTCTCCGGGTGCTTTACCGGGCTGGGTGTGCCCGGGATATACTTCACGGGTCGGATGCACGCATAGAGGTCGAGCCTCTGTCGCAAAAGCACATTAATACTTCGAATCCCTCCCCCCACGGGCGTGGTCAACGGTCCTTTAATACCCACTTTGTATTCTCGAATGGCCTCGATCGTCTCCTCAGGGGCCCACTCCCCTTTCCGTTGAAAGGCCTTCTCTCCTGCGTAGACTTCGAGCCAGTGAACCTTCTTTTTTCCTTGATAGGATTTCTGAACCGCTGCATCAAAGACTCGAACCGATGCCCTCCAAATATCCGGACCCACCCCATCCCCTTCGATATAAGGAATCACCGGAGCCTCGGGAACATTTAGACCTCCGTCTGACCGAATCTCAATTTTATCAGCCATTGCTCTTTTCCTCCGGATGATGATTTAAAACCAATGATCTGTGTTTTATGCAGGAATCTACCCTCATATTGCAAAAAATTGTTCGTGACACTTCGGCTCTTTGAAATGTCTTTTTGCCCATCATTCCCGCGCAGGCGGGAATCCAGAGGAGTTTCCAAAGGTCCTGGATTCCTGCTTTCGCAGGAATGACACCCTCGTTAGATGCCTTATTTGCCGCAGTTTTTCAAAAAGTAAATTGCCTCAAATGTTCCAATATTACCCTTTCATTGCAACGTCTGGATCTACTTCGAGCCAAACCCCTTCCTTTTGACAAATGGTAATGCCCCCCCATTTCTTACAAGAATCTTCTCTCTTTGGTTCAAGAAGGGAATGAGAAGGATTTCCTTTTTCTTCGTCCTGTTGATCAGAGTGACCTTGTCTCCCAGATCCCCGACTTCAATCTCAATCTCGTCTCCCTGCTCCAAACCTTGGTAATCCCCTTCTTCTTTGAAGATTAAGGGAAGAATGCCAAAGTTGATCAAGTTCGCCAGATGGATTCGAGCAAACGATTGGGCGATGACCGCCTGAACTCCCAGAAACATCGGACATAATGCAGCATGTTCTCGACTCGATCCCTGGCCATAATTATGTCCCGCAACGATAAATCCACCTTTTGATTCTTTTGCTCTCTTAGCAAAAGAGGGGTCCAGTCTTTCAAAGACGTATTCAGAGATCGCAGGAACGTTTGAACGGAGTGGAAGATTCTTGGCCCCTGCTGGAATGATGTCATCTGTGGTGACATTGTCTGCAACCTTTACCAAAATGCGACCTTTCAACTGTTTCGGCAAAGGTTCCTTCAACGGAACGGGTTTGATATTGGGCCCCCGGAGGGTTTCGATTTTCTCGCCCTTCTCGGGTGGCAAAGGAGCGATGACCATGTTGTCTTCCACAGGATAAATTTCTGGCAAATCAACAGTGGGGGGTGTCCCAAGTTTGCGGGGATCCGCGATCGCTCCTTTAAGGGCAGAAGCAGCCGCCACCTCAGGGCTGACCAGATAGACTTGAGCGCTCTGGGTTCCGGATCTTCCCTTAAAATTCCGGTTGAAGGTCCTGAGGGAGACTCCATCCGTACAGGGAGCCTGCCCCATCCCAATGCAAGGGCCACAAGTACTTTCCAAAATTCGAGCCCCGGATCCAATAAGATCTGAAAGAGCGCCCGTTGCAGCCAACATCTCTAAAACCTGTCTCGATCCTGGCGAGATGACCAGGCTGACATTCGGGGAGATCGTTTTCCCTTTTAGAATCGATGCCACCGCCATTAAATCTTGGTAAGATGAATTGGTGCAGCTCCCGATGGCGACTTGGTCTACCCGAAGCCCCTCTACATCTCTCACAAGACAGACATGATCCGGGCTGTGGGGTTGCGCGATCAGGGGTTCCAGCTTTCCAAGATCAATCTCCCAAATCTCATCATAGTTTGCATCGGGATCAGGACTCAACGGAATCCAGTCTTTCTCTCTTTTCTGCCCCTTTAAAAAAGTGAAGGTCTTCTCATCGCTTGGAAAAATCGATGTCGTGGCTCCGAGTTCTGCTCCCATATTGGTGATGGTCGCCCTTTCGGGGACGGTCAAGCTCTTCACCCCAGGTCCCCCATATTCGAAGGCCTTTGTCACTCCTCCTTTAACGGTGAAGTGACGAAGCATTTCAAGAATGATATCCTTGGCGCTGACCCAGGGTGATCGTTGACCCACCAGTTTCACTCCAACCACCTTAGGAACCTGGATGTAAAAAGGCTCCCCTGCCATGGCTAACGCGACATCCAACCCCCCTACCCCCACACCAAACATCCCCATCCCTCCGCAGGTCGGAGTATGACTATCCGCTCCCAAAAGGGTTTGCCCCGGGAGAGCAAACCTTTCTAAATGGACTTGGTGACAAATCCCATTTCCGGGCCTTGAAAAGTGGAGTCCGTACTTGGCTGAAAAGCTCTGGAGGTATAAATGGTCGTCGGCGTTTTCGAAACCCAACTGGAGGGTATTATGGTCTATATAGGCTACGGAGAGTTTGGTCTTGACCCTGGGAATGGACAGGGCTTCAAACTGTAAGGCAGCCATCGTCCCTGTTGCATCGTGGATTAAGGTTTGATCGATGGAGATCCCAATCGTCTCCCCTTGACGAATCTGACCTGTTATCAAATGAGTGTCCAGTATTTTCTCAACGAGATTCTTTCCCATTCTATTTCATCCCTCCCGTGTTAATTCTTTTTTTGTTTCATCATTCAACGGATAATTGAATCCGCCCTTGCCTTGAAGACGAGGGGTTCTTAAAACAGGTCGACTTGAAGTCGACTTCGCCCAAATTTTCGTTTCTTCGTCATTCCTGCACAAGCAGGAATCCAGACTGAATTTTAAAAAGAACCGCTTCTGGGTACCCGCTGGAGTTTACCCCGTACTCGATACGGGGCGGGTATGACGGCTTCGGAACTAATGTAAAGAAGTCTAAGACGTACTAGACTAAAGGTCAAAATCATATTTCCCTAAGATCAGGGTGGTGCAGTTGCCGCCGAACGCGAAGGAGTTTGAGAGGACGACTTTCACTTCCTTCTCACGAGCTTTTCCCGGAATATAGTCAAGATCGCAATCTTCATCCCCCTCCTGGTGATTGAGGGTAGGAGGGATGAATTGATAAACAATAGAGAGGATGGAGGCAATCGCCTCCATTGCTCCTGCAGCCCCCAGGCAATGACCCACCGATGATTTAATGGAGCTGATGGGAATGGAGGTGGCCCTTTCTCCAAAGACATTCTTTATGGAAAGCGTTTCGACTTTGTCATTGAGCGGCGTGCCGGTCCCATGGGCATTGATATAATCCACATCTGTAGAGGCAAGCCCACTTTCCTCGAGGGCCTCCTTCATAATACGGGCTTCGTTCGTTCCAGTGGGCTCAGGGGCCGTAATGTGATAAGCTTCTCCTCCGATTCCATACCCCAAAAATTCGGCCAAGATCTTTGGCGCCCCTTTTCTCGGCCTCATCGAAATCTTCCAAAATAAGGATGCCCGCTCCTTCACCCAATGACATACCGGCTCTTTTTCGATCAAAGGGCTTACAGGGAAAAGGATCCATGGCCTTCAAAGAACTGAACCCACCAAAGGTGAGTTCACTCAGAGCCTCACTCCCCCCGCAGAGAACCGCTTTGGATTTCCCGCTACGGATGAGATCGGCTGCATAACCAATGGCCGTGGCCGATGAACTGCACGCTGTTGTGATAGTAAACTTTGGACCTGAAAATCCAAATCTTTCTGCGACACGATCGGTTGTATAACTTGGTATAAACGGCCATAGGAGGGAAGGCTTGGACTTTCCTTTAATAAGGACCTCCCGGTGATAGGTCTCTGCTTCAAACATTCCCCCTGCACCCGCCCCTAAGCAAACCCCAACTTCTTCAGAAGGATAAGAATGAATTCCGGAGGCCTTCACTGCCTCTTCCGAAGCGATGAGGCCAAACTGGTCTGCCCTGGAAAGCTTTTTCAACTCTTTTTTTGCGAAGAATTCTTCGGGCCGATAGTCTCTGATTTCAGCTCCGATTTTGCATGGGTATTTCGAGGTATCAAAAAGGGTGATCGGTCCAATGCCCGACTGACCCTCTTTCAAGGATTGAAGAAATTCCTCCGCATTTTTCCCGATAGAACAGAACACTCCGATTCCTGTAATAACAACTCGTTTGGAATTCATTCTGATTTTGTAAATCATTTCACCATAGAGCCGCAAGATAGACCTAGGGTATCATAGACATCAAATACCGTGTCTTGAGTCCTGATCAGTACTTCCAAAAATTCAAAAAAAGGTATATATTACAACTGTAAAATGGAAATGGGGAAATATACCCAAAGCTAAACTGGATAATTCATATAATTCGCTGATGAATAGATTGTAATAAGTTTGATTGTGAAGATAGTATTAAAATTTCTTAATTCCCATAATTCCCCTCCCCTGGCGGGAAGGGATAATTCGTTGTGTAGATAGATAGTACTAGATTTAATAATTTTTCTGAAGTGTTGTGGTTTTAAAAAAGTTTGAGATGATACTATTAGATAAAAAGGGGAGGGGGAACCATATCTATTCACCCCCACCATCCCCTCCCCCGTCGATGCGGGAGGGGATGGTAGGGCGCCATTTTGATCGTCCGAATTGACGATAACTTGTCTTACATTTGGTTGGGGTCTCGGATTTGATCGTATCACGACTCTGCTGAATCCGTTATGACCGATTCCACAATTGCTCTAAGAGCATTTACTTATATCACTTTCAAACGGATACTCGCAAGGCAAGATCAAGTCAGGATAGTCGTCGAATGAGAACGAATCCTCCAGGAGTAATTTGCAAAATAGAATCAATAAATTCATAGAACCCATGCGTAGAAAGTGGTAATAAGGTAGACTTAGGAGGGCGGATTGGAAATAAATCGGAACTTCGTCTATTAATTGTTCGGCCAGACATAAACGATGAAGATTCCAGACAAGGATCAGATCATCTATTGAGTATCAGAAGATCTATTGAGAGAAGACTAAGAGGTAAGGCTCGGGACCTTCTCGCAAGATACGATCAAACTCCTTCTGATTGAAATCAGGGAATATCTTCCTATAGCATTCAGCCCTAAGAGAAATAGCGCATTTTGTCGCTCATCCTGAAAGAAACAGAGGATCAATTCTGGAAACCGTACAAACTATGCATACAATCGGGCTACGAGTCCTGTTTCGACAACTTGATGGCAAGAAATCTGGAAAAGGGCTAGAGCTGAACTTGGCTGAACTCCGGTTGACGTCTATGAAAGCGTGGCATGGCATTTCACGCATATAAGCCCAAATGTTTCTAAGCTCGTCAGATTCAAGCGATCCTTTGTGCTAGACAAGGTAAGCAATTCGTATCAACCAAGGAAGCCACTCACAGACAAGATTATCAAACACATTCAGGAGGCAATTGGTATCGTTTCTTTTCAGCCTGCGCTATCTCAAGTGGACATGATCCGGGAGATTGTCGCAACCATAAGACAGCTTGGACTAACAGTGTATTCTGAATCTATTCTCGCACAACAGAATCAGATCATGGTGTGTATCTTGTCCATGCTTCACCAGTCGTTGTTTATCCTGAAAGATGGGAAGACCGCCGAAGCTTATCGGTTGAATAAATCGATGATGCAGCAACGATTAATCGTCCAGAGAGACGGTAATACCCCCCAGGCAGAAGAAGAATAATTCCTGCTAGTCAACAACGTTAACAAATCAAGAGGGATGCCGCACAAAAGCCGCCGCGCCCTTCAGCGCCCCGCTGAAATTAATTTTATCATTTTCGAGAAGGCTTGACAGAGGTTAGCAAACTTGCTAACATTGGTATTATGAACTATACCATCGAGTACTTCCACTCTCGCGTCAAAGCTGAGATCGAAAGCTGGCCGGATGGGATACTCGCAGATTATGCGCGGTTGGTGGAACTATTGATGGAGTTCGGGCCAAATCTACGAATGCCGCACTCACGCGCCATGGGTGGTGGTCTTTTCGAGTTAAGGCCACGCGGTCGTGAAGGCATCGGGCGGGCGTTTTACTGCTTTGTCGTTGGTCAGCGCGTCGTGATACTTCACGCTTTTGTCAAGAAAACTCAAGAAACTCCGGAACGGGAATTGCGCATTGCCCGGAGAAGGATGAAGGAGGTGCAGAATGGCTGATGTAAAATATAAACCAGTTCCCCATGACCATGAGGCTTTCCTCAAGAAAGCCTTGAAGCGTAAGGGATTCAGGAAAGCATACGAGGACTTGAAAGAAGAGTACACGCTTACCCGCGAAATGCTTGGCGCGCGCTCCAGGTTCGGCCTCACTCAGGAAACGGTCGCGGAGTTGATGGGTACGACAAAAAGTGCGGTTTCACGTCTGGAAGCAGTGAGTAAGCATGCACCATCTCTGACGACTCTCAAGAAGTATGCTCAGGCAGTCGGCTGTCGGCTGGAAATCAAGCTAGTTCCGAACTCTCGCCCAGCTAAGCGCTCAACACGGACCGCCAAAAAGCAGGCGGCTGGTTAGCTCAGCGTTCGGCACATGACCAGGAAACAGGAATGGGAACACTCGGTAGAGCATGATAGAACAGCTATACTAATGTCACGAATCTCGAAAGGAAGATAACGTTTGTGAAAGAAAACCGACCGAGTGAAACGGCACAGCGCGTTGCGATGCAACGTGCGGCGCATCAACTCCTGGATGATCCGAAGGTTTTCGATGACCCTGTCGCACTTCGCATCATCGGCAAAGAGAGTGCTTCGGCATTGCAAGCCGATCCACGTCAATACGAAGCCACGCCCTTGGCGTCCTATTTGCGAGCTTTCGTGGCCGCACGCAGTCGATACGCCGAGGACGAACTCGCCCTTGGCGTTCGGCGTGGCGTACGCCAATACGTCATTTTGGGCGCAGGGCTTGACACGTTTGCCTACCGGAACCCCTATCCGGAAGGTGTGCTGCACGTGTTCGAAGTCGACCACCCTGCGACGCAAGCCTGGAAGCGGGCGCGCCTGGATGAAATCGGTATGACACTCCCGGGTGATCTCACGTTCGCTCCCGTCGATTTTGAAACGCAGACACTCGAAGAGGGGCTGCGGAATGCAGGCTACGATCCGGGTAAGTGCACCTTCTTTTCGTGGCTCGGCGTGACGGAATACTTGACGACCGAGGCGGTGATGGCGACATTGCGTTTCATCGCGTCGGCGCCGGTGGGAAGCGGAATCGTCTTCGACTATATGATCTCCCCATCGTTGTTGACCCCTGCCCAGCGGGCACGGTTCGATGCACTTGCGCGACGGGTAGGGTCGGCCGGGGAACCGTGGCAAGCATTCTTCGACCCGGAGTTGCTGACGAGGGATCTTCGAGCCATGGGCTTCGGATATGTCGAGGACATAGGGCCGGATGAGATCAATGCAAGGTACTTCAAGGACCGAAAAGACGGGCTCCGAGTTGGGAGCTTATCGCACCTGATGAACGCCCAGGTCTGAGGTGCCGGGCAAGCTGCCGAACCAGGCGTTGCACCGGATCGCCTACGCTCCCGTAAGACATTGACAACCAGTCTTAATATGGTACTATATAAAGACTGGAGGTGACAAGATGAAGATTTCAAGCGACATCAAACCGGTGACTTACCTCAAATCAAGAGCAGCTGACTTGCTCAAGCAAATAAACGAGACCCATCGACCTGTTGTCATTACCCAGAACGGAGAGCCCAGAGCCGTGCTACAGGACCCAGAAAGTTATGAGAACATGCGGAATGCCATTGGTCTGTTAAAACTGATCTCCCTGGGAGAGGAGGATATTAAGGACGGAAAGTCAAAATCACAGGAAGAAGTATTTGCAAAGATCGAGAGTATCCTGAAAGAAAAAATGAAATGAGAAAAACATATGATGTGATATGGTCAGAGACATCGGAGAAAGACCTCACGGGGATTGTTGAATATATTGCCGCAGACAGTCCTTCCAATGCTTTTGAAATTTTCAAGGAAATTAAACAAAAGGCGTCAAGACTTTATACTTTTCCTGACAGAGGCCGGATCGTCCCGGAGCTTAAAGATCAGGGAATTGTTCTCTACCGCGAATTAATCGTTCCCCCTTGGAGAATTATCTACAGGATATCAAAGAAAGCCGTTTATATTTTATCTGTGTTGGATTCAAGACAAAATGTTGAAGATATTCTCTTGAAAAGGCTGACTCGTTCAAAATTATAAAACGGCTAACAAAGGAATTTAACAGAGCGGCAGTTGCCGGAAGAAGTTAGATCAAGATATCAATTGACTAGGCACGTTCCGCATGAACCTCCCTTCCTTCCTGCTTCTGAGAGTGTAAATACACTATCCCCGTTGGAAATATGATGCCCAACTGGTTTTTTGGGTCGAGGTGCCGTATAATTTCTTCGTGCCGAAAGCCCTCCTGATCCATTCAACTGAAAGATCGCTCCTGGTGGCCGAGCAGCCTGTTTCGGTCTTTCCGGTCCTGGGGGTGATTACGGTGGCTGCCCTCTTTCCCGAAAGTTGGGAAGTCCATGTCGCCGACGAAACCGTCGAGGAGATCGACCTCGACCGGAAGGCCGATCTTGTAGGTATCTCGACGCTCACCCTCAATGCCTCTCGTGCTTATGATCTGGCAGACCATTTTCGCAAAAAAGGCATTCCTGTTTTGATGGGGGGCATGCACCCTTCGGCCCTTCCGGAAGAATCTCTCCAGCACGCTGATGCCGTTGTCGTGGGTGAAGCAGAAGGGATATTCGATCGCGTTCTTTCGGACCTGGAAAATGGCAGGATGAAGGGGATCTATAAGAGTGAGGAGCTTCCGGATATTACCAAAGTGCCACACCCGCGATTTGACCTCCTTCATCCCAAACACCGCCGTTTCATCCACTCCATCCAGGCCACGCGCGGTTGTCCTCATGACTGTGATTTCTGCTCCGTCACTCCCTTCTTTGGACACAGATACCGTCTGAGACCCGTGGAGGATGTCGTCCGTGACCTCCGGACTTCCCTCGAACAGGCCTCATCGAGGACGGTCTTCTTCGTGGATGACAATATCGGCGGCAATCCCCAATATGCGAAGGAAGTTTTTCGAGCCCTCATTCCACTCAAGATAAAGTGGGGGAGTTTTGCTTCTGTTGCGTTCACAAAGGATCGCGAGTTGCTCGACCTCGCCGCAAAATCCGGCTGCATCGAGCTCTTCATCGGCTTTGAATCCATCTCCCAGGAGAATCTGGACACCTCGCACAAATCGTGGGTCCGAGCGGACCGGATGAAGGAGTATATCAAGATCTTCCACGACCACGGGATCATCGTTGAGGGCGCCTTCATCTTCGGCCATGACAACGATCGAAAAGATATCTTCCGAAAGACAGTGGATTTTGTCCAAACCGCCGGCATCCAGGTTCCTGTTTTCGGCATCCTCACTCCCTACCCGGCTACCCGCTTGAGAGTTAAACTGATCAATGAAGGCAGGCTTTTACCCGAGTCGTCCAACTGGCGGCTTTACGACGGTTCCCATGTCCTCTTCAGGCCGGTCCATATGTCGCCCGAAGAACTGGAGGAGGGATTCCTCTGGGCCAAGAAATATTGTTCGGCGCCGCGCTCGATTTTCAGAAGGATGTTCCGGGCGCCGCGGACGAATTGGCTTACAGCTCTGGGACTCAATTTTTCGATGTATTTCGGCAGGACAAAACAGATCCGAGCGCGTTGGCCTCGCTCCAAAGGGCGACTCATCCGGCCAGGGACATGGTAGAGCAGGATCCATCCCCGGATGTGGAGGAATGCAGGATGGATCGCGTGTCTTCAATGGAGGTGAATCTATGACGGTTCGTATCGTACAACTCGGAAGTCCCCGTGCAAGCGGCGAAGGGCTTCGCATCGGCACCGTTCGGCGCCCACCAAGAGGCGTGCCCAAAAGCGAGTTTGCATCGCGCAATTACTATGATGTGTGGCTACCTAACCTCGCGCCCAGCGACCAGCTTCTTAAGGCCGGACGATCGGCTAAAAATGAGACCGATTGGCGCTCTTTCATCAAACGCTACCGCTCGGAAATGAGCCGACCGGAGAACAGCCGGGTTCTTGATCTGCTCGCTGCGCTATCGCACCAAGCGAATTTCTCGGTCGGATGTTATTGCAATGACGAGCAGCACTGCCATCGCTCAGTGCTTCGCCAACTCCTCACCGAGCGGGGAGCTTCGCTCGCCTAATGCGGCTATTTAGCAGGTTGCTGAAAAATGGCCATCTGCTGCGTTTCCCTCATCCTTCGTCGTTGCAGCGTACAGCCAAGTACGCCTCACTCCTCAGGATTTCGAGGGCCTTGCATCTGGCCCCTTTTGAGCAACCTGGAGAAGATGACTTTTTCAACAGCCTGTTGGAATGATCGGTGATCGAGCTTGTTGCAAATGAGGTCTTTTCAGGGACTTGCAACCCGGTAGCTGGCCGATATGATATAAGGTTTCCGCCCTAAAGCTTCGTCACCTGATCCCGCCTTGGCGGGATCCCGTCTCGCAGCGCTCGGGGTTTTGGTTAATTCCCGGACGGTCTCTCGGATGCGGGAAGAGTGGGTTCTTAGACAATTCCCCCATCCACTACAATCGTCTGACCGGTGATGTAGTTTGAATGTTCTGATGCAAGAAAGAGAACAGCCTGGGCGACATCCTCCGGCTTCCCGGTCCTTCCAAGGCTGGACGATTTGATGATCGCTTCCACCTTCTCTTTGGGCATCTTGGAAACCACTTCCGATTCGATCAGGCCCGGAGCCACGGCATTTACGTGGATGTTGAAAGGGCCCAACTCTCGAGCAAGGGATTTTGTGAAGCTGATCATCCCTCCTTTGGTTGCCGCATAATTGGCCTGGCCAGGGGTGCCCAGAATCCCGCTGATGGATGCGATATTGATAATCTTTCCTTTTCTCTGGGGAATCATCTTTCGAATCACGATTCTGCAACAATAAAAAAGGCTGGTCAGATTTGTTCTGAGGAGAGATTCCCAATCCTCATCGCTCATCAGCATGAGAAAGTTGTCCCGAACAAGGCCCACATTATTGACCAGGATATCAATCTTTCCGTATTGGGCAAAGGTCTCCTCCACCATTTCTTTCACCTGATCGAACTGCGTGACATCTGCCTTAAATAGACCGAGACTGAGCCCCCTGGATTGGGCTTCTTTCTTCAGATCTTCTGCGGCATTCACATCCTTTAAGAAATTGGCGACGACCTTTGCCCCCTGTTCCGCCAAGAGGAGGCAGATCGCCTTTCCGATCCCTTTCGTTCCTCCGGTAACAATCGCCACTTGATTTTCCAACAGCATGTTCATCCTCCGACTCCTATCTTTGTATGCCCCCCCTCACCCCATCCCTCTCCCCCGTGGGGAGAGGGGGAAATGTAGCGTCGGCATTTATTGCCGACGAAAATCTCTTAAGTCAAACCATACTAACCGCCCCCAGTAAATAGGGGCGCTACAACTACTGAAATTCAAATGACCGAAACGATTTTGTTTGAAGTTTCGAGTTTGGCCAATTGAGATTTATTTGGAGCTTGGTACTTGGGATTTGGTGCTTAACCCAAGGGTTTCAGCCTTGGTCTTTTCATCCTCCCCACCAGTTCCCACAAGGGTCCTCGAATCCGAAATTTCCGAATTTGCTCTATCAGATTTTTCGTGATGTTGATCTCCAATCCCGGGACGATCCACCGCTTCCTCGCAAGGGCTTTCTCCTGAATGATTTCACTCAATCTCTCCCCCAATTTTGGCGAAACATAAAAATAGGGATAGATGAGATTTGAATCCGGACGAATGACCCCTTGGGAAACGGAGATCTTCTCCAATTCCGTTCCTGGATAGATTCGGATTCCCAGCATGGCAATGACTGCCGTGGGATCGAGTCGATCCATCAACTGAAAAGACTCTTCAATCGTCTCCTCGTCTTCGCCTGGCCCCCCGAAGAGAAGATAGTGGCACTGATTGATCTGTAAAGTTGAACAGAGGCTTGAGGAACGGATGATGTCTTCCTGGGCGAATGATTTCTTATAATTCTCAAGCATCCGAGGAGATCCTGAATCCGTCCCAAACTCGATCCCCACACACCCGGCTTCTTTCATCCATTGGAGTAGCGTTTCATTCAGAAAACTCGGGTTGACGAAAGCACTCCATTTGATATCGACCTTTCTTCGAACCATCTCACGGCATAACGCCTCTGCAAAGGAGGGCGGATAATTAAAAATATCGTCGACAAAGTAGATGTAATCCACTTCCTCTTCAACGAGATCCTGAATTTCATCCACCACCTCCTCCGTGTTCCTCAGCCTCACCTTCTTCCCTTCGAGTAAAGGATAGGTGCAGTAGATACAGGAGAACGGGCAGCCCCGTTTCGTCTGAATATTGCCCATCCCTCCTTCTTCCAAATAACGATGCGTTTCGAAAAAGGTCCGATCAGGACTTTGGAGGGGAAAGACCCGAGCCCCTTCAATCAAAAGTGGAAAAGGTTTCTCTTTAATAAGGAGATAAGGAGATGGAGAGATCGGTTCACCTTTTTCGAGATTCCTCACTAATTTCAGGAAAACCTCCTCGCCCTCTCCCACGATCCCGAAATCAACATCTAAATGCTGGAGAAGCTCTTTGGGGGCTAAAGAATATCCTGACCCCCCGATGACCAATCGCGATGAACCGTCTTGGCGACAAATTCCGATGACCTCCTCCACCTCTTTGAGATAAGAGACAGAGGTAGGATAGGTCAGATTATCGAGATTTCTTACCGAGATGCCGATCAGGTCGGGTTGAAAGCGATGAAGGGTGCTCTTGAGATCAACCGATATGTCTTGAGAGAAGCAGAGATCTATGACCTCGATCGGATGGCCTTCTTCGCTTAATGCTTTGGCGATGTAAGCCAAACCCAGAGGGAAAACAGGAAAAGGCATCCGCTCACGATTGACGGAGATGAGTAGAATCTTCATAGGGGAGTTCTTTCTCTTTGATCCTTCGAATCACTTCCATCTGGGCCCCCCGCAGAATGAAGTTTGACATCAAAAAGTGAAAGAAGTGGTTCCTGGGCCCCCAGAGCAGGCGTTTCAAAATGGACCGAGGGGCGCAGATATACTTTTGGGCCCAGAGATATCCCTCCTGGAGTTCCTGGACGGTCATCTTTTGTGGTTTGAAGACCACATGACTCATGTCATAATGGGACCAGTTATGGTCAAAGATTCTCCCTTCCTCTGCCAGCCTCTTCTGAAGCGGAGTTCCCGGAAAGGGTGTAAGGATTGAAAAGGTGGGGAGTTCAATATTATTTTCTTGGACGAAGGCAACCGTCTTTTTGAAGATCGTGGGGTCATCTTCATCGAACCCGAAGATGAAAGCACCTTGAATGCCAATCCGATGGCCTTGAATTGTATTGATCCACTTCGACAATTCTTTTGCGTCGACAAATCGTTTCGAGACGCCGTCCAGATTTTCCTGGAGAAGCGACTCAAAGCCGATGAAGAGCGAGATGCAGCCGCTCTCTCGAGCCTTTTTGAGAAGCGCTTCATTCAGGGCAATCTTGATGGTCGTAAACCCCATCCACTTCACTCCGTAATGTCTGAACAGGTCGAAGAGGCCAAAGGCATAATCCTCTTTAGCGGTCACGTTATCATCGGCTATTAAGAGGTATTCATCTTTTTTCTTGATGATCTGGGACAGCTCCCGATCGATCTCTTCAAGGGGACGAAGCCGATAACGCTTTCCGTTGATGATCGGAACAGAGCAAAATTCACACCGGTTCGGACAACCGCGGGTCGTCTCGATGACTTTGAAAAACGGCCGGTAACGTTTATTCAAAAGGTCCCTTCTCGGATGAGGCAACTCCTTCAAATCTGGCCACTCTCGATTTCTATAATAAGGTTTGAGTTCCCCGGCCTCAAAGTCTTGGAGGACTTTTTCGAACATCCCCTCGGCCTCGCCGATGAAGACCGAGTCAGCATGTTCTTTGGCCTCTTCGGGCAAAAGGCTGGGATGAATGCCTCCCAAAACCACCTTCACTCCCCTCTCACGAAATCGATCGGCGATCGCATAGGCCCTCTTGATCACGCAGGTCAGGCCGGTGATCCCGACGAAATCAACCTCGGCGTCGAAATCGACCTGTTCAATCACCTCGTTGATGATCTTGACCTCATAGGTTTTGGGAAAGAGAGCGGCCAGGAGGGTGAGGCCTAAAATCGGAAAAGGGTAAAGCGTATCATTAGAAAACTTGATCCCTTTCTCCCTCGGAAAGATCAAGAGAGCCTTCTTTTTACGGTCATTGGGTCGTTGTGTCATAACATCATTCATATCGTTGAATCCCATTCAGCCATTCGGTCCACCACCTCTTCACTCCACTCCCGGTCCAAAAACATCTATCTTCGGTACCCTTTTGCTATTATAAATGGAGGGATTGGGCCAATACAATCTCAAAAGAAGGATAGGACCTTAAGAATTCCGTTTGCAATTCCCATGATAATGAAAATACCGATAAAGGAGCCCGTCATCAGGAGAACCGTACCTTCCACTCTTCCTTTTTTGAGAAAGAAACTGACGATGCTCGCTGAAAGGATTCCAAAGCCTCGAATGGGAAGAGCAGAAAGCAGGATCAATCCGACATTCCCCAGGGAGATCACCCTTTTTAAAATGGGCCTTTCATCCAGATGGGTCAGGAAATGATCTGTCTTATTCTTTAACCATCGTACAGGGAAGAAATTCCTGCTCGAATGCTCCAAGATGGCTCCGTAGACCGGAATTTGAACATAGTCAAAAGCCAGAGCTAAAGGAAAGTAGAGGAAGGCAGGCATCTGGTTGATGATGGCAAAAAGCACAGAGAAAGATCGCCCCAGGGTGAAGTGGATGAGGGTGAAGAAGAGGATTAATTTCCAATCACCGGCTATCCATTCCATTCCGCACCACCCAGGAGAGATGAAAAGCAATTGTCCGGTGAAATCCCTAGATGCAGAAATGTTTTAATCTCTCGATCCAATTTTTGATTGATGACATAATGGAGATCACAGGCTGGATCTGGCTTCAGATAATTGATCGTCGGTGGAATGAAGCCATTTTCCATGGAAAGGACATTGGCCACCATTCGCACCCCCCCGGATGCAATGGCTTCTCCCGTCATCGACTTGATCGAGCTGACGGGAATCCGAAGAGACTGGGTTTGAAATGTCTTTTTAACCCCTTTGGCCTCCAAGGCATCCAATACTCTGGATGAATTGCCAGCCCCGCTGAGATAATCGATGGAAGACCCTTCCTTCCCTTTAAGTGTCATTTTTATTGAACGCCCTAAATCCTCTGACGGGTCACCCTTTGACGATTTCCCCACTAAACTATAACCTAAGATATAACCATAAATCCTTCCCCCCCTGGATCTGGCGTGCGCTTCCCTTTCCAGGACCAATAATCCGGCACCTTCTCCCAATACCAAGCCGTTCCTCATTTTGTCATAAGGACACGACCTCTCTCCATCTCCGGGATCTGTGGCCAAGAGATGAAGTTCTGAAAATCCACGAAACAGAAACTCACTCAGTTCATCCACTCCACCTGTGAGGATAAGGTCTGCCCTTCTTTTTCGCAGTTGATCACAGGCAAAAAACACGGCAGCCTCTGCCGTACAAAAGGATTGGACCAATGTGGAATTGACCCCCTGGATTCCAAGTTCAATGGAGACATAACTGGAAGGGGCGTTGGGAACCGTGTTGGGAAAGAGCATGGGGTTTAAGTCAAGAAATCCTTTCAGGACCTGTCCTCGGTGGAATTCTTCTGAACTGGACAGGCCACAGAAACCAGAGCCAAGCACTACCCCGACCCTGGAGCTGTTCTCCCGGGTCACAGAGAACTTCGCGTCGGCTAAGGCCAATTTTGAGGCCGCGATGGCAAACTGACTGGCCCGATCAAGGCGCCGGATCTTGCTCGCGGGTATAAAATCTTTGGGATGGAAAGATCGGATCACTCCTCCCTTCCTGGAATGGGAGAAATGGGTGTCGAATTCTTTAATCTCCTCAATCCCTGAACGACCCTTCTTTAATGAGAAAAGAAATTCTTCCTTTCCAATTCCAATCGGAGAGACGACTCCCATTCCGGTGATACAAATACGCTCCGACGTCGTGACTTCATTCATAGACCTTCTCTTCTTCTCCATCGGGGTCGATCGCATCTCTTTCTACGTCCCTTCCCTCACTCCCCCTGTTCAATGTTTCTTTGTAGAATTCATGCTGAATGAGGAGATTCATGATCTCATTCGTCCCGGTCCAGATCATCTGTAGTCTGGCATCACGGAAGAAACGCTCGATCGGATAGACATTCGTATATCCGATTCCTCCCATCACCTGCATCGAATGGTTGACGACTTCCCAGAGCATCTCTGTAGAGGTCTTCTTCGCCTCGGAGACCATCCGTCTCGAATCGAAGCCTTCATCCACATGCCTTGCCGTTACATAGACGAGGCTCCGGGCAGCATCCAGTTTCGCAATGGAATCGGCCACCTTAAAACTGACCGCTTCAAATTTTCGGATCGTCTCCCCAAAGGCCTTTCTCCGGTCGGTATACCGGGTGGCAATCTCCAGGCAGCACCGGGCCATGCCGAGTGCTCCGGCGGCAGTGGTCAACCGCTCGGGAATCATCATCCGGTTAAAGACCAGAATGCCTCCGTTCAACGGGCCGACAAGATTCTTGGCCGGCACCCGGGTGTCGCGAAAATAGAGACGGCCTGTCCCACCTCCCCGTGATCCCAGGAGTCCGTAAACGTGCTTGACTTCCACACTGGTATCCCTTTCCACAATAAAACAGGAAATGGATCGGTGGGGCTCGGCCTCCGTCGCTGTTTTTGCATAGACCAGAAAATAATCCGCTCCCTCCGCTCCCACGACAAACCGCTTCTGACCATTAAGGATATAATGATCTCCATCCTTCCTGGCAAGGGTGGTGGCGCCGAAAAAGTCGGACCCTCCCCGGGGTTCGGTGAGTGCCTCTGCACAGCAGAGCTTCCCTTCCAGGGTGGGTTTCAAATATTTTCCCTTCTGCTCCGGAGTCCCAAAATGATGGATCGCCTCGCCGCAGATGCTCACCAGGGAGTAGAGACAGCTCATTCCCGACCCGAGAACACCAATTTCCTCAAGGGCGGCCACCTCCCCCGTCCACTTCATTCCCCTGCCTCCCCATTCTTTGGAGAAGCGAAGTCCCAGGAGATTCTGTGTGGCCAGGCTTTTCATGTACTCCTTAGGATATTTCACTTGGTCGGCATCCATGGCCCGGATGAGGGAACTCGGCACCTCTTCCCTGACGAACCTTCTGACCTCCTCTTGTAACTCCTTCTCTTCCTTGGTTAATAGAAAGTCATACATGGGGTCCCCCTCAAGGCAATATGGATCTCTCTGATGATGAATTCTTCACCCAAAAATCATAAAGAATCAAGTGAATTCTTCTTAGAAGTCCATCGGTGCTATCATTTAGACACTGGACTTCGGACTTTAGACCTCGGACTTTTCTATATCGGAAATGAACGCTTGCCGTGTTCTGAAACCGTCTTACCGTGTCCGTGTTTCGTGTCCGCTTTTTATCTACTGCTTTCCGCCTTCTATCTCTTCCCCATCCGCCGATCACCCTAACTCCCCGTGATCTTTCTATCCTCTCCGGCCATTTCCTCCTCTTCAGCCTGGGGTCTGATGTCTATCGTCAAATGTCTGAATGACCGGCATCGCTGATCGCCCCTTGAGTTTTTAGGAGGGATTGATTAATATTGAGTCTCAAAGGAGAAAGAGCTCATGTTGAGAATATTGAGGGAACATGCATCTTCTTGGATGCTCAAGGGCATCTTGGTGTTGGTGGCTGTCACATTCATCTCCTGGGGAGGGTATTCTTTTTTCCGGGAGAAAAAAGTGACTTACGTCGCTAAAGTGAATGGCACCACCATTGAATGGAGGGAGTATAACGAAGCTTTTCAGAATGCCGTCAAACAATATCGAGACGCCTTGGGCCCGTCCTTTTCAGAGAAGATGATCGAAGAGCTCGGTCTGAAAGAGAAAATTGTAGATGGCCTCATCGACAAGATCCTCATCCTGCAAGAGGCAAAAAGACTGGGGCTTTCCATCCCTGATGAAGAACTGAGGGAAGCCATTGAATCCGTCCCGGCTTTTCAGGTCAATGGTCAATTTGACAGAAGGAACTACGAAAGGTTTCTTCGTTTAAACCGAATGACGCCTGACGAGTTTGAACAGAGCCAAAGAGAAAATCTTCTGATTTCAAAGGCAGTCAGTTTGATTAAAACGAACGAAGGGAAGGTCTCCGAGGAAGAAGTGCTGGACATCTATCTCTTTGAGAACGAAAGGATCGACCTCTCCTTCCTGAAGATTGCTCCCGACTCTTTCAAGAGTCAAGTCAATGTAAACGATATTGAGATGAAAGATTACTATGAGAAGCATCGAGAGGAATTCAGAATCCCCGCTTTTTCCCAGATTCAATATCTTCTCTTCCGACCTTCTGATTTTGAGAGCAAAATCCAGGTCTCCCCGGATGAAATCAAACGCTATTATGATCTCCGAAAAGATACTTTTAAAATCCCAAAACAGGTGAGGGTGAGGAACCTCCTGATCAAAGCAGGACCTCAAGAGTCACCGGATCAATTGGAGACGAAAAAGAAGAAGGCTGAAGAGATCTTGGAGAAAGCGAAAAAGACAAAAGATTTTGGTTCTTTAGCAAGACAGGTTTCCGAAGCGGAAAACGCCTCTAAAGGGGGCGACCTGGGATGGGTTCAAAAAGGGATGTTGGGCGAACAGATTGAATCGATTCTCTTTTCGATGAAACCGGGCGAGCTAAGCGGAGTGTTACCGGGAAGAGATGGGTTTTTTATTTTTAAGATAGAGGAGGTAAAGGAGGAGAAACAGAAACCCTTCGAGGAGGTAAAGGCCCAGATCCTTCAGACCTTAAAGAAAGAAAAGGCCAAAGCAGAAGCCTCTCGAAAAGCGGACGACGCTTTCTACTCCCTTTTCCGTAGCCGCGATTTGGAAGGATATGCAAAAGATAAGAATGTTCCAATCAAGACCACGGGCCTCTTCAAGGAAGGCGACGAGATCCCGGAGATCGGCAGAAATCCTCTGTTTTACTCCAGTGCTTTCTCTTTGAAGGTAGGAGAGATTTCCCCCGTCGTGGACATCCCGCCCAATTACTATATCCTGAAGCAGGTGAACAAGAAGGACTCCCGGGTTCCCCCTCTGGATGAGGTGAAAGAGGAAGTGAGAAGAAAGGTCGTCGAAACCAAGGCTGAGGCGCAAGCCCGTCAGGTCGCTGAAGAATTCCTGAATCAGATTCGAACAGGCAAAAACATGAGAGAGGTTGCAAGAGAAAAAAGTTATCCTTTGGCAGAGACCGGCTTTTTCACCCGGACGGCAGGGGTTGTTCCCAAGATTGGCCCTGCCAGAGAATTCATGGGAATACTCGCCTCTCTGACAGAGAAAAACCCTGTGCCTAAAGAAGCGATTCGGACAAAGGATGGGTATTTTGTGGTAAGGCTATCCGGACATGAGCCTGCGGATCAGAGCAAATTTAAATCCGTGAAGAAAAATCTTGAAAAACGACTGAGCTATCAGAAACAGGAAGAGGCCTTTCAGAATTGGCTCGGTCAACTCCGGTCCAAGACCAAAATCGACATCAATAAAGACGTCCTTAAGGGTTGATCAGGTCTTTTTCTATCTATGCCAGGAGGATCTCTCTTGAGTTAAAGAAACTCCCCCTCCCGCCTGTTCAAACAAACGCATTAAATAACTTGTCATTGGGAGTCCAAAGGGCGTGCCTGCACGCCGAAGGGCTTGTCTTGGATGGAGCGTAGAAAGGCGTTACGAGGCGCAGGCGTAGCAATCTCGTTCTTCCATGAGATTACTTCGTCGCGTAGCTTCTCGTAATGACAATCTGCTTATTGCGCTTGTGTTAGTCCATTCCCCACAAACAGATTCATTCCACTTAAGAACAAACTCTCTCATGATTGAGTCTTCCCTGTCCTCACAGGAAAAAGTTGCACCCTTTCGACAGGCCAAAAACTTCATTGGCCGCTTTGTTTCAACCGCTTAACCGGTTTTTTCGCCCTGCACTCGGGTAACTTTTTACCCATGGAAATTCCTGCTTTGGAAGGTAAAATAAAAAAAGCTCCCTACATACGTATCATGGATACAATGTGTGGAGCCTTCATAAACTCTCCCGGGGTATTCCCTTAAATTCTGAATGGTTTAGTGTGGTTGTCCGTTCATCATGTCACCGCCATGGAATGGCTAAAAAATACTACATAAAGCGGCAAGGGTTGTCAAGTTGAAAAAGAACTATGAATGTTTTTTTCGGGTGGGAAGGGAGAGTTGTCTCCCTGATTCTGAATAGGAAATTCCGAAATGCTGGTAGGCCAATTCTGTGGCTCTTCTCCCGTTCTGCATTCTTGCCACAAAACCGATCTTGAGAAGAAAGGGCTCAATCATATCCACCAGTGTGTCGGCTTCTTCTTGGAGCGTGGCGGCAATCGCCTCAAGACCCACCGGCCCACCTTTGTAATAACGGATGATGGTCTCCAGGAACCTCCGGTCCAGACTGGTTAAGCCGATTTCATCCACTCCTTCCAAACGAAGTGCCTCGTCGGCGATGGTTTCGTCAATCTTGCCTTCTCCCCGGATTTCAGCAAAATCCCTGACCCTCTTGAGAAGACGGTTCGAAATCCTCGGTGTCCCTCTTGACCGCTTGGCAATCTCCTCTGTTCCTTTTTCATCAATGGGTACTCCCAGGAGAGCGGCAGAACGCCTAACGACCCGGCAAAGTTCCTCGACGGCATAAAAATCGAGGGTCCTCAATATTCCAAAACGTTCTCGAAGGGGTGCAGAAAGGAGCCCGGCCCGTGTGGTTGCCCCGACGAGCGTAAACCTTTCCAACCGGTACCGGTGGCTTCTGGCATGAGCTCCCTTATCAAAAATGAAATCGATGCAAAAATCTTCCATGGCTGGATAGAGAAATTCCTCTACGACCTTGGGGAGACGGTGTACCTCATCAATGAAGAGAACATCCCCTCTTTCGAGATGGGTCAGAATACTGATGAGATCCCCTCCCTTCTCAATGGCCGGTCCCGAGGTGGTCACAATACGGACCTCCATCTCGGTGGCAATGATATGGGCAAGAGTCGTTTTTCCTAATCCCGGAGGGGCATGAAAAAGGACGTGGTCGAGAGGCTCCCCTCTTTTCTTGGCGGCCTGAATGGCAATCTCCAAAGTTTCCACCACCTGTTTTTGTCCGATGTATTCGGAAAGCTTATGAGGCCTCAGATCGAGATAATCTTCAACTTCAGGACGTCTTTCTTCAGCCTGCTGGTTTAAACCAGCCTCGTCCTCCTCTTCAGGCTTCTTCATATATTCCTCTTCATGAGAAAGATGAAAAATCTTTAGTCCCCCCCCCTTTTAACAAAGTCGGTACGACTCGAAACCGAGGAGGGTTGCCTGCCTGCCCCGCCCTCGGTCGGGACCGAGGCCGGTAGGCAGGGAGGGATTCGAACGGTTTAAGAAGGGATATCTTTTTGACCTCGATAGACCTCTTCAAACAATTCTTCCGGCGTGGAGATGTTCGGATTCCTCATCGTGGCCTCTTTAACCAGTCTCTGGGCTTCACTTAATTTGTGGCCAAGATCCTTGACCAAAACCTCTTCCACCTGTTTCTTAAAGTCCACCACCTCCGCATCCACTGGAATTTGATCTGATCTCATTAGCGCAAACTTACCCACTTTCCCCTGAAGGGTAGCGATGATCTTGTCTGCCGTTCTCTTCCCAATTCCTTTCAGCCTCTCAAGGGTCCTCGAATCCCGTTCCTCGATGGCCTTGGCAATTTTAGCAATGGGCATCACCAAGGCTTTCACCGCTGTAGGAGGGCCGATGTCTTCCACGGTAATGAATTTCTCAAAGAACTCCTTCTCAGGCTCGAAGTTGAAACCGATGAGGAGGGGTTTGGGTTGGCGTTCGGTCTGATGATAATAAATAAAGAGCCTCACCGTCTCTCCATCTTCCCCTGCTCTCTTGGTGCTGAAAGTCTGTCGAACAATAGCGGGAAGGAGAATCTCATAGCCTACGCCATTCGCTAAAACAACGATTCTGTCTTCTTCTTTTTTGAGTAATCTCCCTTCGATATACCGGATCATTTTCTACCTACCAAAAAGTTCGTACGGCTCACTCGTTATTCTTTCAGGTCTTTGGGTATAACCATCGTTAGAAATCCCAAATTCAAATATCCAAATTCCAAACTTTTCCGTTTATAACATTTGAATTTTGAGCATTGGTGCTTATTTGGAATTTGGTGCTTCGAATTTAGAATTTCACTGCTTCTCTCCGGAGAAGCAGTGCCTACCATCGAAAATTCTTATTTCTCGAAAGGCCAGTCAGGGCCAGGGCAAGGGCATCCCCTGCGTGGCTTGAGCTGAGGGGATTCTCGATCCTGAGGATTTGACGAATCGCCTTTTTCATCTGCTCCTTGTCCGCCCGGCCGCTTCCGGTCAGCGCGCTCTTCACCTCCGTCGGTCTCAGCTCGACCACAGGAATGCCCATTTCCTGAGCGGCTAGGTAGATGACCCCTCTGACCTCCCCCAATTGAATGGCTGCCTTGGGAAATTGTTTCAAGACAAAGACCTCTTCCAAGGCGAGAAGATCGGGGTCCCATTTTTCAAGAAGTCCTTTGAGTTCGTCATAGATGATTCTTAAACGGAGAGGAATAGGGGAACCCGGTTCGGTTCGAATGGCTCCCCAATCACAGGCCTTCCCTCCTCGAGAAAGAGCTTCTACTACGCCAAAGCCCGTCATGGCTAAACCCGGATCGATTCCAAGTGCCTTTACCAAAAGAGTCTCCCCAGATGTGAAAAAGCCACCCGATCACTTTCCTTTAGAAGGGGGTGGCTGATGAGCTAACTGAGATAGGAATGTTTATGCACTGAGTCGTTCCATCTCCTCTTCGGCAATGTCAAAATTACCGTAAACCTTCTGGACATCATCAGAATCTTCAAGACCTTCCATTAATTTCAGCATCTGTTCCGCTTCTTTTCCGCTCAGACGAATATTGCTTTGGGCAACCATGGTGACCTCAGCATAGTTATACTTAAAACCAGCTTTTTCAAGCGCCTTCTTCACTCCTTCAAAACCCGCCGGATCGGTCGTTACTTCAAATTCTCTTCCCGAATCCTTCACATCCAGGGCTCCCGCCTCTAAGGACACCTCCATCAGGCGATCTTCATCGACCCCGTTCTTTTCGATGATGATTAACCCTTTCTTTTCAAACATCCATGAAACGCAGCCGTTCTCACCCAGGCTGCCGTTGTATTTGGAAAAGGTGTGTCGCACATCGGCCACTGTCCGGTTCTTATTATCCGTTAACACTTCCACGATCATGGCCACGCCTCCCGGACCGTACCCTTCGTAAGTCAACTCTTCATAGTTGACCCCTTCCAGCTCTCCGGTCCCTTTCTTGATCGCCCGCTCAATGTTGTCCTTGGGCATGTTCTCTGCTCTGGCCGCGAGGACAGCGGTCCGGAGTCTCGGATTGGCATTGATATCCCCTCCGCCCATCCGGGCTGCGACCATGATTTCTTTGATGACCTTGGTGAAGAGCTTCCCCCGTTTGGCGTCCGCTGCACCTTTTTTTCGCTTAATCGTACTCCACTTGGAATGTCCAGACATCTCTTTCTCTCTCAAAAGTAGGGACAATTCATGAGTCGGTACGACTGTCGTTCCGACAATGGCCCCTACAAGCATGGTGGGCGCTAGAGGATTTGAACCTCTGACTTCCTGCGTGTGAAGCAGGCGTTCTCCCCCTGAACTAAGCGCCCTGTTTCAACTTCCTATTTTATAAGACCTTGCTGAAAAGTCAACCCCGGAATCGTCGATGACTGGAAAACTTGGAACTCATAGCCACCGGTCTTGGGCTGACGAATGATTCCCAACTCCTTCATTAAATCCAAAGGTAATTTTTGGAGGCAGGTTAAATCAACCTCAATACCTTTCCAGTCATTTCCCCTGCAGGGTATTGACCCACCTTCTGGCTCTTCTTCCCTTTCTCCTTTCCCTGTAGAGAAAGGATTGAGGAGGCTGAGTTCTTCCCATTCTAATCAGAGTAAAAGGGGGTGTCAATGATTTTTATGACAGAAGAATAAAATAGGAAGGGCGCTGAAGGAGGAAACCACAATAAAATTTTGCTCTCTTATAACAGGTTATTTTACAAAAGGCCCCGTCGCAAAAAACATCGCAAAAAAAGATTGACAAGGGTCAATGGACGACTATAATAATCAAACGATCATTTCGGCTTCTTAGGACGGCGCGGCTGCTTTCGTCGGTTCGATTGCGGCGTTGACTTATGCCGGTTCCTATGTTTAAGAATAAATTCTCTTAACCTGAGGAGGCGGGTTATGATCCGCCTCGTTGTAAGGAGGTAACATATGGAAATGACCCCTTGGTTCAGGCACTATGACGAGGGTGTTCCAAGGACCCTTCGCCCCTACCCCGAGCGGACCCTTCTGGACTATATTGCTGATTCAGCAAGGGAGCACCCTGATCATCCGGCAATATTGTTCAAAGGGCTGCGCGTCACATACGGCCAATTGGAAAGACTTAGCGACGCCTTTGCAGTGGCCCTCGCTGGATTGGGTGTGAAGAAGGGCGATCGCGTCGCCTTGCTCCTACCCAATTCCCCTCAGTTCATCATTGCGGAACTGGGGGCTTGGAAGGCTGGAGCAACGGTATTCCCGCTCAACCCGATGTATACCGAAAGTGAGTTGGAAGGCCCTCTCAACAATTGTGCTCCAGAAACGATCGTAACCCTCACCCTCTTCTACAACCGAGTCAAGTCAATCCAGCCGAATACGAAATTGAAGCGGGTGATCGCATCCAACATAAAGGATTTCCTCCCGCCCATATTGCGTTTTCTTTTCACGCTGGTCAAAGAGAAGAAAGAAGGCCACCGGATCCATCTGCAGCCCGGGGACTTTTGGTTCAGTGACCTATTAAAGACAACGGGACCCGAGAGGAAGCCAAGTGTATCGGTCAGTCCGGACGATCCCGCCATCATCCTGCTAAGCGGGGGAACGACAGGAACGCCTAAGGGCGCCGTGGGGACCCACCGTTCTCTCGTCAGTTCCGGGCTTCAATTGAGCTCTTGGGTGAAGAACCTAAAGAGTGAGTCGCAAGATATTATCATGCTGCCGCTCCCCCTCTTTCATGTATACGCAAACGCGGGGATCCAGTGTGAAGCCTTTGTGGGCGGGAATACGCTTTCGCTCGTTCCAAACCCGCGCGATATCACGGATGTCCTCCATGCCATCCGCAAGGACCGTCCTACTTTCTTTGTCAGCGTGCCCACGTTATTCATCGCCCTTTTAAACCATCCCGATGTAAAGGCGGGCAAGGTCGATTTCAAGTCCATCAAGCTGTGCATCTCAGGGGCAGCGCCCCTCATGGCCGAAACGAAGAAGTCCTTTGAGGAACTGACGGGAGGTCGCATCCTGGAGGGGTACTCCTTGACCGAGGCCATGATGGCCTGCACGGTGAACCCTGCCTCGGGGGTGAAGAAGATCGGATCCATCGGGATGCCATTGCCCGATGTGGAAGCGCGCATCGTCGATCCGGACTCGGGGGAGAAGATACTTCCAGCCGGCGAAGTAGGAGAGATTCTCCTCCGTGCTCCCCAGCTCATGCAGGGCTACTGGCAGAATCCCGAAGAGACCGCTGGAGTTCTTCAAGTCCATGGCGAAGGAGGCCCCTGGCTCCATACGGGTGATCTCGGCTATATGGATGAAGATGGTTACATCTTCATCGTCGACCGCAAGAAAGACGTCATTAAACCCAGTGGTTTTCAGGTCTGGCCACGCGAAGTGGAGGAGGTCATCTCGTCGCACCCGGCGGTGCTTGAGGTCGGCGTGGCCGGTGTGCCTGACGATTATCAGGGAGAGGCGGTCAAGGCCTGGGTCGTCCTCCGGTCCGGACAGCAGGCGACAGCCGATGAGATCCGTCAGTACTGCCGGCAGAAACTGGCCCCTTACAAAGTACCGAAACATGTCGAGTTTCGCGAGGGTTTGCCCAAGTCGATGGTGGGCAAAGTGTTGCGCCGCCTGTTGGCCCAAGAAGAGAGAGCGAAACGGGCGTAACCACAAAACCCCGCTCCGTAGGTTATTCCCATGGACATGAAGCGTGATTATTACGAAGACATCGAGCTTTTCAAAAGCACAACCATCCTCGTTTGGTCCATTCTCTTTCTCATCTTTTTAGGGATCTTGCCCTGGCTCGTTCAAAAGTATCATCTTCTCGGGATGTCCGTCTACATCGTCAACCTGATTACCATCAATGCCCTGGTAGCGGTCGGCTTGAACATCCTCGTCGGATATACAGGCCAGGTATCGTTGGGTCATGCGGGATTCTTCGCGATTGGAGCCTTCACCACGGTCATCTTCATCTTGAAATTGGGGTTCCCTTTTTGGATCGCCCTTCCCGTGGCCGGATTCATCTCGTCCGGCTTCGGGTTTCTCCTGGGCCTCCCCGCCCTTCGCCTGAAAGGCCCCTACCTCGCGATTGCAACCCTCGGTTTCGGCATGACCATAACCACCGTCATCAAGCATATGGAATTTTTTGGGGGAAGGATGGGGCTTCAAGCTCCAAAGCTCTTTTTCTTCGGGACTCCCATGAAAGATATTCATCTCTATTATCTGATCATGGTGATCACCGTTTTCATGGTCATCGGAGCCATGAAATTGATAAAAACGAGAGTGGGGCGGGCCTTCATTGCCATTCGGGATAGTGACATCGCTGCCGAAGCGATGGGAGTCAACTTGACGTATTACAAGACCCTCGCCTTTGCTGTAAGCGCTTTTTACACCGGGATTGCAGGTGGCCTCTACGCCTTTATTCTCGGTTTCATCAATCCTGAGAGCTTTCACCTCATTATGTCGATCACTTTCCTAGCGATGGTGGTTGTGGGAGGATTGGGGTCCATCATGGGCTCCATTGCGGGGGCGGCTTTGATGACCTATCTCGACATCAAACTTCAGGCGATCCAGGATATCCCGGCGATTGGACCCGCCCTGGTCGTTTTTTCGCAGAAATATATGAACATCGCAGGGATGTCGAATGTTGCTGTCATTGTCTATGGATTGATCATGATCTTCATTGTTCTCTTCGAGCCTTTGGGGATCTTTGGATTCTGGATTCGAATGAAACGCTACTGGAAGACATGGCCCTTTTAAAAACAATGGAATAATGGAGTAGTGGAATATTGGAGCAATTGGGGAAAACTTATAATTCTCTAGCGAAACGAAGTATAAACCCAACATTCCATCACTCCATTCTTCCAGCATTCCAAGTAAGCTTTTTGGAGAAGGCATATGTTTGGTCAGCTGATTGTGAGCGGTTTGGCAGTGGGAGCCTGTTATTCTCTTCTGGCTCTCGCCATGGTCATCATCTATAAGACCTCTGAAGTTCTCAATTTTGCCCAGGGGGAAATGGCCATGATCAGCACCTTCGTGGCCTTCACCATTTTGGATAGTTATCACGTCGCTTTTCCGTGGGCAGTGGCGTTATCTATAAAACCTCTGAAGTTCTCAACTTTGCCCAGGGAGAAATGGCCATGGTCAGCACCTTCGTGACCTTTACCCTCTTGGATAGTTATCACGTTGCTTTTCCTTGGGCAGTGATTTTGACATTTCTCTTCGCTATTCTTCTGGGCATCTTCTTTGAAATCGCCTTTTTGAGGCAAGCCAAGGACCCCAACGTATTGGGACTGATGATCATTACGCTCGGTTTCGAAATGGTTCTTATGGGATTTGCCGGATGGAAATGGGGACCTGACCAGAGGCCATTTCCTTTTCCTGTCTCCAGTGTGGAAACGTACAATATAAGCGGCCTACTGATCAGCAAGATTAACTTCTGGACCATTCTGATCTCATTAGTCTTGATTTTCGTCCTCTTTCTCTTTTTCCGCTACACGAAATTAGGAATCGCCATGAGAGCCACTCAACAGAACCCATTGGCCGCCCGGGTCATGGGGATCCGTACCAAGCGGATTCTCTCTTTCACCTGGGCCATCAGTTCCATGGTTGGCGCCGTCGCAGGGATGCTCATCGCGGCTCTAGGCGTACTCGATCCTCCGATGATGATGGACCCTCTTTTAAAGGGATTTGCCTCTGCGGTGTTGGGTGGAATGACCAGTCTGCCGGGTTCCGCTCTGGGTGGCGCCTTGTTGGGAATCATTGAAAACCTTTTCGGCGGATATGTTTCCTTATCATTTAAATCTGTGGTCGCCTTTGCGATCATTGTTTTGATGTTGTGCATCAGGCCGAGTGGACTCTTGGCCAGGCATTATGAAAAAAAGGTTTGACTCTCTTAGCACGTCCTCTCCCATTATGGGGAGAGGGCGAGGGTGAGAGAGAAATCTCAATGTCGAGAAATCTTAGAAAGGAGGAAAAAATGTTGAAGAAAAATTTAACTCTTATTGGACTGCTGATGGTAACGGTTTTTTTAATCGCAACCCCTGCTTTTGCCCAGAAGGTTCGCGGGGTGACAGACACTGAAATTCTCGTGGGTCAATGGGGACCCCAAACAGGGCCCGCCGCTCCCTGGGGGGCGGTTGCCAGAGGAAGCGGCCTCTTCTTTAAAATCCTGAATGAAGAAGGTGGCATTAACGGAAGGAAGTTCAAATATTTCCTCCGCGATGATACTTACCAGCCTGCTAAGACCAAAGCCATTGCAAAGGAGTTCATGGAACAGATCGGGGTCTTTGCGGTTGTTGGAGGCGTTGGGGCTGGGCCGGGCATGGCGGTAAGGGATGATCTCATGGAGAACAAGGTCGTCTGGGTTGGCCCGTCGACAGGAATCTATAATTGGATCCAGCCTCTCCAGAAATACCTTTTTGCTGTCTATCCCCTTTATGATGACGAAGCCTATAACCTGACCGGCTATCTTTACGAGAAGTTGGGCTTCAAGAAGATCGGTGTGTTCTATCAAAACGACGACTACGGAAAGCAGGGGATCATGGGTGTCGAGCGGTACCTGAAAGAAAAAAAGATCGATCCCGTGGCCAAGATCTCCGCTGAGGTGACGGATCGGGATCTCAGCACCCATGCTCTGAAGCTCAAAGACGCTGGAGCGGAGGCGGTGGTGATGTGGTGTATGCCCACCCACGCTGCCCTCATTCTAGGGGAGACGGCGAAAATCGGGTTTAAGCCCCAGTGGGCCACAAGCAATACGCTTTCCGACTCTCCATTGATGTTGCAGATTACCAAAGGCCTATGGGCCGGGATGATTAATTCCAATTTTGCCGAATTGCCAGACTCCAATCATCCTCTGATGGTCAAGTACCGAGAATGGCACAAAAAATTGGAGCCCCAGGAGAGATGGGGTGCCTTCTATTACGCAGGGATTATGTTCGCAGAACCCTTTGTGGAAGGCGTGAGAAGGGCCGGAAAAAACCTGACCACAGAAAGCCTGATTAAAGCCATGGAGACTTTAAAGGATTGGAAGGGGATTGGTCCCCCGATCACCTACACGGCGAACGAAAGACAAGGAGGGAAACACGTATTTTACGGGAAAGTCCGTCCTGATGGGACCGTTGAGAGACTGACCGACTGGGTTAGAATCACGAAGTGACACAAATTTCGTAGGGGAGCCCCTCGGCGGGCTCCCCGTAATGGGCGCTTGTAGTGGACTTGGACTGCCCTTACTCCGAAAAATAATGGATTCCATTCTCAAGATCGAAAACCTGACGATCTCTTTTGGCGGTATTAGGGCGCTGAACAACGTGAGCTTCGAAGTGGAAAAGGGAGCCATCTATTCCATTATCGGTCCAAACGGAGCAGGCAAGACCACCGTCTTTAACTGCATCAGCGGAATCTACCCACCCGACTCAGGAAGGATTTTCTATAAAGGAGCAGGAGATCACCCGCCTCAAACCTTACCAGGTCGCCAAGAAGAGGGATCGCCCGAACATTTCAAAACATCGAGCTCTTCTCTCATATGACCACCATGGATAACCTCATGCTGGGACGACACCTCCATATGAAGACAGGCGTCTGGAGGGGCGCCACGTTCATCCACAAAGGCTCAAAGGCAGCCCGAGAGGAGATTGAGAATAGAGGCAAGGTAGAAGAAATCATCGACTTCCTTGAACTACAGGCTTCAAGAAACCAGTTTGTTATCAACCTTCCTTACGGAACTCGGAAACTGGTAGAACTCGGCCGTGCCTTAGCACTCGACCCGGAACTCATCCTTTTAGATGAGCCTTCGGCTGGAATGAATATGGAAGAGAAAGGAGACTTGATGTTCTCGATCCAGGATATTCGGGATGACCTCGGGATCACTGTTCTCCTGGTGGAACATGACATGAACTTGATCATGGACATTTCTGACCGAATTTTAGCCTTGAATTATGGAGAGAAGATCGCGGAGGGATACCCAGAAGAGATTCAAAGGCATCCGGAAGTCCTCAAGGCTTATCTGGGCGAGGAGGAAACGCTTGCTTAAAGTAAAGAATATCGAAACTCTCTACGGATTGATCATGGCCATTAGAGGAGTTTCTTTAGAAGTTCAGGAAGGGCAGATCGCCGCCATTCTGGGGGCCAATGGTGCGGGGAAGACGACGATCCTGAAGACCATCATGGGACTTCTGGAGGACCAACCGGATAAAGGGACCATTGAATTCCTCGGAAAAAGGATTGATGGAAAGGATGCGGAGGAAATCGTTCACCTGGGAATCTCTTATGTACCGGAGGGAAGGGAAGTCTTCCCTGAATTGAGCGTCGATGAAAACTTGAGGATGGGGGCCTATATCCGGAAAGACAAGAAATCGGTGAAGGAAGATTACAGCCGGGTGATCGGCCATTTTCCTGTCCTCTCCCAGAGGAAGAATCAGTGGGCTGGAACACTGAGCGGCGGGGAGCAACAGATGCTTGCGATGGGCAGGGCTCTGATGACCAAGCCGAAACTTCTCATGCTGGATGAGCCGTCCCTCGGATTATCTCCGCTTCTTGTTCAAGAGATTTTTAGAATCATCAAGACGATCAAAGGAGAAGGGACGACTGTCCTTCTTGTAGAACAAAATGCAAAGATGGCCTTGAAGATCTCAGATTACGGATTTGTGCTGGAGAACGGAAGGATCGTGGCCGCGAATACACCCGACATCCTTTTGGAAGACGAGGATGTGAAGGAGTTCTACCTGGGGATTCGATCAGAGGAATCGGTAAAGGGATATCAGAGGTGGAAGAAGAAGAAACGATGGCGGTAAGGGGGAGTCCATGAAAGAAACGGCAGTTCGTGGGATCGGAGGTTTGCTCGGTCAGGATAGCATTTTGCAGAACCGGAGAACGATCGTCTTCGTGCACGGATCCGGTGGCAGCCACCAAACGTGGATTCCCCAGATGAAATATCTTTCATTGAGATATAACACGGTTGCAATAAACCTGCCTGGACACGGCCTCGGCCAGAGAAAAGGTGAAGCGACCATTGAAGGTTATGTCAGCGCCGTTCAGGACTTTATTGTCGGACTCGATCTTAAACGTGTTGTCCTTGCTGGCCTGTCAATGGGTGGCGCCATTGTGCAGGAGTTTGCCCTGACTTACCCGGAAAGGATTTCTGCAATTATTCTTTTCAGCACCGGTGCAAAGTTAAAGGTGATGCCTGAGATATTTGAAATCGTTCGAAATAACTTTGAGCTTTACATCAGTTTTCTGCCTCAGTTCGCCTTCGCGAAGTCGACCCCGCAGGAAGTCATTGAGCCTGCCTTGGGGCACGCAAGAGAGTGCGACCCCGAAGTGGTTCATGGTGACTTTCAAGCTTGTAACAAATTCGATCTCCTTACGAGAATCAAAGAGATAAGAATCCCATGCCTGATTTTTTCCGGAGCCGAGGATAAACTCGTTTCTCCGAAGTATCAGGACTACCTGCACGAACAAATCTCGGGCTCAAAACTCATCCGATTTGACGATGCCGGCCATTTATTAAACCTTGAGAAGCCCAAGGAGGTCAATGAGGCTATTGAGGAGTTTGTCGATTCCTTGCCGAAGGACTGAGTCAGAACGGAATTCCTACCGAATCCGGAAAAAATCCTCCTGGAACTCGCTTCTCCCTTCGTACCTGGGGAGGTAAAAGACTTCTGGAATTTTCTGCGCCTGCTCCTTGAAAGTATCCGGCAAGTGGATTCCGAGTTCTGCGTATGCTTTATAGAAATCCTCTTCCCTGGGCGGGCAGCCTCCTATCTCGACGGAATGATTGATCAGCGGGTTGCGTCCGTTTCTTTTCACCTGGCATTGGCCGACGAGCAGCGTATGTTTGTGCCCACCCTCAGGATCGCGAATTTTCCCGGGAAGTATTTCGATATCGTCATAAGGTTCGTCTCCCTTGTTGGCAAGCACGAGCCCGGCCCCGATGTAGTCCGGCAGAAAGGCGGCACAGTAAGTGCAAATTGTATTGTCCACTTTTCGCCAGGTGATGCCTTTTACCCCGGCCAAATCTAGCAGCTTCGGCATATCTCCGGCCTTGTTCCAGGCCCATTCCCACTTATGCACCCTGGAGACTGCCGCCAGAGGAGTGTCGCCCAAGACGTTGACGTCGCTGAGATCGAGAGGGCGCCCCCGATACTCGGCTGTAAGCACGATATGGGGTATTGTTTGCGGAGGAATACCCAGAATAACGGCTCCAACTTTGTCCGCCGAAATGAGGTCCCTTGAGGCAACGATAATATCGGCACGCCAGGCATCGCCGGAACAATAAGGCCCTCTTTCGAGTGTGTAGATGCCGTCAATGATGGTGAGAGAGGGTCTGAGCATTTCGCTCAGTTTGACCAGATGGTAATTCAAATCAGAGCGGGGATCGGGACTGTGACAACGCTTTCTCGAAGCGGTGTCGAGCACACCCTTGAGATTTTTTATGCCGAGGGAAACCATAGCCTGGCTATGGGTCTTCATCACGGGCATATCAATCACATGGTCTGCATCCAGAATCGCTTTATGGATGGATAGCGTCACATCCTCCGAGGTCACCGTGACAAATGGACCCTCGAACACGTCAACGAGATTGACTCCGTATCGTTCGGCAAGGAGGTCAAGGCCCATGCCGGAAACAATCTGGCGAAAAATGCCGTTTGCCGGTCCTTCCACCAGGGAAATATGTCGCACGGCGTATTCTTTCAGAAGGATAACCATTTCCTCAATCAGCCGCGCCGTAGTCAGGACGCCGTATTTCGGAAAATTCGTCCCCTCGGGCCACTCCACGAAATTTGGCTTGATCACTACCTTTGAAGCACCTGAGAAGCCCTGAAGGCCGCCGACCAGATCCACGGCCCCCTTCAGAGATTGAATCCCGTCTTTGTACTTCGTAACCGCGACGTCATGCATTGATCTACCCTGTTACTGTTTCTCCGTCATTGTCCAATCTCCGACGGCTCTCTCTGGTTGAGGATTTGATGAATTGAAGCATCGATCTTACTGCGACAACAGCGTATCGGTCGCTCTAGGCATTTTAGGCACTCTTGAACTTTAATTTTAGGCACTTTAGATCACTTTTGGCACTTTTAACCTATCTTTATTCTGCTCCCGATCTGTACATCTTCTCAATAATATCCTTATACGTTTCGTTGATGAATTTTCGTTTCACCTTCATGGTGGGCGTCACCTCACCATCCTCTTCGTAAAGTCTTTTCGGAATAATCGTAAATTTTTTAAGCTGCTCGACGTTGGCAAGCGTCTTGTTTACCTTATCGACTTCTTTCTGAATCAGTTGCTTGACCTCTGCCGCCTGGGTGAGGCTTGCATAGGTGCCAAACTGAATTTTGTTATCCTGCGCATATTTGATCACATTTTCTTCATCGATCGCGATTAAAGCCACAAGATACTTTTTACGGTCGCCGATCACAATCGCATCATTGATATAGGGGCTGAATTTAAGCTGATTCTCAATATTTTGAGGAGCGATATTCTTTCCTCCTGCAGTGATGATCAAATCCTTCTTTCGATCGGTGATTTTTAAAAACCCATCCTCATCCAGCTCCCCCACGTCTCCCGAGTGGAGCCAGCCGTCTTTAAGCGTCTCTGCCGTGGCTTCGGGATTTTTAAAATAACCCTTGAACACCCCCGGACCCTTCACGAGGATCTCCCCGTCAGGAGCGATTTTCACTTCCACCCCTGGCAAGGGTTGTCCGACCTTACCGATCTTAAGGTGGCCTTTACGACTGACAGTGGTGACACCCGTGCCTTCTGTCTGGCCATATCCTTCAATCAGCGGAAGCCCAATCGCATTGAAGAATTTCAGCACATCCGGTGAGATGGGCGCGGCTCCGGAATAGGCGACCCTGACGCGATCAAAACCCAAGCGCTCCTTGAGCTTCCTGAAAACAGCTCCATAGGCCGCTAAGTAAGCCAGCTTCAAGTAGAGAGGAATCGGTTTAAAATTCAGTTTCAACCCGGCATATTTCATTCCGATTCCCAAACTGGCCTTGAAGACCATACGCTTAAACCAGGTGGCATCCGACATGCGAATCATAATCCCGGAGGCGTATTTTTCCCAGATCCGGGGGACACCGCAGGTGACCGTGGGTGAAACCTCTTTCATGTTATCCATGACCGTATCGGGACTCTCAATGAAATTGCAGACCGTCCCGAAACGGATGTTGATCATCACGGTGAAGAGCTGCTCAAAGATGTGACAGAGAGGGAGGTAAGAAAGGGTCTCGTCCCCGTCACGAACGGGATTGGCATTGACCATCGCCTCACTCATATAGAGAAGGTTCTGATGAGTGAGCATGGCCCCTTTGGGAGGGCCTGTCGTGCCAGAAGTGTAGATGAGGACCGCTAAATCATCGGGCTTCACTTCACTCCGGCGTTGCTCAAAGAGGCCTGGATTTTTTGCATCGAACTCTTTTCCCAGCTTTAACAGGTCATCAAAGCTCATCAACATTGGATCCTGATAGCGTTTCAACCCTTCCATCTCGATGACGATGACCTTCTCCAAATGGGGGGTGTCCTTCCTGAATTTCAGGGTCTTATCGAACTGTTCTTCGTTTTCTGCAATGTAGAATCTCGATCCAGAGTTCTGGACAATGTATCCGCACTGTTCTGCAGCATTGGTTGTATAAACTCCTGCCGTGATTCCTCCGGCAGACATGATCCCAAAATCAGAATAGACCCATTCCGGCCGGTTCTCACCGATGATAGATACGCATTCCCCTTTTTTGAGTCCGAGGCTGATGAGTCCCATGGCCACGTGTCTTACCTTCTCTCCGTATTGCTCCCAGGTCACATCGTGCCAGATTCCATAATCTTTGTGGCGCAAGGCCACTCGATGGGGATGCTCTTGAATGTGCTTTTGAAAATAGGTCAGGAGGGTTTCGTTGCTCATGGTTTAAGCTCCTGTAATGGAAGATTCTTTTTTCCGATAAGGGCCACCCATCCCCTCTATTCTTCCGGGGGCACAGGAGCCTCTAACGGTACGAAGAGCAGGGTCCCCCCGTCGACGACGATCTCGGCGCCGGTGGTATAGCTGGAGGCATCGGAAGCCAAGTAAATCGCCGCACCGACGATTTCATCGGGTTCGCCGATGCGTCTCATGGGGGTCATTTCCGCCAATTCCTGTTTCCCCTTCTTGAATTCCTCCGCTGGGAGGTGGGCCCAGTGCGAATCCAACAGTTTCGTGCTGATCGGCCCGGGAGCAATCGTATTCACCCGAATATTGAAGGGGGCCAATTCTAGGGCGAAAGCGCTGGTGATCATTCGTACGCCGGCTTTGGAGATATCGTAGATGCTGACTCCAGGCTCCGGCTTGATGCCATCGACGGAAGCGATGTTTACAATTCTCCCGCCGCCTTGCTTCTTCATCACCCTGGCCACCGCCTGACTGGTGAAATAAACCCCTTTCAGGTTCAGGTTCATGATCGTTTCCCAGAGACGTTCGTCGGAATTCAGGACGGTCGTCGAGGCCGGACCGGTGCCCGCATTATTGACCAGGATGTCGATCCTGCCGAACGCATCCATCACGGTCTTGACCATCCTGTTGATCTCTTCCATCTTTCCAAGGTGGGCCTGGACAGGCAATGCCTCGCCTCCGAAAGCCTTTATCTCTGCGGCATTCGCTTCAAGGTCGTTCAGCTTACGGCTGGTCACCGCAACCTTTGCACCGGCCTTGGCAAACCCCTGTGCGATCGCTTTGCCGATACCGCGGCTTCCACCGGTCACAATCGCTGTTTTACCCTTTAGGGAGAATTTGGAAAGATCAAACATGGTTGCACCTCCTTCAATCGAATGGTCGTTCCCTTATCATCTCTTCGTTGAAGTCGAGAACGACTGAGCCAACCTACATTGATGTTACAGCCCCATTCCTATCCCCAGATTACTGAGGGGCATGATGGATTAGACATATCTCTCTAAAAATCTCCCCTCCCTCGGTGGGAGGGGATGAAGGGGAGGGGGGTCAAAAAGTCTTCATCTTCTCCACCCCCACCCTCGCCCTCCCCCATCTAAGGGGGAGGGGGGTCATTGGGGAGGCTTGACATATCTTTTGTTACCTTCCGTACGATTATGGGCTGATTAGTAAATATCGCACGATGCGAAATGTGTCAATGAATAAGTTTTCTCTTTTACTTTTGCTTTGGGCGCGCTTCCCGGACGAACCGTCTGATCGACGCGATCGCCTGTTTGCCCCTTTTCCTTCATGATGAAGAGAACCTTATTTCCGTTTATTTTCTTATTGAATCAGGCCCCAACAGGATTTCGGCAATCGCATCTTTCTGTTCTTCCTCAGTTCCGAGGTCCACCCCGATCGCCCAGGCATCCCTGAAATAATGTTCAATCGCCTGCTCCGCCGTATAACCATAGCCCCCAAATATCTGCAAAGCCTCATCCACGACACCCATCAGGCGCCTACCCGCCTCCAGTTGAGCCATCAAAAGAGACCCGGGATGCATCCTCCCGTGGTCGAACTCAATGGCCGACTTGTAGGTGAGCCATCGTGCCCCTTCGATGCGGACAGCCATATCGGCCAGTTTATGTCGAATGATCTGGAATTGTGAAAGCTTTCTTCCGAACTGCTCTCTCTGTTTGGCGTGCTGCATCGCCCGGTCAAAGGCTCCCTGGGCTGTTCCCAGGCCCTGCGCCGCACTTCTGAGTGCCATCACGTGATGGTGATGATGGACGTGCGCCAGCCCTTGCCCTTCTTCCCCGATGCGGCTTGCAAGAGGGACAGCAAGCCTCCTTGAAAAAGAGATCGCCAAAAGGGATCATTCTCAAACCCATCTTTTCAATCGGATGAATTTCAATTCCATCCCTTTGTCGCTCTACGATCAATGTGATCCACCCTTCCTTGGGTTCTTGACATAGGGTGAGGAAGGCATTGACCAAAGGAGCGTTGAGGACAAAACGCTTCTTTCCCCGCAGAGAGTATTCATCCGTTCTCTTCTCTGCCACGGCTGAAAGGACCGTCAGGTCTCTTCCATCTTCTGACTCGGCAAAAGCAACCCCGAGACGTGCCTCTCCCTTCGTGAGGGGTGTGAGGAATTGTTTTTTCTGCTCAAGGGAACCAAACTTGAGGAGGATCTCTGAACCCAGATCCACCGTGCTGAGAGCGCTCCCAACTCCTGAGTCCACCCTGCAAAAGGCTTCGATCACGAGAAGATTCTCGAAGAGGCCCAGTCCCTGTCCCCCGAACTCCTCTGGATAATGAATGCCGATGAATCCCAATTGAGCGGCCTTCCTCCATAGGGTATCTGGAAATGTTCCACTCTCATCCAGCTCCAGAACCAAATCGGGATCAAATTCTCCCCTGGCAAATTCCGTTGCCGCCCTCTGCACATCTTTTTGCTCACTCGAGAGTTCAAAATCCATCTCTTCACCCCTAAACAGGCTGTTGAAAAACGCCCATCTGCGGCGTTCCCCGGCCGCCTCACCATCTCGGCGGCGTGGCAAAAAGTCGCTCCTTATTCGTCGCGACGCCACCCTTCATCCTTCCCCGTGTCAAGCAAGTGGCAGGCTTGTTGCAGCCACCGTAGGGGACGCATATATGCGTCCCCTACAAAGGATTGCCTGCCTAACCGGCAGGTGAAAAGCGCTCGCGGGCGCCTTGCATCTGAGCATTTTTGACCAGCCTGAAAAATGATTTTTTCAACAGGCTCTAAAGCCCTAAAGAGCTCGCTATCACGAGATGTTGAATTTCAGACGTCCCCTCCGGGATTTTACTCAATCGTCCATCACGGAGAAACCTCTGGACCGGATTGTCGGTCATCAGCCCGGCACTCTTTTGGATGGCCATCGCCTTCTGAACAATCGCCTGCACGGATTCACTGCAGAAGAGTTTGACGATGGAGGCGTCTTTCATCGACGCGAGACCTTGATCAAAAAGCCAGGCCCCTCGATAGGTCATATAGCGCGTGGTTTCCAGCATCATCGCCATTTCGGCCAGGATGAATCGAATCGCCTGCGATTTTCCAAGAGCCTGACCGTGTCTCCGGTTCCCCTTGACGAAGGAAAGGGTCGCTTCAAATGCAGCCTGCCCCACCCCTGTGCTCCTGGCCCCATAGGTAATCCTTCCTGATTTGAGGGTCTCTTCCAGCTGACCCAATCCTCCTCCTATCCGGTCTCCCAGCATCCTCTCTTTCGGGACAAAACAGTCTTCGAAGGCCAACTCGGCCGTATCCGAAGAATGGTTCCCGAGTTTTTTCAACTTTTTTGTGACAGAAAACCCCGGATCGTCTCGCTCCACGACAAAGAGATTGATACCGGTCCCTCGCTTGGCCGGGTCGGTATAGGCAGCAACCGTTGCAAAGTCACAGATCGTTCCGTTGGTGATGAAAGTCTTTGAGCCATTGATGCGGAAGCCCTCGCCTTCCCTGACTGCCGTTGTTCGAATTCCAGAGGCATCCGATCCGGCGTCCGGTTCGGTCAGGGCGAAGGCCCCGATCTTCTCTCCCCGAACGGCGGGGGAAAGGTAGTTTCGCTTCAACTCTTCAGAACCAAAGTGGAGGATGGGATCCGTAGCCAGACCTCCTTGAACCATGATGCTTGCGCCAATACCCACGCAGATCCGATTCAGTTCCTCGACGGTGATGCATTCGGAAACTTTGTCTAAACCAGGCCCCCCGTACTTCTTTGGACACCGAAGACAGAGAAGGTGCTCTGCGCCCAGGATCGGGAAAAGTTGAACCGGAAAGGCCTCTTTCCGCTCATATTCCTCGACCAGAGGGCTGACCTCCCTCTCGTAAATTTCTCGGACCTTTTTTTGAAAGGCCCTCTGCTCGTCATTGAGTTCAAAAAGCATGGTTGCCTCCACAATCATCCTTAGATCAAGAAAGCTCTGATGATCACTGCATCTCTTGTTAATAGATCCATAATTGTATAGACATCTGATTTCATCTTTGATCCTATTCTATCCCTAACCCCACCCCCACCCTATCCCTCCCCTCTGCGGTTCCGAAGCGGCTTGCGCAGCAGGCTGAATGGGAGGGAAATCGCTACCTGCCTCCCCCTTCCCCCGGTCCCGCCCTATTAATAGACCGGGGCGGGGAAGGGGGAGGTCAGGAGGGGGATGGGATTTGTCGGAGCAGTATTTATTGATATGGCCTTTCAATTATGGATTCAGTAGGAGGTGCATTCTCGTTATCGACACCGATATTGGGGTTTTCTCTTTTCGATAAACGCCCGAGCACCCTCTTTCATATCTTCAGTCGTCGTCAGATTAGCCCACAGGTCGGATTCCAGTTCCAATCCTTTCTGGAGAGAAAGGTCTCTTGCCCCGTTGATTACCTTTTTCCCTGCGGCCACTCCTAAAAGACCTTTTTCTGTAATCTTGGCCGCAAGCTCCAGGGCGGCCTCCATCACCTGTCCTGGCGGAACGACTCTCTCGACCAATCCAAGTCTGAATGCCTCGGTTGCGCTGATCGCCTCTCCGGTGAAAACGAGTTCTTTCAGCTTGCCGAGGGGAATATGGTGCAACGAGCGCCAGATACCTCCGTTTCCCGGAAAGACGGACAGATTCACTTCTGGGAAACCTAATTTGGCCGTTTCTTCAGCACAACGGATATCGCAGCAGAGCGCCAACTCCAACCCCGCACCCAGGCAAAAACCATGGATCGCAGCAATCACCGGCCACTCAAAGTTTTCAACCATGGCATAAATTTGGTGACTCCGTGAAAGGCGTCTCTTTGCCGTATCCGGATTCAATTCCAAGAACGTCTTGATATCGGCCCCTGCGGCGAAGGCTTTCTCGCCCGCCCCGTGTAGTACGACTGCCCGGATCTCCTGTCTCCGGTCATCCAGCTCCCTAAAGACTTCGCCAACGGCCTCCTTGGTCGCCACATCCAGGGCATTCATGGGAGGATGATCGATGGTGACGATGGCCGTGTGGCCCTTCATCTCATAATAGGCGAGTTTTTGTTCCATTTACTTCTCCTTAAACGTTCACGTTGTGCCTCAGCAGGCTACGAATGAGAAGCCCTACTCCGCCACTATATTTTGCGGAAGCCTGTGGGTCAGAATATCCACGGCCTCTTCCACCATCTCATCGAGCACCTGCCGGGCTGGTTTGATCTCTTTGATGAGGCCGGAGATCTGACCCGCCAGACCGCCGACGTAATCGTCTTTCTTAGCTTCGATGAAACTCCCCAGGAGGGCTGAAGAGATTAACACTTGAGTGGGAAAGGGAAGGGGCTCCAATCCCGAACCCTCCCAGAGATCGTGGAACCTATTATAGCTCGCCCGCAGGGTTTTACCGGTATACGATTTGCTCACCCGTGTGTCTTCATCCGTAGAATCGAGGATCCGCTTCTTATTCACCGGGAGGGCGCCTGCTTCGTTTGTGGCTAAGAAACGGGTCCCGACCCAGGCCCCTACGCACCCCATGGCTAAGGCCGCTGCCAATCCCCGGCCGTCTCCGATTCCGCCCGCCGCCAGGACGGGAACCGGAGTGGCGGCATCGATGGCCTGGGGCAAAAGGGCCATCGTCCCGATCCGGCCTGTGTGCCCTCCCCCTTCATATCCCTGGGCTACCAGAAGGTCGATTCCGGATTCGGCCATCCTTCGCGCGTTTTTCGCATTTCCGGTGATTCCAAGAACCTTCATGCCCGCAGCGTGGGCCTGCTCCACCATGAATCCTGGATTGCCCAGGCCAGCACAGAAGAGCGGGACCTTTTCGTCGATGCACACTTGAATTGCTTCCTGAGGGCGCATGGTCGTTGTATTCATCCTAACCGTAATTTCCACATCCGGAAGTTGAAGCTCATCTTTCACTTTTCTAAGCCAATCCTGATACGGCGTGGGCAGCGATTTCAACAACGCGCTCAAGGGCAACTCCTTTGGTCCTTTCTGGCCTAACCCTCCACCGAAGTCCAGCTTTTGAGGTAAGAGGAGGTCCACGCCATAAGGCTTCTTTGTTTTTGATTTAATCTCCCGAATTGCCTCCAGCAACCCCTCTACCGTGAAACCGCTTCCTCCCAGTACCCCGAGTCCGCCGGCCTCTGAGACAGCCACCACCAACTCGACGGGAGCCCCCGTATTCTCACCGATCAGCGTCGGCCCCATTCCGGCCGCTATAACAGGGTACTCGATTCCGAGCATATCGCAAAGCTTTGTACGGAGAATTCGTTTAGCCATAGAATTTCTCTCCAGTTTTTAGGTTTCTGATGTGAAATCTGCTGGCCGATGGTTGATTTACAGGTGGCGAACTCCTCCCTGGAGATCGATGGAAACTACAAAATTCATTTTTCTCACCCTCCATCGTTGCATTGCCACTTTATAATGACAAATAGATAATTGTCAATATGAATTTACTTAGATGTTAGATTTCTCTTGACTTTTATGTATACCATGTAGTAATACTCAATGAAAAATAAAAAACCTGATTGGAGAATTCTTGAAGATTCGGGAACTGGTCAAGCATTCCGGGGTCTCAAAAGAGACCATTCATTACTACATCCGTGAAGGACTCCTTCCCAAGCCCCGTAAACAGGGAAGGAATGTCGCCGAATATGATGACGGATTTGTTGAGCCGCATCCGCTTCATTAAAGAACTCCAGGATCGTTATTTTTTCCCTCTCGCCGTGATCAAGAATATTTTTAAGGAGCAGAAAAAATCGGCCGAGTGGCAGTCTTTCCTCAATCTCCGAAGGGAATATTTCAGCCCCGTAGATCAGTTCCTGCCCACCGAGATTGCAGGTGAAGACCTTTTCCGGAACGAAACAGGTTTGGGAAAAAAGTGGCTGGCCAAGATGGAAGAATGGAAGATCATCAACCCCGGCGTCCGCGATGGGTCGAAGGTCTATTCCCAGGATGATATTACCCTCGGGAAATTAATCGTGGAAATGGACAACATTGGTTTAGGCCCCAAAGACGGGTTCGATCCGGAAGCCCTCAAGCATTATCTGGATCGGTTCCGGGAAATCGCTATCATGTCCCAGAAATATTACATCGAGACTGCCCTGGGGAGACTTTCCGCCGAGGAGTTCTCGAAAAGGATTGCCCAGGGAAGAGAGATCATGAGCCTGTTCTTCTATCATCTTTACCGTAAACTCTCCCGAGAGAGATACAGGAGCATCCTGGCGCTGCTCGAATCGGGGGCCGAGGGATCCATCGAAGAGGATCTTGATTCGGTAGGTGATCTTGGTCCGGGATAGTCGCCGAGGGAGATCCCGCCCAGCTTCATAAAAAGAGGAGGAAACAAAGATGAGAACAAAACAGCAGTACATCGAAGGGTTGCGTAAGATGCGCCGTAACATTTATGTGAACGGTGAAAAGATCGCTCGGGATGATGAGGTCCAAATGCCCACCATTCATACCATGGGGTTGACTTTCGATTACGCCGCAGACCCGAAATACGAAGATCTTTACACTGCCAAATCTCATCTGACCGGGGAGAAGATCAATCGGTTCTGTCATATCCATCAAAGTAAGGAGGACTTACACAAGAAGCAGGATATGACCCGAGCCATTTGTCAGGTGGCCGGAGGTTGTATCCAGCGGTGCATGGGAATCGATGCAACCAATGCGATCTATAATGTGTCTTACGAGGCCGACAAGCAGAACAACGGAGCCACTCAATACCATAAGAACTTCATGAAATGGCTGGAGAGATTTCAAAAAGAGGATCTGGTGGGTTGTTGTGCGCAGACGGACGTGAAGGGTGACCGGATGAAGCGGCCCAGCGAGCAGAAAGACCCGGACCTGTATGTCCATGTGGTGGAGAGGAAGAGCGACGGGATCGTGGTCCGGGGGTCCAAGGTGCATATCTCCGAAGCTTCTGTGGCGGACGAAATCCTGGTCGTTCCCACCCGCGCTCTTCTGCCAGAGGAGAAAGACTGGGCTGTGGCCTTTGCCGTTCCTGCAGACTGGGAGGGAGTGAAACAGGTGGTGTCCATCCATAACCTGCGCGATCGGCAATACTTCAAGAGGGGATTTACTCCCGGCTACACCGACTCTTATACGATCTTCGACAATTGCTTCGTTCCTTGGGAGCGGGTCTTCCTTTGTGGAGAAGCGATTCAGGGGGGGGCATGTGCTCTTCTCTTTGCCCTCTTCCATCGCCATAGCTACTCGGGTTGCAAACCAGCTTTGGGGGATTTAATGCTCGGGGCGGTGGCATTGGCAGCAGAATTTAACGGCATTGCGAAGGCCCCGCACGTCCGGGATAAATTAGCGGAGATCATACGGGTTTCGGAGTTGGGTTATGCGGCCGGGTTCACGGCTTCCGAATTGGGGAAACCCGAGTTGTACGTTCCCGGGGTGGGGCCTATGCCTTATGGGCCCGGAAGTTACATCCCTCATTCCATTTATGCCAACGTGGGCCGGAACCTTACCGGCGAGGCGGTCTTCCGGGAGGCCGAGATTCTGTGCGACATCGCCGGCGGTATTCCGGCCACCTTCCCCTATGAGGGAGATTTTATGAACCCCGAAATTAAGGATCTTCTCTACAAGTACATCACCCGCAACCCGGATATTCACCCGGAAGATGCGGCCCAGCTCTGGCGCTACATTGGTGACATCCTGTGCTCTGCCAGCGGAGGAATTCATTTGGTTGGATCCTATCACGGGGGTGGCTCGCCCATCATGGAGGCCATCGCCATCACGACCCAGTACGACATCGAATCCCGCAAGAAAATGGTTAAAAAACTTGCGGGCATTCCGGAACGGTCAAAGAAGCCGTGACCTCTTGCAGCGAAGAATTGAGGTCTGGCGGAATTCTTCCTATCCGGGAGGAAGTCACCGGCAGAGTAGAAGGCCGGCGAAGACAGGAGAGAAAGCCGTGGAGAAGGTCTTGATTGTGGGCGCAGGATTTATGGGCTCAGGAATTGCACAGGTATCGGCCCAAGCCGGATACCGGGTTCATCTGATGGATATCCAGAGCGCAATCACGGACAGGGCGCTCAAAGATATTCGCTGGTCCGTGGAGAAATTGGCCGGCCAAGGGTATTCTCAAGGAACCATCCGAGAAGGTCCTTGCGCGGATTTCACCCGAAAAGGATCTATCCAGTGCCTCAGAGGTGGACTGGGTCATCGAAGCGGCCCTGGAAGCGGAGGATTTAAAGCGTGGAATTTTTCAGGAGCTGGACAGGATTTCCAGGCCGGAGACCCCTCTGGCCACGAATACCTCTTCCATCCCCGTCACCCGCCTTGCTGAAAATACGAGGCGACCGGAGAGGGTGCTTGGGTTACATTTCTTTGGGCCTGTGCCGCTAATGGGATTGGTGGAAGTGGTCAAAGGAGAGAAGACTTCGCCGGAGATCTTCGAGCGGGGTGTGGCCTTTGTCAAATCCCTGGGGAAGACCCCGGTTCGAGTGCAGCGAGATCTCCCTGGCTTTGTGATGAACCGGATCTTCTCCGCTGCCTTGCGTGAGGCAGTGGACTTGGTTGACCAGGGAATCGCTACCCCAGAAGATGTGGACGTAGGCATGCGGCTTGGCTACGGTTGGAATGTCGGCCCTTTCGAGATCGCTGATAACGCCGGTCTGGATACCTGCGCCCGGGTCGGGCAGAGCATGAAAGCCCTGGGAGCGCCACACCTTGCTCCCAGCTCAAACCTGATGGAACGCATGGTGAGTGAAGGTCGTCTGGGCAGGAAAGCTGGAAAGGGTTTCTACAGATACTCTCCCGAAGGAAAACGCCTGCCCTGGGAAAATAAGGACAATCAGTAGGTGCGGGACCTGCTGCGCCCGTTCAGGGTGAAGCATAACATCTCAACGTCGCATTCTTTCTGAAACAATTTGAATCGGAATTTTCTGCTTGACAAGTTTGAATTTGGTGTAGTAGATTAATGGCCGTTCATTAATGGAACGCGTCGGAATTCCTTTCCGGCCTGATCGCCTTCCTGTAGGGCACCCATTTCTTGGAAATTATTTGGCTTATGATGATGACAAGAGGAAAAGTTAAGCCCGGTCTTCAAAAAACGAAGATGCTGGAAATAGCGCGAAAGCTTTTCTGGGAAAAAGGCTATCAAGCCGCAAGCATGCGCGATATCGGCATTTCCTATGGCTGCAGGCCGGCCAATATCTATAATTTCTTCGCTGACAAAGAAGAAATCCTCTTCGAAGTGCTTCGGGAGGAAATGGAACAGATCATTGACCCTATTAAGCACATGGAAGAGGAAGATGATACCAATCCCATTGAGCAGTTGAGGTTCATCATTGAAAGTCATTTAGAAGTGACGCTGAGTTACAGGAGATCCGCTAAGCTGCTGTTTGACATTGCCCTCGACAGTCTCTCACCCGAGAAAAGAAAAAAAATCATAGATCTTCGGGACACCTATGACCGGATTATTCGAAAAGTCATTCGGAGAGGCATTGATGCCGGTTATTTACCTGAAGTGGATGTGAAGTTAGCCGGCTTTATGATTGCTTCCATGATTACCAGAACCAGAATTTGGTTCCACCCAAAAAAAGAGAGATCGGTCAGTGACCTGGCAGATTTCATATTTAAATTTGCCTTCAACGGCCTTCGGGGTGAGGGGACGAGAGATTAGGCGCAGTTGAGCGAAAATCATCAATTACCAATCGCCAATGATCAATGGTCAATTATCAACGGAACATTCAGGATGGTCTTAAGGGGTTTTCACTGCTAACTGATCATTGCTAATTGATCATTTTGCAATGAATCTTTAGAGGAGGTTTTCATGGAGGAGTTCGTTAAAGGCGGAGCGTTTCTGGTTGAATCGATTTCTCCTCAGGAGGTTTTTACGCCGGAGGACTTTAATGAAGAACAGCGGTTGGTCGCGAAGGCCGTGACCGAATTTGTGGTAGGTGAAATTCAACCCGTGGCCGACGATATTGAAGAGAAGAAAGAAGGGCTCCTGCCAAGCCTCCTCAAGAAGGCTGGGGAGCTCGGGTTCCTCTCCGCAGACATTCCAGAGGAGTATGGGGGACAGGATTTGGATAAGGTGAGTTCTCTCCTTGTCTGGGAGAAGATGGCCCAGGGAGGAGGTTCCTTCATGTCCTCCTTCGGGGCTCATACCGGAATTGGTTCTCTTCCCATTGTCTTCTTTGGCACCAAAGACCAGAAGAAACGTTATCTGCCCAAGATGGCCACAGGAGAGATCATTGGCGCCTACGCCCTGACAGAACCCGAAGCAGGCTCGGATGCCCTGAATTCAAAGACCACGGCCATCCTCAGCCCGGACGGAAAATATTACATTTTGAACGGTCAGAAACAATTCATCACCAATGCCGGGTTTGCCGGTACCTTCGTCACCTATGCCAAAGTGGATGGGGACAAATTCACCTCTTTCATCGTCGAGCGAAATTTCGAAGGCGTCTCTCTGGATGAGGAAGAGAATAAGATGGGGGTGAAAGGCTCCTCCACTCGAGGCGTGATCTACTCCGATGTCAAAGTGCCTGTAGAGAATGTTCTTGGAGAGATTGGAAGGGGCCACATCGTCGCTTTGAATGTCCTGAATATTGCTCGTTTCAGCTTGGGTGCGGGCTGTCTGGGAGGGGCAAAGAGTGCCCTGCAGGAGGCAGTCACTTATGCCAAGAAGAGGGTTCAGTTCGGAAGGCCCATTGCCGAGTTCGGTCTGATCAAATACAAGATTGCGGAGATGGCGATCCGGACGTTCATCTCGGAGAGCATGGTTTACCGAACAGGGGGTCTGACGGATCGGATTCTCCGACGCATCGACCGCCAGGCTGAAGATGTCGGGATTCAGATGGCAAGGGGAATTGAGGAGTACAATATTGAAGACTCGATCAACAAGGTCTATTGCTCGGAGATGGCGGGCTATGTGGTCGATGAAGCCGTTCAGATCCACGGAGGCTACGGGTATATTCATGATTATCCGGTTGAGCGGGGTTACAGGGACGAACGGATTAACCGGATCTGGGAAGGGACGAACGAGATCAATCGTCTGCTGATCGTGGACATGTTGACGAGAAGGGCGATGAAGAATCGTCTCCCTGTGCTCGCGGCAGCCCAGAAAGTGGCCAACGAGCTTCTCACCCTTCGGCCCAAAGTAGAGACGGATGATGGCAAGCTCACCCTGCAGAAGGAAATGGTAGAGATGTCAAAAAAGATCGGTCTCCTTGTCGCCGGCGCTGCGGTTCAGAAGTATATGATGAAGTTGGGAGATCCAGAGCAAGAGGACATCGTGGCATTGATCAGTAACATCGTCATTGAGGTCTTCGCCATGGAAAGCGGCCTCCTTCGAGCAATGAAGACCATGGAAAAGCTTGGAGATGAGAAATCCCAGATTCAGAAAGCCATGGTCAAGGTTTATGTCAATGATGGCTTTGGTCGTGTGGAGGGTTTCGCGAAACAGGCCTTCGCTGCCATTGCTGAGGGTGACATCCTCAGGACACAGCTCTCCGCGCTCAAGAAACTTACCCGTTTTGAACCTGTGAACACAGTCGCCTTGAGACGGGAGATCGCAGATTCTGTGATTAAAATAGGAAGATATCCATTTTAAGAATCACTGAGGACTAAGCGTGAACGATCGTATCTATCTCGTATTTTGAAAAAGTCCTTATGCGCGATAAAGCACCAAATCCCAAGCACCAGTACCCAAACAATGACCAAAATTCCAATGACCGAAATCCCAAAGAAAATCTTTTAGTAATTGGAGTTTGGTGATTGGATATTATTTGGAATTTGGAACTTGGTGATTGGAATTTATGAAGGGTCGGCACCAGGCCTTGAACCTTGCCTCTATTTGACAAGGCAGCTCATGCTTACGCCGGGCAGCTGTCCGGTCGTGGCGATAAGATAGAAAACGGAGAGAAATCAGACATGGCGCTCAAAAAAGGAGACGAATACATCGCTTCCCTCAAGTCTCTTGGGCTGGAGGCGAATGTGATGGGTGAGAAAACCCGAGATTTACCCGACCACCCATTGGTGACACCCTCGGTCCGTGCTGTGGCGTCGACTTTCGACTGTGCCTATAGTGATGAGACTCGAGACCTTTTCCGGGTGAGGTCCTCGTTATCAGGGGAAGAGATCAATCGTTTTACCCATTTACACCAGAGCCCCGAAGACCTGATGAAGAAAGTGATGATGCAGAGGACCTGTGGAAACATCACGGCATGTTGTTTTCAACGATGCGTGGGTCTGGATGCAGCCAATGCGGTCTTCAGCGTCACCTATGAATGCGATCAGGAACATGGCACCAATTACCATAAACGTTTTCGAGAGTATTGGACCCGGATTCAGCTCGATGATTTAGTGGTCGATGGAGCCATGACCGACCCAAAGGGTGACCGGGGAAAACGACCCAAGGACCAATCAGACCCGGATCTTTTCTTGCGAGTCGTGGAACGGAAACGCAGTGGCGTGGTGGTCCGTGGTGCCAAGCTCCATCAAACGGGGATGATCAACTCCCATGAAATCATCGTCATGCCCACGACAAACTTGATTCCGAAGGAGGAGGATTGGGCCATCTGTTTTGCCGTTCCAACCAATGCAAAAGGCATCAAGCATATCTACGGGCGACAAGCGAGTGATACCCGAAAGCTGGAGGAACCCAGTCGGCTGGATATTGGCAATCCTGCTTTTGGCGGCCAGGAGGTGATGACCGTTTTTGAAGATGTGTTTGTTCCGGAGGAACGCATCTTTCTCAATGGAGAAGTCGACCTGTCGGGGCGACTAGTGGAACGCTTCGCAGCTTATCACCGCCAGAGTTATGGGGGATGCAAGGTTGGAGTCGGCGATGTTCTCATCGGGGCCACGGCCCTGATCGCCCGGATGAACGGAGTGGAAGGCGCTTCCCACATCCGGGACAAAATCGTTGAGATGATTCACCTCAATGAAACGATGTTCGCTTGCGGCATTGCTTGCTCGGCCTTAGGACACCCGACGAAAGCGGGAAATTATGAAGTGGATATGCTCCTGGCCAATGTCTGCAAGCTGAACGTGACCCGTTTTCCTTTCGAGATGGCCCGTCTGGCCACGGATATTGCCGGCGGATTGATCGGAACCATGCCTTCAGCCAAAGACCTGGAGGACCCGGTCGCAGGGCCCTATATCAAAAAATACTTAGCGGCAGTCAAAGGCGTGGATGTGGTGGACCGGATGAAGGTTTTACGTTTGATTGAGAATATCGTCGCGGGTGCAGGTGCCGTTGCTTACCTGATTGAGTCTGTGCACGGGGCCGGTTCACCGATGGCCCAGCGCATCATGATTGCACGTCAAGGAGAGATCGAAAGCAAAATCAGCCGGGTGAAGGGGCTCTTGGATATCAGCTCTTAGAAAAAAGACTTCAGGCCTCATGGACTACGGCTGATCGCTCGCCGCCCTCTCTGAAAAAAGCGAAGAACGGGAGAAAGAGAAGCATGGAAAAAACAATGAGAGAAGTGGTGATTGCCGGATATTTGAGAACTGCCCAATCCAGGTCCAGGCCCAATGACCCGGCTCGGGACTGGTTCCACAAGCTAAGGGCTGATGAACTTCTGGCCAAGCTCCTGCCGGAGGTGATCAAACGGACCGGGATCAGGGCGGAGGAGATCGATGATTTCATTGTGGGATCCTCCAACGGAGTGAGTGAACAATGGACTTATGGCGGGCGTACTCCCATTTTCCTTGCCAATTTGCCCAAAACGACTCCTGCTAAGTTCGTCGACCAACAGTGTGGCTCATCCATCGCCGCCATTCATGTCGGCTTCATGGAGATTGCTATGGGCTTTGCGGACATCGTGATGACCGGCGGAATGGAGCACATGACCCGGGTCCCTATGGGCGGAGCCCTTATGGAAAAGGGAGCGATCTCCTTGAACATGCGTCTTTATACGGAGCCGGCCTACAAACACTGGGACATGATGACGACCACGAACATGGGGCTCACCGCGGAGAAGCTTTTTGCACAGAGAGAATTTACCAAAGAAGAAATGGATCGCTGGGGAACTCGTTCCCACCAACTGGCTTCGAAGGCTTATAAGGAGGGATTCTTCAGAGATGAAATCCTCCCCATCGAAGCCGAGCAGGCAGACGGAAAGATTTTGATTGTGGATCGAGACCAGGCCGTTCGGGATGATGCCACGCTGGAGGGAATGAAGGATCTCAAACCAGCCTTTAAGCCTGATGGGGTCATCACCCCTGGAAATTCCTCCCCCCTGAACGCTGCGGCATCCTCGATGATTCTGATGTCAAAGGAGACCGCGAAGAAAAAAGGGATCCAGCCGATGGCGACCCTCCGGTCCATGGGATTCGCAGGAGTGGACCCTACTATCATGGGCGTGGGTCCTGTCCCCGCCAGCCGCATGGCCTTAGAGAAGGCGGGTTTGCAGGTGAAAGACATCGATTACTGGGAGATCAACGAGGCCTTCGCCATCGTTGCCCTGAACTGTATCAAGGAGTTGGGTATCGATCCGGATCGAGTGAATGTGATGGGAGGAGGCACGGCCATCGGCCATGCCTTGGGAGCCACAGGAGTCCGTCTCGTAGGAACCCTGGCCCGGATTTTGAAAATCAAGAACGGACGCTATGGTCTTGCCAACGCTTGCGTCGGTGGTGGGCAGGGGGTAGCCACCATCATCGAGAGAGAAAAATAAGACCCTAGACTCTAGCCAAAAATATTTGAAATTCCCCTCACCCTCCCCCTCTCCCCAGCGGGGAGAGGGAGGGGTGAGGGGGCAACAACCTCAGAACGGGGGAAATCCATGAAATCAGACTATAGAACGATAAAAGTTGAGCTTAGCAAAGGAGTGGCGATCTTGACCTTAAACAACCCACCCGTCAACCAGCTTTCTAAGCCGTTTGTCGAGGAGATGAGAGATGCCTTGATGGCAGCCTTTGGAGACAATGAAGTCAAGGCCGTGATCCTCACCGGGACTGAGAAGAACTTCATCGCAGGGGCGGACATCACCGAGATTCAGCAGGTGACAGACAGAGATTCTCTTCTCCCACAGGTGATGGAGAACAACCGATTCCTCAATTCCATAGAGCAAGGCCCCAAGCCTGTGATTGCCGCCCTGAATGGGAACTGCCTTGGAGGAGGAATGGAAATCGCCATGGCCTGCCACTACCGAATTGGAGCACAAGGCATACAGGTGGGACAACCGGAAGTTCAGATCGGTTTAATTCCGGGGGCAGGTGGAACCCAGAGGCTTCCCCGGCTGGTGGGGCTCCCGGATGCTCTGCAGATGATTGGAACAGGCCAGTCCATCTCTTCAGAAGAAGGGATGAAGAAGGGATGCATCGATGAGGTGGTGCCACGAGAGGTCTTGTTAGAGAAGGCCTTGGAAGTGGCCCAGCGCTTCATCTCGGGTGAATTAAATCACCAAGATCGGATGACGCGCCTGCGCAAGGATCGCCTTCCAAATTTCCTCACGAAAAAAATGATTATCTCGTACGCCAGGGGGGAGGCAGAGAAAAAAGGCAAAGGGTATATTGCACCTTTCAAGGCTATTGAGGCCATGGAGCGAGGGTTGTCGGACGATTTCGAGGCCGACCTTAGGGTTGAGGCTGAACTCTTCAGTGATTGCGCTGTATCGGATGTGGCCAAGAACCTCATCGGGATTTTCCTTAACACCAGGGCTGCGGGCAAGCTTCCCAGGATCAAAGGAGTGGACCCACAAAAGATCAAGACCGTGGCCATGCTTGGGGGAGGAGCTATGGGCTCCGGCATCACAAACCTCCTGCTCAGCAACGGGTTCGAGACCATTCTCTGGGATATTAATGACGAGGCCATCCAGAAGGGCCTTTCAGCCATTCGAAAGACATTTGCTTATCCTATAAAGATAGGAAAGATGACCCAAGAAGATCTTGACCGCAAGATCCGTGATCACCTCACCACCACAACCGCCCTTGAGGACCTGAAGCGTGCAGACCTCGTCATCGAAGCAGTATTGGAGGACATGAAGATCAAGCAGGGGATTTGGAAAAATCTTGAAGAGATCTGTCGGCCCGAGGTTATTTTCGCCTCGAATACATCAGCCCTTCCCATTACAGAAATGGCCTCTGTTCTAAAAGATCCCGGCAGGATGATTGGACTCCACTTCTTCAACCCTGCGGAGCGGATGCAATTACTGGAGATCATCTGCGGAAAAAAGACGTCGGATGGTTCATTGGCCACCAGTGTCGCCTTCGCGCAGAGCGATACGGAAGGTGCCTATTGTCGTGAACGATGGTCCTGGCTTCTACGTGTCGAGACAACTTGGGGGGCTTCTGGGCGAATCTACTTTCTTGGTAGGTGAGGGAGTGGATGCGGCCCGGATTGAAGAAGCGGTCGTCGATTTTGGATTGCCCATGGGACCGGCCACTCTGGGCGACCTGACTGGTATCGACATCAACTACCATGTGATCAGGAATTTTGAGAGATCCCTTGGGGAGCGCTGGAAGACCTCGCCGATCTACGAACTCGTTTACCAAACTGGATGTTATGGTCGTAAGACTGGAGCAGGTTGGTACGATTACAGTGGAGAGAAACCCGTTCCCAATCCCAAAGTCCATGAAGCGATCAAGAAATATTTGAAGGAGAAAAAGATCCAGCCCAAAAAGTTTTCTCACAAGGAGATCGTGGATCGGATGCTTGCCCGGGCCATCAACGAAGCTGCTTATATGATCCAGGAGGGAATCTGCGATCGGCCTCAAGACATGGACTTGGCGATGATCTACGGAACCGGGTTTCCTCCATACCGGGGCGGCATTCTCCGCTACGCCGATGCCTGGGGAATACGCAATGTCTACGAGCATCTCTTGAAGCTGGAGAAGGAGCACGGAGTCCGATTTAAACCCGCCTCCCTGCTCAAGGAAATGGCTGAATCCGGACGAACGTTTTACGGGAGAGCTACGCTCTCCTGATTACACAGATTTGAAAAAAGGATTACACAGATTTCATGAAATTCTTGATGAATTTCGAATCCGTGTAATCGGTTTTTAATCGTTGTAATCAGAGATTTCAGAAAATCTCAAGAAAGGAGGGGTTCCAAATGGAAAGGTGGGAGAAAAGAATTTTCGTATTGGCAATGGTTTTCTTATTCGCAGTGTCATCTTTCACAGTTGCTTTTGGACAGGAGCATTAAGATCGGCGTGATCGGCCCGATGAAATTTGTGCAGGGCATAGGGCCATTGGAACGGGGCGACCATGGCCGCCGAGGAGATTAATGCCAAAGGAGGCATTCAGGTCGGCAACAAAAAGATGAAGATCGAGCTTATTCAGGCGGATTCCAACGAATTTCTCAACGTCACGGACGCCACCAATGCCATGGAGCGGCTCATCACGAAGGACAAGGTGGACTTCGTTGTTGGCGGTTTCCGGACCGAGGCCGTCCTGGCCATGCAGGACATTGCCATGGAGAACAAGAAGATCTTTATCGGCTGTTGGGGCTGCCCATGATGAGCTCTGTAACCGGGTGGCCAAGAACTACAACACGTACAAATATTGGTTCCGGGGCTCCCCTTTCAATTCCACATTCCTTGTCAGAACGAGCTTCATCCATTTGGGCACTGTCGGAGCCATATTGAAACAATCCTTAAACATACCCAAGATAAAGGTCGCTATCGTCGCGGAAAAGGCCATGTGGACTGATCCGATGATTCAAGGCGGCCGAAGGCTACCATCCCCAAGATGGGTATGGAGGTGGCAGGCGTTTGGAGACCCTCTCCGGTGGCCACGGATGTCACAGCCGAACTTTCTGCCATCCAGCGTTCAGAGGCCCATATCATTTTCACGATCTTTTCCTCGTCGGTGGGGATTCCCTTTGCCAGACAGGCAGGAGAACTCAAGATTCCGGCTGTGCAGGTCGGCATCAATGTGGAGGCCCAGAAGGATGGCTTCTGGCAGGCCACCCAGGGAATGGGCAACTATGTTATGACCATGAATACCTATGCCCGTGGGGTCGAGTACAATGAACTCACAAAGCCCTTTGTTGACGGCTATGTGAAAAGATTCGGTGAGACGCCGACCTACACCGCGGATACTTACGCCGCTATTGTCTACACGCTTGCGCCGACCATTGAGAAGGCCGGGACCCTCGATTCTGACAAGCTGGTGGCCGTTTATGGAAAATGATGTGCACAAGGGCCCTTCCGGCACAGTGGCATACCTGAAGGATGCCGAAGGACGACCCCTTCATGAACTCAGATGGGGTCCAGGATACCTGACCAGCTTGGGTGTCCAATGGCAGGATGGTGAGCTAAAGGGCGTCTGGCCCAACAAGTGGAAGGCAACCCCAGAGGCGCCTGAGATCACGTACAAGGGGATTGTCCCCTACAAGATACCGCCCTGGGTCATCGAGAAGTATAAGAAATAATGGTATTCATGGAGACGATGAACCGTTCACCTGCAGAGACGATCGATGTCATTCCAATGATCGAGATCGTTACATCGAGTTTCGAGCATTGTCAAATTCGGCTGTTTGAGTACTGATTTCGAATCTTGCCATGTCGCAAGGGCATGAGGTAATATGGGATCTCATTCTGAACATCATCATCAGCGGTCTCATCAGTGGGAGTGTATACGCCCTTCTCGCCATTGGGTTTTCCCTGATCTTCGGTGTAGCCCGCATCGTAAACATCGCCCACACCGCCTTCTACATGGTGGCTGCTTACTGCATCTATTTCGTCACCCACAAGATGGGCTTTCATCCCATGTGGGGCATGGTTGCAGCCATCGTTCTGGTCACCCTGTTGGGCCTGATCTCCTACAAGCTCTTCATCAACCCTATCCGAGAACATGAGGGTGCTGTGCTGATAGCAACCATCGCCCTGGCTATGGCCTTTCAGGAGATTATGACTCTCATATTCACGGGCACCTATTTGAGTGTACCCTCACTGATCAAGGGGTATCTTGTGATCTTGGGTGTAAAGGTCTTTTATCAACAGCTTCTGACCTTCTGTGTGGCCTTGCTTATCATGGCAGTGCTTTGGGTCCTTCTGATGAAAACCAAACTGGGCTTGGCCATCCGATCCACTGCTCAAGACAGGGAAGTGGCCAACCTCATGGGGATCAACGAGGCTCGGGTAGCCATGATCACCATGGGCATCTCCGTTGGGTTAGCCGCTTTCACAGGCGCTGTCGTCGTACCCCTCACCATACTTGAACCGCACATGTGGATGCACCCGCTGATCATGATGATGGCAGTCGTCGTACTGGGTGGACTTGGCAGTCTCAAGGGCAGCTTCATGGGGGCATACATCCTGGGTTTTGCAGAAGCATTGGTGGTCTTTCTTGCTCCCATGGGCGCCTTTCTGAAGGGTTCCGTGGCCCTCTCCGTCATGATCCTGGTATTGCTCATCAGGCCGGAAGGCCTCTTTGGTGTGTCCTTCGAGGAAGAAAGATAGACCCCGTTAGAAGGCCTTCGCCCTTCTAACGGGGCTCCAAAAGAAATGCGATTTTCATCCCCGCTACAAGCCCTGCACCGCATGGTGTACAGGGCAAGCAGTGGGGCTTTCTAACGGGGTAGACATGGACCTCATTCTCTTTTACCTGAGAAAGCTGTTTACCGTACTCAAGAACGAAGTGCTTGTTCTCCCGTCCCGGGTCGTTGTCGTGCTCTTTTTTCTCTTTCTGCTCCTCTTGCCTGTGTTTACCAAAGATCCTTACCTCCTGCGCATCTTCACTCTCACCAGTATCTTTGCCATATTGGCTGCGAGCTGGGATCTGCTTTCCGGCTTCACCGGCCAGATGAATTTCGGACATGCCCTCTTCTTTGGAGTGGGGGCCTACGGTGCAGCTTTGCTCAATCAGCATGCGGGTATCCCTCCATGGGGCACCATCCCCCTTGGTGCGCTGGGTGCAGTTCTGGCAGGCCTGATCATAGGGATACCATGCCTCAGACTCAGAGGTACGTATCTGGCCCTGACCACCCTTGCCTTCCCCATCATCCTGATGGGCATCGTTTTTGCCCTTCCTGACCTCACGGGTGGAGAACTGGGGATTTCAGGGATCGCTCGGCTGGCCCGGATCTCGCGTCGCTAATTACTACATCGCAGTCGTGGTCATGCTCGGCCTGTGCACCATCATGTGGAAGATCACCGACTCCAATACCGGCATTATTTTCCATGCCATCCGTGAGGATGAACTGGCTGTCAGGGCCGCCGGCATCAACACGACACGCTATAAACTTCTGGCCTTTTGCCTCAGCGGCTTCTTTGCCGGCGTATCCGGAGGACTCTACGCCCACTTCATGAGGATTGCAGGCCCTTCAACCCTCGAAGTCTCCATGTCTTTCACGGTGGTCATCTGGGCCATATTCGGTGGGATTGTGACCATCTATGGCCCGGTGGGGGCGGTATTCATTCTTTTTCCCTTGCTGGAGTTTCTGCGCTTCTGGCAAGAGTATCGAACATTGATGTTCGCTGGTGTGGTACTGCTGATTCTTCTGTATATGCCCGATGGCCTTTTCCCCTGGCTGCGGGACAAGATAGAAAAGGAGTGTCCCCGGTGCAAAATCAGAAATATCGCCATGCGTGATACGTGCCGCGTGTGCACGGCACCGTTGGATTAAGAATATCTCACAACAGCTTTAGCGCTTTGACAATAAGGCAATGGATCATTTTCTTTGATTACCAAGAGATGACCTAAATCCGCCCTTCATCCCCCTTTGAGAAGGGGGAAAAATTAACCTCTCCCTTTAGCAAAGGGAGGTTCGGGAGGGATTTGAAAAGGTTTCTTCAGACTGCTAACTGAGGACTAAATTGAGAGGGTAAAAAAATGAACGCAAAGGAAGCCTATGCTGCAAAACCCTGGTTGAAACATTATCCCGAGGGTGTCACTGACACCGTGGACGTACCCGCCATATCCGTTCCTGAGCTCTTTGACCAGGTCGCGGAGAAATACGGCAACAAGACCGCATTGATCTTCTACGGAAAAAAGATCAGCTATGCAAAGCTGAAAGAGCTGATCGACCGTTTTGCCACAGCCCTGGCCGATTTAGGAGTAAAGAAGGGCGACACGGTCGCGCTCTATCTCCTGAATTGCCCGCAGTACGTCATCGCCTACTTCGCGGCCTTGAAAATCGGTGCGAAAGTCACCCCCATCAGCCCCGTTTACACCAGCCATGAAATAAAGCATCAGATCCAGGACAGCGACGCGACGACCATGGTCTGTCAGGATATCCTTTATGATAATGTGGAGAAGACCGGCGTTGCCATGAAGAATGTCATCCTCACCAGCATTGCTGATTACTTGCCCACACTCAAAAGACTTTTGGGGAAGGGGGCCCTGGGAAAGGTCTATTCGGAAATGAAGGTTCCTACCCCCACGCACAGAGAACAGGCTGGTCTCCTTCAATTTCAGGACCTCATAAAGAAATACCCTCCCCAGCCTCCCCATGTAACGATCGACCCGGCAAGGGACATTGCAATCCTTCCCTACACGGGGGGTACCACAGGGCTTCCCAAGGCAGCCATCCTCACCCATGCCAATATGGTGGCCCTACAAGCGCAAGTAAGGACATTCTGGCCTTTCTTCGAGGAAGGCAACGAATTGGTCATGGCCTTCTTGCCATTTTTCCACATCTATGGTCAGGTCGTCGTGATGCTCGCGAGTCTTAGTCAGGGCTTCACAATGGTCCTCTTCACCACACCGGATATAGACGATATCCTATCCGCCATGGAAAGATACCAGGCATCCGCATTCTATGGTGTGCCCACCATGTTTGAATACCTCAAGGAATATGAAAAAACAGACAGGGTCAATTGGAAGCGGCTCAAGCTGATCGCCTGTGGTGCGGATACCCTTCATGAATCGACCATTGAAGCATGGGAGAGAAGAACCGGAGCAAAGATCTTCGAGGGGTATGGGATGACCGAGACCACTGCCGTAAGCCACGCTAGCCCTACTCATCAGGCCCAAAAAGGGTTCTTTCGGAGTACCCCTACCCGGCATGAAGGCTGCCATTGTCGAATATGAAGGCACGGATTTCTTGCCGCCCGGCGAGGTCGGGGAAATGATTCTGAACGGGCCGAACATCATGCAAGGCTATTGGAAAAGAGAGGAGGGAACCCGGGAGACCTTGATCGACATTGACGGGGAGAAGTGGCTTAGAACCGGAGATCTGGTCAGCATGGATGAGGAAGGTTATTTCCATTTCTTTGACCGTAAACGGGATCTCATTAAGGTCAAAGGATATTCGGTCTTCGCCAGACATGTCGAAGAGGTCCTCTACAAGCACCCCAAAATCAAAGCGGCTGGGGTCGTGGGAGTGCCCGACCCAAAAGCGGGTAATCTCATCAAGGCCTATGTGGTTCTGGAAAGCGAAGCCAGGGGTAAAATTTCTGAAGAGGAGATTATTAACTTCTGTAAAGAGAATCTGGCCTACTACAAAGTTCCGAAGATTATCGAATTCAGGGGCGAGCTCCCGAAGACGGACGTGGGAAAGGTTTCGCGCAGGGAGTTGAGAGAGGAGAGCGAAGAGAGGTGATATGACCCAATCCTTCCTTGAAGTCAAGGGACTCACCAAGAACTTCGGTGGTCTTCGGGCTGTCAACGACGTCGGCTTTTCCATGGAAAGGGATCAGATCCTGGGTCTGATCGGACCGAACGGTGCTGGCAAGACCACGCTGCTGCGGCTGATCACCGGCATTCTGAAGCCGGATGCTGGAAATGTCCGTTTCATGGGAAAGGAAATCGTAGGCCGCAAGACCTGGGATATCGTCAATATGGGCATCGCCTGCACCTTCCAGAACATGAGACCCTTCCGGCGACTCCCGATTATCGCCAACGTCATGGTTTCCTGCCTTTCCCCACGTGCCATGAAGAGGGGAGAATGGGTCAAGCGGTTGGAGGCAAAGGCCATGGACGCCCTGGAATTCGCAGGCATTTCAGACATGGCCTTGGAAAAAGCCTCCACGCTTTCACAGGGTGACCTTAAAAGGCTCGAAGTGGCTCGGGCCGTGGCCACGGAGCCGGAATTGCTCCTCCTGGATGAGCCTTTCGGAGGGCTGAGTCCTGCTGAGACGGATCTCATGGCCAAATCGATCAAGCGCCTGCACAAGGGTGGCCGTTTCGGTCGACTGCACAGCGAAGGACCGGCCATGATCATCGTCGAACATAAGCTTCAATGGTTGATGAAGATGGTGGATCGTATCATCGTCTTGGATTTCGGAACCGTGATTGCCGACGGAACTCCCGATGAAATCGTCAGCGACCCTCACGTGATTCAAGCCTACCTCGGCGTAGGAGGTATTTAGGCGTGCTGCTTGAAGTTGCCAATTTATCGGTGTGGTATGACAAGGCCATGCTCATCAACCATTTGAGCATGGGTGTCGATACAGGTGAACTGGTCAGCCTCGTGGGGCCGAATGGCGCCGGCAAATCCACTCTGCTAAGAGCTATCACCGGATTGGTAGCCTGGGAGAGGGAGATTACGCGGAGGTCAACCCATGGGGATATTATTCTTGGAGGGGACGGTCACCTTTGATGGAGAGCGAATCGATCAGGTCCCTGCCCATGAAATCGTTAAGCGAGGTCTGATCCTTTGTCCGGAGAGGCGAAGGCCGTTCCGGGAGATGACGGTGCTCGATAATCTCATGGCCGGGTCTTACCTGCTAAAGGGCAAGGATGAAATTCGGGATCATTTGAGTAAGGCATATCAACTCTTTCCCGTGCTCAAGGATCGATTAAACCAGATCTCCGGCACCCTCTCCGGCGGTGAGCAGCAGATGCTCGCTATTGGCAGGGCATTGATGTCTAAGCCCAAACTGTTGTGCATTGATGAGCCCTCGACGGGCCTTGCCCCCCTTTTGCGAGCAGAGGTATTTCGCAAGATCGGAGAGATCAGCAAGTTAGCCATCACTGTCTTGCTCGTTGAGCAGGAGGTGAGCACGGTCTTTAAGATGACCTCCCGGAACTATGTCCTCTCCTCTGGAAAAATTATCGCCGAAGGAACCGGCGAGCAACTGCTTCAAGACGAGGTTCTTCGTAAGACATACTTGGGACTTTAGTGGGTCTGCCTCTGGGCGTCTATGCCTGACAAAACCCTTTTTACATGATCTTGCCACTCTGCTAATCTTCGTGATAATCCTTGAACGAAAGACCGCCTGTTCCTTTAGACGGAGATTTGGTGGGCAAAGGGAGTCACTAATAAGGCCATTATGTACAGACATCAAAGTCTTCTTTAATATCTCTGGATTCCGGCTTTCGCCGGAATGACGAAAAGGGACGACGCCTCAAATTCGTCTCTCCGGCGAAAGCCGGAGTCCAGTCCGGTGCTTTCAAAGGACAGACCCTCAAATCGACGGTGTCTATCTTATTACGGACTCCTTAGTAAGAGGAAGCATGCATGATTGATTTGGGCCTGGTGGGTAAAAAGTACGGTCCGATTTCCTTTGAGTACACATGGAAGGATGTGGTCCTGTACGCCTTGGGTATCGGCGCGCAGGCAGAGGAACTCCCATTTATCTACGAGAACGCCAAAGGCGGTTTAAGGGTTTTCCCAAGCTTTAGCGTCGTGATGGGCATCGGCTTATTTATTGAACTCTATAAAGACATGAAGATGGACCTATCCAGATTCATTCACGGGGAACAGGCCGTGAAGCTCTATCGCCCGATTCCACCTGAAGGGAAGACCCTTATCGAAGGAGAGATTACAAATATCTATGACAAGGTCAAAGGGGCGCTCATTGTCTGCCGGATGAAGGTGATGACAGAGGAGGGTGATTCTTTGGCCGAAACCGAGAGCGGCATTTTCTATGTGGGCGAAGGAGGCTTTGGTGGCGACCCCGGGCCAAAAGCCGAAGTCCTTGAACCTCCAAAAGGGACCCGAGCCGGATTTCACAGTCTCCTATTTTATTCCCGAAAACCAAGCAGTCCTCTATCGCCTCAGCGGCGACCTCAACCCGCTTCACGTCGACCCTGATTTTGCCAAAAGGGGTGGTTTTCCCCGTCCCATCCTCCACGGCCTTTGTACTTATGGCCACGCCGTGAGGGCGATCTTATACAAGGCCTGTGACGGAGATGTGGGACGATTTAAGGAGTTCAAGGCCCGATTATCCGGGGTGGTCTATCCCGGCGACTCCCTTGTGACAGAGGGATGGATGGATAAGGGGGGCCGTTACCTGATCCAGTCCCGCACTGACCGTGGGGTCGTCCTCAGCCACGCCTATGCCAGGGTTGAGTGAGAAAGGTCTAAATTTGGCACTTCACCATGGGGCTTGCAAACACTAAGGTAAGATCGTGAACATTTCCAACCTCCTCATTGAGAGCACTGCGCGTAGGCCTAAGCATCCCGCCGTTCGTTTCCTTGAACGAACAATTACCTATGAAGAATTAAACAGGGAGGTGGATCGTTTGTCCCACGGACTCGTTCGTGCGGGACTTCACCCCCGAGATATCTGTGTGTTGATGATGCCCAACTCTATAGACTGGGTCATCGTTTACTATGCATTGGCAAAAGTTGGGGCTGTGGTCCTCCCAGTGAACTTCCTTTATAGAGTGGGAGAGCTCGAGCACATTTTCAAAGATTCCGGCGCACGGGCCTTCATCGGCCACAAAGACTACTTGGAACACCCTCGCCAAGTCATGGCACACCTACCAAAGATGGATCTGCGAATCGCCCAAGGCGTATCGCCTAGCCAGGGATTCATCCCCCTGGAGGAACTCTTCGCAGAGGACAAGAATTTTCCTCCTTTTCAGACTCGAGATGACGACCCCTGGGCCATCATTTACACCAGCGGCACCACCGGCCATCCCAAAGGAGCCATGCTCACTCACTACAATCTTGCAAACAACGCCATGACCGTGGCTAATATGCGTTCAACCGACCCCAATGATGTGGTCTTCGGCGTCCTACCTCTTTTCCACATCTTCGGGCAGACGAGTGTTTTCAACTCTTCTATCTATCTGGGTTTGACCATCCGGCTGTGGCCTCACTTCGATCCTGGGGAGTTGTTTCCTGCTATTGAAGAGGAGGAGAGCTCAATCTTGATCGCGGTACCCACCATTTTGAACCGCTTGGTGGAGTTAGCCGATCTTCATCCGCCGAGGCGATCCGGGCTTCGGTTCTGTGTCTCAGGGGGCGCCTCTCTTCCAGTGGAAGTGCTTCGCCGATTCGAGGACCGTTTCCATACCACCATCTACGAAGGATACGGGCTTACCGAGTGCTCGCCTGTGTGTGTGGAAAACCCTTTCGGTCGCAAAACCCGGCCTGGATCCATTGGCCTTCCCATCCCTGGGTTTGAGGCACGTATCGTGAACGATCAGGATGAAGATGTCTCTATTGGAGAAGTAGGAGAGCTCATTATCCGTGGGCCCGGCGTCATGAAAGGATACTTAAACCAACCCGGAGCCACTGCCGAAACTCTCCGGGGAGGATGGTTACATACGGGCGACTTAGCCCGCATGGATGAGGAGAGATATATCTACATTGTGGATCGCAAGAAGGAAATGATCATTCGGGGAGGGTATAATGTGTACCCCAGGGAGATTGAGGAGATCCTTTACACTCATCCGGACGTGGTTGAAGCTGCAGTGGTGGGTGTTCCGCATCCCGATTTGGGAGAAGAAGTTGCCGCAGTGGTTGTGCTTCGCCAAGGGACCCGAACAACAACCGAGGAATTGACGTCAGTTCGTCAAAGAACGAGTTGCACCCTATAAGTATCCAAGAAGAATCCGGCTCGTGAAGGAGCTACCCAAGAGCCATACTGGGCAAGATCCTCAAGAAAATCCTTAGGGAAGAAGAGATGTAGAAAAGCTCCAATCGCCCAAGCTGTCCCCCGGAAAACTCACGAAGAAGAGCCACACCGTAGGAGATTGCTCGTTTGCAGTAGAAAGTCGTTAAAAGGAGACGGCTACGGCCGTCCCATTTTCTATGTCAGACTTACATTCATCGCCGTGGCAACTCTCCTAAGCAGAGATCCTGGTCAGACGAATGAAATCCTGCAAGGAAGAAGGAGTGCCCGGCTGCAAAGTAGGAGCTCTGGGGTCAGATTATTTTTTAGCCCGGTCGGGATTAAGCTGGGCGAGGATGGGAGTCGTGGATTCCCTATGTTTTTACAGATTCCAGGCGGCACGAGCCCCTTCTTCCGTGGCCTCGATGATTCGGCGAGGCTGGAGGGCATCGCCGATGATAAAGTGACGGATCTTTTTGGCCTGTAAGATTTCTTTGAGTTTATCGTGAGGTTTAAGTCCAACTGCTACGATGACCTGGTCGACTGGGGAAAGGTTTTCTTCTGTACCCTCAGTAAGAACTTTTACAGAAGATTCTTCGATTTTCTTTACAACTGTGTTGAAAAGGAGCCGGCACCCAGCTTCTTTGAGCCGGGTGTGCAGCATATAGCCGTGGGAGGTGATTTTGAGAACCGGCGAACGTTTAAGGACTTCAACCAAGGTGACCTTCGTTCCTTTTTGACACAAATAATCTGCTGTTTCCATGCCAATCAACCCCCCACCGATCACCACTGGATGTTTCCCGGGCGGAACCGCTCCCCCCAGAACCTGCCAGGCATTACAGACAAGGGAAAGATCAATCCCGGGAATGTCAGGCTTGATCTGTTCTCCTCCTGTGGCCAAAATCACCACCTCCGGATTCCCTTCGGAAATCATACGTTCAGTCATCTCAATCCCTGTCCGCACGATGACTCCCATCTTTTTAGCCTGGGAGGTAAGCCAGGCGGTCCACATTCCATACTGGTCTTTATAGGGAGCCTCACGAGCAAAGCGCAACTGTCCGCCCGTTTCCTCCTCTTTTTCGTAGAGGGTCACCTTATGGCCGAGACGGGCGGCCTCATACGCTGCGGTAAGACCACCAGGGCCAGATCCCACGACCCATACATTACGACGGACTCCGGTTGGCCCCTTTGGGTAAATGATTTCCTGCCCGGTCTCGGGGTTGAGGGCACAACGGATTTTCCCTTCCCCCAGCATCAAGCGCTCTATGCATCCCTGATTACAGGCAATACATTTCCGAATATCTTCAGGACGGCCTTCCCGCGCTTTGATTAGAAAATCCGGATCAGCTAAATACTGGCGGCCAAAGGCCACCAGGTCTGCTTCCCCACGAGCGATCACTTCGTTCGCCAGTGAAGGGTCTGTGAATCGCCCGACGGCAATGACTGGAAGTCCAACTGCCTCTTTTAACTTTTTGGCCCGCCAGACATTGAAACCGGGTTGATACTCAAAGGGGGCGCTGGTAATGCCGCCCGGACTTCCGTGCGTTCCAAGAGAGGCATGTAGGATGTCGGCTCCGGCTTCAACCAGATTGGGGAGGATGGGCTGAATATCCTCGAAGGTATAACCATCTTTAATGCACTCCTCAACAGACAGACGGAGGGAGATGGGGAAATCTTCACCCACCCTTTTGCGGACCTCCTGCAATACTTCAATCATGAAACGACTGCGGTTGCTGAGACTGCCCCCGTATTCGTCGTCACGTTTGTTGGAAAGAGCAGATAGAAACTGGGTTAGCAAGTATCCGTGGGCACCATGCACTTCCACGGCGTCAAACCCCGCCTCCAGAGCCCGAGCCGAGGCAGCGCCAAAAGCGGTAATGAGTTCATGAATCTCCTCGCGGGTGATCTCCCGCGGGGTCAGGCCGAAAACCAAAGACCGGATCGCCGATGGAGCGATGGCTTTTTTCTCCTGGAGAAGATAAAGACTTTCCCGTCCCGCATGATGGAGCTGCAAGGCCACCTTGCTGCCGGCAGCATGCACCGCATCGACAATTTTTTTCAGGCCAGGGATAAACCGGTCATCATAAACTCCCAGTTGATTTGGCATCACCAAACCGCTGGGATGGACGGATGCAATTTCGGTTATGATCAGGCCGGCCCCTCCCATCGCCCTGCGTTTTATATAAGCAAGATTAGCTTCGCTCACCGTGCCGTCCGGATTCCCGAGGTTGGTCCCCATGGGAGGCATGACCGCCCGGTTGACCAGATCCAACGATTTTATCTTGACAGGAGAAAAAAGGGATGACAAGAGATTCATGAAGTTTGAAGAAGTGCAGTGATCTCAACCCGGGCGAAACCCCGTTAGAAATTCCAGCCCCGCTATAGCGGGACTCGAAACCGAGTGGGGCATGAAACCCTGTCGGAAGTATTTAAGATGTAACCCCGCTCCAGAGTACCGGGGCACTATTTCTAACGGCGTAAAGATGGTCTGCCTGCCCTGTACCACATAAGGTTCAGGGCTTGCTACAGGCAGGTCTTGCTAAAACGGATATTTTCCCATTTTAATCACGGAATCTGCGATTTCCCGTCTCAAGGCGATCGTATTCACAGGGGTAAAACGGGTCAGTTTCTTGAGGGCGGATAACTGTGTCCTGAGGATATCGCCTTCCGCAATGGCAGCAAAGGCCTGTTTCGCAAAACTTTCTACCCGATTAAAGGCATCATTCACATAAACCTTGACCATGGCCTTCTGAATCTGAGACTTTTCATCGCCGAACTTCTCGGCAGTCTTCATGGCTCTGAGAAGAGCGCTCTCCATAGCAAAGACCTCAATCACAATATCACTGATCGAAGCTATGATCTCTTGCTCGTCTGCCAGCTTCATCATATATTTCTGAACTGCAGCTCCTGCGACCAAAAGGCCGATCTTCTTTGACATCTCCACCATTTCCGCCTGCAGGGTAAGCTTCCCGTCATCCGTCTCTACTTTGGGCCGAAGGGTGAGAAGCTCATTGGCCACCTTCTGAGCTGCAGCGAGAACAGGGAGACGGTTTTTCATGGCCCGTTTCGTCAACATATCCACGATGAGGAGACGATTGATCTCATTCGTCCCTTCCCAGATCCGGTTAATCCGGGAATCTCGATATCCCCGCTCGATCGCATAATCATGGATATACCCATATCCCCCGTGGACCTGAACGGCTTCATCCACAATATAATCCAGCATTTCTGACCCATAAACTTTGTTGATGGAGTCCTCAATAGCATACTCCTCTATTCCTTTCGCCATTTGAACCCCAACATCCTCGGCATGATGATCAATGCGTTGGAGAATCCGATCGACCAAAGCCGCGGTTCGGTAGACCATGCTCTCGACAGTAAAAGTCCGAATGGCCATCTCTGCGATCTTATGTTTGATCAAGCCGAATTCTGCGATCGGCTTGCCGAACTGAACCCTCTGCTTCGCATAGGTCACAGCATCCTGCAGCGCATTCTTTGATGCTCCCACGCACCCTGCGCCCAGCTTAAAGCGACCAATGTTCAGTGTGTTAAAAGCGACGATATGGCCCTTCCCCACTTCCCCGAGGACATTCTCCACGGGTACCTTGGCATCGGTGAAGATGACGCTTCGTGTGGAGGACCCCTTCATCCCCATCTTATTCTCTTCTTCATCTACGGAGACCCCTTCGAACTTTCGTTCGACAATGAAGGAGGTGAATTTGTCCCCATCCACTTTGGCATAGGTGACGAAGACATCCGCAAAGCCGGCATTGGAGATGAACTGCTTCTGACCGTTTAGAATATAGTACTTCCCATCCGGGCTGAGCATTGCAACGGTCTTGGCGTTCATGGCATCTGATCCGGCCTCGGGTTCCGTCAGGGCATAGGCAGTGATCATTTCTCCGGTAGCAATTTTAGGAAGATACTTTTTCTTTTGATTCTTATTTCCGAAAAAGATAATGGGAAGAGAACCAATGCCTGTATGGACAGCGTAGGCCACCATGAAGGACCCCCCTCCCTGAGACATTTTCTCCATCATCAAGAGGACGCTGACCTTATCCAATCCCTGTCCCCCATCTTCCTCGGTGATGTCTCCGGAGAGTAAACCCAATTCTCCTGCCTTCTTAACCAAACTCGGCAGGAGGCCTTCTTTCTGCGTTTCAATATCATCTAGCTGAGGTTGAACCTCCCCCACGACGAATTCCGTAGCCGCTTTCCCAATCAACCTCTGCTCCTCTGAAAATTCCTCCGGGGTGAAAATTGCCTGAGGAGAAATCGATTCAATCAGAAATGCTCCCCCCCTCACGAACTCTTCCATAGAAACCTCCTCTCAAATGACCATTGCAAAATTAACAGTGCAGAATTAGCATTGCAAAATCCGCTTCGTCTTGAAAACAGCCATTGCTAATTGCTAACTTAACAATTTTCATTTTGCATTGATGTTTTCAAAGACTCCGGCTGCTCCCATCCCTCCTCCAATACACATGGTCACGAGACCATAACGAACATTTCTCCGCTTCATTTCGTAAAGTAACATAGTTGTCAACTTAGCCCCTGTGCATCCTAAAGGATGGCCCACCGCAATCGCCCCTCCGTTGACATTGACAATATCCAAATTCAATCCCAACTCACGAATGACATAGAGGGATTGGGAGGCAAAGGCTTCGTTCAGCTCAACCAGTCCGATATCCTTAATCGTAAGACCTGCTTTCTTAAGAGCCTTGGGAACAGCATAAGCAGGACCCACCCCCATGATTTCAGGCGGAACCCCGGCTACCGCAAAGGATCGGAAGGTGGCCATCGGTTTTAACTTCAGCGCCGCTGCCTTCTCTTTCGACATTAAAACCAAAGCGGCTGCTCCATCACTCGTCTGGGATGAATTGCCAGCTGTCACCGTCCCTTTCGCTTTGAAAACGGATTTGAGACTTGCCATCCCTTCCAGAGACGCATCGTATCGGACTCCTTCATCCGTGTCAAAGGTAACCTCTTTCACAACAACCGTTCCGTCTTCTTTGATCTCCTTCACTTTTGCAGGAATAGGAAGGACCTCCTCCTTAAACTTCCCCTCCTTGATGGCTTTCGCTGCTTTCTGGTGACTCAGGAGCGCAAAACGATCCTGTTCCTCTCTCGTAATCCCAAATTTCTCAGCCACGTTCTCTGCGGTGAGACCCATGGAGGTATACGCCTGGGGATTGTGCTCAACCAAATACGGATTGGGCGAAGGCGTCAAACCCATGATGGGAACCTGACTCATAAACTCCACACCTCCGGCAATCATCACATCCACACCCCCGACCATGATCTCATAGGCTGCCGTGGCAATAGCCTGCAGCCCTGACGAACAGAACCGATTCACGGTCTGTCCCGGGACCGTGTACGGAAACCCTGCCCTCATCGCCACGACCCTCGCAAGGTTCAACCCCTGATCGGATTCGGGAAAGGCACACCCCAGGACGAAATCGTCTACTTCCTCTAATTTGAGGCCAGGGGCCCTTGCAACAGCTTCTTTGATAACCATCGCTGCAATGTCATCGGGACGTGTATCCTTTAGAATCCCTCGTGGGGCCTTCCCCACCGCCGTCCTTACTGCTGAAACTACCACTGCTTCTTTCATAAAGCCTCCATCCTTTAAAGATCACTGAAAATTGCAAAATATATAGTTAGCAATTATCAATGTCTTTCTCTTCATTGTTAATTTTGCATTGTTAATTGATCATTTTGCATTGATTAGTTTCTCAACGGTTTTCCCGTCTTCAACGTATACTGCATTCTCTCCTGGGTCTTCGCCTCACCACAGAGGCTCATAAAAGCCTCTCTCTCCAGATCCAGAATGTATTGTTCTGTCACCTCGGTCCCGTCTGGTAAATTCCCTCCGGACATAACGTAAGCCACCTTCTTTGCCACGTGTTCATCGTGTTGGCTGATATAGCCCCCCTCTCTCATATAGAAGAGCCCCATCTGAAGAAGAGCATATCCTTTTTCACCCATGACCTTAATATTCCTCTTGGGCTGGGGGGGACGATAGCCTTCTCCCGCAAGATCAAGGACTGTTTTCTTGGCGTTGTGAATGAGGTAGTCTCGATTGATCGTGATCTTGTCAGTGGGTCTCATATAGCCCAATTTTTGGGCTTCTTTGGCGCTGGTAGCCACCTTTGCCATGGCCACGGTCTCGAAAGCCTGTCGTACGAACGGAAGCAGGTCGGCATCCGCGACGCCGGATGGAATACCTTCGGTACACCGGAGCAACATCTCCTTCGTTCCACCTCCTGCAGGAATCAGCCCGACACCTATTTCCACAAGGCCCATGTACGTCTCGGCGGCGGCCCGCATCTTCGCACACGCGAGACAGATCTCGCACCCTCCTGCCAAGGTAAGCCCGAAGGGAGCGGCGACGACCGGCTTCTCAAAATATTTAATCGCCATCAGTGTATCTTGAAAAGCTTTTACAGAAGCCTCAATATCATCCCAGTTCTCATCCTGAATTTCAAAAAGCATGAGCATCAGGTTGGCCCCTACCGAAAAATTTTCGCTTTGGTTTCCGATCACCAGACCTTCGAATTTCTCTTCCACTTCCTTCAGACCGTCCCTCATCATCTGGATGGTATCGGTTCCAATGGAGTTCATCTTGGAATGAAACTCGATACAGGCCACCCCGTCACCGAGGTCGATCAGGCTTGCCCCAGGATTTGAAAGGATGGTCTTATTTCGATCTTTCAAGCTCGGTAAAAGGATGATCTCCGGTTTTTCTTCGACCGCCCGGTTTTGGCTTGCTCCCAGATCAAAGTAAGAAAGATGACCCTCCTTTCTTCTCATAAAAAGAGGAATATCCTTTGCTGAGAAGCCGTTCCACCAGCGGAGGAATCGTTTCTCCCTCTTTCTCCATTCTCTTAACCGAGGGTTTCAGACCCATGGCATCCCACAGTTCAAAGGGCCCGAGTTCCCAGTTGTATCCCCACTTCATGGCCCGATCGATATTGACGATGTCATCGGAAATCTCGGGAATCCTTTCCGCAGAGTAGAGCAGGGTCTTTTTCAATATCTTCCAGGCGAACTGTCCTCCCCGATCCGGACTCATCACGAAACTCTTGACTCGCTCTCTCACGTCCTCGATGTTCTTTGCCATTTCGAGAGAGGGAAGATTCACCTTCTGCTGGGGTCGGTATTCAAGCTTTTCATAATCCAGAACCAGAGTTTCTTCTTTCCCCTCGCCTTTCACCTTTTTATAAAAGCCCTGCTTCGTCTTCAGGCCCAGCCACTGGTTCTTGATCATCTGTTCAATAAAGGGAGAGGGTGCAAAACAATCTCTCTCCTTTCCCGCTGGGAGGCTCTCATAGAGATTTTTGGAAACATGGGCCATGATATCCAGGCCAACCAGATCGCCGAGCTTGAAGGTGCCCATTTTCGGCCTTCCGATGGCAGGACCCGTGATCTGATCGACCTCTTCAATCCGATAGCCGTCCTCGATCATCGTTCTCATTGTGACAGCGCCTGCGAAGGCTCCCACCCGATTGCCGATGAAATTGGGTGTATCTTTGGCATAGACCACACCTTTCCCTACGATCCTCTCTCCCACATCCGCCATTCTTTCCACAACGCTTTTGGAAGTAGCCGGAACCGGGATGATCTCAAGAAGTTTCATATATCTCGGCGGATTAAAGAAATGAGTTCCCAAGAACCTCTCCTGGAAGTCCCTGGAGAACCCCTCGCACATCTTCTGAATAGAGATACCGGAGGTATTGGAGCTGATCACTGTCCCTTCTTTTAAGAAGGGGATCAGTTTCTTGAAGAGGGCTCTCTTCGTATTCAGGTCCTCGATGACTACTTCGATGATCCAATCCGCCTGGGCCACCCAGGAGAGGTGATCTTCAAAGTTCCCTACGGAGATGAGCTCCGCATCCTCCTTCAAATAGAGGGAGGCGGGCTTTGATTCTTGAATTCTCTTCTTCCCCGAAACAGCGAACCGATTTCTCACCTCCGGGCTTTCCAGGGTCAGCCCCTTCTTCTTTTCCGCTTCTGTCATCTCCGGAGGTACAATATCAAGGAGAAAGGAAGGAATGCCTACATTTGCCAGGTGGGCAGCAATCGCGCTTCCCATCATGCCTGCCCCTAATACCGCTGCTTTCTTGATCTTCTGTTTCATCGTTCAACCCCTTTTTGCTCTGATAAAAGCATTGATTAGATTCTGTTTGGAAATTTGTCCCCCGGTCACAAAACGAAATCGGTCTCCCCCGCCTAGGAGTTTCCGCCGAATCTCATGAGGAGACAAGCCCTGTTGAAGCCCTTTCTCGACACCGTTCTTGAGCTGTTCTAAATAGTCCATCTTTTGATGAATCGCCTCCTTCGGCCTATCGATGACACCGCTGAAGGAACAGAACATCCTTTTAAGTTGGAGAGTGGCGATCCTTTTCAGGGAGTCGAGGACCGAATAGATATCTTCATCGTCTCTCAAATATCTCAAATGCTCACCGATAAAGAGGTCTCCGGAGAAGAGCCATCCTTCGTTTGGTTCGTAAAGGCAGATATGGTCATCGGTATGCCCGGGTGTAGGGATCACCAGAAAACGGAATTTTGAACTTTGAATTTCTGAATCCACTGGCCCCGTCTTTGAAGGCTGAGGACATCCCCAGACGACCCGTCGATAAAATGGCATCCACTGAGACGGAGCCTGTAAATAAGACGATGTCTTGGAATGCGCCAGTGGAAGGAGGCCATACTTTTTCGTCATCCAGAAGTTATTCCCGGTGTGATCCTCATGGTGGTGTGTATTGACAACGGTCTCGGGATGGAGTGTATCCAGAAGTTTCATAAATCGATCTCGACCGCGGGTGAATCCCGTATCGATCAGCAGCCCATCTACAAAAAAGGCATAAACCTTAAAAAGAGGGAGGCCCGCAAACCGGCTGACCATTCGAATCGAATTCACAGGACCATTTGGGATAAAATGTATCGAAACCCGATTCACGTCCTACTCGACTTGACGACAACTCCATGCATGACGAAATGGATAAACTCATTCGTCTGGTTTGATCCAAGGGGCCGGGCAGGGCTACTTCTCCCATACGTCAGACCTTTAAATAGCAAGAAAATACAACGACCGACCACCTTCCCGTCCATTTTGCGAAAGACACCCTTTTTGACACCCTCTTTGAGAATATTGAAGATAATCTCCTCAATCCCCTGTTCAATAATACAGGGTTTGTCTCTTCAGGAAAGGTGCAAAGAATCCGGATTCATCATGGAGGACACTCACGATGAATGGGTTGTGATTGAGGTATTTGATGGCTAATCGGATGTACGTTTGAAGCCTTTCCGCCGGCTCAACGATCTTTTTGATCTGGTTCAGAATGACCTTTCGAACCGATAAGGCCTCAAACATAAAAAGTTCTTCGAGAATCTTCTCCTTACTTTCAAATTCTTGATACAGGGTTCGCTTTGAAATACCGGCGTCTCTGGCAATCTCATCAACCGTGGTTTTGTTAAAACCAAACCTTTCAAATCTTTTCTTGGCAAGCTTAAGAGCTTGATTTCTCTTTTCGGATTCCATAACTAGAAAACTAATTTAGTTTCCTGTCTTCTACCACAAACCCCCAGGAGTGTCAAGAAAATTTTGTCAATGATGAAGAAAAAGAGATAGAATTGTCTTGGGTCCAACGAGAGCATTTATTCCAAAAATATCCAAGAGATATCCGGTCATTTTCCACGGCAGAACATCCCCGGCACCCTCTCTTGGCTTCTTGAGGAAAACGACAGAGGTAAGGTTTATCGACGCAGGAAAGAATCAGGCCAACAAATACCTTAAAACTAAAATGGTTTGCGAGTATACCCCCCTGGGAGATATCTCTCTGTCCTCAGGGAGATCGGCGCAATTTACTCGGCCGGGTCGCCCCCGACCTGTACAACTGCCCCATCTCCCTGGGCTAATCCTCCGCAGATGGAGGCCACCCCAATTCCTCCCCCCCTTCTTCTCAATTCATAGATCAGGGTCATCAGAATCCTGGCTCCGCTGGCCCCCACGGGATGACCGATGGCAATGGCACCCCCATTGACATTCGTCTTCTCCAGGAGGGCTTTCATCTTTTCGGAATTTCCATCCGCCAAAATTTTTGCGCTCACCAAAGGCATAGCGGCAAATGCTTCATTGATCTCAATGAGATCTACTTGATCGAGAGTTCTTTGGGCCTTTTCCAGAGCCCTTTGGATGGTGAAGCCCGGGATGGCAGCGATGAGACGGGGTGTTGTGGCTGTGGCAACCATCGAGAGGATTTTGGCTAAAGGCTTAAGCCCCTTCTCCCTTGCTTTTTCTTCACTCATGACCAGGATGGCGGAGGCACCCGTATCGAGGCCCGGGGCATTTCCTGCAGTCACCGTAGGGCTGCCATAGATCAGAGGCAATTTTGAGAGTTTCTCAAGGGTTGTGTCAGGCCTTGGAAACTCATCTTTTTCAAACAGGAGGGGAGCACCTTTCCTCTGGGGAATTTCAACCTTCATCAACTCCTCCCCTATCTTAAATTTACCTTCCGAGAAAGCCTTGACATACTTCATCTGGCTCTGATAAGCCCATTGGTCCTGATCCTCCCGTGTGATCCCATACTCAAGGGCCACTTCACCGGCATCCACCGATACAGGATTGAACCCTTTATAACCCAGACCGAAGAGGCCATCCCATAATTCTACGGAACCCAATCGACTTCCCCAACGTACATAAGGAGGAACTATCAGAGGAGTACGACTCATGTTCTCGGCACCCACTCCCAAAGCCACTTCAATGTCTCCTGCCCGGATCGCCCTAAACCCCAACCTCACGGCCGCAAGCGACGAACAACAGGCACGGTCAACCGTGATGGAAACAGCGTCTGAAGGCATCCCTGCCTTGAGCGTGGCCTGTCTCGCAGGAACATCCGTTTCCAGACCCACCTCTCCGGGGACTGCCGATCCATAATAAGTCTCTTCAACCTCCTCCCCTTTCACATTCACCCTTTTCAAAACCTCCCGGATCACCATGGCCCCCAGCTCGATGGAGGGAATATCTTTGAGGGTCCCCCCGAATTTTCCAAAGGGCGTTCGAACAGCACTGACGATCACGACATTCTTCTTTTCCATTCTCTCCCCCATTTTCGTCCCCCACCCAAAAAATTGAGTTCCATCTCAATATGGTCATACCAGAGAAGCTGTGGAAACTTGATTTTCATCGTTTCTCTCCCAGCAATATGTGTGTAGCTCGGAGTGATGAGTTCGTAGTTCGGAGAATTTATTTATTAAACTCCGAACTCTGAACTCCCAACTCAGAACTTTATGTTTCATAGTCCGAGGTAGCTTTGGCGAATGTGTTGATTCTTAAGCAGGTCTTGGCCGGTTCCACTTAAAACAATAGAACCATTTTCCAGGACATACCCACGGTGAGAGAGGTTGAGGGAATGGAATACATTCTGCTCCACCAAAAGGATGGTCGTTCCCTGCTGATTGATCTCTTTGATGATATCGAAGATGGCTTTGACTAAAATAGGGGAAAGACCTAAAGAGGGTTCGTCGAGCATTAAGAGAGCGGGCCTGGACATTAATCCCCTTCCGATAGCGAGCATCTGCTGTTCCCCGCCGCTGAGGGTCCCTGCCAATTGGTTTCTCCTCTCCTCCAGCCTTGGAAAAAGTTTGAAGACCCACGCCATCGTCTCTTGCCTCATCTTTCTGGCCTTTGGAAATTGAGATCCCATCTCCAAATTTTCAACGACGGTGAGCGTGGGGAAAAGTTGCCGTCCTTCCGGGATTTGGACAATTCCAAGGGAAACAATTTTTGAAGAGGAGTATTGATGGATGAAATCCCGGTCAAGCTGAATCTCCCCCCGTTTAGGTTTTAGGACTCCGGAGATCGTCATCAGGGTAGTGGATTTTCCGGCTCCATTCGAGCCAATGATGGAAACAATTTCTCCCTGATTCACTTCAAGGGAAACACCTCTCAGTGCCTGGAGATCACCGTAATAGACTTCGATCCCTTTCACTTTCAGCATTCCCAAATTCCTCTCCCAAGTAAGCCTCGATCACGTGAGGGTTCCTCACGACCTCTTCAGGGGTTCCTTCGGCGATCTTTTCTCCATAATTGAGCGCGACCACTCGCTGTGAAAGGGCCATCACCCCCCTCATGACGTGCTCGATCAACAGAACGGTAATCCCTCTCTGGTTGACATCCTTCAGAAGTCGAATGAGATCATCCACTTCGGTCGGAGTGAGGCCGGCCATCACCTCATCCAACAGAAGGAGTTTCGGCTCGGTCGCCAAAGTCCTCGCTAACTCCAAGCGCTTACGATGGGGAAGCGTCAGGCCGGTGGCCAATGTATCTGTTCTATCCTTCAAGCCTGCAAATTCAATCGTTTTTAATGCTCTTGAGGTTGCCTCTTGAACATTTTTCGTTCTATTCAGGGCGGCGATCACCACATTCTCTAACACCGTGAGTTGAAGAAAGGGTTTGACGATTTGAAATGTCCTCACCATTCCCTTCTGACAGATCTGATGGGGTTTGAGATCGATGAGATTCTCTCCTTCAAACCGAATCTCTCCTTCATCGGGTTTATAAAAACCGGTAATCGTGTTGAAAAGCGTCGTCTTCCCAGCCCCGTTGGGGCCGATGATTCCTAAAATCTCTCCCTCTTCTAAATTTAAGGAGACCTGACAGACGGCTTTCAGGCCGCCAAAATTCTTACAGACTCCTTTTAATTCCAATAGAGACAACAGAAACCTCCGGTTACAAATTCCAAATGACAAATCCAAAATAAATCCAGAATCCCAATTTCTAATGACCAAAACACCCCTCACCCCTCCCTCTCCCCTCGGGGGAGAGGGGAAGGGTGAGGGGGTTACTTCAACCCGCTCAGCACGGGGGCCAGGGCCTTTTTAATATATGAAATCACTCCTCTTGGGAAGAAGAGAACGACCGCAACCAACAAAAATCCATAAATGACCAGATGCAACCCCTCATATCCAGCCTTGGCGAAGTACGACCGTGAAAGTTCTCCCAAAGGAGTGATCAAGAATGAACCGATCACAGGGCCGAGCACCGTTCCCATGCCGCCGATGATCGGCCTGAGAACGATCTCAATGGAGAAGGCCATAGACATCATCGTCCCGGGATGAAGATAGTAGAGATAATTGGTATAGAAGACCCCGGCTAAGGAAGTCATAAAAGCGCTGATGAAGATGGCAACCATCTTATATTTAAATACATCGACTCCCAAACTTTCGGCAGCGTCTTCGTCCTCCCGCAAGGCCACCAAATATCTACCGATCTTCGATCGCTCCAGTAGTCGAACTACGATCATAGAAAAGATCACATATCCGAGGCCGATATAATAATAAGGAATGTTCTCCTTGAATTGGAACCCGGCGAAGGAGAACTGAGGGGTGATGAAGAGCCCCTGGAATGAACCGAAGACCTTTAAATGGAGGACGATCAACCTGCCAATTTCAGCAAAGGCAATGGTAAGAAGGACGAAGTAAACTCCTTTCATTCCAAAACGGAATCCGAAAAACCCGATCACTAAACCGATCAAGCCGGCTGCCATGCCTCCAATCCACATCCCTATCCAGGGGCTTAAACCCAGAGTTAGCGTCAAAAGAAACGTCACGTACGCACCGATACCGACGTAGAGGGAATGGCCCAAGGAGATCACTCCTGTATATCCCGTCAGAATATTCCAGGACTGCCCCACATAAGCATAAAAAAAGATCATAATAAAAACACCCAAGGCATAGGAGCTTAAAAACTTCGGCAGCACGAGAAGAATGAGCAATCCGATGAAGAGGACAAGATAGAGTCTTTTCATCCCCTCTTCCCTTCAAAGAGCCCCTGAGGCCTCAATATCATGATGATGATGAGAATAAAGAAACTGACCACCTGCTTCATGGTGTGGGGAAATTCAAGATCTAACCCGATGCCACGAAAGATATTGGTGATCAACTCTGGTCCGATGGATTCAGCCACTCCGATGATCACTCCTCCCACCAAGGCACCCGTCAGACTTCCCATCCCACCCAAGATGACGATGATAAAAGAGATCAAAGTAAAAGGCGCCCCGATATGCGGGGAAAGAGGCATTAAAGGAACCAGAAGGCCTCCTGCCGCTCCGACGCAGGCTGTTCCGATTCCAAAACAGATGGCGTAGACCTTATTCACATCGGTTCCCACAAGAAGCGCACCCGTTCGATTATCCGCGGCAGCACGAATCGATTTTCCTGTGTCGGTCTTCTTTAAAAATAGAAGTACGATGAGAGTAATGATGACGGCCAAGGAGAAAGCAAAAAGCCTGGGGACATCAATCATCAGATTGCCGAGAGACAGAGAACTGAGGGCAAACCGACTCTGGGGACTGATATAGTCAGGCCCCCAGATGATCCTGGCGCTATTTTCAAAAACCATCGCCATCCCTACCAGCGGGAGAACCTGCATGGCCTCGGGACAGTCAAGGATTCGATTGACGATGGTCCATTGAAGGAGATAACCGATGAAAAAAAGGATCACGGCACTGACTAAGAAAGAGAAGAAGGGATCCACTCCTGTCCAGAGCAGGATCGTGTAGGCCACATACATCCCCCAGACCATCATCTCGCCATGGGCGAAGTTGATGACCCGCATCACGCCAAAAATAAGGGAGAGGCCTAAAGCGATTAGGCTATAGACCCCTCCCAGAAGAAATCCACTGATTGCCAATTGAAAGAGAAGATCGAGGTTCATGTCCTCTTTCTACATCCCTCGTTCCCAGAGCTGTTTTGGCGTGGGATAGACGTATTTGGCTTCGGCCGCCTTCTGGGGCAGCACCACTTTGATGGAGCCGTCGAAGATCTGGACCATGGCCGAATCGGCATTGACATTATCGCCCCTTTGATCAAAAGTGACGGCTCCCCCAACCATTAAGTCCTGTTTCAAATAGGTCTTTCTCAAGGCAGCAACAATATTCTCCGGTTTTGTCGACTTGGCTCTCTCTAAGGCGTCCGCAATGACCATCACGCCTAAATAGGCATATCCTGAATTGGTATCGATATATTTGCCCGGATACTTTTTCGAGAACTCCGCGTTCACTTGTTTGTACATCTTTCCCACAGGGTTATACCAAGGCACATTATCCATGACATAGTCGGAAAGGGCCTTCATATCCCGAATGAATTCCGGTTCATACCATCCCGGACTTCCTGGACTGATAATCCCCTGGAGCTCCACCCTCTGTTTATACAGTTCCCGGATCATCAATTTAGCGTCTCCAGGCCTGGCCACAGGAAAAAGAACGTCCGGTTTCAGCGATTTGATCTTTGAGACTTCCGCAGACAGATCCTGAATCCCAAGAGGATATTCGATATGGCCCAGCACCTCGATGGGGAAATTTTTCTCCTTGAGGAACTTGAGGAAGGTGGCTCCTTGAACGCGACCGAAGAGATCTCCCGTGTTCGTCACAACCCCCCTGATCTTACTGATGTTCTTCTCCTTCATCATCTGGCCCATATAGAGAAGCATGTTATTGGCGAAGTTGCTGGAAATGGCAAAACACCTGAAGGTATTTTTAAAGCCTTTTCGGGTAATATCATCAGCCGCCGCCACATCCATCACAAAGGGCACCCCTCTTTGTTCACAAAGCGTGGCAATCGTCATCGCATTACCGCTGAGAAATGGACCGACTAGACAGACCGCTCCTTCTTTGATCAACCTCTCCGCTTCTGAACGAGCCACCTCTTCTTTGGCTTCGGTATCCGCTAACAAGAGTTTCAGTTTGGCCCCACCCATTGATTTGATGCCCCCCTGGGCATTAATATTATCTACGGCTAACTGATTCCCCCTCCTCATCGAGATTCCGATATCGGAGATCACTCCTGTGACCGGCTGGATCGACCCGATTTTAATCTCTGGAGCCTGGGCGCGTAAAAAGGTTGGAAATCCGGAGACCGCTGTGGTAGCCCCCGCTACTGCAGAAACCTTAAGAAAAGTCCGACGATTCATTTTCCTCTTCATATCAACCCCTCCTTTTTAGGATTTATGTACTTCTTTCACCTGTTTGTGAATGGTCTATCTTCTCAAACTCCAAACCAATTGTCAACTCTAATTAGAGTCTGTTTATAAATTGCCGCCTCAATCAGAATTGTCATTCCGGCGAAAGCCGGAATCCAGTCCTTTCAAGACCTTCTGGATGCCGGATCAAGTCCGGCATGACGGAAATGGCCGTTTATGGACAGACTCTAATTAGAAGCCCCAACCATTAATTTTCTTGACAAAAAAAATGATTGTGGTAAATCTTGACTAACCTTTTTAAACAACAAGATAAGTCAGGATGCCACAGGAAAGGAGGCTGTTATGAAAAGGGCAATGATCGTAGGATTGGGTGTTGTTTTGTTGGGGTTTTTAGGTGTGTCTTTCTCATATGGAGCGAACACAATCAAAGTGGGGTTTGTAGACACCTATAGCGGACCGGCATCTATATACACCTTCGACGTGGTCGATGCGTTTAAGATGGCCATCCAAGCCATCAATGCGAAGGGTGGAGTCTTGGGGAAAAAGATCGAATATACGACTCGGGACGAGAAGTTTAATCCCGCCACCGGTCTGGCCATGGCCAAGGAACTGGTGATGAAGGAGGAGGTCGACATCCTCGCAGGGACAATCAATAGCGCCACAACGCTTGCCGTATCCGACTTCGCCAAGAAGGAGAAGATCCCTTTCTTCTGCACATTCGCCAAGAGCGAAAAGATCACAGGGGAAATGGGACACCGCTACGTTTTCGGCGTCGCTGAGAATACGAGAATGATCGGTAAGGCCACTGCTTTCGGGATTGCCAAGAAGCCTTATACAAAGTTCTGGATGGCAGGTGAGGATTACGAATACGGTCACGCTGTCAACGATGCAGCCTGGAGATACATCAAGGCGATGAAGCCCACAGCTCAGCTCCTCGGCCAGACATGGTGGAAAGTTGGTGAAGCCGATATTGCACCCTACGTCGCGCCCATCCTTCAGGCAAAGCCTGATTGTTTGCTTATGGGAACAGGCGGGTCAGGAAACGCTAACTTCTTAAAACTCGTTAAGGCCATGGACATTGCCAAACAGCTCGCGATCGTTCTGCATACCTCAATTGAGTTATCAAATTTGCAGGCCCTCGGCAAAGACGCCCCGGAAGGTGTATGGGGCACTGTGAATTACCTGTACTACTATCCCGAGACTCCAGAAAACAAAGCCTTTGTGGAGGAGTTTAGAAAAATGTATAACAGGCCTCCCAAGGTTGGAGCCCTTTACGGTTATGCGGCGGCCCAGCTGATAGCCAAGGCCTATCAGAAGGCGGGTAAGGTTGACAAAGAGAAGTTCATCACTGCCATGGAAGGCCTCACCGTGGACAGCCCTGTCGGCAAGCTGGAGATGCGGAAATGCGATCACCAACTCATGCTGCCGATGTTCTTCGGTGTTACGAAGGCCTCTCCTCAATACGATTACCTCATTGCAGACAACATTATGACCATAGCTGGCAAGGATTATCTTACCCACCTGTGACGAGATCATGAAGGTCAGAAAATAAGGTTTGCCTAAAAAACATGGCCTTGCATGCCCGGCAGGCACCCGCTTCGATGGGTATCTACCGGGCATGCCTTAATAAGGAGATTGACTTTGGATTTCATCTCGGCTTTTTGCTCACCAGGGGTGTTCTGCCAGATACTCTTGGGCTTAAGCAGAACCGTCATCCTTTTTATCGTTGCCTCCGGCCTGAGCCTCATTCTTGGTGTATTGAGAATTCCCAACATTGCTCACGGTTCCCTTTACATGATCGGGGCTTTTATGGCCTACACCGTGTCCAGGGTGTTCGGCGGCGGGATCACGGGTTACTGGATGGCCATACTTCTGGCGCCTCTTGGCGTGGCCCTTGTCAGTTTCATCATCGAGCGCGGCATCTTCAGCCGGCTGTATGAAAGAGAACACATCATGCTCTTCTTGCTCACCTTCTCCTTTAGTCTGGTCTTCGGGGACCTGGTCAAGATGGTGTGGGGTGCGGAATACAGGTCTGTTTCCATGCCCAGTTTTTTTCAGGGATCGATTCCCATCTTTGGTCTGCCCTTCCCTGTGTACAACTTTTTTCTCCTGCTGATGGGCCCCGTTGTGGCGATCGTGCTCTGGCTCATCGTGAACAAAACAAAAATGGGTAAGATATCGAGAGCGGCAGCAGTGGATAGAGAAATGGTCGGGGCAGTAGGAATCAATGTGAGTCTTGTCTTCTGTATCGTCTTTGTCATCGGCTGTTTCCTGGCAGGTCTTGGCGGCGCACTCGTTGCCCCCATTGTCAATGTGGTGTTGGGCATGGACCACACCCTGATCATGGAAGCCTTCCTCATTGTGATCATCGGCGGGTTGGGCAATATCTGGGGGGCTCTGCTCGGTTCACTTATTTTCGGTCTGACCCAGTCCCTGGGGATTCTCATCTGGCCTCAGTTTGGAATCGTCTTTCCTTACGCAGCCGTGGTCGTGGTTCTTAGTTTCAGACCCACAGGGCTGTTGAAGTCTACATGGTGAAAAGGAGTATGGGATAGTGGGCGGAAAGAAATCGATCATCATCCTGCTTCTGTTAGCAGCCATACTGGCTTTCCTTCCCTTCGGCCTTCCACGATTTTATACCTATTTAACAGCCTTGATCGTCACCATGGGATTGCTCTCGACGAGTCTCAACTTTGCACTCGGTTACGGGGGTATCTATCAGCTTCACCATGCGGTTTTCTATGGGACCGGGGCGTACGCGGCTGCCGTGATGATCACAAAGCTCGGTTACAACCCATGGCTTGCCTTCATCCTCGGGCCCCTGGTGGCCGCTGCTCTCAGCTTGGTCATGGGCATCATCTGTATTCGCTTGTCAAAGCTGTACTTCGGGATGCTTCAGATCTCCTTGGGGTCGCTGGTCTGGGCAATCGTCTACCGGTGGTACAGTTTTACCGGCGGGGATGATGGTATCCATGGTATTTCGGTTCCCTCGATGATTGGGTCATCCAAGGGGGCTTACTACTTTACGATGATTGTGGCGGGTCTCGCCATGTTTTTCATGTATCGGATACTCCATTCGCCCTTCGGGAGCACGCTCCAGGGAATCCGAGATAACGCCGTACGCAGTCAGGCGATTGGCGTTAACGTCAGACGCCACCAACTGACTGCCCTTGTCATGGCCGGTTTCTTTGCAGGGGTTGCTGGCGTTCTCTTTGTGGTGGTTGATAATTCGGTCTTCCCCGATATGCTGTTCTGGACACTCTCGTTGGAGATCACGATTATGGCCCTCCTGGGCGGATGGTTTACCTTTCTCGGGCCCATGCTGGGGGCGGCGATTATTGTATTATTGCGTACCTTTGTCAGTGGGTATACAGATTACTGGACATTGGTTCTTGGCATTGTCCTCATGTCAGTTATTCTTTTCTTGCCAGAGGGGGTCTTAGGCAAAGTTTTTGAAATTTGGAATAAGCTTACTTTGGCAGAAAATAGGGGATAGCGGCTTATGTTAGAGGTCAGGGGTCTGAGCAAATCGTTCGGCGGCTTTTTGGCAGTAAACAAGGCAACCCTTGATGTGAGCAAAGGAGAAATCGTGGCTGTCATCGGTCCCAATGGGGCTGGGAAGACCACCCTCTTCAATCTGGTGACCGGAATACTCAAGCCGGATGAAGGCCAGGTCATTTTCAAGGGTGAGGAGATTACCGGACTCCCGGCTCATAAAACCTGCAAGAAGGGGATCACAAGATCTTTCCAGGTGGTCAACATATTTTCCAGGCTGACGGTCTTCGAAAACGTGCGCATCTCCGTGCTTTCCCAACAGGGGAAAACCTACCATTGGTTTACGCCTTCGCGAGAGTTTGTCAACGAAGAAACAGGCGAAATCCTCGAAAGCGTCGGCCTGATCAATAAGAAAGATAACGTGTGCGGTGCGCTCTCCCATGGAGACCAGAAAGTTCTCGAGATCGCCATCGCATTAGCGGGCAAGCCTGAACTCCTCATCCTCGACGAGCCAACCGCAGGGATGTCCCCTGAAGAAACCGCCCGATGTATCGACCTCATCAAACGGTTATCGCAGAACCTGGGACTGACCATTCTCTTCTGCGAGCACGACATGGAGCTGGTCTTCGCCATCGCCCGAAGAATCATGGTGATGGTGCGGGGTTCGACGATTGTTCAGGGGCTGCCGGACGAGGTACGGTGCAACCAGCAGGTGCAAGACGCTTACCTGGGCGGGGGTGACGTATGCTCAGTGTAAACAAGATCCACACCTATTACGGTCTCAGCCACATCCTCTTTGACGTGTCCCTCACGGTCGCAAAGGGCGAGGTCGTCGGCCTGCTTGGCCGAAACGGGGCGGGGAAAAGCACCACCATGAGAAGCATCATGGGGCTCACCCCTCCCAAACAGGGCGCCATCCTTTTCAAGGGACAGGAGATTACGGGTAAGAAACCCTTTCTCCTCGTCCGTAAGGGGCTTGCTTTCGTGCCCGACGACAGGCGTATCTTTGCGGACCTCACGGTCGATGATAACCTGGAAATCCCATTCAGCCGGAACAACGAGTGGACCCGAGAACGCGTCTATGACCTCTTCCCCACTCTGGCTGAAATCAAGTCGCGCCGGGGAGGGAATCTGAGCGGCGGTGAGCAGCAGATGCTTACGATCGGCAGAGCATTGATGAACAGCCCTGAACTTCTCCTGCTCGATGAGCCGACAGAAGGTCTGGCTCCCCTGATCGTAAGGGATCTTGAGCAACAGATCCTTAAGCTAAAGCAAGCCGAGATCAGCATTCTCCTCTCAGAACAGAATGTAAAGTCAGCCCTGAAATTGAGCAATCGGGTTTATGTGATCGATAATGGGCGTATCCGCTTTGGCGGGACGGTGGCCGATTTTGAGGCAGATGAAGAAACAAAAAAGAAATATCTGATGGTATGACCCCATAGGTTCATCAAGGTTTAGAAGATTTCTTCTTCATTTCAGCAATCAGATCGAGAAATCCGGTCGGGCGGTAGCCCGTCGCCCCCCCATCTGCTACAATCGTCGTTCCATTAATGTAACCGGATTCCTCGGAAGCTAAGAATAAAACCGTATTTACAATCTCCTCGGGTTTTCCAAGTCTTTTTAGAGGAACCTGTTGCGTTAAACCAGAGACCAGAATCTCTTTATTGAGGATGGGCGTATTCATCCCCCCTGCAATCAATCCTGGAGCAATGGCGTTAACCAGGATATTGTATCGGCTCCATTCATAGGCAAGGATTCGAGTAAGTGTCATGACCCCAGCCTTGCTGACACAATAGGGTAAGAAACCCTGTTCGCCAATAATCCCTGCAGTCGACGAAATATTGATGATCCTCCCCCCTCCTTGCTGGATCATCTTCATCCCCACTGCCTGGCAACAGAGGAATACGCCCTTTAAATTTACGTCAAGCACCTGATCCCAACCTTCTTCTTTAATCTTCTCAGCCTCCAGAATAAAAGGATTGACCCCGGCGTTATTCACCAGGATATCGATTTTTCCAAATGCGCTCACGGCTTCTTCCACCATTCGTGTGACATCTTGCGAGACAGAGACATCCGCGCCAATGGCCATTGTCCTTACACCCAACCTTTCAATTTCTTTTGCCACGGGTTTGGCTTTCTCAAGGTTTCTGCCATTGATGACGATGTCTGCCCCTTCTTTGGCAAACCCCTTGGCGAACTCTTTTCCCATTCCACGAGAAGAACCCGTAATTAAAGCAACCTTTCCTTTCAATCTCATCGTCTCACCCTCCCATATGAATCAAATTGAATCGAAAGTAAGCCTTCTTATAATCCCTCCCTTCCTCCCTTTAGTAAAGGGAGGAGAAAAATTTCCCCCTTTTCCAAATCTTCTGCACCACTCCTCCCCTTTTCTAAACCTTCTGCTCTACCTCCCCCTTTTCTAAAGGGGGACTGAGGGGGATTACAGAATTTCATACATCCTTTCAACAACCCCATGGAGATTCTTAAGCACTTCTCTATCCGAAACCCTCAAAATTTTCATTCCAAGCTTCTTCATATAATCATCTCTTACTTTATCTCTCGTGTCCCCTTCATCTTGATAGTGTTGACCACCGTCAACTTCGATAATCAGTTTTGATTTGGGACAGTAAAAGTCAACAATAAAATCTCCTATGATTCTTTGTCTGTAAAACTGGAAATTTCTTAGTTGTTTTCTTTTCAGTCTCGACCACAGCAACCTTTCTGCATCGGTCATATTTTTTCTAAGTTCTTGAGAGTATTTTTTTAATTTTGTATTGTAAAAAAACATCTAATCCCCCCTCACCCCCCCTTTAGAAAAGGGGGGAGTGAGTCCGGGTAGGTTTATTTCAAAACCTTCCTCACCCTCTCTTCAAACATCTGATTCAGATGACGACTGTTCTCGGGGGCCCGGCCAAAAACCTTTTCCCAGACCTCCTTACTTTCCATGCAGAGATAAATAAAGAGATCTGGGTCTACCTCCTTCAACCATCCTACCATCTTTTGATACATCTCCGTTCGAATCTCTCTCAAATACCGGAACTTGGCATCCCTTCCCGGAAATAATTCTCCCAGAAACACTTCGGTTTTTGGAAAACGCTCCTCTGCAATCGCTTTGAGGTTAGGTGGGTAACGAAACCCTCCCAGGCTGATCCAGACGACCCTTTTGGGATCGATTTGTTTGAAAAGTTGATGGATGGTCTCTTGATATCCCTTCTCCCAGCCTTCATGGTAAAGGATCGGATCAAAATGAAATCCTAATGGATAACCCTTTTCCTGACATTTATTTGCTGCACTGATCCTCTCCTTCAATAGAGCCGTCCTCCTCTCCTCCCTTTCGATCATATTGGGAGGATTGAGCGACCAGGAGACGACTGTTTTCCCTCGATGGTTCAAAGGAAGAAGAGGATCGACATTCGCTGACTTGGTCTTCAGTTCCAGAATACCATTGTGCCTCTCCGCAAAGAATGGAATAAGGAACTGCGAGAATGGAAAGATCGATTCCAGAGCCAGGCTGTCGGAGAGTTCTCCTGTTCCCAACCGGGGGAGGGATTGCTGATCCCTTGAGAGAAAATCATCTATCTCTTCAAGAAGGTCATCCCAATTGGTATAGAGGGTGAGAAATGGATTGTTCAGGTATCCTTGCAGGACACAGTAGGAGCAATCCATCGGGCAATTGGTGACAGCGTTGATCACATAGTACCCGCAGCAGATATGATTGGAGGTTCCCGGACAGGGCTTTAAACGCCTTCCGTAAAAATGGGTGATGAGAAGATGTCTTTTCCCGATCCCAATGGGATCGGGCATAGAAGAAAAATGTTTGATGAGAGATCGCTTGTCCTGAACTCTTTCTACGGGAATATTGGGGAGGGCCTTAAGAATGGTTTCTGAAACCGAATCCTTTTCAGCCTTTTCATCGAGATAAATTCGTTCAATCTGAATGGGTAACAATTTTAAATCCCAAATTCCAAATTACAAATCCCAAATAAATTCCAAATACCAATTTCCAATGAGCGCCCCTCACCCCATCTCTCTCCCCTCGGGGGAGAGCGGAAAGGTGAGGGGGTTTGGAATTTTGAATTTGGTTCATTGGAACTTATCTGGTATTCGGTGCTTGGGATTTGGTGCTTATTATACACTTTGGATGATCTCCTCAAACTCTTTCTTATCCGAGAGGCTCGATAATGATTTCAGGATGGCCTGGTATTCATCCGTTGTTTCAAATTGAAATTCGATCTTTAATCTCTTCCCCTCAAAAAAAGGAACATGGTGAAGCGAGATATTGGAGGGCAAATTCAAGTCTTTTCTATTTTTCTCAAACGCTTTCTCCATTTGATTCAACTTTGGGTAACGGAGGTCCGTGAGAACCTTTTTGATACGCTCTGTCATCTGAGATGGGGTAAGTTCTTTTTGAGAAAGGATGGCCTGGATTTCAGACCGTTCAACAATATCTTTTTCTTCACATTGATTTCTTCTTGAGATTTCTTCCAAAAGAGTAAGGACCTCTCTCAACCGGTTCTCACCCAATTTCAAGCGGGAGATCAGAGAGAAAATAACCATTCGGTCATCAGGAGTCAGGGTGGATAGCCTACGTATGTTGGAGCGGGAAACCTCTTCTTTCAATACATACGTTTTGATTTCATCCTCCATCTGAGCAAGAGAGAGGTAGGTGTTCAAAATCTTTTCATTGGGCTCGAGAGACAAGAGGGGGAGGAAGGTTTTAGTGACCGCGACAGGATCGATTTGAAAAAGATGGATCAATTTATTCAGAGCGATCGCCTTTTCAACAGTATTGAATCCTCGGGTCGTTAGATTCTCATGCAGGGAGAGGGAAAAAAGCTGGAATTCATCCATCTCTTTCACTTCAAATACTCTCGACTCGATCTCCGTTTTCTCCAACTCCTTCATCACTGAAATTCTTCTGAACCCGCAGATAATCTGGCATCCATCCAACTTCTTCTTCAAAAGCACAGGCTGGATTAATCCTATTTCTCCGATCGAAGATCGAAGTTTTTGGAGGTCGGGCAAATAATTGATGGAAAAGGTATCATCTGATAGGTCAATTTGTTGAAGAGGTACCCTCTGAATCGTTTGCATCTCAACCACCCCACCAATCGAAATAAAGGTATTGTATTATATCTCTATCTCATATCGCTTCATGATCTCCTGATATTGTCTTCCCTCAATCGCGTTCCCTCTTTTTAGAAAACCCTTATAAAGGACAGAGCATTTCTTCTCCATCTCCTTAAGAATCATCTCTCTTTCTTCGGATCCGATATAAGGCTCCGACAAAAGCTTTTCCAGAGCCATCACCCGGTAGCGGTCATTTCCCCATGATCTCTGGGAAAGCTGGTCAGGATGCCCTCCCCGCTTGATGATGAGTTTGCGATTGATAAAGAAAATAGGAAACCGGGCAGAGATCCTAAGCCAGAAGTCATAATCCTCGCACACCGGAAGGGCCTCGTCGAAGAGGCCAATTTTGGTAAAAAGTGTCCTCTTCATCATCACGGAAGAGGGGCTGATGATACAGAGAGGAAGGCACTTCTCGAAGATCCATCCCGAATATTTCGCATGCTTGAGCATCGGGTTGACTCTCTTCCCTTTGCGAATCCAGATCTCATCGGTGTAGCACAGGGGATAATGGGGGTTGTCATCCAGGAAAGCCACTTGAATCTTCATCTTTCCCTTCACCCAAAGATCATCCGAATCCAAAAAGGCGATATATTTGCCTCTCGCATGAAGAATCCCTTTATTTCTGGCAGCGCTCACCCCTTTGTTCACAGAATGCTGGAGCAGCTTGACTCTTCCTCCGTATCGCCTTATCTCCTCTACTGTCCCGTCGGTAGATCCATCATCGACAACAATTAGCTCCATATCTTCAAAATCTTGAGCAAGGACTGAATCCACCGCCTCTTTCAGCATGGGGAGACGATTATAGGTGGGAATAATAACGGAGACTTTAGGCATATCCGAACAACCCTGGAATAATGGAAGAATGGAATACTGGAATGATGGGACAGCAATAGACAAACAACAATGGATAATTGGAATAGTCGCATAATGATTTTGAGCAGTTTCAGAAGTTATTCTTGTTTTTTTCCAATATTCCATTATTCCAATCATTCCACCATTCCATGCCTTTCGATTAGGCCGCTCGCCGGGTCTTCTTCTTCAATCGGCTGACCCGTCTTCTAAAGATCTCAGCCGTCTTCAAATTCTTCGCCTGGAGGAGTTCCTCTCTTTTGGCCCTCAGTTCTCTCACCCTCTGTTTCAACTGGGCCACGGTTAAAACCACTTTCTCCTTCTTAACAAAGGCCTTTTTCTCTTTCTTGGGCTCCGGCTCCGTGATGCCTTTAGCTGCACGAATGGCTGTAATCAATTCCTCTTTTTTCATCGCGTGGACGCCCTCGATTCCGGGCAATCCGAGGGCCATCTCTCTCAATTCTTTAGCAGTCATTTTCTCCAAAGACTTCTCTTTCTTTTCCATCTTATCTCCTCCTGATAGAATGTTAGAGGATTGAGGTTAGAGGTTAAAGGCTAAATATTCTTGCCTCAAACCTAATGCCTCATACCTCAGGCGAATTTCTATAAGTGTTCAATCCCTAATTCAACGGTGACCTCAAACTCTCCTCTCGACTCTAAGTCCAATGGCCAATAAAGGAGCATACATGAACCTTGAAAAATCCTCTCGAATCCACTCTCAGAGAGGGAAACGGTCTCAATGGGAAAACGCCAGAGATTGCAGTTTCTGTCCATCTTCAGGACAACCTTCATTCCTACCCATTCGTCAACCAATTGAATCTCTGAAACATCCTCCAATTCACCGATGCTCGCCAGCCTTCGATCTTCGAGCTGATGCCCTCGAATATCATAATACCGATCCGGTGCATCTCCGGCTAAGAGATTAATATTGAATTCGACGCCGAAATTCGTTTTTCTCGGCTCTCCTTTATAAGTAATTTGATAAGAGGCTTTTACTACCTTCTGACGGGCTGGGATGGAAAAACCTTTTTCTATATTAATCGGATCTCTTTTTCCATTCCTTAAAAGGCCCCCCGATCGAGAAAAGAAGACTTCCCGATCCCTCCCTTCTCCTTTTACTTCGATCTCATAGGGTTCCTGAATAAAATCCCCTTCCTCTTGATACTGGCATCTTCGAAAAGATTCAAAATCCATCGGCTCCGCGATGAAATGATCCAAGAAAGAGGATCTTCGATATCCATCGAAATGGAGATATTGATCTAAACCCTCCTCCTTCGAATGAAAAATCTCATGGATGGTCCTCGTTCCGGCTGTCGATGCCTCATCCCTCGATGCTTGTTCCCGGGATTCCAATAAGTTGTGATGATAGCCCTCTTTCCTTCGAGTAAGGGTCCCAAGGATATTAAATGCCTTTGACCGATCATCCATTTCTAAAAGGCTTCCCCCACGGCTACTGAAAAGGAGAACCATCTCCGGGTTCTTTAGAATGACTTCCTCATCTCCATCTCCGTTGAAATCCAACTTCTCCAAGTCGATCCAATCTTTCTTATCATGTATCCCTCGATCATAAATGGACTCTCCCATAATCAGATTCTCATAAAGGGCATGGCGAAGATGAGGAAGGTAGAGGCCTCCGAACACACCGTGCCAATAAGCATCGTTGCACTGGGCTTGATGGAGATAGTGAAGGACATCTTGGCTTTTGGGGATAGGCTTCTTTTTTTCATTCCCAATTTTTTCCCGAAGATGGAGGACCCTTTTATGGAGATCGTTCGATTCAGGATATTTGGAAAAGAAGTTTCTCCAAAATCCTCCTTTAATAAATCTTCTGACCTTTTCCCCTTCAGGTCCCCCCTTCAATCTCTCAACGACCTTTCCATATTCCACCATGGCCTCTGTAGGGAGACTCCACTCATCCATCTCCATATAAGAGGAACAGGGAAGATAGATTCTTCCGAGAGGCTTCCCGCGAATGGCATAGGCTCCGAGCGGCATGGGCTCAAGCCAATCCAGATTTTTCCCTATCAATCCAAAGAAACGTTCTAACCAACCCTCTTCATAGACCGAACGGTACGTGTAAGGCCAGATCCCAAATTTCTCACCATCATCGGCAAAAATGGCTGCGCAAGAGGACCCTCGAAGCTTAGAGAGATATTCCAGGGTTTCTTCCGGGGGATGGAAAGGAATGATGTACCGTAACGTCTCGCTCCCTGGAAAAACCTTTAAGCTCTTCCCATCCTCCTCTGTTAGATAAAAGCCGTGTAAATCCTCTTCTCTCAGTCCGGATTTCTTGAAGTGATAGTCGTCGATGGTAATATATTCCACACCGGCTTTTACTAAATACTTCGGAAGATGGGGCTCCCAGACCCTTTCTGCCAGCCACATTCCTTGAGGAGTGACTCCCATTTCTTCCTGAATCTTTTGCGTCAGCCTTTTGATCTGCCCAACTTTATCCGCATCAGGGATGACCGCGAGGATCGGCTCATAATACCCACCCGTCATCATCTCTAACTGTCCTTTTCTGACCAACTCCTTTAGAGTTTCTATGAATTCCGGGTGATGATCTTTAAAAAAATCCCAGAGGATCCCGGTATAGTGAATGGAGATCTTCATGAACGGATATTTCTTGAGAACTTCGATGAAAGGAAGATAGGCTTTTTCGTATGCATTTTCTAAGACGTGGAGAAAATTTCCCACGGGCTGATGATTATGGACACAAAAAAGGAAGGCAACTTTATTCATAATGAGGTAATTTATATGATTTCCCAGGCCAAATCAACCCCTCTCCTTTACTTGTGAGATTATTGGCGGAAAGCTGGTGTTTTATTTGGAAATTTTTGAAAATGATGCAAAAAACAAGAAGGGGTTAGCAAGATTTGCTAACCCCTTTTCATTCTGGCGGGAGCGACGGGGCTTGAACCCGCAACCTCCGACGTGACAGGCCGGCGCTCTAACCAATTGAACTACGCCCCCAATATTTAGTTTGGAGTTATGAGTCGGAGTGCTGAGTTTCCCTAAAAAAGATAAAAATAAATAATTCTTACAACCCCTAATTCAAAACTCAACACTTATAACTTGCGTCGCCTTCAGCGACGTAAATATAAGAATATCAGAAGAAGAGAGATAAATCAAGATACAAGTTTCTTCTTATGCAGTTTCGCTCCGACTTTTCCATTCAGAGATTGGAATGATAGGCGTGTTCGAGGCGGGTCACTCACTCCACGATCTCCACTTTGATGAGGTTGGTGGTTCCCGGCATGCTGATGGGAACTCCAGCGATGATGACAATCTTTTCTCCTTTTGAGGCCATTCCCAACTCTTGTGGAATCCTCTTCGACCTCTCCAACATTTCATCCGTATCCTTCCAGTCGGGGACCAGAGCAGGGTAGACCCCCCAGCAGAGATTGAGTTCCCTGACGGTTGAAATGTGCCGGCTCAAGGCAAGAATGGGCTGACGAGGCCGAAGCTTCGACACCCAACGTGCCGTACTTCCTGATTCAGTTGGAGTAATAATCACCTTCGCCCCCACTTCTTCAGCCAGCAAAGAAGCAGCGCGGGTGATCGCCCGTTGGACATTCATCCCTTCCAACCCTTCGTCCGTTTCCCTCCTTAAAAATAGAGAATGAGGAAATTCCTCTTCTGCTGACAGAGCGATCTTCGCCATCATCTGGAAAGCCTCGACAGGAAACTGGCCGCTGGCCGTCTCCTCGGAAAGCATGACTGCATCCGTCCCGTCATAAATGGCATTGACCACATCCGTCACCTCTGCCCTTGTGGGCTGCGCGTGGTCTACCATGGATCTGAGCATCTGAGTTGCAGTGATCACAGGTTTTCCCAGGGCATTGGCCTTCCGAATCAACATCTTCTGGACATTGGGGATTTTTTCAAGAGGAGTCTCTACACCCAAATCTCCTCGTGCAACCATAATTCCATCTGAAGCCCACAAGATCTCGTCAATGTGTTCCAAGCCTTCTTTCCGCTCGATCTTTGCAATGACAGGAATATGGGCTGACTCCTTTTCCAGGAATCTCTTAACCTCTCTGATGTCAGCAGCCTCTTTCACATAGGAAAGACCGATAAAGTCTACTCCGTGTTGAATACCGAAGAGAAGGTCTCGTTGATCCTTCCCCGTGAATGCCGATGCGAGAATGGACCGGGTTGGAAAATTGACTCCCTTGTGTGACGTGAGCATACCCCCGACCATGACGCGACATTGGATCTTTTGACCGTCGCTTTTCAACACCCGAAGTTCGATGGTTCCGTCCGAGAGAAGAATCGTATCTCCGGGCTTCACCTCATCAGGAAGGGAAGCATAGTTCACAAACGCCCCCTTCTCGTCACCCATGATCTCCTGATTGGTCAGGAAAAAATCTTCCCCCCGTCTCAGTTCGACCCCGCCTTCTCTCACCTTACCAATTCTAATTTTGGGACCGGACAGATCTTGAAGGATGGCAACGGGCTGTTTCATCCGGCCTGAGATCTGCCGAACGGTTTCGATCTTTCTTAAATGTTCCTCGTGAGTCCCGTGAGAGAAATTGAGTCGTGCCACATTCATCCCGGCCTGGATCAGGGCTTCCAGGACCTGAGGCGATTCGCTCGCCGGACCAATGGTACAAACGATCTTGGTTTTTCGTCTTCTCTCTTGAATCACTTCTTTTTTCCCCTTTCGGAACAAGAGCCGGGCTTTTCGTGAACTCCGAAAAATATTATCTCAAACCCTTTTCCATGTCCATACATTTATTAATATAATGTTTATTTGAAAAACTGAATTTTGTGGATATAATCTTCTAGAAGACTTTGGATGGCACGCCAAAGAGAGGAGGAACTATGAACAATATTCTCAACATCCTGTGGATCATCATTCTGATCCAGATTTTCATTCCCTTATTACAGAAACGTCTTTTGGCCGCCAAACGTCTGGGGATGATGCGAAACTTAGAAAAATACCGCCAGTCTCGAGTGATCACCATGATCCATCGACAGGAAACCATGAATTTTCTGGGTTTTCCCATTGCCCGCTACATTGATATCGAAGACTCGGAGCATCTCCTTCGAGCCATTCGCATGACCCCCGTGGATATGCCCATCGACCTTGTCTTGCATACCCCCGGAGGACTGGTCCTGGCCTCCGAGCAAATCGCTTGTGCCTTGAAACGTCACCAAGGCAACGTCACGGTCTTTGTTCCCCACTACGCGATGTCGGGTGGAACGATGATCGCTCTTGCTGCGGATGAAATTGTCATGGATCCTGATGCTGTCTTGGGCCCCGTCGATCCCCAATTGGGAAGCCCTCAGACCGGTTATTATCCGGCTGCCTCAATTCTCAAGGCCCTGGAACAGCCAAACCCTAATCGGGAAGACCATACGATCATCCAGGGAGATATCGCCAAGAAAGCCATTACCCAGGTCTATCAAACCATCAATAGGCTTCTCTTAGAACATCAGACTCCTGAGAAGGCCTCGGAACTGGCAAAAATGTTCAGCGAAGGGCGCTGGACACATGATTACCCCGATCAGACTTGTGACGAGGCGAAGGCAATGGGTCTTCCGGTCAGTGACCAGATGCCTGACGAAGTCTATCAATTGATGGACCTCTACCCCCAGGCCAGACCGCAGCGCCCAGGAGTGGAATTCATCCCGATTCCCTATCGCTCTCCTGCCGTGCCGGGCAAAGGTGAGAAGTGAATCAGACACATATAATCTAACATCAGAGGGGGTAATCCGAGATGGTATGGAAACCAAGCGAGAGAGAAGAAGAATATTTTGCGAGGATGGAATTCGAAAAAAAGAAAACACAGGAAGAAGGAAAACAGAAGAAACTCGCAGAAGCGGAGAAGAAAAAGCTTAAAGAGCTTCATTACATGAAGTGCCCGAAGTGCGGTATGGGACTGATCGAAATCGATTATAAATCGACTAAGATCGATAAATGTTCTGGATGTGAAGGCATATGGCTCGATGCGGGCGAACTGGAAATTGTCTCACAACTTGAAAAAACAGGCCTCGATAAACTGTTCAGCGTTTTCAAGAAGTGAAACCTTGTTTTTCATGAATCAACCCTTCGACCTTCCCCGGTCTAAAGCCCGGAGTTTGCCCCTCGGCCTGAGCTCGGGTCGAAGGCTCAGCCTGCCTGCCGGTAGGCAGGGGTTGATACTGCACTTCGACAAACTCAGTATCCTGAGCTTGTCGATGGAAGCGGCACTCTTCACCCCATCCTAAGGGTTGGGGTGTGGCGCCGTCGAAGTATCAAGTCTTTTTTTCTCTATCAAGAAAGCCACCTCCCCTCCCAGGAGGAAGATAACCGAGGAATAGTAAATCCAGAGAAAAAAAATGGCCACGGTGCTCAAAGAGCCGTAGAGGATGGAAAATCTCCCCAGGTGAAGGACATACCATCCAAATAACTGTTTTGACACTTCCCACAATACACTGGTAAAGAGTGCCGCTTGAAGAGCGGTTTTGAAATGGATTTTCTTATCCGGAATGATTTTGTAAATTAAAAAACACATCCAAAAAGTGAAAAAGAAGGGGATGAGATATTTCAGGATGAACCGAATGATTGGCATCATATTGAGAAAAGGACGAAAGCGGTAACCCTGGACAAAGGTGACCCCAGAGGTGAGCACCATACTGATGAGCAGAAAAGTTCCAGCCAAAAGAATCATGAGAAGATCGATTCCCTTCCCACGAAGGATGCCTCGACTGGTATCAACCTGAAAGACGATATTCAGGGCTGTTCTCAATGAACTGAACACCCACGTGGAGGTCCAAACCAACCCTACGATGCCCACCCCTCCAACGATCTTACGGTCTCGAATGATTCTCAAGAGGTTATTCATAATCTTTGGGTCGAGAGAGGGGAACGCATTTTCCAGGTAGTGTCGTATATGGTTCAACACTTCCCGAAAACTGTAAAGGTAGGTGCCCAGCAAGGCCAAAAGCAACAAGATGAAGGGAATCAAACAGATGAGAAGGTTGAAGGTAATTCCCGAGGAGAGAAAAAAACCATGGTCATCGTTGAACTTTGTTAACACGCCCCAGAGAAGACGGGGTTTCTTTTTTAACCCTTTTCTCCATTGCGTCAATTTCACTCTTACCCCTTCTGTAATTTTTTAATCACTCTGTCAGACCTGTCTTGATTTCGAGGAGATGAGGATATTCCTCCGGATGATTATTGCAATTGCCTCATGATGTACCCTTCCCAACGTGATCGTTAGGCTGAAGGAAACCCGTGATTTGAATTTTTCGACCGAAACGATGCCCGTAAGGCTCCTGAAATCCAAAAAAGAAGGGCGAACAATATTCCTAAACCGACCGATCCAAAGATGATATAGACCAAAGAGGTTTCAAATCTCCACAGCAGAAATCTTATTGTAATAAGAGGAGCAGATGAATTTTGAACAGCGAAAATCGCCACAATGACGATGATTAGAAAGGCTATCCACAAAAAGATCTTCATGATTCTTACCTCCTCTCAACGCCCGTCGGACCCGATGACCTAATACGGATTAGAAAAGTAGGTATCAAAAATCTCTGTCAAAATTTCATTCATCATGGCTTCCACCCTTTCGGGTGTCGACCTGGTCACGGTCATCTCCCTCTCGATTTCCACATTTCGTGTAAAAACCTTACTTTCTTTTTTTACCCCCAAATGGATAACCAATTGGACAACGGTCTTGACATTTGTTTTGAACGGCGCCCCCTTCCCATCCGTCCAGAATCTTTTGATTTCAATCATCAAGACGGAATCGGCCTCCATGTTCTTCAGAGATTCGGGTTGTCCATCCCAAGAGGGAATAGGAATGGTTTTCACCCCATAGCGGGGAAGGACATTGGATAGAGACTCTTTGATCGCCGTTTCCAACGGAAAAGGATGGCTTCTGAAATAACTGAAATCACCGTGAAAATTGGCGTGGGCGCCAATCCGTAAGGTATCCGCCCTTTCATCTTTAAAGGGGGCCATGCCAAGGGTGGCTCCAATCTTCTGCTGAAGGGATGGAAATTCTTTCACGGGTTGATATCGAAGGTTCAGAGAATACGTTCCTGCGTCGGCACCCTCCACGACAAAAAAAGCTAAAGAAAAAATAAAGAACCAGCGAATTGATTTCATGGATCACCCTCCTGTTCTTAATGTCTTAGGTCACCCTCCCCGTCGCATAGAAAACATTTCCAAGAGCGGTTGGGTGTGCTGAGAAACCTTGTTGAGGTCATCTTATCACATTTTTAGAAAATCTTCTCCCCTTCAATCCACGTGGATCGAATCGTCAGGCTTCTTTGATATCCAAACAGCACCAAATCGGCAGACTCTCCTAAAATAATTTCTCCTCTCACATCTGGAAATAGTCTCTGTTCATTATTCGTTGCCATTCGAATCGCTGAAGCGAGATCAATCCCTGCAAAACGAATCACATTGGCAATGGCACGGTCCATGGTCAGGGTGGAGCCTGCGAGGCGAGAAGTGCTAACTGACCGGGCTGCCCGGTCGGAACCCACCTCCACTTCTAAGTCTCCCAATGTGTATCTTCCCGAAGGGGCTCCTGCTCCGGCCATACTATCGGTGGTCAGAACAATTCGATCTATTCCTTTTGCCCGGACATAATTCTTCACTGCGTCCGGGGAAAGGTGAATCCCATCGACGATGATACTTGCCATCAGTTGATCCGTGACCAACTGTTTTTGGATTAAATTCCGATAGCGCGGAAGAAGTGCGGAGGGAGCATTTCCGAGGTGACAGGAGAGACGGGCCCCCGCTTGAACAGCCTGTTCCAGGTCCTCTTCCGTAGCATGGGTGTGTCCGATGCCAATCACGATCCCATGGGTCACCGCTTTCTCGATGAAAGGAATGGCTCCTTTCACCTCCGGCGCTAATGTCACACATTTGATTCGGCCTTCGCATGCCTCCTGAAACCTCTCCAATTCCTCCCATTGGGGGTGCCGGACAAATTCCCGAGGATGAACCCCTCTGGGCCCCTCTTCAGGGGAAATATAGGGCCCTTCGAGGTGGATTCCGAGACACATTTTTTGAAGAAGAGGATCCTTCTTTAAAGCCTCTGCCAGGATTTTCAATTGGCAAACCATTCTCTCATGGGAGGAGGTGACGAGGGTGGGAAGAAAGCGTGTGACCCCGGTAGAGGCCAAAGAGAGGGCCGCTTGATGAAGCCCTTCAGGGGTGAGACGAGGGCTATTGAAGTCCACCCCGGCAAACCCATTCACCTGGGGATCAAAAAAACCTGAACATGCGTACAGGTCCGTCCCACCGAAATCACAGCGAGATCCTTTTTGATAAGGGTCCGTCCGAACGATCTTCCCTTTCTCAATGACGATGTTCACGGCAGACTCCGTCCCCGGAATTTTCCCTTGAATGATCATGATGATTTCTCAGGAGAATTATATAGGATATCCGAAGGTTTTAAAACATTTAAGTTCACTTCGTTTATAGACAATTACCTTAAAATATTGTAAAAGAGGGGGAAGATCAACTTTCAAGGAGGCCCGATGAAATTTCCCCAGTATCGATTAAGAAGGTTAAGAAAAGACGAGCTATTTCGAAGAATCATCCGAGAAACCCACCTCAGGCCGGATGACCTCATTCTTCCCCTTTTCGTCCGTGCTGGAAAAGGATCAAAACAACCTATCTCCTCCATGCCCGGGCATTTTCAGTTCTCTATTGATCTCTTAACCAAACAGGTGAAGGAGGCTAAGTCCTTGGGGATCTTGGGTGTCATGCTCTTTGGTATTCCGGAAAAAAAGGATGAATTGGGGTCGGAAGCCTATTCTGAAAACGGGATCATTCAAAGGGCGGTGAGACAGCTTAAAGAAAAGGTCGAGGGCATTCTCATCATCACGGATGTCTGCCTCTGCGAATATACCAGCCATGGACACTGCGGGGTGGTACAGGGAGGGAGAATCTTGAATGATGAAACGCTCGATCTGCTTGGCCGTCAAGCCCTCTCTCACGCCAGGGCAGGGGCCGACATTGTTGCGCCGTCTGATATGATGGATGGAAGGGTGGGAGCCATTCGGAATATCCTCGATGAAAATCAATTCGAGGATGTTCCCATCATGGTGTATTCGGCAAAATATGCTTCAAGCTTTTACGGCCCCTTCCGGGTGGCTGCAGAATCGAAACCCCAGTTTGGTGACCGGAAATCCTACCAGATGGATCCATCCAATGGAGACGAGGCCCTGAGAGAGGTTCAGCTCGACATCGAAGAAGGTGCGGATATTATCATGGTCAAACCCGCCCTTCCCTATCTGGATATCATCTATCGAGTGAAGCAAGCCTATAACATCCCCGTAGCGGCTTACAATGTGAGCGGTGAATTTGCGTTAGTGAAGGCGGCTTCGCAACTCGGATGGGTGGACGGGGAGCAGGTAATGATGGAATCTCTCACCTCCATTAAAAGAGCGGGCGCTGATTTGATCCTCACCTACTTTGCCAAAGAAGCAGCCAAAAAACTGGAGAGTGGAAAGTAATTTAGAGTTATGAGTTATGAATGATGAATTAAGAGTTAACAATCAAAAACTAGAAACTCCGAACTCCGAACCCCGAACTGATCAGTACTCCTTAAGGATGATTGCATGGGAGCTGACCCGAAGCTGCAATCTCGCCTGCGTTCATTGTCGTGCTTCTGCAGCGTATGGTCCATACGAAGGAGAACTTTCAACGCAGGAGGTTTTCAGAGTGATGGATGACATTGCCTCTTTCAGTAAGCCCGTCATCATCCTGACCGGGGGGGAGCCTCTGCTCCGGCCGGATATCTTCGACCTGGCCTCTTATGGAACAGGAAAAGGGTTCCGGATGGTAATGGCTACCAACGGGACATTATTCAATGAAGAAATCATCCAAAAGATCAAGGCTTCGGGGATTCAGCGGATCAGCATCAGTATTGATGGCCCGACGGCAGAGACACACGATGCCTTTCGAAAAGTGAAAGGTTCTTTCGAAGGCTCCCTTCGAGGAATCGAGATGGCCAAAAAAGGGGGTATCGAATTCCAGATCAACACCACCATTACACAGGTCAATCTCCACCGGATCCCGGAGATCCTCCGCCTGGCTGTCGGTCTGGGGGCGGTGGCTCTCCACATCTTTCTTTTGGTTCCGACGGGAAGGGGAAAGCAGCTCAAAGATCAAGAAATATCTGCGCTCGATTATGAAAAAACCCTCCACTGGTTTTACGAACAGATCGATAAGGTTCCTCTCCAACTCAAGGCGACCTGTGCTCCTCACTATTATCGCATCCTACGGCAACAAGCGAAAAAAGAGGGAAAGAAGGTCACTCCGAAAACCCATGGATTGGATGCCATGACCCGGGGATGTCTGGGCGGCATCTCTTTCTGTTTCATCTCCCATGTCGGTCAGGTTCAACCCTGTGGCTATCTCGACTTGAATTGCGGAAACGTAAGAGAAAAACCGTTCCAGGAGATCTGGATGGAATCGGAAGTCTTCCGAACCCTTCGCAATACCGATGGCTATCGGGGAAAATGCGGGAGGTGTGAGTTCAGAAAGGTTTGCGGAGGCTGCCGGGCGCGGGCCTACGAACTCTCCGGGGAATACATGGCCGAGGAACCCTATTGCATTTATGAGCCGATTTAAATTCATCGGAGGCCTGGCGAGAGCCTTCAACCCAATGACCATGCCGTCTAAAGAATCTAGAAGCGATCTGGGGAAAAAATTGGAGGAACGAACCCACCAGTTGGAGGCGGCCGTGAAGGAACTGGACCGGACCCGGACCTCCACCCTGGAGATGCTCGGGGAACTCCAAGACGCCAAGAGGGAATTGGAAATGGTCAATCGCCAGTTAAAGGAAATGGACGAAACCAACGTGAAATTCATCGGCATCGCCTCCCATGAATTGAAAACTCCCCTCACGGCCATCAAGGCCAATATCGATTTTATCCTTTCCGAGAAAGAAGGGAAGATTCCCGAGAATCTGAAATCCTACCTCCTTACGATCCAGAGGAATACCAATCGAATTCAAATGAGAATGGATCAAATGCTGGATTTGAGTCGGATGAAATCTAACCGTCTCCTCTTCAACCGAGAGCGGATCCTGCTCTCTGAGGTGATGGGAGGATATATCGGCGAGGTCACTCCCGTGGAAAAGCACCTTTCTATTCAGGTTGGCATTCCACAAGACCTCCTCATCTATGCGGATAGAAATGCCCTTCATGATATCTTCATTAATCTCCTTTCCAATGCATTCAAATTCACTGCCGACGGAGGTCAGGTCGAGATTCTCGCCGGACCAAAGGACCAATCTGTTCTTCTTGAGATTAAAGACACGGGGATGGGCATTCCGGAGGATAAACTGCAGATGATCTTCGACGAGTTCTACCAGGTTGAAGGTGGCAAACACGGGGGAACAGGGTTGGGGCTGGCCATTGCGAAGCGATTGGTTGAAGAACATGGCGGAAATATCTGGGTGGAGTCCCAATTGGGAAAGGGTTCCACCTTCTATTTTACCCTTCCCTTCTCTGCGGAGAACAAAGATGAATAGCTCAACCGTTCCTAAAAAAGAAGGGAAAGGGAAAGTCCTCGTCGTGGATGACGCCCCGGATACCTTGGAAATTATCCAAAAGCTTCTCCATTATGAAGGATACGACGTCACGATTGCGTCGACCGGTGAAGAAGGAGTGAAGAAGGTCGAAGAGGAAAGACCCGACGTGGTCTTGATGGATATCAATCTTCCGGGAATCGACGGCACCGAGGCCCTGAGGAGAATCCGAATCATCAATCCTCATCAATGCGTCGTCATGCTGACAGCCTTTGCCACAGTGGATAATGCTGTCTACGCCCTCAAAGAAGGGGCTTCTGACTTCGTGAAGAAACCCTTTGAGAACGAGCATCTGATTCACATCGTCAACCAGTGTTTGGAACAGTACAAAACCCTGAGGGAGAAAGAAAATTTGGAGGAGGAGGTCAGAAGACTGTCTATTACCGATGATTTGACCGGTCTTTATAACCATCGCCATTTCTTCAAGACGTTAGAAGCTGAATTGGCTCGTCTGAAACGTCAAAAAACCTCTCTCTCCCTCCTGATGTTCGATCTCGACAATTTCAAAAAGTATAATGATCTCTATGGCCATCTGGAAGGGGATAGGGTCTTGAAGACAGTCGGGGAGATCGTCAAATACTCCATCCGATCTAATGTCGATTCTGGCTATCGTTACGGAGGGGATGAATTTACCGTTCTCCTCATCGGGGCCTCTGCGGATCGGGCCAGGGCCATTGCGGAACGCATCCGTTCTTCCATCGAACAGACCAAATCTCATCACATTACGGTCAGCATCGGCCTATCCGAGTACAGGGACCACTTCGACCTGGAGGGGTTTGTCAAATCTGCGGATGATGCGATGTATCGTGCGAAAAATTCTGGCGGAAATCGGGTTCATACGAATATCTCCTGACCCTCTGAGATCACAAGGGAAATGACCCTGATGATTTACCTCAAATTCCAAATTCCAAACCCCAAATCCAAAGTAAAGTGCCCCGCAGCAGAGCTGCGGGGCATTAAGATTCAAAACCTATTTCCATGTCGTCATTCCTGCGCAAGCAGGAATCCAGTTTATGTTGGTCCCCTGTTTTCCAAGGAACAAGCCTGGATTCCCACTTTCGTGGGAATGACAGATGAGGTAACCCTGTACCAAGCTACATGGAATTATCAATTTAAAACTCTAAAACATTTCGTCTTCGGCGAACCTGTTTTCATCCGCCCAGCAGAGCTGGGCGGTATTCAACAGGTGTCTTTTATAAATCCCGAACACCCATACCTAATGACCGAAACGGCTTTGTTTAAGTCTTTGAATTTGGGCCATTGGAATTTATTTGTCATTTGAAATTTGCGATTTGGCGCTTGTCATTTTATGTCTGATCGTTCCAAACTTTTCCTAATCGATGGCTCTTCTTATATCTATCGTGCCTTCTATGCGATCCGTCATCTCTCCAATTCCAAGGGGCTTCCCACCAATGCGACGTTTGGCTTCGTTCAGATGCTTCTCAAAGTGCTCAAGGAGCATCGGCCGGATTATCTTGCCGTGATCTTCGATTCAAAGGCTCCCACCTTTCGAACCGAGGTCTATAAGGAATACAAAGCCAATCGACCGCCCATGCCAGAGAGCCTTGTCCCCCAGATTCCTTATATCAAGAAGGTCATCGAGGGATACCGAATTGCCCTCTTGGAGCGGGAGGGATACGAGGCGGATGATCTCATCGGAACGGTGGCCAAGAGACTGGAGTCAGAAGTCGATGTCGTGATCGTCACGGGTGACAAAGACCTCCTTCAACTGGTCAGTAATCGGATCCAGGTCTATGACAGCATGAAAGAGAAAAGGTTCGGGGTGGAGGAAGTGATCGAGCGTTTCGGCGTTTCTCCTGAACAGGTGGTGGAAGTGATGGGACTGGCTGGAGATGCCATTGATAACATCCCGGGTATCCCGGGTATTGGAGAAAAGACGGCCATCCAATTAATCAAAACGTATGGATCGATCGACAATCTCCTGACCCATGTGGAAGAAATTCCCCAGAAGAAATTGAAAGAAAATTTAAAGACCCATGGAGACCTCGCTCGTCTCAGCCGGAAGTTGGCAACGATCCATACCGATGTGCCCGTCAACTGCCAGTTAACGGATTTTTCTCTCTCCCCTCCTGATCTGAAGAGTCTGAAGGAGATTTTTAAAGAGTTGGAATTCAACAAACTCTTCAAAGAACTCCTTGAAGAAAAGGGTCCCCTGTCCGCGACGAGGGACTATCGTTTGGTCATCCATCAAGATGAATTCCTCGCCTTATTAGAAGATTTGAAAAAGGCCGCATCCTTTTCCGTCGATCTGGAGACCACATCCCCTTATCCCATGTGGGCGGATCTGGTTGGGATCAGTTTGTCCTACACCCCACATCAGGCTTTCTATATTCCCCTTGCCCACCAAAATCAGGGGGCAACCCAGCAACTTCCTCTGCCTTGGGTATTGGAACAGTTAAAACCTATTTTGGAAGACAGAGGAATGAAGAAGGTGGGTCAGAACATTAAATACGATTGGATTGTTCTCAAGCGATATGGGATTCACCTGCAAGGAATAGACGGGGATACGATGATCGCCTCCTACCTCCTCAATCCAACGAAACATAATCACAACCTGGGTGAAATTGCCCAGGAATATCTGGATCGCTCTGTCACGGACTACAAAGAGGTGGTGGGGACCGGGGCGAAGACATTGACCTTCGACCAGATTGAGCTTGAAAAGGCGAGGGACTACAGTTGTGAAGATGCGGATGTCACTCTCCAACTTTCTCATCTCCTTTTTCCAAAACTGGCGGAGGGGGGAATGAAAGACCTCTTTGACCAAGTGGAGATGCCCCTCGTCATGGTCTTGGCAAAAATGGAGATGAAGGGAGTAAGAATCGACCTGGACCTTCTCCGCGAGTATTCAAAGGAGATCGAAATCCAGCTTCAGCAGAAGATAGAACGAATCTACGGGTTAGCCGGAGAGGTCTTCAATATCAACTCTTCCCAGCAGCTGGGAAAAATCCTCTTTGATAAACTGAAACTCCCCGTAGTCAAGAAGACCAAGACAGGCTACTCCACGGATGTGGATGTCCTGACCAAGCTCTCTCTCCAACATGACCTCCCCCTCGAGATCCTTGGATATCGCAACCTGAGCAAACTCAAATCGACCTATGTCGATGCTTTTCCTAAACTGATTCATCCAAAAACTGGCCGCGTTCATACCTCCTATAATCAAACCGTGACGGCGACAGGACGGCTCTCCTCGAGTGATCCCAACCTCCAGAATATTCCTGTCCGTGGAGAGGAGGGAAACCGGATCCGCCAAACCTTCATTCCGGAGAAAGGATGGTCCATCGTCTCTGCAGACTATTCCCAGATCGAATTGAGAATTCTCGCCCACCTCTCCCAAGATGAAACGCTGATCCACGCCTTCCAAAATAATGAAGACATCCATGCCCGAACGGCTTCGGAGATTTTCAGCGTCCCGATGGAGAAGGTGACGCCTCCCATGAGGAGAGAGGCCAAAGTGATCAACTTCGGCATCCTCTATGGAATGAGTGCCTATGGTCTCTCCCAACAACTCAGGATAGAGCCCAAGATCGCCCAGGCTTATATTGATGAATACTTCAAAAAATATATCGGGGTTCAAACCTATATCGAAAAGAGTCTGGAAGAGGCTAGGCAGAGGGGATATGTGATGACCCTTTTGCATCGCCGCCGCTATCTACCGGACATTCACTCCCCCACCGTTGCCATCCGACAGGCGACAGAGAGGATGGCCGTCAATACTCCTCTCCAGGGGACAGCCGCGGATATGATCAAGGTTTCGATGATCCACATCCAGAATCGGATTGAAGAACTCGGTCTTTCGACCCGGATGATCATGCAGGTTCACGACGAATTGGTCTTCGAGGTTCCCGAAGAGGAACTCCCAAAAGCCCTCCCCATGATTCAGAATGAAATGGAGACTGTGATGGATCTCTCTGTCCCGCTCAAAGTCTCGGTCCATGCGGGGAAGAACTGGGCAGAAGTACATTAATGATAGTTCGGAGTCGAGAGCTCGCCTGCCTGCACGAAGCGTTTCGGCGAAGGCAGGGAGTTCGGAGTAAATAATTAAAGTTCAAAACTCCGAACTCCGAACTTTTATTTAGAGGGGGTCCACTTCCCCTTCAATGCATCAATAGGGAATGGGTCGACGAAAGGAACAAAGGCTAAACTCACCTTACCACGTTTCAAGATCGCGGTTAAGATATCCTCGATCTCTTTTCGTGGGGCGAGCTCAGTGCTGATTACCCCATTGCTCTTCCAATCGAGAATCCAGACTTTCATCAGCACCTTCGAAGGATCTCCCACCCCTTCGGCTGCCTTCTGAGTGGCCTCAGCCATTAACCCGATGGCCTCCCCCGTTTCGATATTTCGATCTTTCATGGCCTGGCGGTGGTAGGCCATCACGGCATAATAGTCAAAATTGTTTCTCAACGCTCCTGAAAGGCTCTGTGAGAACCAAGCCACGCCGTTCAAATCATTGAGGACGGCTTCAAAATAGAGATTAATGGCGAATTGTAGGTTCGGATTTGATTCTCTGGAAGCTTCCATCAGTCGTTTGGCCACGTTCATTAACCAACGGTTCTTCCAGTTCGCCCAAGTCCAGAAGCGATCGGTATAACCCTTGACATAGTATTTTCCAGGGTCTGATTTATAAGGACCGATATAAAAGAGTTCCGGATCGGGCAAGTATCCAAATTCCTTCAGAAAGGCCTTATTGGCCTCGGGACTGAAATCCTCATCATGTCTAAGAATCAGATCGTCCTGAAACAGGATTCCATCAATGGGGGTGCGACCCAGGTCGCGGAAAAGGTTCTCAAGACGCTTCAACACTTCCGGGTGAAAGAGATTGAAGCCCCTTGCCATTTCCATTTTTTTCGTTTCAAAATTGTACTTCACACACCGATATTCAGGAGAGCCTTCCAAACCATAGTTGGCATAACGCGTGGTCATCCATGCAAAGATTTCAAGTCCATTCCGATGAGCGATCTCAGCCAACTTCCCTAAGATATCGTCAACGACGGGAGCATATTCCGTCTTGAAATAGACCCCCTCTTCACGACGGCCGGAAGCGAAGGGATACGTTCGATCCCCTCGATTCTGAAAGACTCTAAGAATAATCGTATTCACGCCGGCATTTTTCAACTCCTTCATCCTCTTCTCAACTTCCTCAAGCGTCTTTCCTTCAAAATAGGAGGCCTGAACACAGATCCGTCTCTTCGCCTTCTTATCGTTGGGGAAGGGTTTTTTCACGACCCGTTCAAAAACAGTGGATGGCCCGAGTGTTTTTTCTTTCAACCGTTCCTTTGCAATCTGGATCCCTCTCTCTGCTTCTCTCCCACGGTCACTCTCTGGATAGTTTCTTAAATAGAGCTCTAATTGTTGAATGGCCTCTTCATATTTTTCCATTTTGAGATAGCAAAGTCCGATCATGTATTGAGAATAGGAGACCAGTTTGCTGGCTGGAGCAGATCGAATGATGGTTAGAAAACCTTGAATCGCCTCTCCGCAGTTCCCCTTATGATAGAGCGCCATGGACGCATCATAGAACTCCCCAGGGTTCAGATGTCTCTCCTGCCCCTGACTTTGGGATGACCCTAAGAAAATGAAGATGAGCAAAAGCAATCCAACAGTCTTTCTTTTCATGGGAGATTCCTTATCAGAAGAAATTTGAAATTTCAATTCTCTCTAGATGAATCCTACACCCCGTTCTTCTCTCTTCTTGCCCACCGGTACGCAGGGGAAGAAGGGAGGGGTGACGGGATTCCGAATCTTGGTCATTTGAATTTGGGGCTTGGGATTTGACGCTTATTAAAAAAGTCTTTTCATCATTTCCTGAACGGAGTTGACCCCGATCAATTCGATGCCCTTGGTTCCCTTCACCTTTTCTTGATTCTGCTTCGGCATCAGGCAGCGCTTAAATCCCAACCTCGACGCCTCTTTCACCCTGACCTCTGATTGGCTGACGCCTCTCACTTCTCCTCCCAGTCCCACTTCTCCAAAGACCACCATCTCCGGATCGACCACCTTATCTTTAAAATTTGAGGCAATGGCGGCGATCACCCCCAGATCAGCCGCAGGCTCCTCCACCTTCATCCCGCCGGCGATATTGAGAAAAATGTCCTGATTATTGAGATGCATCCCCAACCTTTTCTCCATGACGGCAACGAGAAGGGAGACACGGTTCACATCCACTCCCTCGGCTGTTCTCCGTGGCATACCGAAGTTTGTGGGAACGACCAAGGCTTGGAGTTCAATCAAGATAGGCCTTGAACCCTCCAGGCTGGGCATGACGACTGACCCGGAGGCGGGCTGGGTCCGTTCAGAAAGGAAGAATTCAGAGGGGCTGACCACTTCCACCAACCCGGAATCCTTCATCTCAAAGACTCCAATTTCATTGGTGGAGCCAAAACGGTTCTTAACCGCCCTCAAGATCCGGAAGGCGTGAGTGGTCTCCCCTTCAATATAAAGAACCGTATCCACCATGTGCTCCAAAACCTTTGGCCCTGCGATAAAACCTTCTTTCGTCACATGACCGACGAGGAAAATGGGGATGGAGAGATGCTTTGCCAAATAGAGCAACCGGCTCGCCGCCTCCCTGACCTGACTGATCGATCCGGGTGTCGAAGGAAGTTCGGAGGAATAAATCGTCTGAATTGAATCGACCACTACGGTTGAAGGTCTGAGCGTCTGGATGTCCTGGAGAATTTTTTCTAAAGATGTCTCTGCGACCACAAAGAGGTGCTCTGAGGAGACGCCCAACCGATCCGCCCTCATCTTGGTCTGCTGGAGCGATTCTTCTCCAGAGACGTAAAGGACTTTTTTCCCTCTGAATGATAAACGGTTCATCACCTGAAGAAGAAGGGTGGATTTGCCGATGCCTGGATCGCCTCCGACCAAGATTACTGACCCGAACACAATTCCCCCTCCCAAGACCCGATCAAATTCTCCGATCCCGCTCTGAAATCTTCCTCTCTCTTCACCTACGATTTCGGTGAGAGGAGTCGGAACAGCCTCTGTCTCAAAACCAAGGAGGTCTCGTTCAGGAGCTTTTTCCTCAATCACCCGCTCCTCAACGAAAGTGTTCCACTCCTGACATCCCGGACACCTTCCCAACCATTTAGGCGCCTGGTATCCGCAGGACTGACATACAAAATGGGTTTTGGCTTTGGCCATAGAGTCTCCCCTTCTCCTTCTCCCCTGCCTATTGACTGGTAAGCTTGAAAGGAGAGGGATGGGGTGAGGATAAGCGTGAATTGCGGGCATTGTAACAGAAAACCACTTTAGACGTCAAAAAAGAAATGGACGTGAAAGAAAAAAGAAGTCCAATGTTGACAGTGGAAATTATTACCCTATATACTGACCTTAATGACTTAGACTTGAGTAGTTCTAGGAGGTAAGTATGGCAACAACTCCATCACCACTTTTAATCGCAAAAGGAAAAGGCGATATTTTCTTGCTGCCGAAAATGGCGAACCGTCATGGCCTCATCGCGGGCGCGACAGGCACGGGTAAGACAGTCACCCTCCGAGTACTGGCCGAACAGTTTAGCACGATAGGTGTCCCAATTTTCATGGCGGATGTAAAAGGTGATCTCTCCGGCTTGCCTTTTCCGGGAGGCGAAAATCCAAAAGTGGCCGAAAGGGTTAGCAAACTCGGCCTTAAAGATTTTAGCTTTGAGAATTACCCGGTAACCTTCTGGGATGTCTTTGGAGAACAGGGCCATCCGGTCCGTACCACCATTTCGGAGATGGGACCGCTGCTTCTGAGCCGGATCCTTAGCCTGAACGAAATCCAGAGTGGTGTGTTGAGCATTACCTTCAAGATCGCAGACGACAACGGTCTCTTGCTTCTCGATCTCAAAGACCTGCGCGCCATGGCCCAGTTTGTGGGGGACAATGCCGAACAGTTCAAGACCCAGTACGGCAATATCTCTGCAGCCAGCATCGGTGCCATCCAGCGGGGCCTTCTGACTCTTGAGGAACAAGGAGGAGACAAATATTTTGGAGAACCTGCCCTGAATATCGAAGACCTGATGCAGACCGGACCGAAGGGGAAAGGGATGATTAACATTCTCACTGCCGATAAGTTGATGCAGTCACCCAGAATTTACGCTACCTTCCTGCTCTGGCTGCTCTCAGAACTGTTTGAGCAGCTTCCTGAGGTAGGCGACCCGGAGAAACCCAAGCTGGTCTTCTTTTTTGACGAAGCCCATCTGCTGTTTGAAGACGTCCCAAAGGCTCTGGAAGAGAAGATCGAGCAGGTGGTCCGTCTCATCCGTTCGAAAGGCGTGGGCGTATACTTCATCACACAGAATCCGCTCGACCTTCCTGAGACAGTGTTGGGCCAACTGGGAAATCGGGTACAACATGCCCTCAGGGCTTTCACTCCCAAGGATCAGAAGAGTGTGAAGGTCGCTGCTGAGACTTTTCGCGCCAACCCAAAACTCAATGCCGTCAAAGCCATCACGGAACTGGGAGTCGGAGAAGCATTGGTATCCGTTTTGGACGAGAAGGGAACCCCGACCATTGTGGAACGTGCACTGATCTATCCCCCCCGTAGCCGGCTGAGCCCCCTCAATCCGGAAGAGCGGGCTCGATTTGTTCGAGAATCGGTCTTGTACGGACATTATGAGAAGACAGTGGACCGTGAGTCCGCTTATGAAAAACTGAAAGCGAAAGCCGAGCAGATGAAGATGGTTTCCCAGGAGGAGACGGCTCAGAAACGCCGGACCGTTGAGCCCAAGTCTCAGACAGAACAACTGCTGGGGGCAGCCGTAAAGAGCGCAGCCCATGCCATCGGCAGCCAACTCGGCCGTCAGATCATTCGGGGAGTATTGGGCTCCATCTTTGGTGGTGGCCGGAGGGGATAGGTGCAATTTTTACTCTTGACAATCTTTTTTTTGTCGTAATACTATTTCCATTCAAAATCCAAATAAAGGAGGTCCATTATGAAACGTGCTTTGATCGTGATGGGTGTGATTTTAATTGTAGCAGCTTTCGCCTTTGCTCGCCCCCCTAAGGCCGACTATCAGTGGACGGGGACTGTTCTCGAGGCAGATGGCGACCACCTCGTTGTCGAAAAGGGAAAAGATAAGTGGGAGTTTGCGTATGACAAAGATACCAAGGTAACGGGGACTCTGAAAGTGGGAGCCAAGGTTACCGTCAAGTATGTCATGAAGGCGACCAGTATCGAAGCCAAGGAAGAGCCCGCCAAGAAAGGGGCGCCGAAAAAATAGCGAATGACTTTAAGATTGGGATGAATTGGCGGCTCCATTTTGCGATCGGAGCCGCCAATCCTCCAACTCGCTTCTGCAATTCTATCTGATCTGGTTTCTTTATTTACTACCGAATACCTCTTTGAGAAGATCCGTGGTCCGGGCTGTTGGGTTTTTTCGGATTTTCATCTCCTCCTCGCCTACCATATGGAATAATCCATCAAGAGCCTTGGTCACGACATACTGGTCAAGGTCAAAACTTTCTTTTTTGACAAACGGGATGTTCTCATAGCGTCCAACCAGTTCTTTATATTGCCGGGTTACGCCAACCTCATTCATGGCATTAGAGACGATGGGCTTGAATACGTCTGTGAGTCTATTGGTGGTTTTGCCTCTACAATAGTCTGTCGCTGCCGTATCATTTCCTGAAAGGATTTTTCTTACGTCTTCGAAAGTCATCTCTCCAATCGCATCCCAGAAGATCTGTTTGGCGAAGGGAGCTGCCTTCTCAGCAGAGCGATTCATGCTCAGGACGAACTCATCCACCTCCGAACCATAGCCTACTGCCCTCAAACCTTTTTCGAAGGTCCTCAACTTTTCCGGCATCAAGATCTTGATGGCCTGATTGAGAAAGAACCCATCCTTCTTTCCGGTGAAATTGACAGCGTTTTCTGCCCCTATCTTCAACGCTTCCTTTAAACCAGAACCGATCTTCACATCACTCAGCCCGCTGCCTTTTTCACCCCCTCCGAGACTTTTAAAGAGTCTGTCTAATTGGGCTGAAGCAGGGAATGCGGATAACAAAATGACCGTAACGACTACGAAAATTCGGACGAACATAAGCCAACTCCTTTCCCCCTTTGAACCATAGGGTTAATTGTGTAGATAGGACCTTATATATAATTTACCACTTTTATGGAATTGTATCAACTTGAACGACCTAGCCGCCAGCTGACCCACGCTAAGCGGGGTTTTTCTTGCTATCTTATCAAACCTTTTGGAAATGTAAATTGTTTTCGAGTTGGAATTTCCCCGGTAAGGAATCATTCTGGCGCGGGGAATGCAAATTCAGTAGGCCTGAACAAGAATAAACTGCATTAACTTTCGTCTAATAAGATAAAACGCTATAATTGATTAAGAAGTGGAGGATGAAACAATGAAAATTCTAAAATATGCAGTCCTGGTATTTATGCTTTTCCATCTCCCGGCCTATTCTTCAGGTTCAACGCTGGGATCTTTACGTATCAGTTTGATTGAGGGCGATGTCCAAGTGAGAGCAGAGGACACGGGGGAGTGGGTCCCCGCTTCGATCAATATGCCATTGATGGATGGCGACCAAATATGGGTTCCCGAAGGGGGAAGAACTGAACTCCAGCTACGGGACGGGACTTTCTTGAGGCTCGATGAAAATTCCGCTCTTGAAATACTCACCGTCGAAAAGGACTCTTTTCAGTTTTATTTGACCGAAGGTCGTGGCTATGCAAATTTTAGAGGATTGAGGGAAAGCCTCCTCCAGATCGACACACCGGATTCATCAATACGGACTTATGACAGGTCGAATTTTAGCATAGAGACAACGCAGGATGGTTATACAGACATCTCTGTATACGAGGGCGTTGTCTACGCAGAAAGTAGGGAAGGAAGAACGAGCGTGGACGGGGGGAATACCCTTTCCCTCAGAAAAGGAACCTATGCGGAACTTTCTCCGTTGGGGCCTCCTGATGAATGGGAAAGATGGAACAGAGAAAGGGATCGGAGATTAGCCGAGCGGAGGCCTCCCTCACGCTATTTGCCCGATGAATTGCAGGCCTATTCCAGCGATTTTGAGGAAAACGGACGATGGGTCCAAGTAAGAGAATACGGATACGTCTGGACGCCTGCTGTTGTCGTTTCAGCCGGATGGGCTCCCTACAGGATTGGCAGATGGGTGTGGATCGGCGGCGATTATGTCTGGGTCTCCTACGAACCATGGGGTTGGGCACCCTATCACTATGGGAGATGGGCTTTTATCTCTACGATCGGATGGTGCTGGGTTCCGCCTGCACGAGGGGCTGTTTATTGGGGGCCTGGATTTGTAGGCTGGGTTCGCACCCCTACCTATGTCTCATGGGTTCCACTGGCTCCCGCGGATATATACTACGGTCATGGCTACTACGGCCCCCACAGTGTCAACGTTACCCAGATCAATATAACACATATTGATGTCCATAAAATTGTTTATAAGAACGTTCGTGTCCAGAATGCCGTCACCGTTGTTCACCACGATACCTTTGTCAAAGGGAAGCATGTGGAGGTCAAAGTCAGGGAGAATCCATTCCTGAAAGAGAAAATCAGTCTAGGCAGACCGGATATTAAACCAGAGAAAGCCACGGCGATGCCCATGATTAAGGAAATTCCCCAGAGAAGACGACCCCCCGAACCGATCAGAGAAATTAAAGTTAAGGAATTGAAGCGGGAGCGCCCTCTGGTAAGAGAAAAGGAAGCTTCTGTCCTAAAACCCGAGTCACCACCCAAGAAGATGCCTGTAAAACCGATAGAGAAGAGAGGGGTGGAGAGGCCTAAAGAAATGAGACCAACGGAAAAAGGGTTCGAGAAACCTCTGGAGTTTAAGCCTTCGGAAAAAGGAGCTGACAAAGTAAAACCTGCAGAAAAAGGTATGGAGCAACTCAAGGAATTGAAACCAATTGAAAAGAGGCTAGAGAAACCTGGTCCTGTTGAAAAGGGAATTGAGAAACCGAGAGAATTCAAGCCCGCAGAAAGGGCAGTGGAAAGACCCAAGGAAGTAAAACCGCCAGAAAAGGGAGCAGAGAAACCGAGGCCTGTGGAAAAAGGGGTCGAGAAACCCAAAGAATTAAAACCTGCTGAAAGAGCAGTTGAAAAACCGAAAGAATCCAAACCAGCGGAAGGTGGCGCAAAGCCTCGAGAATTCAGACCAGCTGAAAAAGGAGTAGAAAAACCAGGCCCAGTCGAGGCGTGGAAGTGGAGAGACCCAAAGAACTCAAACCTGCTGAAAGAGCAGTTGAAAAACCGAAGGAAGTAAAACCAGTGCAAAAAGGGGCCGACAAACCACGTGAAATCAGGCCGCCAGAAAAGGGAGTAGAGAAACCGCAAAGAATTAAAACCTGCTGAAAGAGCAGTTGAAAAACCGAAGGAAGTAAAACCAGTGCAAAAAGGGGCCGACAAACCAGTGAAATCAGGCCACCGAAAAGGGAGTAAGAAAGCGAAGCCTGCGGAAAGGGGAATTGAAAAACCGAAAGAACCCGAAAAATCACGGGAACGTAAGCCCGAAAAAGAGACAGAGAAATGAATAATCTGCGATAAGAAAGACCTAATTACATCGAAGCAGAAAATTCGTTTCTGTTACGGAAACCTGGATTCCTTTCGTATGACTGATCGTCATTGGACATACATTGCTTGGACGGTACGAAAATTCAAAAAAGAGAAGTGTCCAAGGAAAAAGAAAGAGCAAGGCGAGAACAGACAACAACGTTGTGAATCCATTCCCTTAGCCTGTTCGGAATACTCCTGCTTTTAAAAGGGAAGGTTTTGTGATAATTGTTTTTCAATGGAGGCCGAAAATAAAGATCTCCTCATTGAAGGGGCAAAGACCTTTGGCATTGATTTGGATGAAAAAGCAATTGAAGCCTTTGGACTTTATCTCAAGGAACTCCTCAAGTGGAACCAAAAGATCAATCTCACTGCGATCCGATCCGAGAAAGGGATCGTTCTAAAACATTTTCTTGATTCCCTTTCTGTCTACCCTTATCTCCCCGAACATTCCTTCATCTTGGACATTGGATCAGGGGCAGGCTTTCCCGGCATTCCTTTAAAAATCATTCAACCCTCCTTTGAGATCACTCTGATTGACTCCGTCCGAAAAAAAGTCGATTTCCAAAGACATATCATCCGAAGGCTCGGTTTAAAAGGAACAGAAGCGATCCATGGCCGTGTTCAAGATAAGGGAATCCTCCAAGAGTTAGGGGGTCGATTTGATATCACCCTCTCAAGAGCCTTTTCTGATCTTCGAACCTTTCTCCTCCTGAGTTTGCCTTTCTTGAAACAAGAAGGAACCGTCATCGCCATGAAAGGTGAGGCGGATGATGAAGAAATTAGACTTCTCACCGGGACAGAGGGGATTCAATACCGGTTGCAAGAAACCATTCCCCTGATCCTTCCTTTCAGTTCTTTCAAAAGGACGATTCTCCTGTTTGAAAAGATATGAAAGCATAACTTTATCTTTCCATCCGTCCCTTTTTTGTGCTATATAAAGGTGAACGCGGAACGCTGGGATCATGGAAGGGTGGAAGATTGGGTTTTAAAGATTGAGAGAAAATCCCCCATAATTCCAATGCGCCACCATTTCACAGGGATCTTCATGGCAAGAATTATCTGTATTGCCAATCAAAAAGGAGGGGTGGGGAAAACAACAACGGCGGTCAATCTTTCCGCCTCCATCGCCGCCGCGGAGAAAAAAGTCCTTCTCATCGACATTGATCCGCAGGGAAATTCGACGAGTGGTGTGGGTTTGAACAAAGAGGGGTCCAATGGAACCATTTACCAAGCCCTGCTTCATGGTTCAGGACTGAAGGGAACGATTCAGAAGACCGCTCTTGCCTACTTGGATGTGGTTATTTCCAATACGGATTTGATCGGCGCAGAAGTGGAATTGATCGAGGAAAAAGATCGCGAGAAGAAGCTGGGTCACCTGGTCCAAGAGATCGAGGCGGAATACGATTATATTTTTATCGACTGTCCTCCCTCCCTCGGGCTGCTGACCATTAACTCATTGACGGCAGCCCATTCCGTGATCATCCCGCTTCAGTGCGAGTATTACGCCTTGGAAGGATTGGGGCAGCTTCTCAAGACGATTCGCTTGATCAAACAATCCCTGAATCCAAAATTGGAGATTGAAGGAATTCTTCTCACCATGTTCGACGGCCGAAATAACCTCGCTCACCAGGTCGCCCAAGAAGTGAGAAAACACTTTAAAGAAAAGGTATTCAGGACGATCATCCCGCGAAATATTCGGCTGAGCGAAGCTCCCAGCTATGGGAAGCCCGTCCTCCTTTACGATATTCATTCGAAGGGTGCAGAAAGTTATTTGAACCTGGCCAGAGAAATCATGATGGATGGTAAGATCGATGGCAACTAAAAGGATGGCTTTGGGGAAGGGTCTGGGAGCACTTCTCCCGGAATTTGGACAGACGGAATCAAACGCTCTCCTCTATCGCGGGATTGAAGAGATCATCCCCAATCCATCTCAGCCCCGCAAGCATTTTGACGAATCCAAACTCCAGGAATTGGCAGATTCCATTCGAGAGAAAGGGATTCTCGAACCCCTCATCGTCCGAAGGACCGATCAGGGGTATGAACTGATCGTCGGGGAACGTCGCTGGCGGGCGGCTCAAAAGGCCGGACTAAAAGAAGTTCCCATCGTGGTAAAAGAGGTGGAAGGGAGAGAGGCTTTGGAAATCTCTCTCATCGAAAACCTGCAGAGGGAGGACCTCAACCCTATTGAGGAAGCGGAGGCTTTTAAGCATCTGATAGAGGAGTTCAGTATCAGCCAGGAGGACTTGAGTAAACGGATTGGCAAGGATCGAACGACGATCACCAATACCCTTCGGCTTTTAAAGCTCCCATTGGAAATAAGAAATCAACTCCTGCAAAATCGCATCACTCCCGGACATGCCAGAGCCATTCTCAGCCTTGAAAGCAAGGAGAAGCAAAAGGAACTTTGTGCCGTCATTATTAAAAAAGGCCTTTCGGTGAGAGAGGCTGAAAGCTTAGCAAAACGATGGTCAGCGAAACTTCAAAAGACGGTATCCTCCATAAAGAGAAAGGGTGATTTAGAGAGCCAACTCCACAGTCTTCAGGATTCTTTGAGAAAATGCTTGGGAACAAAAGTCCATATCACCCAAAAAGGAAACGGAGGAAAGATAGAGATTGAATACTTCTCCCATGAAGATTTGGAAAGGATTGTGGAAGCAATCCTTGGAAAATGAGAAATCCGGAATCCGAATATCGAAATTCGAAACAAATCTTCAACAAAGGGGAGCGTTCAAAGGTCAAAGTCCCAATGCCGAATAAATGTTAAATTCCAAAATAGGATTCTGAAACGAGTTCAGAATGACACCCTTGACATGCCGAACGTCTAGATTTCGCATGTCATTTGAGCTTTGGATTTCATTGATCCCGGCAAGGCGGGATTGAGCTTTGTCATTTGACATTAAGCCTTATCATTCGAAAGGAGTCACCCATGTCAACAGGAAAAGCTCTTTTTTCTAAGAACAGTCCTACCCCTCCACCTCCCTCTGAGGAAATCAGCGCTTATTTAGGAAAGGAGACCACCTTTCAGGGAAAGATGACCTTCGAAGGCGTCTTTCGTCTGGACGGGAAATTTGAGGGAGAAATCTTCGACAGCGGAACATTAATTGTCGGTGAGACAGCGAACATCAAAGGGAAGATCGGGCTCCAAACACTCATCATCAATGGCCGGGTGGATGGGGACATCTATGCCAAGGCCCGGGTGGAAATTCATGCGACCGGTAAAGTCTACGGAACCCTATCTACCCCAATCCTTACCATTAATGAGGGCGGAATTTTCGAGGGGAGCTGCAAAATGGAGGGTGGAATTGAGGATCATCCCGACCTTCCCTCTCAAAATGTGGACCATCCTTCATCATCCCTCACCCCGAGGGGAGAGGAGTAGGGTGAGAAAAACAAAAAAGCCATTGACAACATTTTTCCACTATGTTAATTAATTCACATTTTATCGTTGCCTGATGTCTCCCGACCAAAAACCGAAGGGAACCCTTGGCGAATGGATGCGTTATGCCAATATTGGCATCGAGATGATGGTGTCGGTTTTGATCGGGGCATTTGGTGGATATGGCTTGGATTATTTATTTCATACCAAACCTTGGTTGATGATCGTCGGTTTCATCTTCGGTTCGGCGGCTGGCTTTCGAAGTCTTTTTCGACTCCTCGAACAAGAAAACAAGAAAAAGGATTAGAATGAATTCTATCCTTCTGGGAATGATCGCCGGAGTGGCCCTGGCCCTGCTCAATTTCTTAGCTTCAGGATTCTATTCCTCCAGGGTTACCTCTCGGTCCCAGATGACCTCAGTTGTCCTGGTCGTTATAGGATTTGTTGTCAGGTTGACAATGGTCGGTATCGTTTTCTACATTCTCACAAGAGTTAAATGGATTCACTTTCAAACATCCCTGATCACGTTTGCAATCTTCTTTACTCTTTGCACCCTATGGAAGGCAGCCCGCATTTACAGGGAAGCAAAACCGCTGATAAAACAACAAACAGAGATATGAGGGAATATCTATGAACTTGATGGAGCACCTTCAACCCCATGTATACATCCCGCTCAAGATCGGTGGCATCGATATTTCCATTACGAATGCTGTCGTGGCAATCTGGATCGCAAGCTTTCTGGTCTTTCTGACGCTGACCCTGGCAGGACGGGCAGGGAGATTGGTGCCAAAGGGGATTCAAAACTTTATGGAGACCCTGGTCCAATTTGCGAGACAAACCCTTGTCGTCGAAATCCTCGGAGAGGAAGGGCTCTCCTGGTTTCCGTTCATCGCCACCCTTTTCTTCTTTATCCTCTACTGTAACCTTCTCGGACTCGTTCCGGTTTTTCCGGGCTTCACGCCGACCTCCAACATCTGGGTTACGGCCTCCCTTGCGGTCGTGGTCTTCATCTGCACCCATGCTGCTGGAATCGCCAAACATGGAATCGGAAGATATTTTAAGAACTTTATCCCCGGCGGAATGCCCAGGGGTATTGGCGGCATCGTTCTCACCGGCTTTTTGCTTCTTGTCGAAATCATCAGTCACCTCGCGCGACCTTTCTCTCTGGCGGTCCGGCTCTTTGCCAATATGACGGCAGGGCATCTTGTAATCATGGTTTTCATTTCGATGATCTTTATGATCAGCGCCTTCATCACTCCCGTCTCCGTGGTCATGGCGGTGGTGATGATGGCTTTTGAGATTTTCGTCTGTGTCCTGCAGGCGTTCATCTTCGCGATCTTAGCTTCAATTTACATTAGCCTTGCGGTACATGCAGAACATTAGAAGGAACAACCACATTCTACTATCTACTTTCTAATTTAAGGAGGAGGATCAAATGGATGCAGGAAGTATTGGTCAGTTAGTCCCTGGTCTTGCAAAATTAGGTGGCGGGCTGAGCATCGGGTTAGGAGCCCTGGGAACTGGAATCGGTATGGGGATCCTCGTGGGAAAAGCCATCGAGGGAATGGCCCGTCAGCCTGAATCCGCAGGACTCCTGCGAACCACGATGTTCATCGGGGTGGCCTTCGTCGAAGCCCTGGCGCTGTATGCCCTGGTTGTCACCTTTTTGCTCATCTTCTAATGATTTTTTATCTTGATTGAGGGGCCCCTATCAGGGTCTCTCCGGTGCAATCGGGTCTGGAAACGAGGTCCCGACCATCTTGAATAAAAAATTGGGAGGAGCATAAACATGTTTAAATTTGAACCCGGATTGATTATCTGGACCCTCATCTCTTTCTTCATTCTTCTCATTCTGTTGAAGAAGGTTGCTTTTCCACCGATCCTCAAGGGGATGAAAAAGAGAGAGGAGACCATTAAACAACAACTGGAAGAGGCCCAAAAAACGAAACAGGAAGCGGAAGACCTCCTGGAGGGTTACAAACGCCAGCTTGCCGAGGCCCGTTCCGAAGCCCAGAAGATCATCAATGAAGGAAAATCCCTGGGCGAGAACATGCGAAAAGAAATCGTCCAGAAGGCCCAGGCGGAATCTAACCAGATCGTCAAGAGGGCCCAGGAAGAAATCGAACTTCAAAAACAGAAGGCCATCCTCGAACTTCAGGAAAAAATCGCCGATCTTTCCATCATGGCGGCAACGAAGATTATCAACAAATCCCTGAATACGGAAGACAATCGTCGTCTGGTGGAGGAATATGTCTCTAAGGTAGGTGACCTCTATGGCAAGTGATCCCTTAGTCAAGTCCTATGCGGAGGCTCTCTTTCAGGTAGCACGGGCGGAGGAGATGCTTGACCGGGTGGAAGAGGAACTGACCCGACTGAACAAATCCCTGGAATCGAATGCAGAATTGAGGGAATTTCTGAGCACTCTGCAGATCTCTCCCGACGGGAAGAAAAGTGCTCTTTCTCAGATTTTTGGCCAGAAGATCTCGCCGATCACCCTTCACTGGATCGACATGGTGGTCGATCAGGGAAGACAGAGAAGGTTACCGGCGATCATCGAAGCCTTCCTCACGCTCGCTCAAGATGCCCGTGAAAAGGTGACCGCAGAGGTGATTACTTCGGTTCCCCTTTCAGAGGATCTTGCAAAGCGTCTCGAACAGGAGCTCTCTAAAATCACCAAGAAGCGAGTCTTCCTCAAACCCATGGTTGATGATTCGATCCTGGGCGGAGTGATCGTCAAGATCGAGAATAAGGTGATCGACGGAAGTGTAAGACACCGACTCGAAGAGATTAAAAATGAAATGATCAAAACTGCTTAACCAAGAGAAGGGGTGAAGACTGTGGAACTGAAGATCAATCCGGAAGAAATATCAGCGATTCTAAAACGACACATTGAACAATATCAGGTCAAAATGGAAATGGAGGAGGTCGGCGAGGTCATCGAGGCCGGGGATGGGATTGCCCGGATCAAAGGCCTTCCCAGTTGCATGTCCGCTGAAATGCTCGAATTTCCGGGGGGAATCTATGGGATGGCCCTCAACCTTGAAGAGGACCAGATCGGAGCCATGATTCTGGGCGATATTGCCCACATTGAACAGGGAGATGCCGTCAAGCGAACCGGCAAGGTGCTCTCCGTCCCGGTGGGGGATGCTTTAGTCGGAAGAATCGTCAATGCCTTGGGCCAGCCCATTGATGGAAAAGGTCCCATCCATACCGATAAATTACGGCTGATTGAAGGTGTGGCGCCCAATGTCGTGGAAAGACAGCCGGTGAAGGAACCCCTCCAGACAGGATTGAAATGCATTGACTCCATGATCCCCATTGGAAGAGGTCAACGAGAATTGATCATCGGTGACCGCCAGACCGGAAAAACAGCCATTGCTGTTGATACGATCCTGAATCAAAAAGGAAGGGACGTCATCTGTATCTACGTGGCCATCGGCCAGAAGCAGTCGACCGTGGCAGCCGTGGTCAACACCTTCCAGGAGTATGGAGCCATGGAATATACAACCGTGGTGGCCGCCACAGCGAGTGACCCTGCACCCATGCAATTCGTAGCCCCTTACGCAGGATGCGCCATGGGTGAAGAATTCAGGGATACCGGCCGCCATGCCCTGGTCATTTATGACGACCTCTGGAAGCATGCTGTGGCCTATCGGCAGGTCTCGCTCTTACTTAGAAGACCACCGGGTCGGGAGGCATTTCCAGGCGACATTTTCAACCTTCATTCGAGGCTACTGGAAAGGGCGGCCAAATTAAATGATGAGCTGGGAGGAGGGTCTCTCACCGCCCTGCCCATCGTGGAGACCCAGGCAGGCGATTTTTCGGCTTACATCCCTACGAATGTGATTTCCATTACCGATGGGCAGATCTATTTAGAGGGTGATCTTTTCTATGCCGGAGTTCGACCCGCTGTCTCAGTCGGTCTCTCCGTTTCCCGTGTCGGTGGGAATGCACAGATCAAGGCGATGAAGAAAGTAGCGGGAATGCTCAGGCTCGACCTTGCCCAATATCGAGAGCTGGTCACCTTTGCCAAATTCGGTTCAGAACTGGACAAAGCGACTCAAGCCCAGATCACTCGTGGGGAACGTCTGGTGGAAATCTTGAAACAACCCCAATACGTTCCGATGCCGGTCGAAGATCAGGTCATGATTATTTTTGTGGGGGAGAATGGCTATCTCGATGACCTTCCCATCGAGAGAATAAAAGACTTCGAGGCAGGGTTCTATCCCTTTATCCGTGAAAAATACCCGCAGATCCCTCAAGGAATTCGGCAGCAGAAGGAGCTTCCGGAGGAGCTTTCGAAACTGCTCCATCAAGCTGCTCAAGAGTTTAAGAAAAATTTTGTCTCGACATAATAATATTTAACCCTTCTCCCTTGACGGGAGAAGGCTAGGGTGAGGGTGAACAGATGAAGTCCCCCTACGCCTGTCATCCCCTCCCACCCGGGGAGGGGAAATTTCATTGGTAATTTGGAACATGCTCGGGACGAAAGAAATCAAGCGAAGAATTCGGAGTGTTATCAGCATCCAGCAGATCACCCGTGCGATGCAGATGATCGCGGTCTCACGGCTTAAACGGGCCGAGGATCGGCTCCGTTCGGCAAGGCCCTATGCCCAGAAGATCCAGGAATTCATGGAAACCCTTGCTCCCTCCCTTTCTTCGATCCGCCATCCCCTTCTTATCCAGCGCCCAGTGAATAAGATCGGTCTGGTCCTCATCACTGCGGATAAAGGGCTCTGCGGCGGCTACAATGCGAACGTTCTCAACCACGCCCAAAAATTCCTCGATCATTTTTCTGATAAGGAACTTCGCCTCATCCTCATTGGAAAGAAGGGGTATGACTTTTACAGAAGAAAAAAATTTCCCATTGACCACACGCTTCTCCAAATCTCAAAGGATATCACCCTTCAGGAGGTGAAAGAGATTTCCGGAGTCGTCATCAAAGGCTTTGAGGAAGGACGCTATGATGAGGTGGACCTGATCTACACCCGGTATACCTCTGCGATGAACACACATCCCACAACCATGAAGTTATTGCCGCTCGAAAAATCAGAAGTCCTCAAAACAGGGGGCAGCATCAAAGGAGAACCGCTTTTTGAACCGGACCCTGAAGAGATCATGTCTCTCTTGCTTCCAAAATATCTCGAGGCCCAGATCTACAATGGTCTGGTCGAGTCCGTCGCCAGCGAGCAGGGTGCCCGGATGGTCTCGATGAAATCAGCCACAGAAAATGCTGAAGAGATGATCTCTTTTCTCACTCTGAGTTACAACAAGGCCCGGCAGGCTTCCATCACCAAAGAGCTCTTGGAGGTAACCACCGGAGCAGAAGCCCTCCGGTACGCCAAACAAAAAAGGTGAACCGTGAAACGTGAGTCGTGAATCGTTAAGAAAAAATACGAATCACGACTCCGAACCGGGAATCACGCTATTTAATAGAGGAGGTGGGACATTGAAAGTTGGAAAAGTGCTGAGGGTTATCGGTCCAGTCGTGGATGTGGAATTCTTCGCTGAAGAATTACCTGCCTTATACAATGCGATCCGAATTGACAGACCGGATGGGACGAAATTGATTGTCGAAGTGTCCCAATATCTCGGTGAGAACGTGGTCCGCTGTGTGGCAATGTCCACAACCGATGGATTGGTCCGTGGAATGGATGCAGTGGATACTGGAGAATCGATCACCATGCCCGTAGGAAGAGAGACTCTGGGTAGGGTTTTTAATCTCCTTGGAGAGACGATTGATAAATTAGGCGACTGCCCGGCAAAGAAACGATATCCCATCCATCGTCCCCCGCCACCTTTTGAAGAACAGGTTCCTTCGAATCAGATTTTTGAAACAGGCCTCAAGGTGATCGATCTTCTTGAACCCTATGCCAAAGGCGGGAAGGTCGGCCTCTTCGGTGGTGCAGGCGTGGGAAAGACCGTTTTGATCATGGAACTGATTCGAAACATTGCCACAGAGCACGGAGGGTTTTCTGTTTTCGGTGGTGTGGGCGAAAGAACCAGGGAAGGAAATGACCTCTGGCTCGAGATGAAGGCATCCGGGGTTATTCAAAAGACCGTTCTCGTTTTTGGTCAGATGAACGAACCACCAGGAGCAAGGCTCCGGATAGGTCTCTCCGCCCTCACCCAGGCAGAATATTTCCGGGATGAAGAAGGTCAGGATGTGCTCCTTTTTATCGATAATATCTTCCGTTTTGTCCAGGCAGGCGCTGAGGTCTCCGCTCTACTCGGTCGAATGCCTTCAGCCGTCGGATACCAGCCAACACTTTCAACAGAGATGGGCGAACTTCAGGAACGGATCACCTCGACCAAAAGAGGATCCATCACATCCGTCCAGGCCATCTATGTTCCTGCAGATGACCTCACCGACCCGGCACCAGCCACTACCTTTTCCCATTTAGATGCAACAACCGTGTTATCGCGGCAACTGGCTGAATTGGGGATTTATCCGGCTGTCGATCCTTTGGATTCCACATCAAGAATTCTTGACCCTCGCATCGTAGGCGAGGATCATTATCGGGTTGCCCGTGGTGTCCAGCAGGTTCTCCAACGCTATAAAGAACTTCAGGATATCATCGCCATCCTTGGAATGGAGGAACTTTCAGAGGAGGACAAACTGATCGTCGCCAGGGCAAGAAGGATTCAGAGATTTCTTTCCCAACCCTTCTTTGTGGCCGAGCAGTTTACCGGTGCCCGGGGAAGATATGTCCCCCTGCCTGAAACGATCCGTGGATTCAAGGAAATCCTTGAGGGAAAACATGACGATCTTCCCGAGCAGGCTTTTTATATGGTCGGAAACATTGATGAGGTCATCGAGAAAGCCAAAAGGGTGAGCGAAGGAACACACTAATTTCAGATTTCAGATCGCGGATTGCAGATTGAATTAAGAAAATGGAACAACAACCTTTCACTCTGGACATCGTGACCCTGAAGAAAGTGGCTTTTAGCGAGGAGATCAGGTCTGTCAACGCCCCCGGGGCAGAGGGCTATTTCAGCATCCTCGTCAACCATACTCCCTTTGTATCAAGCCTTAAACCAGGAGTGATCAAGGTCACCCGGGAAAATGGAGAAACATTGACGTTTTCCACCAGTGGCGGCTTTCTCATGACAGATGGCAAAAAGGTCATCCTACTGGCTGACGCAGTGGAGAGCCCTGAAGAGATCGATGTCGCTCGGGCGCAGGCGGCAAAAGAGAGAGCGGAAAAGCGATTGACTGAAAAAACCCCGGATATGGATATTGATCGAGCAAGATTGGCTTTGCTTCGAGCCCTCAATCGCCTCAAGGTCGCCGAATTTACCAGGATGAAGTAACCGGATTTTTCCTCACTTATTCCTCTGCTTTCTTGTGCTCAATCTTTCTTGTAAGTCCTCCATCCTTAACGCTATCTATGACATCTGGGGTTTATTTTGAAATCATGCTGCTAGCATTCGCCGTATAGACGACTCCAATTCCCATAATTCTTTTTGATTTTTCCAATGAGAATTAGTAAGCTAACCTCGCAGAGTGTCCGTGTTGAACGGCTCGAAAGCACGCCTGTGCCTAGTCTGTTTAGAAGGAATTAATATTGTTGAGCTCCCATTACCAATAGAGCCGACCAAATGGGAAATGGAGATCGTGATAAAAAAAATTATCATTGTGATGTTACGGGTAAGTTGAGGAAGCAGAACGGGAACAGTTCCTTCCCCGCTGTCCCGCTGTTACATGGCCGTTGCGAAATTGTCACCGAAACGTAAGCGGATAATTCAAGATTTCTGAAAAATGGAGGACTCACGAATAAGAGAAGATGGAAATGTCGTTTTCTTACCCAGAGGGCGATAGGAAATTAACCAAAAGAATCCTTGGACAGTCAACCGTTCCCTGGGTTCAATTTCAAATGGTTCTGAGGGATATCACCGGCAGCGGCGGATCTGAGAAAAGTTTTGTCGGTCCTTGAGTATTTCACATAGTCCTTGGCTTGAAATAAATCAAGAGATGGCCTAAATTTTAAGAAACAGAGGGATCTTTAATGATTGTTCATAGTCTTAGGGCAAAATTTATGCTCCTCTTTTTTATGTTCTTCTTCGTCCCTTATGGTGTGCTGACCTTCTTTTCCGTCTCCGTCAGCAGGGGGATGATGAAAAAGAGTATGATGGACCATTTGCAAAACCTTGTTGAAGTCAAAGAGACAGCGATTGAACAATGGCTTAAGGAGAGGGTTTCGGACGGGAAGACAATCGCGGAAAGCCAGGAGGTTAAATCTCTGGACCCAAATCGGATTAAACCATTCTTATCTCTTATAAAACATTTTGAACGTGCCTATCTTGAGATTTGGGTCTTAAATTTAAAAGGACAAATCGTATCAGGGAATCTTTCCAATGCCTCTTTTGAAAAAGAGGAATGGTTCCAGAGGGCGATTAAAGAGGAAAGGTTAATTCTAGATCCTGGACTTCAGCCCAAATCACTCCAACCAGCCATTATTATTTCTTTCAGCATTAAGGATGCGAGGGGTCGCCCTATGGGAGTTCTCAAAGAGTTGATCGATTTAACCTATATTACCGAGTTGATATCCGAGTCCAAATTGGGGGAAACAGGGAAACTTTTTATCGTCAATCCTCAAGGGGAATTTGTCGTCTCTAATAGATTAATAGAACTTCTAAGAAAAGGGACGTCGAGAGTTCCTTACTTTGAAAAGATCCAGCTCCAGCCAGGCTACACCGGGGTATATACGGATTACATGGGACATGAGGTTTTAGGATCGTGGAAATGGATTCCAAACCTCCGATGCTATCTTATCGCGGAGCAAGGTACAAAGGAGGCTTTCTATGCGATTGACCTCCTGGTCAAAAAAGCCTTCGCCATTTTCATCATTTCAATCGTTTTGATCCTTGGAATCTCATATTGGGTCATTGGGAGAGTAACCGGTCCGGTCAAACATTTGAGCAAGGTGGTCGCCTCTTTCGCGGAGGGTCATTTTGAGAAAACCGTTTCATCCAGTCGGGAGGATGAAATCGGGAAATTGATCGCCGGGTTTAACCTGATGGCCGAGAAGCTGAAGAAAGCTTACTTAGAGTTGGAAGGAAAGGTTGAAGCGTCCGATAAAGAATTGCAGATTGCCTACCAGGTGCTTAAGCAGAGGCAGGAGCAACTGATCCGATCGGAAAAAATGGCCGCTCTTGGGCAACTTTCTGCTGGTATCGCCCATGAGGTTCGCAACCCGCTTACTTCCTTCAAGATTTTCATTCAATCTTTAGAGAAGGAGATGGATTTAGAGGATCATCAGAAGGAGGATTTCAGGATCATCATGAAAGAGATTGATCGCATCAACGAAAATATCACGCGCTTTCTGAATTTTGCGAGACCTGAAGAGCCCCTGTTTCAAGCGATTAAGGTCAATTCGCTTTTACAAGATACTATCAACTTAATGGGTGCGAAGTTGAAAAACAGTGGCATTCGTCTGGACATTTTACTCCCAGATGAGCATCCGCCAGTGGAAGGCGACCCGAGGCAATTGACTCAGGTTTTTCTCAATCTCCTTCTCAATGCCATTGAGGCGATGCCCCACGGAGGGACTTTGACGATCAGATCCGTCGTGAAGGTAAATCCAGATACGCTCCAGGAGTCCCTTCAAACGATGATTAAAGACACAGGTCATGGGATTCCCGAAAAAGATCAACCCTATCTATTTGACCCTTTTTTTACAACGAAGGCTGGAGGAACAGGCTTAGGTCTTTCGATTGTCTATTCCATTATTCAGAAACATAATGGTCGGATTGAGGTGGAGAGCGAATTGGGAAAGGGATCTTCTTTCATCCTGTCATTACCCATTCAGAAGGAGGGTGCATGGAAAGCATTCTCATCGTAGACGACGACCTAAGTTTATGCCATTTTCTGACGAAGGCATTATTCCAGAAGGGATACCAAGTCATCCCTTGCCATAGCGGCAGAGAAGCCCTGGACGTCGTTCGCAGGCAGGAAACTGACCTTATCCTCCTTGACAATAAACTGCCGGATCAGAATGGACTCGAAATACTCAAGGAGATCAAGCAAGGTCACCCCAAGGTTCCCATCATCATTATGACAGCTTTTGGGACAACGGGGACTGCTATCGAAGCGATGCGGCTTGGAGCTTTTGACTACATTCTCAAACCCTTTGAACTCGATGAAATCTTTGAACTCGTAGCCAAAGGGTTGGAGGCCCATAAGTTGATGAACAGGGCTGTGGACATTCCAACCCTTTCCGAATACAAGGAAGATTCGGATCAGATCATTGGTAAAAGCAAGGTCATGCAGGAGGTCTATAAATTGATCGGTCAGGTCGCCGAGAGTGATGTGACCGTGCTCATTCGGGGGGAGAGCGGAACAGGAAAGGAACTGGTGGCGAGGGCGATTTATCAGTACAGCCGGAGAAAGGATCGCCCTTTTCTTGCAATCAATTGTGCAGCTATACCAGAGACCCTGTTGGAAAGCGAGCTCTTCGGACATGAAAAAGGCGCATTTACCGGGGCGAACAGGCGACGGCTTGGAAAGTTTGAACAATGCGATAAGGGGACCATCTTGCTCGATGAGATTGGCGACATGTCCCTTTCAACTCAGGCAAAGATTCTCAGGGTTTTACAGGAAGGTGAATTTGAACGCATTGGGGGTAACGAAACGGTCAGGGTGGACGTGAGAGTCTTAACATCCACGAATCGTAAATTGGAGGAGCTGATCAAACAGGGGAAATTTAGAGAAGATCTCTATTATCGTCTAAAAATCATGCCGATTATGTTGCCACCTCTACGGGAACATAAAGAGGATGTCAAAGCGTTAACCGAATATTTCTTCCACCTTTACAGCCGACAGATGACCACCGGGGTTTCGCATATCGATCCTTCCGCATTTGAAAAGCTGGCCTCGTATGATTGGCCGGGCAATGTGAGGGAACTGGCAAATACGATTAACAGAAGTCTTATCCTATGCAAAGGAGAAGTCATGTCTGCCGAAGATATTGTTTTCGACGCAGAAAGCAAAATCCTTTCCTTTGCGAATGAACAAGAGTTAGAAGATAACCTGGCTAAAATGCTCGGCCCTCTTTTTACAGATATTCTTCGGTTCTGGGGAAAAGGTCTCCGTTCAAACCTCCTGGATAAAATTGAAAAATTTCTCATCCAAAAGGCACTCGCTGAGACGAAGGGAAATCAGGTTCAAGCAGCTAAACTGCTAGGAATCAGCCGAAATACATTACGCAATCGAATAGATAAATACAACTTATTATCGCAAAAAGAACCCAGAATTGTGGAGGTCGAATGAGTTCCTGTCTAGATCCCCATCGGAGTTATTCCGGCCGCGTGGACTGCATGCTTGCAGTGTTAATTATCTCAAATCTGCTAAAATTTCTGCTGATAAATCACCACCCCTGTTCAATCCTTGATCACATCTCAACCAACTAAATTAATTAACTTATCTTCTCATCCGTTATTTCTTCATCTATTACCTGAACAATGGGGGAACAAATCGTCTTTCCCAAATTAGAAGCTGCAAAAAACTACTCAATGAAATCAATAGGTTGTTTTTTGTCTTCAGAACTTGCTGGTCGGCATTAAATTCGCAGTTTCTAGTAGAAAAATTACAAAGGGTGATTTTTGTGCAAAAACAAGACCAGCATCGTAAATATCGAAAACCTACAATAATTTCATTCTGTTTGACGTTTCAAGCGAAGATTTCTAACGGTCTCCATCTTTGCAAATAGTATGTCATTGCCATCTTGCCTTAGAGAAAAAGATTGCATGCTGAAGATACCGAGGTCGATTTATGTCTTTCTGTTCGAAGGACGGATTATGTTCTTGCTTCTCTACTTTCGATTGAAGAGAATAAGAGTAACTATAAGCAATCGGTTGAAATTTTCGAACATTAGGAAATGGCTTACAACTTTTGAAGCACCTAGTTTAGATCCCAAGAAATAGCTTAGAGAAACATCTTTCTCAAGAAGTCTTCGCCTACCATAGAGATTATTTAATCCATCAGAGGAAAGGGGTCTTAGGTATGTCAAACTGGCATTCAATGGGAACAGACCAAGTCTTAAAGGAACTTAATACGGATCCTCATCAGGGTTTAACCGAAGATGATGTTAGAAAGCGCATTGAAAAATATGGCTATAATGAATTGAAGAAGGAGGAGGGGGTTTCTCCCTTCACCCTCTTCATCAACCAGTTCAAAAACATCCTCATCATCATTCTCTTGATCGCTACTCTCCTCTCAGCTCTGGTGGGTGAAACATTTGACGCGGCGCTCATTCTGGTGATCGTTGTCTTCTGTGCCGTTCTCGGATTTATTCAGGAGTATCGTGCAGAACGCGCACTTGAGGCATTAAAAAAGATGCTTTCCCCTACCATCACCGCGTTGAGGGGAGGCAAAGAAGAAGAAGTGCCCTCGAAGGATCTCGTTCCCGGCGATATATTGCTTCTGGAGGCTGGAGACAAGATTCCTACGGATGCAAGGTTAGTTGAAAATCACTCGCTACGTTGCGATGAGGCCCCTCTAACAGGAGAATCCGCCCCTGTTGGCAAGGATATCAAGCCCCTCCCTGAGAATGTCCGCGTCAACGACAAGAAGAATATGGTTTTCACAGGGACCACCGTGACCTATGGGAGAGGCAAGGCAGTCGTCACCTCCACCGGAATGAATACGGAGTTTGGCAAGATTGCCGAGGAGGTGACAGCGGTCGCGACAGAGAAGACCCCTCTTGAGAAACGGACGGACGAGATAGGCAAGTGGCTTGGCATCATTTCTTTTGCTATCTGTTTCCTTGTTGCAGCCGTGAGTGTAGCGAGGGAAATTATGGGTGGGGGGAAAGTTGACCTGCCGTTTATCGTAACCATGGTGATGTTCGCCGTCTCCCTTGCGGTGGCAGCCGTTCCCGAAGCACTCGCCGCCATTGTCACAGGAGCCCTTGCCATTGGGATGCATCAGATGGCGAAGAGAAACGCCCTGGTCAGAAAGATGCCTGCGGTTGAAACTCTTGGATGTACCACTGTCATTTGCTCGGATAAAACAGGGACACTCACCAAGGGGGAAATGACGGTGAGAAAGATATTTGCAGGGGGCAGGGCGATAGAAGTGACGGGGGCTGGTTACGAACCCAAGGGGGAATTTAAGGGGTCAGAGATTGATATTAAAAAAAATAGACCTCTCCAATTACTTCTTCAGGGAGGACTCCTCTGCAGCGATGCCGTATTAGAAGAAAAAGAGGGCAAGTGGATCATTAAGGGTGATCCGACAGAGGGTGCCCTGGTTGTGGCTGCGGTGAAGGCAGGCTTCCATGAGACCGAGATGCGGCTTGAGAATCCGAGGATAGAAGAGTTACCTTTCAGTTCCGAAAGGAAACGCATGACGACCATCCATCAAATGGAGGATGGCAAAAAAACCGCCTTTATGAAGGGTGCTCCGGAAGTGATTCTGGGTAAGTGTTCTCATATTCTATCCGACGGGGAAATCAGGGAACTCGGAGAGATAGCAAAGAGTGAGATATTGAAGGCCAACGAAGAAATGGCTCAGGCAGCATTGAGGGTTCTTGGGTTCGCATACAAGGAATGCTCCGATGCGATTCAATGCACGGAGGAAGATCTTGAGCACCATATGGTGTTTGTCGGTCTCTCAGGGATGATGGACCCGCCGAGGGGAGAGGCCATTGAGGCTATCGGTGTATGCAAACAGGTAGGCATCAGATCTATCATGATTACGGGAGATCATAAGCTCACGGCCGTTGCCATCGCAAAGGAAATGGGAGTTTTTAAAGATGGCGATAAGGTATTGACCGGTGAGGAATTAGAGAGCATGTCTGAAGAAGAACTTGAGAAGATCGTTGATAAGGTAACTGTCTATGCCAGGGTATCGCCGATGGATAAGTTAAAAATCGTCAAGGCATGGAAGGCGAGGGGAGAAGTGGTTGCCATGACAGGCGATGGAGTCAATGATGCCCCGGCGCTTAAGCATGCTGATATTGGAGTGGCCATGGGCATCACAGGGACAGAGGTGACGAAAGAGGCAGCGGATATGGTTCTGAGCGATGACAACTTTGCGACTATTGTAAAGGCGATTGAACGTGGCAGGTGGATTTACGACAACATCAAGAAATATCTCACCTATCTCCTGAGGTGCAACATTACGGAAGTGGTGGTGATTGGAGGGGTGGTATTGATTTCGGGTCCAAAATATTTACCCTTGCTGGCCGGAGCCATTTTGTACATCAATCTGGTAACCGACGGACTCCCTGCACTTGCCCTGGGAATATCCCCTCCGGATCCGGATATTATGGAGAGGCCACCGAGAAACCCAAAGGAGAGCGTCTTTTCATGGGACGTAAGGGCATTCATTCTACTGGCACTGGTTGTCGAGATCCCCTTCTTCTTCTATCTCTTCTATAACGAACTTTACGATATCACCCATGCGAGGACAGAAACATTCTTCCTTTTTATCATCATAGAACTTATCATCGCCCTCAACTTTCGTTCGATGAGATACAGCGTGTTTAAGTCACCTCCCCACATGTGGCTTGTCCTTTCTATTGTATCGCAAATCATATTGACAGCGGTACTCATTCAAATCCCATCGATACGCGATTCCTTTGGGATCATCAAACCCTCGACCTCGGATATCGGGATCATATTGGCTTTTGGGGTGATCGTATTTATCTCCATGGAGGTGATCAAGGCTATTTTAAGGAGAAAGATGGTTTCAACACGAAGGACATTTAAGTTGTCTGCCAAACCATCAGTTAGATATTAAATCAGGCCCTCTCAAGCCTAGGACGCCTTTTGTGACATTTTTTCTTCTCTTTGATTCCAAGGGGAAGGGGGTGAACGAAGATGGGGGACATAGGAATCAACTTCAGCTGGGGTTATGTTGGGGCTATCGTTGTTGGGGTATTCATTGGTTTCGTGGTAGGAGAAGTCGTCGAAAGAGGATTAAGAGATGTCTGGGCAAGAAGAAGACGGGAATTGTCTTCGAAGATGCCAAAACGCGATTTAACCCAACAAAGGATATCGCAGACAGCTATAAATTCAAAATAACCAGTTTTGATTTAAGGAAGGACTTAAAGAAAAAGTGACTACCCAATCAATTGGCTTGCTTTATATCCAATACTAAAGGCTTCATTCATTTTACAAAACTTGCCATCCCTTTTTTTCTTCATAAGTATATCAAGTGAAGTATTTATTGTTTTCTCTGGGATGCCAACTGTTCGATAAGATCCTTTAAAAAGGCATCCCAGGATGACTTACAGCGATGATATCTCCTGAGATGGTCATCGCTGCGGGATAAAGGCTTCTCAGGGAGTCACAGTGAAGTTGACCCGATTCAGTCTCGAGCCTTTCCTTGGTGTGGCTATCAGAAGTTGGATTTAATAGATGAAAATTGGTTCACTACCAGCAATCCTGCTATCCCTTACTAGGAGATGAAAAAGACCGGCAAGGATTTGCTCATAAACCTTAAAAGCAACCTTAGAGTGGACATTTGTGCATTCTGAAATTTGAATCCACCCGTAGATTAGACTCTGTTTATTTACTTTTATCACTGAATAACTTCCAAAAGTTCTTCGACCAGGGAGCGGGCTTCCGCTTCAGGCAAACTGAGATTTTGGTCTTGAATTTAAAGGACAAATCGTATCAGAGAATCTTTCCAATGCCTCTTTTGAAAAAGAGGAATGGTTCCAAAGGGCGCTTAAAGAGGAAACGTTAATTCTAGGGCCTACACTTCAGCCCAAATCCCTCCAACCATCCATTATTATTTCTTTCAGCATTAAGGATGCGAGGGGTCGCCCTATGGGAGTCTTCAAAGCGTTAATTGATTTAACCTATATTACCGAGTTGATATCCGAGTCCAAATTGGGGAAAACAGGAAAACTTTTTATCGTCAATCCTCAAGGGGAATTTGTTGTCTCGTAATAGATTAATAGAACTTCTGAAAAAAGGGACGTCGAGAGTTCCTTACTTTGAAAGAGATCGAGCTCCAGCCAAGTTACACCGGGGTATATACGGATTACATGGGACATGAGGCTTTAGGATCGTGGAAATGGATTCCAAACCTCCGATGTTATCTTATCGCGGAGCAAGGTACAAAGGAGGCTTTCTATGAGATTGACCTCCTGGTCAAAAAGGCCTTCGCCATTTTCATCATTTCAATCGTTTTGATCCTTGGAATCTCATATTGGGTCATTGGGAGAGTAACCGGCCCGGTCAAACATTTGAGCAAGGCGGTCGCCTCTTTCGCGGAGGGTCATTTTGAGAAAACCGTTTCATCCAGTCGGGAGGATGAAATCGGGAAATTGATCGCCGGGTTTAACGTGATGGCCGAGAAGCTGAAGAAAGCCTACTCAGAGTTGGAAGGAAAGGTTGAATCGTCCGATAAAGAATTGCAGATTGCCTACCAGGTGCTTAAGCAGAGGCAGGAGCAACTGATCCGATCGGAAAAAATGGCCGCCCTTGGGCAACTTTCTGCTGGGATCGCCCATGAGGTTCGGAACCCGCTTACTTCCTTCAAGATTTTCATTCAATCTTTAGAAAAGGAGATGGATTTAGAGGATCATCAGAAGGAGGATTTCAGGATCATCTTGAAAGAGATTGATCGCATCAACGAAAATATCACGCGCTTTCTGAATTTTGCGAGACCTGAAGAGCCCCTGTTTCAAGCAATTAAGGTTAATTCGCTTTTGCAGGATACTATCAACTTACTGGGTGCAAAGTTGAAAAACAGTGGCATTCGTCTGGACATTTTACTCCTAGATGAGCATCCGCCAGTGGAAGGCGACCCGAGGCAATTGACTCAGGTTTTTCTCAATCTCCTTCTCAATGCCATTGAGGCGATGCCCCACGGAGGGACTTTGACGATCAGATCCGTCGTGAAGGTAAATCCAGATACGCTTGAAGAATCTCTTCAAACGATGATTAAAGACACAGGTCATGGGATTCCAGAAAAAGATCAACCCTATCTATTTGACCCTTTTTTTACAACGAAGGCTGGAGGAACAGGGTTAGGTCTTTCGATTGTCTATTCCATTATTCAGAAACATAATGGTCGGATTGAGGTGGAGAGCGAATTGGGAAAGGGATCTTCTTTCATCCTGTCATTGCCCATTCAGAAGGAGGGTGCATGGAAAGCATTCTCATCGTAGACGACGACCTAAGTTTATGCCATTTTCTGACCAAGGCATTATTCCAGAAAGGATACCAAGTCATCCCTTGCCATAGCGGCAGAGAAGCCCTGGACGTCGTTCGCGGACAGGAGACTGATCTTATCCTCCTTGACAATAAACTGCCGGATCAGAATGGACTCGAAATACTCAAGGAGATCAAGCAAGGTCACCCCAAGGTTCCCATCATCATTATGACAGCTTTTGGGACAACGGGGACTGCTATCGAAGCGATGCGGCTTGGAGCTTTTGACTACATTCTCAAACCCTTTGAACTCGATGAAATCTCTGAACTCGTAGCCAAAGGGTTGGAGGCTCATAAGTTGATGAACAGGGCTGTGGACATTCCCAACCCTTTCCGAATACAAGGAAGATTCGGATCAGATCATCGGTAAAAGCAAGGTCATGCAGGAGGTCTATAAATTGATTGGTCAGGTCGCCGAGAGTGATGTGACCGTACTCATTCGGGGGGAGAGCGGAACAGGAAAGGAACTGGTGGCGAGGGCGATTTATCAGTACAGCCGGAGAAAGGATCGCCCTTTTCTCGCAATCAATTGTGCAGCCATTCCAGAGACCCTGTTGGAAAGCGAGCTCTTCGGATATGAAAAAGGGGCATTTACCGGGGCGAACAGGCGACGGATAGGAAAGTTTGAACAATGCGATAAGGGGACCATTTTGCTCGATGAGATTGGCGACATGTCCCTTTCAACTCAGGCGAAGATTCTCAGGGTCTTACAGGAAGGTGAATTTGAACGCATTGGGGGGAACGAAACGGTCAGGGTGGACGTGAGAGTCTTAACGTCCACGAATCGGAAATTGGAGGAGCTGATCAAACAGGGAAAATTTAGAGAAGATCTCTATTATCGTCTAAAGATCATGCCGATTATGTTGCCACCTCTAAGGGAACATAAAGAGGATGTCAAAGCCTTAACCGAATATTTCTTCCACCTTTACAACCGACAGATGACCACCGGGGTTTCGCATATCGATCCTTCTGCATTTGAAAAGCTGGTCTCGTATGACTGGCCGGGCAATGTGAGGGAACTGGCAAATACGATTAACAGAAGCCTTATCCTTTGCAAAGGAGAGGTAATGTCTGCCGAAGATATTGTTTTCGACGCAGAAAGTGAAGCCATCTCCTTTGCAAATGAACAAGAGTTAGAGAATAACCTGGCTAAAATACTCGACCCTCTTTTTACAGATATTCTTCGCTTCTGGGGAAAAGGTCTCCGTTCAAACCTCCTGGAAAAAATTGAGAAATTTCTCATCCAAAAGGCACTCGCTGAGACGAAAGGAAATCAGGTTCAAGCAGCTAAACTGCTAGGAATCAGCCGCAATACATTACGCAATCGAATAGATAAGTACAACTTATTATCGCAAAAACAACCCAGTATTGTGGAGGTCGAATGAGTACCTGTCTTGATCCCCATCGGAGTTATTCCGGCCACGTGGACTGTATGCCTGCAGTGTTTATTATCTCAAATCTGCTAAAATTTCTGCTGATAAATCACCACCCCTGTTCAATCCTTGATCACATCTCAACCTACTAAATTAATTAACTTATCTTCTCGTCCGTTATTTACGTCATTTATTACCTGAACAACGAGGGAACAAATCGTCTTTCCCAAATTAAGAAGCTGCAAAAACTACTCAATGAAATCAATAGGTTGTTTTTTTTGCCCAGAACTTGCTGGTCGGCATTAAATTCGCAGTTTCTTAGTAGCAAAGTTACAAAGGGTGATTTTTGTGCAAAAGCAAGATCAGCATAGTAAATATCGAAAACCAATAATAAATTCAGTCGGTTTGGCGTTTCAAGCGAAGATTTCTAACGGTCTCCATCTTTGCAAATAGAAAGTATGTCATTGCCATCTTGCCTTGGAGAGAAAGATAGCATGCTGAAGATACCAAGGTCGATTTATGTCTTTCTTTTCGAAGGACGGATTATGTTCTTGCTTCTCTGCTTTCGATTGAAGAGAACAAGAATAACTATAAGCAATCGGTTGAAATTTTCGAACATTAGGAAATGGCTTACAACTTTTGAAGCACCTAGTTTAGGTTCCAAGAAATAGGTTAGAGAAACATCTTTCTCAAAAAGTCTTCGCCGCCTATAGAGATTATTTATTCCATCAGAGGAAAGGGGTCTTAGGTATGTCAAACTGGCATTCAATGGAAGCAGATCAGGTCTTAAAGGAACTGAATACGGATCCTCGTCAGGGTTTAACCGTAGAAGAGGTTCGAACTCGACTTGAAAAGTATGGCTACAATGAACTCAAAAAGGAAGAAAAGATTTCAGCCTTCTCCATCTTCATTAATCAATTCAAAAACATCCTGATCATCATCCTCCTCATTGCGATAGGCCTTTCAGCGGCTGTCGGGGAAATTGTGGATGCTGCCATCATCGGGGTCATCGTCGTCTTTTGTGCAGTTCTTGGATTAATTCAGGAGTATCGTGCAGAGCGTGCTCTAGAGGCACTTAAGAAAATGCTTTCTCCCACGATCACCGTTTTAAGAGGAAAAAAAGAGGAAGAAGTTCCTACGAAAGAACTTGTACCAGGAGATGTATTGCTTTTGGAAGCAGGGGATAAGATTCCTGCAGATGCCAGAATTGTTGAAAACTTTTCTCTTCGATGCGATGAGGCGCCGCTCACCGGGGAGTCCGTGCCCATAGGAAAGGATGTGAAGACCTTACCCAAGGATGTGCGTGTTAGTGATAGAAAGAACATGGTCTTGACGGGGACCACAGTTACCTACGGCAGAGGTAAGGCCGTTATCACATCCACAGGGATGAACACAGAGTTTGGCAAGATTGCTGAGGAGGTAACCGCAGTAGAAGCTGAGAAGACTCCTCTCGAAAAAAGGACAGAAGAGATAGGCAAATGGCTTGGAATCACGGCTCTTTCCATATGTTTCTTCGTTGCAGGAATAAGCATCGTCAGGGAGGCTTTAGGTGGCAAGATTGACTTGCCGTTTATCATCACCATGGTGATGTTTGCCATCGCTCTTGCAGTAGCCGCAGTCCCTGAGGCATTAGCAGCCATTGTCACGGGCGCTCTCGCCATCGGCATGCATCAGATGGCTAAAAGAAATGCACTGATCAGAAAGATGCCAGCGGTGGAAACCTTAGGCTGTACCACAGTGATATGCTCGGATAAGACCGGCACCCTCACGAAGGGTGAGATGACGGTAAGAAAAATATTTGCCGGCGGAAGAATGATCGAGGTGACGGGCGCCGGTTATGAACCTGTTGGAGAGTTCAGGGGGTCGGGTAAAATTAATGTGGAGGAGAGTGAACCGATACGCAAACTTCTTTTAGGAGGTCTTCTCTGTAATGATTCAGTCGCTTGAAAAGACCGAGGGCAAGTGGATGGTCAAGGGGGATCCTACGGAAGGCGCCCTCGTTGTCGCTGCCGTGAAGGCAGGGTTGCATGAGACGGAGGTAAGGCTGGAAAACTCAAGGGTGGAAGAGATTCCTTTCAGCTCCGAGAGGAAAAGGATGACCACGATCCATCAAATGTCCGATGGAAAGCGAATGGCCTTTATGAAAGGCGCTCCGGAAGCGGTCTTGCAGAGATGTACTCATATCTTGGAAGAAGACGGCATTCGGGAACTGAAAGAGACGGAAAAGAGCAGGATCTTAAAAGCGAACGAAGATATGGCCCAAGGCCGCATTGAGGGTTCTCGGATTTGCCTTTAGAGACTGTCTCCGACACACATTGAATGTACGGAAGAATGCTCTTGAGCGGGATATGGTCTTTGTCGGGTCTTGCAGGGATGATCGATCCGCCGAGAGGAGAAGCCATCGAAGCCATCGCCGTCTGCAAGCAGATTCACATTAAGCCCGTCATGATCACGGGCGACCACAAGCTCACCGCCGTGGCCATTGCGAAGGAAATGGGGATATATCGGGAGGGCGATATCGTAATGATCGGCGAGGATCTGGCAAAGATGACGGAGGAAGAACTTGAGAAGATTGTCCACAAGGTTACGGTTTACGCCAGGGTATCCCCTACGGACAAGCTGAAGATCGTTAAAGCCTGGAAGAACAGAGGCGAGGTTGTGGCCATGACAGGCGATGGCGTCAATGATGCGCCTGCCCTAAAACATGCCGATATCGGGGTGGCCATGGGCATCACCGGGACAGAGGTGTCAAAAGAGGCGGCGGATATGGTGCTCAGCGACGATAACTTTGCCACCATAATAAAAGCCATAGAGCGCGGGCGATGGATCTACGATAATATCAAGAAGTATCTCACCTTTCTCTTGCGGTGCAACATCACCGAAGTGGTCGTTATCGGCGGGGTGGTTTTAATTTCCGGCCCCGAGTATTTGCCTCTTCTGCCGGCGGCCATACTGTACATGAACCTGGCGACGGACGGACTCCCGGCACTTGCCTTAGGCATAGCGCCCCCTGATCCCGATATCATGCAAAGACCACCGAGAGATCCCAAAGGAAAGCGTCTTTTCATGGGATGTGAGGACGTTCATCTGGATGGCATTGATTGATAGAGATTCCCTTCTTCTTCTATTCTCTTCTACCACGAACTCACGGACATCACAGCAGGCAAGGACAGAAATATTCTTCCTGTTCATCATCATTGAGCTGATCATCGCTCTCAACTTCCGTTCCATGAGATACAGCATCTTCAAGGTTGCCTCCTCACAAATGGCTTGTCCTGGCCCTTGTATGGGAAATCATAATGATCTTCGTGTTGATCCAGTTTCCATCGGTCCGCGAAGCCTTCGGAATAGATCAAGCCTTCGATCTCAGAGTCTCGGGATCATATTCGGCTTTTGGGGTGATCTTGTATTTATCTCAATGGAGGTGATCAAGGCGATTTTAAGGAGAAGGATGGTTTCAACACGAAGGGCATTTGCGGTGTCTGCCGAACCATCAGTTAGTTAGATGTTAAATCAGGCCTTCTCAAGCTTAGGACGCCTTTTGTGACATTTTTTCTTCTCTTTCATTCCAAGGGGAAGGGGGTGAACGAAGATGGGGGACATAGGAATCAACTTCAGCTGGGGTTATGTTGGGGCTATCGTTGTTGGGGTATTCATCGGTTTCGTGGTAGGAGAAGTTGTCGAAAGAGGATTAAGAGATGTCTGGGCAAGGAGAAGACGGGAATTGTCTTCGAAGATGCCGAAGCGCGATTTAACCCAACAAAGGATATCGCAGACAGCTATAAATTCAAAATAACCAGTTTTGATTTAAGGAAGGATTTGAAGAGAAAGTGACTAGCCAATCAATTGGCTTGCTTTATATCCAATACTAAAGGCTTCATTCATTTTACAAAACTTGCCATCCCTTTTTTTCTTCATAAGTATATCAAGTGAAGTGTTTATTGTTTTCTCTGTGATGCCACCTGTTCGATAAGATCCTTTAAAAAGGCATCCCAGGATGACTTACGGCGATGATATCTCCTGAGATGGTCATCGCTGCGGGATAAAGGCTTCGCAGGGAGTCACAGTGAAGTTGACCCGATTCAGTCTCGAGCCTTTCCTTGGTGTGGCTATCAGAAGTTGGATTTAATAGATGAAAATTGGTTCACTACCAGCAATCCTGCTATCCCTTACTAGGAGATGAAAAAGACCGGCAAGGATTTGCTCATAAACCTTAAAAGCAATCTTAGAGTGGACATTTGTGCATTCTGAAATTTGAATCCACCCGTAGATTAGACTCTGTTTATTTACTTTTATCACCGAATAACTTCCAAGAGTTCTTCGACCAGGGAGCGAGCCTCGGCCTCGGGCAAACAGTATTTCATCTCTGTGAATTTCTTTCTGAATTGAGACACCTCTTTGGCCATGGGGCGGTCTTTCAGGATGACCTGACCCATGTACTTCTGCTAAGTGAACAAAGTCTTCCTCTCTCATCCCGAATCGGGTCATCTCCTGAACGCCCATCCTCAGACAACTTGCCGTGGTAAAGGCTTCGTCATCCGGTGCACCCTGATAGTTGACGATGATGTTATTTTCTTCCAATCGCTCAGCGATTAATGGCCCCTTTCCATAGCCCACCCTGACGATCACCTGATGGGTCTCTGTATACCCGACTCTTGGATCTCCCTCCACCATTAATCCCTGATCCTTCAGGGCACGGGCAAAGGCCTTGGCATTGGAGATCACCGCCTTCTGATAATCCGACTTGAAGGCATTCATTTCATAGGCGGCAAGCAGGAGGCCCACCAAGTGTTCCCAGGTGATGGTTGCTGACGCTTCCGGGAAAGACCCGGCGGACAATCGCCTCCCAGAGTTCTTCGTATTCCGTTCCCTCTGACATGTTGCTTGCAATCAACCCTCTCTGAGGTCCGAAAAGAGTCTTATGAGTAGAGCCCGTGACGATGTCGGCTCCTTCCTTGAAGGGTTCTTGAAAATGGGGTCCGATTAATCCCAAAACATGGGCCATATCATAGAGGAGGATCGGTTTGGGATTCATGGAGGCGATCATTTCAGCGATCTCCCTCAACGGCTCTTTATAGATCACCATGCTCTTGCCCAGAATGATCAATTCGGGTTTATGCTCTTCGATGAGTTCTTTCGCCTTTCGAAGATCGATCCGATACAAATCTTCTTTCAACACCGGGAAGGGAATGGTGGCCGGCCTTTCGGTGGAGGGATCATGGGCGATGAAGTCTTTCAGGGCACCCATGGGCTGGGCGCTGAGATGACCTCCTCTTCCAAGATGGTGGTTCATCACCTTTCTGATCTTGCGAGGTTCGCTTCTCCGGTCCAGGCGATTGAGGTAATCCACGATCCCGCTGAAGACAGCCGTATTGGCCATCTGACCACTGATCACCCTCGCCTCCACTTCGGAGCAGCCCGATGAAGCGTCGAAGCTCATCTGCGGCAAGGACCTCAACCTCTCCGATCAACTTCGTCCCCTGATAATAGAAGACATCGCTTTCTCTAAAGGCCTTCATCAACCGGTGTTCAGCATATCTGCCCGATGGATCGGAAATCGTAAGAAGTCTCACAAGAAGAGAGGGGGTCGATTCCGAAGGGATGAGGTTGAATGTCTCTTTCTGTCTCCAACGGGTATTTTCGACCACACGGCGGACCAATCTTGCCGCCGAATCCCTCAAGCTCCCTGTCGGGACCTCTCTTTTCCTTGGCCCTTGAATCAGAATAGGACGGGCGTAAGGCGGAGCCTCGCTGGAGAGATGCCTTTCTACGATCACCCCTTCAAACTTCTTTCCCCGGTAGGAAACTTCTATCCTCTGCCCCTCCTTCAAATCTGAATCGATATAAGCGAGGGCAATCGATCTCATTCTTTTTTCATCGGTAGGTTCTGAAAGGATTCCCCGATCGGAGAAAACCCAATAGGGAACCATCGTCCCGCTCGTCACATGTCCAGCCGGTTCTCCATTGGCAAAAACTTCGTACCCCTGTCTGGCAATCCCCTGACCGCTGAGGGTGATCGGGAATATCCTTTTAGGAACCAACTGCCTTTCTTTAGGAGGTAAAGGTTTTCCACTCTCTCTTGCCGTCACCTCTTCAAATTGCCTTCTCAGGATATCCCTTCCGATGAATTCTCCTTTTAAAGGAGAGAAACTCATTGCCAACCTTGCCGCCGAAGGGACGGCATAAATGGGGATATCGATTCCCTGCGGATCGAGCCCTAATTCGTGACCATAAAGGGGAAGTCCTGCTTCCAGTCTCAGGGTATCCCTCGCCCCTAAACCCACCGGAACAATCCCCTCTTCCTCTCCGGCGTCGAGGATCTTCTCCCAGATGAGCCTTAACTTCTCCCCCGGCAAAAATAGTTCGAAACAGATGGGTTCACCGGTGTATCCTGTTCTTGAGATCGTGATATGGACTTGCTCTCCCTCTAACTCACAAACCCTTAAGCGATTTCTCCATGGGTCAGGAAGTTTTGCGTGATCTTCTAAAAGAATCTTTTCCAATACTCTCCTGGCGTGAGGACCCTGGAGGGCGATCATCCCGATTTCATCCGTTTTGTCATCGATCACCAGATTCTTGTAATCGCTTCTTATGATCGAGAAACCAATTCCAGTCTTTCTCCTTATTCGCCGCATTCACAACAAGGAGATAATTTGTTTCCAGAGAAGGGTCTCCTTCTTCCAGCCGATAGAGGTAGGCATCGTCAATCGAACCTCCCTCTTCATTCTGAATCAGCGTGTACTGGGCCACACCGGGATCAAGGGCCGTCACATTGTTCGTTAAGACATGCTGCATAAAAGGAATCGCGTCTATCCCGCGAATCAAAAAACGTCCCATATGGGAGATATCGAACAGCCCGCCAAATTTCCTTGTTTTCAGATGCTCCTCGAGGATCCCCTGTTGATAAGCAACGGGCATTTCCCAACCGGCAAACTCAATCATTTGCCCGCCGTGTTCCCTGTGCCATGAATTGAGCGGCGTCCGTTTTAGATCTTTTACCATGGACCTTCTCCTTTCACCAGGACCTTAACAGGCTGCTGAAAAACGCTCATCTGCTTCGTTACGCTCATCCTTCGTCGCTGCGGCGTACCGCCAAGTACCTCTCACTCTCAGGATTTCGGGCGCCCTGCATCTGAGCATTTTTCAGCAGCCTGATAAAAATGGTTTTTTTCAGCAATTTGTTAAATCTTGAAGTCTTTCTCTGTTGTGAATCCATTCTACATGACTCCGGTCAAGCAATCAACGCCCTGCCGGAGACCAAATAGAAAAGCCCCGAAACGGGGCTTTTCTATTTGAAATCATGTATGACACCGCTATCTTTATCGCGACTAATCGGCGGCCTGAAGTATAGGAGCAGGTTTGGCCTCGGCTGCTACGGGCACTGTCTTTTTGGCAGGGGCCTTCGTAAAGAAGGTCAGAACCGCAGCCAAAATCATGAGGCCTGCCGCAATGGTATAAGCCATGCTGTAATTGCCTGTGCTATCTGCAATCCTTCCCGCCAGAATGGGCCCGAAGATTCCGCCGACGCCGTAGGCCGTAAAGAGAATCCCGTAATTCAATCCAAGATTCTTCATCCCCCAGTAGTCCCCGCAGGCTGATGGGAAGAGGGAGAGGCAGGACCCATAGCAAATCCCGATAATGGCGGATCCAACGACGAATCCCGTGATCGTTGAGGCCCCTGAGAAGAGGAACATTATGATGGCCTGACCAACACTGACGATGAAGATCGTCCTGATTCGACCAATTTTGTCGGAAAGCGCCCCTGCAAGAACCCGACCCCCTGCATTAAAGACTGCGAGGAGGGCAACAAATATGAAACCCAACTTGATGGTATTGTTCGACTGGACTGCCACAATCTTGGCAAGATGGCCGATGATCATCAGTCCGGCCAGGGCTCCGCAGGTAAATTCGAGCCAAAGGAGGTAGAAGGTGGGGGTTTTCATCATTTCTGTCCATGTGTAATCGTTCTGGCTGGCAGGAGCCGCTTTCGCCTGGGCTGGATTGGGTTTGGCAGCGACAGGCGAAGGGGGGTTCTTGATGAATCGGGTGATGATCAACGTGACGATCCCGAAGGCAATGCCAAGGATGAGAAAGGATTTGCTTACACCATAGCTGCCAAGGAGGTACTGGCTGACCGGGGCGACATAAACAGAAGCGAGGCCAAAGCCGGCGACTACGATCCCCGCGATCAAACCCTTCTTCGCTGGAGGGAACCATTTCACGGCCGCTGGGGTTGCCGAGGCATACCCGAACCCGATCCCTGTGCCAGCCAGGATACCGAATCCGATGATGGCCGGAAGGGCGTTCCCGGGTGTGGAAAAACTGGTGACAATCATGCCTGCCGCCATCAGGATTGCTCCGATCGTTGCGATGATTCCCGGCCCGAGTTTATCTTGAAGACGGCCGGCAGGGATCATCATGAGGGCAAAGACTCCGATTGCAATTGAGTAAGGCATTGCTGCTGCTGTCTTGCTCCAGCCAAACCCTCCCTTGTCAATGGCCTCGGTGAACTGTTTACCGAAAACGCTCCATGCATACAGGGTCCCTAAAGCCAGATTTAAACCCGTCCCTGAAAAAGTGACAAGCCAGCCTTTTCTACTCATCTTTTTCTCCTTCCGTCTTTAGTTCTGAAATGGCCTATAATTATAGTACTCGGAAGATAAAATTTCAATAAAAAAGTGAATTTTTTAACAAAATGAATTATTAATTTATTCATTAATGATTTCAAATAATTATACTGAAAGTATCTTAAAAATATTTCAATTATGTTAACGCTAACATTGATGCTTGTGTTAACGATAACACTATTGCTAAGCAAACCTCGTAAATCCTCCCGGTCTGCGCGGTAGAACCCGGTCTTCGTTCCCACTACCCCAAGCAAGCAAAATGATTCAGGATGATAAAGGGGTTACTGACTTGTAGTTTAGATAGGATTGATTTGATTGCGGGATTGTTTTAACTGACCACCTTCATTCTCCAATGATCTTGACAAGAACCCTCTTTCTTCGTCTGCCATCAAATTCTCCGTAAAAAATCTGCTCCCACGGGCCAAAATCGAGCTTTCCCTCTGTGACCGCCACGACCACTTCTCTCCCCATGATCTGACGCTTTAAATGGGCATCGGCATTATCTTCACCTACATTGTGACGATACTGAGAAACGGGTTGATGGGGGGCAAGCTTTTCCAACCATAAATCAAAGTCATGGTGAAGACCGGACTCATCATCATTGATGAAGACAGAGGCGGTAATATGCATGGCATTGACAAGAACCAGTCCTTCTCTAATACCACTCCCCCTCAAGCATTCTTCAACCTTGGGGGTAATATTGATGAAGGCCCGTCGTGTCGGCACTTCAAACCAGAGTTCTTTACGATAAGTTTTCATCGATCTCTCCTTCAAACAGGCATAACATCCGGATACCTATGTCAGATAGAACGAGACATATTGAGCTTGTACAGTCCCGCTCCTGATGAGGAATGCTTTTACCACCTCCTCATGACAGGCTCCACAAATATAATACATCGGCGCAATGATAATGAAAATAACATTATCTCACCGAAGTCACGGTCAATATTATTTTACCGCGTTGGCAGGATCAGTTGACACCCCACTCCTGTCAATTTATAATTCCCTCGTTCATAGAATCACTTTAAGAACAGATGTTAGGCGACAAAAAAATATAGAGGAGGATCGAAAATTGGGAGATGATCTTAACCGATTCAGTCTGACGAATAGGGTGGCGGTCGTTACAGGCGCCAGCGAGGGCATTGGGGAGGCCATTGCTTTGGGATTAGCTGGAGCAGGGGCTGATGTCATTGTTTGCAGCCGGCGGGAAGAAAAACTGAAGGGGGTGAAGGCCGAAATAGAAAAGATGGGCCGGAGGGCAGAGGTGTTTGTCCTGGATGTTTGTAAGCTAAGGGATATTGAGAATCTTAGAGATTTTATTCTGAAACGATTTGGTAAGGTAGACATTCTGATTAATAATGCCGCTTTTACCGTAACCAAACCCGCATGGGACGTGACGGAGGACGAATGGAACTTAATGGTAGACACCGGATTTAAGGGTCTCTTCTTCTGTTGTCAGATCATAGGGTCCATCATGCGACAGCACGGATATGGAAAAATCATTAACCTTAGTTCAACCTTTAGCCGCAGTATTATCAAAGGCCGCTCCGTATACGGGGGCATCAAAGCAGGGGTCTCACACCTCACGGAAGCACTTGCTTTAGAGTGGGCAGCCGACGGGATAAGGGTAAACGCCCTTGCACCCACGGCCGTTCTCACTCCAAGCCGTAGAGATCTGTTGAAAGGTGAGGTTTTAGAGAGGATTCTTAGTCGTATCCCGTTGGGTCGGCTGGCCACCCCGGAAGATCTTGTGGGCGCCATGATCTACCTTTCCAGCCCGGCATCGGACTTTGTTACCGGGCATACGCTGTTTGTGGATGGAGGTTGGATAGCCGGCAGCTGATGCATTTCCTCGATTCGCCATAATGGTATATTTAGAGTCCGTCCATAAAGTCTGTTAGTCCGTCATGCCGGACTTGATCCGGCATCCAGAGGATCTGGAAAACACTGGATTCCGGCTTTCGCCGGAATGACATCTCTTTATTAAAACCTTAGTTTATAATCAGACTCTATTTAGACCGGAATTAAGGAAGAAAAAGTCTTTTGTCTTTTCGTTGTTGGGCGGCTAAAACGCAGATGACGAATAAACTCTTTGAGACTTTCCTCAAAGGCGTGCCTCTTGTCTTCAAGGGGGCGATTTTATTCGGGTTGTTCCTCACCAGTCTCTACAGCTTCATCCTTTTTCACAGTCTGGCAGAGATATTCAGCATCGTCATTGGTTGCAGCATTTTCATTCTCGCCTGGAACTCACGGCGTCGCCTGGACAATGATTTCCTCTTGTTTCTGGGGATTGCCTATCTGTTTGTCAGTGGCCTGGACCTGATACATACACTCGCCTACAAGGGGATGGGAGTGTTCCCAGGCTACGATGCGGATCTTCTCAACTCAGCTTTGGATCGTTGCTCGCTATGTCCAAGCCCTCTCGATGCTCATCTTCACTCTGTTTCTCCGTCGAAAGCTGAATGTCTATTTAACATTTCTGGGTTATGGCGTAGTCACTTCCCTCTTACTATGGGCAATTCTCGCTGGTGTCTTCCCAGCCTGTTTTGTGGAAGGCGTAGGGTTGACCCCGTTTAAGAAGGTCAGTGAATACATCATCTCGCTGATCTTTGTGGCCTCCGCGGTTGTATTGTTTCGAAAACGAGGAGCCTTCGACCCAAAAGTGATGAGCTGGTTGATCGCGGCGTTGGTCCTGACGATCGGCGCAGAATTGGCCTTTACGTTTTATATCAGCGTGTACGACTTTTCCAACCTGATCGGGCACTTCTTTAAAATCGTCGCGTTTTACCTCATCTATAAAGCGATCACCGAAATGGGCTTGGAGAAGCCCCATCAGCTTCTGTTCAGGAACTTGAAACAGAGCGAGACCGCGCTGAGAAATGCGCTGGAGGAAGTGGAGCGACTCGCTATTACCGATTCTCTTACGGGCTTATACAACCACCGCCATTTGTTCGAGTTGGCAGGCCGTGAGTTCCAGCGCGCCCGTCGTTATCAGCTTCCCCTGTCAGTCATGATGGTGGATATTGACGAGTTTAAACGAGTGAACGATACCTATGGACATACTATCGGTGATCAAGTATTACAGGGGGTCGCCGAATGCTGCCGGAAGGAGCTCCGCGAGGTTGATGTGATCGGGCGTTACGGAGGCGATGAGTTCGTTGCCCTGTTGCCTGAAACGGATTTACCCGCTGCCTGCCAGGTCGCCGAACGCCTGAGGAAAAGCATCGCCGAAAGGGTTCTCGATATCAAGAGCTGGACGGATAACGGTCACGGTCAGTTTAGGTATTGCCGTCTTGGACGATGAACATCTCACGCCGGAATCTCTGCTCGACCGTGCAGACCAAGCCCTCTATGTTGCCAAACAAAATGGACGAAACCGGGTATGGAGCCAATTCGGAGCCTACTCTGAAATCTGACAGAGCGAGGATTCATTGAGCCCGGCGTCGCTGAATCCGATGGTAGAGGTATTGTTGCTCGTTCCCAGATTCGCTCGATGTATCCCAAGCGTGCCCCAAGGAGAGTTTCTTACTCCAATCTTCCCTCCTGTTGAAGTTGAGCAAGGATACCTCTGATTTGAGGAAGGGCCTCGATGGCTGCTTTTTCACCCTCGAGGATGGCCTCGTGTCTCTTTGAAAAATCACTTGAACTGATATACCCCACCTTGGGTCGAATCACGATGTCGGCCTGGTTCACTTGTATCAAAGCGAGTTTCGAATACATGATATTGAGGGATTGGAATATGGTCTCCATGGTACTCTCCGGTTTGGGACGATCAATATCTTTGGAGATATCCACGGCGATGACGACATCCGCACCCAATCTCTTTGCCGCACCCACCGCCACAGGGCTGACGACACCTCCATCGACGTAGACTCTGTCGCCGATTTTCACCGGCCTAAATACCCCGGGGATGGAACAACTCGCCCTCACAGCCTGCCCGGTGTTCCCTCTGCCAAACACAACCTCCTGGCCGCTTTGGATATCTGTTGCCACAGCATAAAAAGGAATCTTCAATTTCTCCATGGGAGTATGATTCAGGGTCTTATTGATGAACTCTTCGAGTTTCTCCCCTTTGATGAACCCATTGTCCGGAATGATCATCAGATCCACAACATCCCCTTTCTCTATCGAAAAGGACACCTTCTGAAGCTGAAAGGCATTATGACCATAAGCATAAAGACTTCCGACAGCGCTGCCAACACTTGTCCCGATGATCATATGGATTGGAACTTTGTTCGTTTCGAGGATCTTGAGGACCCCGATATGAGCGAACCCTTTTGAGGAGCCCGCACCTAAAACGAGAGCGATCTTCGCTGGCTTAGGCGGAGGAGGAGACTCGACTTTCGTTGGAGGCGCGATCTCTTTTGGAACGCATGAGGCGGCCACGAGAACGAAAATAATCAGAATGCTAAGTACTATATTTCGACTCATTTTCTTCCTCCCTATGAATCATTAGATGAAACTTTTCAGAATCAACAAAGATACCGAATCATACCAGTTTTTTAGTGATTCTTAAATAGTGACTTTCTTACCTTTTGTGACAAAAAAAGGCACATCCTCTCTCCAATTAGACTTCAGGATTCTTAATAATACCCTTTAAAATCACTCAATTTCATTGATTTTGTTAAATAATTCAGGTTGGCACCGATACTGCTCATTAATTGAGAAGTCCTGGATCATTAAAAAAATAAAAGATCGCCGATCAAGCCAAACTACGAGTAATCGTGGGGCGCCTCCTCGCCGTAATTCGCTGACGTGAAAATTTTACAAGTTCTGAAGACCGGCATTGGATGTGGAATTAAATAAAGAGGAGTGAAATATGGGTTTGAAAAATATTCAAAGACCGATCGAACAAATTGACCATTTAAAGATGGTGATGGAAAACTTAAGAAATCCATGAGGCAGCAAGAATATTGCAGGAGATAAGGTCGTTATCGGAAATTGAAGTCACACTCAAGCCATTCAATATACACACGACCTCCAGGGACAGTTCCTCTCTGTGGATCAAGAAACTACTGAACTCCTGGGTTATGACAGAAATTCCTTTTGAACATGAATGTCAGTGCTCTTTTGGCGTCTGAGGTCAGGCATAATTTGAGACATACCTGGATGAAAGGGGCGATGACTCAATCAAAAAAAGTATCGAGAACTCTCGAACAGGTTGAAGTATTCAAAATCGCTAGAGGAACATGCCATAGACGCAGCCTAGAGACATTAGTTGTCGTATGTAGAGAGACAGGAAGGAGAGTTACTGACCATTAGAATAGATATACTTGTAAGAATGCGTGTAGTAGAGAAGTAGGCTTGAAGAATATGGATTTAAAAATATCAGAACGTAAAAAATTGTGTCAAACCTTCAATGGAGTCTACAGGACAGGGGAGCCGGTTAAGGTATTAGATGTAGAAGTGATCAGAAAAGACGGGACTAAAGCGGTTGACCAAACTTCGGTATCTCTGATAAGGGATTCAGAAGGCAAACCGATCGGATTCCGGGGTATTGCTCGGGATGTCACGAGCATAAGCAGGAGAAGAAGCAGTAAGGCAAAACGTCTGTCTCAAGAGAATGCCGTCATGGCCGAGATCGGACGAATTATGAGCTCAACCTTGAACATCGATGAAGTATATGAGCGCTTTGCGGAAGAGGTCCGAAAACTCATCCCCTTTGACCGGATTGTGATTAACGTCATTGATATTGAAAAGGCCACCGTTACAAATGTCTACATGGCAGGGACAGGGATTGCGGATCGGAAAGTTGAAGAGGTCTACCCTATCAAAGGTTCAGGCAATGCCGAGATGGTACGTACAAAGTCAAGCCTTCTCATCCAAACGGAGGACTTCAATGAATACAAAGATCGTTTCCCCATGCTTTTGTCCACTTTTCAGGCCGGGTTTCGATCGATCATGAATATTCCTTTATTCTCAAAAGGGAGGATAATAGGAGGGCTGCTTTTGAGGTCTCTGAAGCCATATGCCTATACGGATGGAGATGTGAGGCTTGCTGAAAGAGTGGGAGATCAGATCGCTGGAGCCATCGCCAATGCACAGCTCTTTACTGAACGAAAGCGCGCAGAGGAAGCGGCGGCAAGGTTAGCTCAAGAGAATGCTGTCATGGCCGAGATCGGACGAATCATCAGCTCAACTCTGAACATCGAGGAAGTTTATGAGCGCTTTGCGGAAGAAGTTCGTAAACTCATCTCTTTTGATCGGATTACTGATCAACATTGTCAATCCCGGTAGACAACTCTGCCAGCTTCGCGTACGCGGCAGGGACTCGATGTCACAGAATCGGAACCGGGTCGGAGATGTCTTCCCCTCTCAAGGGCACTGCTACCTGTTGAAATGGCCTCGACCAGACGCTCCGGAATTCTTATTCTGATGGAGAACGAAGAGGCGGTCGCCCAGACTCATCGCACTTTGCTGAATACCTTTCGAACCGGATTTCGATCACTGATGTCAGTCCCTTTGATCTCGAAAGATCAGGTGATAGGGGTTCTTACATTGCGATACTTGCAAGGAAAATGCCTATACGGAGCTGGACCTGAGGCTGGCCGAAAGGGTGGGTAATCAGATCGCCGGCGCTATTGCCAGCGCGCAGATGTACGCTGAGCGATTCAGGATATTACCGACGCAAGCGCGCAGAGGAGGCCCTAAGAAAGAGTGAAGCGAAATTTCAGGACCTCTTTGATGAAGCCCCTGTTGGTTACCAAGAAATCGATTCTGAGGGCCGAATTATCCGGATCAACCGCACAGAGTTAGACATGCTGGGATATACCGCGGAGGAGATGTTTGGTAGGTATGTGTGGGACTTTATCACTGATGAGGGATCTCGGCAAAAAGTTAGGGGAAAATTAGCAGGCACCATAGCATCTGGCATAGCCTTCGAGCGTCCATTTCAACGAAAAGATGGGACAACATTTCCAGCCGTTATGCAGGACCGAGTCCTTCGGAATTCCGAAGGGAAGATAACAGGCATACGGGCGACCGTTCAGGATGTCACAGAACGTAGGCGAACGGAGGAAGAAAAGGCACTCCTTCAAGAGCAGCTTCGTCAATCGCAGAAGATGGAGGCCATTGGTAAGCTGGCAGGCGGCGTGGCCCATGATTTCAACAATCTTCTAACGGTCATCCACGGCTACAGCGAATTAATGCTAAATAGCCTGGATCAGGAGAGCCGGCTTCGGCAGGATGTCCAGGAGATCATCAACGCCTCAGAGCGCGCTTCCTCTCTGACGCGCCAACTCTTGGCCTTCAGCCGAAAGCAGGTCCTCCAGCCAAAGGTTCTCGACCTCAATGCTCATGTCTCTAATATGGATAAGATGCTTCGACGGATGATCGGCGAAGATGTTGAGCTGGTGACTCTATTGACTAAAGATTTGGGAAGGATCAAGGCAGATCCAGGTCAGATCGAACAGGCGATCCTCAATCTCGCCGTGAATGCCAAGGATGCCATGCTGAGCGGAGGGAAACTCACCATTGAAACGGCTAATGTAAAATTGGATGAAAACTATGCTCGTTCCCGAATCGGGGTTACCCCCGGGGATTACGTGATGCTCTCGATGAGCGATACGGGAGTGGGCATGGCACCAGAGACCAAAGAACGGATCTTTGAACCCTTCTTTACCACCAAGGAAAAAGGGAAGGGAACGGGTCTTGGCCTTTCAACGGTCTACGGAATCGTCCAACAGAGCGGCGGCAATATTTGGGTTTACAGTGAGCCGGGACTGGGGACCACCTTTAAGATCTATCTGCCAAGGATCGAGGAAGGGACTGAATCACTCAGGCCGGCGGCTATCTCAACTAAATGCCTTCAGGGATCTGAAACCATCTTATTGGTCGAAGATGAAGAAATGGTCCGGAAATTGGCTTGCACGGTCCTTGAAAAGAACGGCTACACGGTGTTAGAGGCATCCAACGGAGACGAGGCCCTTGACGTCGTCCAAGGACGAAATGGCAACCCAATCCATTTAGTGGTGACAGATGTCGTGATGCCTGGAATGAGCGGTCGTCAGCTGGCGGACCGTCTAGTGTCTCTGCGGCCGGAGATCAAGATCCTTTATATGTCGGGTTATACGGATGATGCCATCGTCCACCATGGTGTTTTGGACCCGGGCATTGCCTATATTCAGAAACCCTTCACTCCTGACGCCTTAGCCTCCAAGGTGCGTGATATACTGGATGGAAATTGAAAAGGTGATGCTTGATGAGAATAAGGACCCTTCTTCACAGCAAGGTGGCTAAATCGAACGATTCGAAAACATTTGGGCAGCGTGGAAGGAACTTCGGACGAAGGGACCTGAAGCCACAGATTTGAAACCCATCCCTTCCCCTATCTTTTTATACTCTTCAAACTCCTCAGGAGGAATATATCGTACCACCGGCAACCGATCCGGACGGGGCTGAAGATATTGACCGATCGTTAAGAAATCACATCCTACTTCGCTCAAGTCCCGAAGCAATGAAAAAATCTCTTTCTCTGTCTCTCCCAACCCGAGCATAAACCCTGACTTGGTAAGCGTCTGAGCATCCCTCTCCTTTGCCCTCTTTAACAGATGGAGCGATCTCCTATAGTCTGCCTGGGGTCGAACTTCTTGATAGAGCCGAGGAACCGTCTCAATGTTGTGATTCAGAACGTCTGGACCTTCTTTCAAAACGGCGGCCAGGGAGGAGAGGTCACCTTTGAAATCTGGAATCAATACCTCAATCTTTATCTCTCGATCCAGCGCTCGAATCGCCTGAATGGTTTTGGCAAAATGGGAAGCTCCTCCATCCAGCAGATCATCCCGGGTCACGGAGGTAATCACCACATAATGAAGACCCATCTTTCTTACAGCTTGGGCCACTTTTTCTGGTTCTTCTTCATCCGGGGGAACCGACACCCCGTGCTCAACAGCACAGAAGCCGCAATTCCTTGTGCAGATTCTTCCCAGGATCAAAACCGTCGCGGTCCCTTTGGAAAAACATTCTCCAAGGTTCGGACAGCGAGCCTCTTCGCAGACGGTGTGCAGGTCTGCCGAATCCAGGATCGACTTCACCTTCACAAGATCCTCAAAAGGCGGGATCCGTTTCTTCAGCCAAGGCGGCTTCGATCTGTTCTGAACGTTAACCATTGAAATCTATTCGCTGCTCGGAATTTGGTGTTTAATTTCAACCTGCCATCTGCCATCTGCTATCAGCCCTTCTAAGTCCTTCTCCTCCCACTCTTTTTTGAAGACCTCCTTAAAGTGGAAGATGATCCTCTCCGCTAATTCCTTGCGGCGGATCTTCTTTCCGAGGATCTTTGCCATGGAGGTCATCTTTTTCCCCACAAGGCCACAGGGGTCCATCAGGTCGAAGTATTTCAGATCTGTTTCATAGTTCAATGCAAATCCGTGAAACGAGACCCACCGTTTGATCGCCACACCGATGGAGGCAATCTTGTCGCCGTTCGCCCAGACGCCGCGATTGGAGGGATCTTTCTCTCCCTCGATCCCAAAATCTTTTAGAACGTGGAGGATCACTTCTTCCAGCTGATCAACGTACCGAATGAAACGATATCCATAGTCCTTCAAGTCGAGGATGGGATAGACGACCATCTGTCCCGGACCGTGGTAAGTGATATCCCCGCCCCTCTCCACATGGAAGATGGAAACCTTCATCGCTTCGAGAATCTCCGGAGCAACCTTTAGGTGGTCGCGATGGCCACGCCTTCCCAACGTGATCACATGAGGATGTTCAACGATGAGGAGCAAATCTGGCGCTTCCCCTTCCACCCGCTTCGACCAAAGTTGGCGCTGAAGGTCCCAGGCCTTTTCATAGTCCATTAAACCGAGATCTAGCATGTAACCTTTGGCGTCCATCGTCTTAACCCTTAAATCCGAAATTCGAATATCGAAACTCCTGCCTTCGTCCCGCAAGGCGGGGCTTCGCGCAGGCAGGCGAAACAATTTCTAAATCCGAATGATCAAATTTCCAAAACTTTTCTTCTGAGTTTTGAATTTTGTATTTCGGTCATTCGAATTTGTTTCGTATTTCGTGCTTCGGATTTAGATACGACTTACTTTAATGCTTTCTCTAATGCTTCGGCCCAGCGGTCGATCTCTTCTCGGGTCTTCATCTCCGTAACGGTGACGAGAAGGTGATGATTCATCTCAGGGTAAAACCTTCCCAAAGATAATCCACCCAAAATCTTTTTCCCTTTTAACCCCTCCAAAACCCGTTCCGGCTCCCCTTGAGTCCTCAAGACAAACTCATTGAAGGTGGGAGAAGAAAAAACGAGTTTACAGCCGCGGATCTGAGAGGCTATCTTCTTGGCGTATTCTGCCTTGCTCAGATTCATCCGGGCCAGTTCTCTCAGGCCTCTTTTTCCTAGGCAGGTAAGAAAGATGGTCGCCATCAGGGCGCAGAGCCCTTCATTCGTGCAGATATTGGAAGTCGCCCTTTCTCTCCGAATGTGTTGTTCTCTGGTCGCAAGCGTGAGGACGAAGCCACGCTTTCCTTCCAAGTCAACGGTTTCCCCGACTAATCGCCCGGGCATATTTCGAACGAACTTCTCCCGGGTGGCAAAAATTCCAAGGTAAGGGCCTCCGTACGAAAGGGGGATGCCAAAACTCTGACCTTCCCCTGCAACAATATCCGCTCCCTCCTCTCCAGGAGGTTTCAGAATCCCGTAAGCGACGGCTTCGCTGAAACCAACGATCATCAATCCTCCGGCCTCATGAGCCTGATCGGCCATGGGGTGGAGATCTTCGACGACACCAAAAAAGTTGGGGCTTTGAATGACGACTCCACTCACTTCCCCATCGAGAAGATCAGACAATCTTCTTTCATCTGTCCCACCCTCATCTTTCTTATAGGGGATCGGAATGATTTCCTGTTGATCAGGATCGATGTAGGTCTGGATGACCTTCCGATATTCCGGATGGACCGCCTCGGATAGCAGGATTTTCCTCCTTTTTGTCACTCGCCCGGCCATCAATACCGCCTCTGCTAAGCTGGAGGCGCCATCATACATCGAGGCATTCGAAACCTCCATGCCCGTCAATTGACACATCAACGTTTGATACTCGAAGATCGCCTGCAATGTTCCCTGACTGATCTCAGGTTGATAGGGAGTATAGGCCGTGTAAAATTCGGACCGGGAAATCAGGGCAGAAATGATAGAAGGAATAAAATGATGATAGGCCCCTGCGCCGAGGAAACTGCTATCGGCCGGTGACTGAAGCTCTTGAAAGTGGCGAAGGAGGTCGGGTTCAGAGAGAGGCTCAGGAAGGTTTAAAGGTTTGGAGAGTCTGTATTCTTCGGGAATCATCTCGAAGAGGTCTTCTACCTTCTTCGCACCCACAAATTCGAGCATGATCTGGATATCTTCTTCGGTATGAGGGATATAGCGGGTGAAATCATTCATCTATTCTTCCTTGGGCAAAGACCCTTGATAAGCTTCGGATGTCAGAAGTCCTTTTAACTCTCCCTTGTCCCGGAGTTCCATCTTTAGAATCCATCCCTTTCCGTACGGATCTTCATTGATGAATTGAGGGCTATCCTTAAGGGTAACATTCGTTTCCGTCACTTTGCCGGTGACCGGAGAGAAGAGATCGGCCGCCGTCTTGACCGACTCCACCACTCCAATGCTTTCCCCTTTGTTGAACCCGGCTCCTATCTCCGGAAGCTCCACATAAACGATATCCCTCAACTGGTTCTGAGCATAGTCTGTCAGTCCAACTGTCACTTGGTTTCCTTCATTTTTCACCCATTCGTGCGTATCCGTGTAAAGCAATTTTTCAGGGAACTTCATTGCACCCCTCCTCTCCACCCCTGGCTCTTTTAGGGAATCCTACCAGCGTTTAAACCATATTATTACAGATGTTCTGGGAAAATCCAAAATCCGAATGTGGCGCGAAGCATCCTGCGGAGATCAATCCGAGAGAACTCTTTGAGAAAGGGGAAAGCTCAAATGTTAGAATCCCTGTCTGGGCTGAGGCTTCGGGAGGCAGGAGCTTTGACATTTGACATCACTTCATTCTATCGATTGAGGTTCACTCTCCCAGATAGGCCTTTTTGATTTCCTCCTTCTGTGCTAATTCCTTTGCATTTCCTTCCAACATGATGTTGCCCGTCTCCAACACATAGCCCCGGTGCGCATATTTGAGAGCGATGCGCGCGTTCTGCTCCACGAGCAGAATCGTGGTTCCTTGTTGGTTGATCTCCTTCAGGACGTGAAAGAGCTCGTACATCAAAAAAGGAGCAAGTCCCATGGAGGGCTCATCCAGAAGCATCATTCTCCCTCCGGTCATCATGGCACGAGCCACGGCGAGCATCTGCTGTTCCCCGCCGCTCAGGGTATCCGCCCTCTGATGACGGCGCTCCTCCAACCTTGGAAAGAGGCCAAAGATCCACCTGGCTTTCTGTTGAATCTGTTGATGATCCTTATGGGCATAGGCTGCAATCTTCAGATTTTCCCAGACCGTCAGATTCCCAAAGATCCTTCTCCCTTCCGGCACCAGGGAGATCCCCAGGCGACTCACAACGTGATGGGGCGAAAACTGTCTAAGATCTCGACCCTCAAAGATCATCTTCCCTGAGCGATAGGCCGGAGCTTCCGGAGGAGGGAGGCGCATGACGCTCATCAGTGTTGTCGATTTCCCGGCACCGTTGGCGCCGATCAGGGTAACCATTTCTCCCTCTTTCACCCCGAAGGTGATTCCATGAAGGGCCTCAATCGCGCCATAGCCTACGTGCAGATCTTCAACGGACAGAAGCATCAATCGATCTCTTTTCCCAGATAAGCCTCGACCACGCGGGGGTTGCTCTGGATTTCTTCTGGCCTTCCGTGGGCAATCGTCTCTCCGAAATCTAATACCTGAATTCCCTCACAAAGGTTCATCACCACTCTCATTTCGTGCTCGATGAGCCAGATGGTAAGGTTGAACTCTCTACGGATCCAACGGATAAGCCCGATCAGGGCCTCCTTCTCGCCGAGGTTCATGCCGGCAGAAGGTTCATCTAAAAGGAGCAGCTTGGGGCGTATGACAAGAGCTCGAGCAATCTCCACCTTTCGCTGGAGGCCATAAGGAAGGTTCTTCGCCAGTTCTTCCGTATAATCCCGGAGTCCCATTATTTCGAGGACCTCTTCTGATTTTCGATCGATCCCCTTTTCCTCTCTGCGGTATCGGGAAGTCTGAAAAATCGCATCGAGAAATCCATAACTCAATTTGGTGTTGTGGGCGATCCGAATGTTGTCGAGGACTGTCATTTCAGGCCAGAGACGGATGTTTTGAAATGTCCTGGCAATCCCCATGCCTGTCACCTGATGAGGATAGCGTCGTGCCAGGTTTCGCCCCTCAATCCTCACTTCCCCGTGAGTAGGGTGGTAGACTCCGCAAACCAGATTGAAGATCGTGGTTTTGCCGGCTCCATTGGGGCCGATCAAGCCCATCAGCTCTCCTCCCTCAAAGGTGAGGTTAAAATCAGAAACGGCCTTCAGCCCTCCAAAAAAATGGGTTAGTCCCCGTACCTCAAAGAGCGGCATGGACCTTCTCCTTTGATCCAAAAATGCGTTTCAGACGTGGAAAGACATCCGTGAGCTCTCGATGACCCAGCAACCCTTCTGTTCGGAAGAGCATCAGGAGGATCAGGATCAACGGAACGACCACCCACTTGTAAAGCTGCAAAGGCCTCAGGATTTCAAGGAGGAGGGTGAAGAGGATTGCACTGAGCACGGATCCGCTCAACGAGCCCATCCCTCCTAAATAGACCATCACAAGGGCCTCGGTCGATTTCATAATTCCGAAGCTGCCGGGGTTGATGTAGCCGAGGATGTGGGCAAAGAGTCCTCCTGCAAGCCCTGCAAGCCCTGAAGAGAGCATGAAGGCCACCATCTTTGCCCTTCGAGTATTGACGCCCATGATCTCGGCGGCAATTTCGTCCTCACGAATAGCAATAATTCCCTTACCGTATGTGGAGGAGACAAACCGCTTGATGAGCAATACGGTCAGAAAAGCAAAGATCCATGTCCAGATCATCATCCAAGGGATATCCGCCACCGCTTTCATCCCATTGACCACCCGGCCCATCCCCATGAAGCCGCGAGCCCCTCCAATGGGTTGAATGTTCTCAATAGCGGACTTGACGATGAAGTTCACCGCCAGGGTGATGATGGCCAGGTAATCCCCACGGGTCCGGAAGGAAGGAAAGGCCACCAGGAGCCCCACCAAGGCTGCAATCAGCCCTCCGAAGAGGAGGATGAGAGGAAAAAGCACAACCGCCCATGCAGGAGGCAGAACGTTAGAACCAAAAACGGACCCCGTTGTGAAGAACCAGACTGTGAGGAGCGAAGTCGTGTAGGCCCCTACTGCCATGAACCCCGCGTGTCCGCAGGAAAACTCTCCCATGTACCCATTGATGAGGTTCAAACTCGAGGACATCATGATGTTGACGCCGACGAACATGAGAATCAATTGAGTATAAGAACTCAACGTCCCGGCCCAGGATAGCCCCACAACCAAAACGAAGAAAACAAACCCCAGAAGTGTCAGCGAGTACCGTCTCATCCTTCAAACTCAAGCGATTATAATAGAATCCAGAACTCAGGAGCCAGAATCCAGAATAGAAGAGGGATATGCTTCCAGTAACTTACTTACTTCTTCAATTTTTGACATGAGCTTCGACGTATCCCCATAATCGAGATCTTTCGCTAAGATTAGATAATACCGGCACTCTTCAAGAGAACCTTGGGCGATGTTCAAAAATCTTACTTTATCAGGTCTGGTTTTTTTCTTGAACCCTTCTGCAATATTCGCAGGAACGGAAACGGCAGATCTTCTTACTTGTGATGTCAATCCATAAAGCTCATTCTTCGGAAATAATTCACTGTATTGATAAATTAACAAAACAAATTCATGTGCCTTTTGCCAGACAATTAAATCTTGAAAATGTCTTGCAGGTGCTCTCTTCATTCCGGGATTTCGACTCGTGAATTCTGAATTCTGGATTCTGAATTCTGATTTATTCAAACCTTCGTCCTCCTTGCAACGCCGAAGATTCCAGTGGGACGGAGGGTCAGAATCAACAATAGAACCCCGAATGCAATGAGATCCCGAAGGGTAGATGGGAACAGGGTCGCTACAAAGATCTCTGTGAATCCAAGGATCAGGCCCCCCACAATAGCCCCCCGAATATCGCCGATTCCGCCGACTACGGCCGAGATAAAGGCCTTCCAGCCCACCAAAGCTCCCATGTAAGGCTCCAAGATCGGGTAAGAGACGGCGAAGAGGATTCCAGCCACCGCGGCCAGTGAGGATCCCAGAACAAAGGTCATGACAATGATCGTGTCCACCGGGATTCCCATCAGGGGAACGGCCATCTGGTCATAAGAGATGGCCCGCATGGCCATCCCCCATTTGGTCTTAAGCACCACGGTCTGAAGGAAGATAAAGACCAACAGGGTAACGACGATCACAATAATCTTTATATTGGTGAAGTTCACCTCCCCCACGCTATAGAGAACTTTGGGGATGAGATCGGGAAAGCTCCTCCGACTGGCGCCCAGCAAGGCCAGGTTCCCATTCTCCAGCAACAACCCTACCATCAGGGCAGTAATCACCACGTAAAGCCGGCTGACCCCCTTTCGCCTCAAAGGACGATACGCGACCCTTTCGATCGGTCACTCCCACCCCGGCGGTGATTGCCATGGTCAGCAGAAAAGTCAAAAAAATGACCAGGCCCCCGGGCAATGCCCAGGGGAGCTGGAAACCATAGGCTCCCAGCAGAAAGGTCGAGACGAAAAAAGCGACGTAAGCCCCTACCATGAAGATATCTCCATGGGCAAAATTGATGAGAAGCAAAACCCCGTAGACCATGGAATAACCCAGAGCGATCAGGGCATAAAAACTTCCCCACTGGAGGGCGTTAATCATATTCTGAATGAACATGGAGAGGGTCAACTCTGTTGTCTCCTAAGACGAAAGAAGAGCGGAGGAAGTCATTCACTCGCCGGCCTCCGCTCTCTGAAAGGTTTTATCAGAAGGTCTTTATGGGCAAACGGATTTGTAAAACTCAAACTTCCCTTCTTGACTGATCTTAACGATCACCGCGCACTTGATGGGATCTCCCGTCTTCCCGTCGAAAGACATCTTGCCGGTAATGCCATCGAATGCCCTGATCTTGGCCATTTGATCCCGAATGGCTTTCCTATCTTTCTTCAGATCTCCTGTCAGACCCTTTGTATTCTGAATCGCCTGGAGCAACAGTCGGGTGGCGTCCCAGGTCAAAGCGGACACGTCATCCGGTTCGTATCCGTACTTGGCTTTGTATTGGTCAATGAACTGTTTGGTCGCTCCCTTGGCTCCGGCCGCAGCATAATGGGTGCTGAAGAAGAGGCCCTTACAGTCGTTGCCGCAGAGGTTCATCAGTTCTGCCGAGCCCCAGGAATCGCTCCCCAGGATAGGCTTCTTCCATCCCAACTCGTGGGCTTGCTTTACGATCAAGGGTACCTCATCGTAGTACTGGGGTGTGAACAGGATATCCGCCTTCGATGCCACAATCTTGGTGAGCTGGGCGCTGAAATCGCGGTCTTTGGTGGTAAAGGTTTCAAAAGCCGCCACAGAACCCTTCCCATGGATCTTCTCAAAGGCCTCCTTAAAGAACTCGGCCAGACCTTTGGGATAATCACTGGCAATGTCGTACAGAACTGCCGCCCTTTTAGCTTTCAGCTCTTCCGTGGCGAACTTAGCAAGCACAGGACCCTGAAAGGGATCCAGGAAGCAGGCGCGGAAGACCCATGGCCGATCCAGAGTGGTTTTTGGATTGGTGGACCAGCCGCTGATCATCACGGTCTGATTCGTATCAGCCACCTCTCCCGCCGGAATCGCTTGCTTGCTCGCTTGAGGACCGATGATACCCAGAACCTGATGTTGAGTGATGAGCTTTAGGGCTGCAGCTGCAGCAGACTCGGCCTTGGCCTCGTTGTCCTCGTATACAAAATTTAACTGGTAGGATTTATTCCCGACCTTGAGCCCGCCGGCGCGATTGATCTGGTCCTTGAGCATCTCGGCAGCATATTTCGATGCTTCCCCCACTTTTGGGATGTCTCCCGTCAATTCAATGTCAAATCCGATTTTGATCACATCCGCTGCCCAGACATGACTGGATAGGCAGACCCCCAGCATCAAAACCGTCAGTATAACCAGAAGCACTTTTCTCATAGATTCATCCCCCTTTCACTCCACTGTTTCGTTAACTAAGAGCAGGCATAATATATTTTAAGAGCATAGGCTTGTCAAGGCAAACCGGATATTGATGATATTGTTTTGAAGGGACTAAAAAAGCCTACAGGAAGAAGTAAAAGGGGGTCTTCCTTTTCTGGCGCCCCCTTCACTTCTTCTTCTTTCAACCTACTTCTTTATACCCGGGACGGCTTCCGGCTCAATTCCGTATAAATCCTTAAAGGTCGGCACTTTAAGATCAGCAGGTATCGGATGGTAGTACTTGGTCTCAGCAAGGTATCTCATTGTGCTCTTTCCATGCCTCAGAAATTATTTCTGGCTTGGTCAGACAGTCAAGAGCCGATGCAGCCATCCACTTGCTCACCGTCAGAGCCGCCTTTAAAGGCGGGGGCGTGAGCCCGTTTGACAGACCATCTGCCATGAATGAAAGGGAGTTCCTTTGGCCGCGATCGCGGCCCTGAAAAGGAACATAGGAAACATCCAGCTTACATTTCCCTCATCGGTTGAGGCTGGCATCAACAGAAACATTAGGAAATGTTTTGCTAAGATCAGGATGAAGTAATTGTCGTATCAAATGTCTCTCCTTTGACCTCTTTTCCCAACGATTTGATTATCTCTTCACCAAACTTCTGGTCTTCAGGTGTAAAGTGTGGAGCACCAATTGCTTTGATATTAGCATCTCCCAATTTTGCCAAGACTTTATTCGGAAGAACTTCCCAAGTCGCAGCAAGAATTTGTTACTCATTGTCGTTTGGGTCATCAATGCCGCACCTTTGGCAACATCTTGCATCCAATTCCAGATCTGATCAACCTGTGTTCTTCGAGGTGACCTTATAAAATACCAGACCTCTGCATCTGGAGGAACATACATTGGGAGCCTGCGCCCCCCTTCGTTATCACATAATGATCCTCGCTTCCTGAATCGACATGTTCTCTCATAAAATTCATTCCGATGTCCATGAGCTCCACTGCATCCAAGGCGCTCCTGCCACGTGAGGGGCTAGCCGCAGCATGGGCTGACTTTCCCTTAAATTGAAATTTAACACTGGTCATTGCCAAGCATAGAAGCATAGTCAGCTCCGTTGAAATCCCAAGGATGCCAGGTGATCATGATATCGGTACCATCGAACACTCCATCTCTTGCCATAAATATCTTGCCCACTAGAGTCTCTTCAGCAGGAGCAGCCAAACACTTTTACAGTTCCCTTAATCCCATGTTTCTCCATGGCCACTTTGGTGGCGATGGCAGCTGTGACACTTGTCGGTCCCAAAAAGGTTGTGACCGCAGCCGTGACCAGGCGCTCCCGGGATAATCGCCTCTCTTAGTGGCTTTCCCGCTTTTTTGAGAGAGATTCTGGAAGGGCATCAAACTCTGCGAGAAATCCAACGACAGGCTTGCCGGAACCCCAGGTTGCCACAAAAGCTGTAGGCATCCCGCCACACCCTTTTCAATTTTGAATCCATTCTTTGCTAAATATTCCTGCAATTTTGCTGAAGACTTGAACTCAACCAAACTCAGTTCCGGATTATCCCAAAGATACTTTGCAATCTCTTCATAGGTTGCTTTGACCCCGTCAACCCAGGCAACGGCTGTCTTCTTCGCCGGAGTTAACTCTTGAGCGAAAAGCAGGCTTGTACTGAAAGGATAAATACGAAGGCAGAAATTAAATACAAGCAAAGGAACCGTTTGTTTCTAAACATGGTAATACCCCCCTTTCTTAAAATGTTACGCCATCTATCAGGATCAAACCAGTGACTCTTTTTCCTTGCATCTCACCTCCTTTTTTCATTGGATATTTCTGCTAAAATTTAAAAGAGCCTGATTCGCAGAGATTACGTTTAGCAAGAATCCCTTTTATTGTCAATCAAAAAGGCTCGATTGGATTCTATATCTCCTTTTTGAGAACCAAATCAATGACGAGTTCATTGCCCAGACGGTGAAGGTCGTCCCTTAAACCCTGTTCCGAAATTGTTCTTGGGACATTAATATCCATATCCATTTCGAAGAGCGGGGTCCCGCTTTCCGGTGAAAGAATTCGTTGTGTTTTCATATCGACGATGTTGACCCCGCGATCGGCCAGCAACTGACAGATCCTGAAGACGATCCCGGCGTGGTCCACGCCTGAAGTGGTGATTTTGAACCGATCGGTCTCTTCCTTGAACTTTGGGTAAGCCTCTTCGAAAGTGATCGGAGAATAGAAAACGGTCAATTTCTTCTCCCATTCGAGTCGCTTCAAAGCAGAAGAGAGTTTCTGATTCACCTCCTCTCTCTCCGTAGAGAAAAGAAGCAGAAGGGCGAAATGGTTTCGAAGGAGGCTCATGCTCGAATCCTCGATGTTTCCTCCACACTCGTAAATCACTTCTGAAACATCGGCCACCATTCCTGGCCGATCCTTCCCCATCGCCGATAAGATAAAATAGGTTTTCATGGTCACCTCCAACAAATTGACGCGGTGAGAGCGAGAAGGGAAGACGCGGCGAACAATCAAAGACTATATCTTGGCTTCACCGTGTCTTCGTATCTTAGGGCCTCCGTGTCTCGTTATGATTCAAGGATATCGAGGTGAGCAGAACAGACTTTCAGCCGTTTGCTGCCCACGGTTCCAAACACAATGGTCGCCTTTTGATTCTCATCCATGCCCTCCACGGATTTGACCCTTCCCTCGCCAAATTTCGAGTGCCTCACTCGCATCCCTATCTTAAGCGGGAAAAACCCCTCAGGACTCAGGAAAACGCCACTCCTTTCCGGGAAGGAAATCTCTTGGGACACATCACCCGCCATCATCTCAGTCTGATGATCCTCCTCTCTCCAAGGAGCTTCTTGTGAGAATAAACTTTCCATTCTCCCTTTTTTCTCTTCGAATTGCATCAATTCGACCGGGAGTTCATCAAGAAAACGGGAGGGAAGGTTGGCACGGCCCACACCGAAAGTGGATCGTTCTTCTGCCCGCGAGAGAAAGAGCCTCTCCTTCGCACGCGTCATCCCTACATAAAAGAGCCTCCTCTCCTCTTCCATATCTTCAATCTCCTCACCCCGCCGGTAGTGAGGAAGGAGTCCTTCTTCAATTCCAACGATGAAAACCACTGGAAACTCCAGTCCCTTTGCGCAATGAAGGGTCATGAGAGAAACTCGATTTCCTTTATCCTCATAAAGATCCACGTCCGTCACCAATGAGACTTTATCCAAAAAGCTTTCTAACGAAACTTTCTCTTCTCCCTGCTCAAGTCCCATCAAGACGTTGATCAATTCATCGATGTTCTCCATCTTTGAAAAAGCGGCATCGGTTCCTTCCTCTTTTAACCTCTGGAGATACTCCGTCTTGGCCAGAAGGGCTAAGGTGAGTTGGCTGAGGGTGAGGACCCCTGCTTCTTTCCGGAACGCTTCTATCCATTGGACAAACTCTTTCATCTTCGTCGTGACGGCAGGGGGCAGCCAATCCTCTCCAATGGCCTGTTTCAAGCCCTCATACAGGGGAAGTCTTCTCTCCCTCGAGAAGGCTTCTATCTTCTCGATGGTCTTCTCCCCGATCCCTCTCGAAGGGACATTGATGATTCTTTTCAGACTGAGACCGTCGGAGGGGTTGTCAATCAATTTCAGGTAGGCCAGGACATCCTTAATCTCTTTACGCTCATAAAACTTCATCCCTCCCACAACCGTATAGGGAATCCGGTTTTTGACCAGCTCATCTTCAATCGCACGAGATTGGGCATTGATCCGGTAGAAAACAGCCAGGTCATGATAAGACCCGACGGACTTCTCCCTGGACAGATCCATGATTTTTTGAGCGACGAAACGTGCCTCATCCGTTTCATCCTCGGCCACGTAAAAGGTGAGGGGGTCCCCTCCGGGATTCTCCGTCCAGAGTTTCTTCTCTTTTCGATAGCGGTTTTTCCAGACCACATGGTTGGCCGCCTGGAGAATATTCTGCGTCGAGCGATAATTCTGTTCCAGGGTGATAACCTTCGCCCCCGGAAAATCTTTTTCAAAATTCAGAATGTTTCCTACCTCTGCGCCTCTCCAGCGGTAGATGCACTGGTCATCGTCTCCGACCACAAAGATGTTCCGATGCGTCTCGACCATCTGCCGGATGAGTTGATATTGGATGAGGTTGGTATCTTGAAATTCATCCACCATCACATAGCGGCAGAGGTCTTGATAAGACCTGAGAACCTCCGGAAAGCGCTTGAAAAGAATCGTCACAAAGGTGAGGAGGTCCCCAAAGTCGAGCGCATTATTTCTATGAAGATCTTCTTGATAGCGCTGATAAACCAGCGCCAATCTCTTTTGAAAGATATTATAGGGGTTTGGAGAGTATCGGTCCGGCGTGACCCCCTCGTTTTTCAATTGATCCAGGCCGGATTGAATGGCCCGGGGAGGAAACATCTTGAAGTCGAGGTTCAATTCCTTCATGATCGTTTTGAGGTGCCGCTCCTGATCCTGGTCATCATAAATGACAAAATTTCTTTTAAAGCCGAGACGCTCAATATGCTGTCTCAAAATGCGGGCACAGGCGGAATGAAATGTGGAGATCCAGGTCCCTTTGGCCGATCCTCCAAGGAGCCTCTCCACCCTTTCCCGCATCTCATCGGCCGCTTTGTTGGTGAAGGTGACCGCAAAGATATTCCAGGGTTGGACTCTTTTCTCTTGAATGAGATAAGCAATCCGGTAGGTCAGAACTCTGGTTTTTCCACTCCCCGCACCTGCAAAGACAAGCAGCGGCCCCTCGGTTTCTAAGACCGCCTTCTGTTGAACAGGGTTGAGATCATTGAGCAGAGACATTTGTCTAAATATGATTGCAAAATGCAAAATTAGCAATGCAAAGTGCAAAATTTTAGGAACTTTTTTATTCTAAATGTTAACTTTGCATTTTACAATTTACAATTTGCAATGATCTTTTGAATTACTCCACGGTCACACTCTTGGCCAGGTTTCGCGGCTGATCCACGTCCGTGCCTTTGAAGTCAGCCATATAGTAGGCCAGGAGTTGAAGAGGAAGGGTGAGGAGAATGGGCGTGAGAGAAGGAAGTGTTTCGGGGATGAAGATCACGTCGTCCACCTTTTTGACGATCTCTCGATCGGAGGGAGAAGCAAGGGCAATGATCTTTCCGTCTCTTGCCCTGACCTCTTCGATATTGGAGATCACTTTCTCATAGACATCGTTCTTGGTAGCGAGGACGACGACCGGCATATCCCGGTCGATCAAGGCGATGGGTCCGTGTTTCATCTCACCCGCAGGATAGCCTTCTGCATGGACATAAGAGATCTCCTTCAATTTTAACGCCCCTTCCAAGGCAATGGGGTAGTTGATCCCTCTCCCGAGATAGAGAAAATCTCTCGCATGGAGATATTTTCTGGCGATCTTTTCCACTTGATGGGATGTTTTCAGGAATTCTTCCATGAGGTGCGGGACCCTGACCAATGCCTCGATCAAGGTCTTCCCTGCCTCGTTCGAGAGCAGGCCCAGTTCTCTGCCGATCCGAAGGCTAAGAAGGAAGAGGATCACCAATTGAGTGGTAAACGCCTTGGTAGAGGCTACGCCAATCTCAGGGCCTGCATGGGTGTAGATCACGTAGTCCGCCTCTCTTGCCAGGCTCGACTCCACCACATTGCAGATGGCTAAGGTCATCGCTCCTTTTCGTTTCGCTTCTCTCAAAGCCGCCAAGGTATCGGCCGTCTCTCCGGATTGGGAGATGGCGACAAGGAGATGATCCTTTTCAACAATTGGATTCCGATATCGGAACTCCGAGCCGATATCGGCCTCGACTGGAATTCGACAGAACTCTTCGATGAGAAATTTTCCCACGAGGGCGGCATGATAAGAGGTGCCACAGGCAATCAGATGGATCCGTCGCATCTTCTTCAGAAACATTGGGTCCAAGTGGACATCTTCGAGAACGGCATCGCCCTTCTCCTCTGAGAGCCGGCCCCGGATGGTATCGATCACCGCCCTGGGCTGTTCGAAGATCTCCTTGAGCATGAAATGTTTATACCCACCCTTCTCTGCCATCAAGGGATTCCAGTTCACTTGCTTCGGTTCCTTTGAGACTTCGTCTCCCTTGGCATCGAAAAATTTTACTCCCTGAGCGGAAAGAAGCGCCACTTCGCCGTCTTCCATAAAAATAAATTCTCGGGTATAGGGAAGAACCGGAGGGATATCCGAGGCGATAAAATATTCTCCCTTTCCGAGGCCGATCACCAGGGGACTCTCCTTACGGGCGGCGATCAAAGATTGTTCCTCTCCTTCAAGAAGGATGCCCAATGCATAAGAGCCTTTGATCTTATCCAATGCCATCCTGACAGCCTCTAGAGAGGAATATCCTTCCCGAACGAATTCGTCGATCAGATGGGAAATAATCTCTGTATCCGTTTCAGAGGTGAAAACATGACCCTTGCTCTTGAGAATTTCTTTGAGAGGAAGATAGTTTTCGATGATGCCATTGTGGACCACAGCGACCTTGCCTGCTTTATGGGGATGGGCATTCTCGTCGGATGGCCTTCCATGGGTCGCCCATCGCGTATGACCTATCCCCACCTTTCCATCAAAGGTCTCTTTTCCGATCAACTCCTCTAACTTTGCTAATTTCCCCTCTTTCCTGCGGATCTCGACTTTGCCTCGATGGAAGACCGCGATGCCTGCAGAGTCATATCCTCGATATTCGAGCCGTTTGAGCCCATCAATGAGAACCTTTGCCGTCTCCCTTGGACCGACATATCCGACAATGCCACACATGTCTCAACCCTTCTTGTTTTTCATTTTTTTGCGGCGATTCTCTATCTTCTTACTCCAACCCTTGATGTTCTTCTGCTTGGTCCGGCTGATCGCCAACGCCCCTCCCGGAACATCTTTCGTGATCGTGGAACCCGCGCCAATCGTGGAACCATTTCCCACCTTGACAGGCGCCACGAGTTCTACATTCGATCCCACAAAGACCCTGTCACCGATAATGGTCGGATGCTTCTTGAATCCGTCATAATTACACGTAATGGTCCCGGCACCAATGTTGACATATTCTCCAACCGTGGAATCTCCGATATAGGTAAGATGGTTCGCTTTCGAACCTCGGCCGATGACCGATTTCTTCACCTCGACGAAATTTCCGATCTTCGCCTTGGTTTTCACCTCGCTCAAGGGCCGCAGATGGGAAAAGGGGCCAATGGAACCCCCCTCTTCAATTTTGCTTTCCGTGATCACGGAATTTGAACGAATGGTCACCTCATTGCCGACGACAGAATCTGAAATCATTGAGTTGGGTTCGATGATACATCGTTCTCCAATTTTCGTCCTTCCTTGCAGATGACAATTTGGATAGAGAATGGTGTCTTTTCCCACTTCAACGGTTTGATCGACATAAGTGGTCTTGGGGTCCACCATCGTGACACCAGAAAGCATCAGATCTTTTAACTTGGCCTGCCGGAGAACTTCATTGGCCATGGCAAGATCGACCCGTGTATTGATCCCCATCACCTCCACCGGATCGGAAACGATATGAGCAGAACATCTCAAACCTTTCTTCTTTGCAATCTCCACCAGGTCCGTCAGATAATACTCGCCTTGAGCGTTATCCTTTCCAATCTCTCCCAAACCTTCAATCAAAAAGGGAGCCTTCACACAATAGATCCCTGTATTAATCTCTCGGATGGATCTTTCCTTCTCAGAGGCATCCTTCTCCTCCACAATCTTTTCAAGCCAGCCCTCCGGACTTCGCAGGATCCGGCCATACCCGAATGGATCTTCCACAACGGTGGTTAACACAGAGAGGATGGAATGACTTTCCCCAAAAGCACCGATAAATGCGCGAAGGGTATCTGCTTTCACCAGCGGAACATCTCCGCAGAGGATGAGAGCCGTACCGGTGAATGTCTTTAGAAATGGAATGGCTTGCAAGGCCGCATGACCTGTGCCCAGCTGCTCTTCCTGGAGGACGAACTGAACCTGAAGGTTTTTAAACCTCTCTTTGATTTGGTCCGCCTGGTAGCCTACCACCACAATCGTCTTCTCGGCCTTGATCCCGTTTAAGGAGAGGGCGATGGGATAAGAGAGCATCGGAAGTCCCAGGATAGGATGAAGGACTTTTACCATTTCTGACTTCATCCGGGTCCCTTTTCCTGCGGCAAGAATGATGGAGGCAATCCCTTCCAATCTTCTATCCTTCTTAGGTGAATCTAACCTTCCTTATACTATGGATCGACCTTTTCGTCAACCCTGTGTCAAGCCTGGGCTCCGACAGAGTAAGCATCTTTTTTCCCATGACAACCAAGAGATGTCCCCCTCTGCTATAATTTGAAGAAGTCTATCCGTTGTTTGACACACAGTGCCAACCATTCGACTTCCCAGTCTGAAGTCGGGGGTTTTCTCAAGGTTGACTCTCGGTGGCGCCGAACGAGCCAAGTGTGGTATCGAGTTTTTTCTGAAGAATAATTGACAAGAACCCTTCAGGAGTGTAGATTAATTTACGAAATAGGGGATTGATGGACCATTGAACCAGGCCATCAGGCTCAGTTACGCTTATGGGTTACGATTCATAGCAACAGCACGGAAATCAGATTGGGGAGGTAGGATCTGAAGGACAACATATTGGCCGTTGTTTTATCTTAGCACGAGAGGGCAAGGAGCAATATAGGATGTCCCCATTCTTTCAAGCGTGCCCGTACCGCAAATACCTCTTGATTGTGCTATAATTACATAGGCTTGAATAATAAATAATGTAAATTGGGATAGTGCAGACTTTATGCCACATATATGGCCCATCGGTGGAGGAAAGGGAGGAACCGGTAAGAGTTTTTTCACCGGTAATATCGGGATTCTATTAGCCAGGCAAGGATTTAAGACCCTTCTTATCGATGCCGACCTCGGCGGACCCAACCTTCACACGATCGTCGGTCTGCCCAATCCGGGGATCAGCCTTTCCGATTTTCTCAATAAAAAAGTGGCGACGCTTCAGGAAACCGTCCTCGAAATGCCGATCCATAATCTTTTTCTGATCAGCGGAGCCAAGAATAAGCTGGACATCGCCAATCTCGCTCACGAACAGAAGACGAAAACGCTGCGTGCTATATCGAGACTGGCTTATGACTATATTCTGCTCGACCTTGGCACAGGCACCTCTTTTAATACCATCGATTTTTTCACCTTATCGGACTCCGGAATTTTTGTTTGTATTCCAGAACCCACCTCGATCGAAAATATTTATAGGCTCGTTCGCGCCGTTTATGTTCGTAAGATCCGTCAGGTCCTTAAGATTGACCGTTTCAGAAGCTTAGCTGAGAAAGCGGAAGCGCGGGACGAAGATGCCATCATCCACCATCCGGAATACCTTCTCGATATGTTGAAAGAGATGGATCCGGAAGAAGGCAGCAACATCGAAAGGATTTTGAAGGCTTTCCAATTTAAGCTGGTTCTTAATCAGGTGAGAAGGCAGGACAATCCGAAGATCGGGGCGCTGATCTGTAGGATTGTGGAGAAACACCTCGGCCTGAAAATTCAATTCTTAGGTAATATCAGTTTTGATGACCGCGTCCACGAGGCGGTGTGTCGGAGAGAGTCCTTTGTCGACAAATACTCTTACTCCCAGGCCACTCTGGATCTAAGACTCGTCCTCAAAGGCATCACGGGGATGACAGAGGAGCAAGCCGTGGCTTTATAAATTCCGGCGTTTGCATTAAACCGTATGAAAAAAATCGACACCCTGAACTTCTATGAACTTTTGGATGTAGCACCCGATGCTTCTCCTTTCGAGATCCATCACGCCTACAAAGAAATGTTTCAACTCTACCATGAGGATTCTCTGGCGAGCTATTCTTTTTTCTCCAGAGAAGAACGGGAGGAAATACTGGCAAAACTGAATGAGGCGTATTCCACCCTGATGGATGAAAAGAAAAGATCCCAGTATGATCAATTACTCATCGAACAGGGTGTCCTTGACGAGGAAATGCAATATCAGAGGGACCGGAAAAAGTTGAGTCTCTTGCCTCATTCTAAACGTCCCGGTGCCGATACGGCGTTAAGGATAAGAGACAGATTGAAGACGATGGTGTCCTCAAACGCTATGATTCAGGAGATTCTCACCCACGAGGCCTTATCAGGAAGCGATTTAAAAAAGATCAGGGATGCGTTGGGGGTTTCTCTTGAGGAGATCGCAGAAACGGTGAAGGTCCGGATGGTCTATTTACGTGCAATCGAGGAAGACCAGTTTGAAAAGGCGCCTTCCAGGATATTCCTTAAGGGGTTCGTGAGGGCTTATGCACAATACATAGGATTGGATGCGGACATGGTGGCAAGTCGTTATCTAAAAAGAATCAACAACTAAAAGACAGAGGAGAAAGCGCGGAGCCATCCAATGGATAATGAACAGGATAAAAAGAACAAAGACAAGCAGATACCGGAGGAAGAACTATTCGATGAACTGGATGCGATGTATCAGCGCGTCGCCGATATCGAAAAAGAGGAAGCAACAGAAATCTTAACCCACGAAGAAGACACTTCATCCTCGACGCATGGAACCCAAGTGGTCCCTGAAAAGCCATTAAGGAAAAAATCAGGGCGGAATAAAAAGCGATCCTACCGCCCTATGATCCTAGGGGCAATCGCTATCCTATTTGCCTTGATCTTGGGGATTACTTTCTGGAAGCCAATGGCCATCCTCCAGCTTTTGAAAATAGGTGATGTGCAGCAGCCAGCTGTTCCCCCTCGTCTTGCACCGAGAAAACCCCCTGCGGTTGTCACTCCTAAATCCCCCCCAGCCTCTCCGACAACTGCCACCTCCCCAGCACCCCCCATACCCCCTACTGCCGTCCACTCCTCCAGCACCCCCAATCCCTCCCACTGTCGCCACCTCCCCTTCGGCCCCCAAACCCCCTTTTGAATCAGCTCCGGCTCAGACGAAACAGGAAGCCCTGAAGAGCCCCCGGGAAGAGGCAGAAAAAGCAAAATCAATTCCTCAAGAAATTGCGAAACCCGACAAACCCGTTCCTCAAGGAAAATATTTTGCCATACAGGTTGGGTCATTTCGCGAAATGGAAAACGTTCGCGACCTTGTAGGAGTCCTTAAGAAGGAAGGGTTGGATGCCTATTGGACAACGACGAAAAGCAAGAAGAGAGGGGCCTTATACAAGGTCTTTGTGGGACAATTTATGGATAGAAATGAAGCGGCCCAGTTTCAGAAAGACAAAAGGATTCTCAAAAACTATCCTGACAGCTTCATCCAGGAGATTTCATCTTCAAAAATTGGTCCTTAGTTTCACAAGGCATATTTCATCTCTTTAAGGAACAGGAACGTCTCAATATCGATCCCTTTAAACCCCTTTAAAATTCCTTGTCTTTGTTTTTTTGCAAAGTCATACAGCCATTTATCATCCTCTGACTTTCCTATCTCCAACACATTTTTGCTAACGGTCAGGCCTAAAAGGAAGAAGCGCAATTGCATTGAGGATCAGTGGCCTTTAGAAAGTTGAAAATATGAATGCAAGTTGATTTTAATAAATTATTGAAATCTCTTCGAAGTTGGTTTAAAAGTTAAGGGGGTACGCAATGGCTTGATGCCATCGTTAATCTTATATGGGGTCAGCCGGGAAAGGCTCTGCCTGCATTGAAACTGTTTAAAACAAATCGTTCAGATCTTAGGTGAGGAGGAAAAAGTATGGGGAAGCTGTTTGGAACGGACGGGATAAGAGGAGAGGCAAATCGACATCCTATGGATGCTGGGATCGCCTTTTCTGTGGGTCAAGCGATTGCTTACCTGTTGAAAAAACAGAATCATAGGACCAGGATCATTATTGGCAAGGACACCCGCATATCAGGTTATATGCTTGAAAGTGCTCTGGAGTCCGGTATCACTTCGATGGGCGGATACCCTTATCTGGTAGGGGTGCTTCCCACACCGGGCATCGCCTTCGTGACGCAGAGCATGCGAGCGGATGCCGGGATCGTGATCTCTGCATCACACAATCCCTATCAAGATAATGGGATCAAGATCTTTTCCGGAAACGGCTTTAAACTTTCTGATGAAGAGGAAGAAAAGATAGAACAGCTCATTCTCGCCAATAAATTGCCCGAGATGGTTCCACCCGTTAGGGAGATGGGGCAGGCTTACCGGTTGGAGGATGTGCATGGTCGTTATATCGTATTTCTGAAAAATACTTTCCCCAGAAATTTAATGATGGAGGGGATGAAGATTGTCATCGATACAGCGAATGGGGCCACCTACAAAATTGCTCCGGACACATTCTTTGAGCTGGGTGCCAATGTGGAGGTCATCCACAATAACCCCAATGGTCTCAATATCAATGATCGTTGTGGATCTCTATACACTCAGGATCTTAGGAAACGGGTGGTGGAGGCGAGAGCGGATATTGGACTCGCTTTTGATGGTGACGGTGACAGGCTGATTGCTGTGGATGAGAAAGGACAGGAAATCTCCGGCGATCAGGTCCTGCTCATCTGTGCCCGGAACCTCAAGGAAAAGGGGGAGCTAAAGAACGATCTCCTCGTGAGCACCGTGATGAGCAATCTTGGGCTTAAGTTGGCTTGCAAGAAGCATGGCATTAAACACCATGTCTCGAAAGTGGGAGATCGTTATGTATTGGAGGATATGGTCCGCTTGGGAGCGATCATGGGCGGAGAGGATGCCGGTCATATGATTTTCCTTGAACACCACACAACGGGGGATGGGATTGTTACCGCTATACAACTGATAGCAGCGATGGTCGAGACCGGTAAACCTTTGTCAGAACTTTCGAAAATAATGGAGATTTACCCGCAGAAACTGATCAACGTGGATGTAAAGAACAAACCGGACATTTCTTCATTGCCAAAGGTCATGGAGGTGATCAAGCAGGTTGAGTCTGAACTCGGCGACAACGGCCGGGTGCTCGTGCGTTATTCGGGCACTCAAAATATGTGTCGCGTCATGATAGAGGGGCCGACCCAGGAAGTCACGGAGAAGTACTGCCAGCAGATTGCTGAAGTTATAAAGAATACCATCGGTTGACAGTACTATCCGATACGATTTTATCATGAAGTGATTAAGTTGTTAGAGGACCATGGAGTCCTAGAGAAGCTGGATCGGTTGCATGAGGCGGCAATCGCATACCGGAAGCAGGACGAAGCATTTCTAATCCAAAACGATGCAAAAATAATCAACCGGGAAGACCTCTATTTCTTCTATCCTGCAGAGGAATCAGAGGAGTTCGAGTAAGCGATGACGCCTCTAACAAGGCCGCCGGCACTTCGATGACCTACGATGACCAAAACATCTGGCTGAAATATCTAATGATCCTGTTCCAAATGCCTTCCTTAAAATAGAGTTCCTTCTCTCATCCCTGAACTCTTTTTTTGAAAATCTTGAAAAATAACTCAAAACTTTGTAAGAAGAGACATGCGATTCAATCTTTCTCTCCCCAAAGGCAAACCTTTTGATGTGGTGGGGATGGGCCTCAATTCGGTCGATTTCCTCACCGTGGTTCCGGAATTCCCTGCTCCAAATTCGAAAATGAAGATGCTCCAGTTTTCCAAACAAGGAGGAGGTCAGGTGGCCACAGCCATGGTGGCCTTAAGTCGATGGGGTATAAGAACAAAATATATCGGAAAAGTCGGTGCCGATGAATCGGGTCAATTTTCTCTCCATTCCATTCGTCAGGAAGGAGTGGATGTCTCCTCAGTGACGATCGAGCCCAACGCCACAAACCAGTTTGCCACGATCATTGTGGACGGCTCAACCGGAGACCGCACCATCCTCTGGAATCGGGATGACCGATTGATGTATCGCGAAGGAGAACTTCGAAAAGAAGAGGTCTGCTGCGGGAGACTCCTCCATCTGGATGGGCACGATATCCACGCTGCCATCCAATGCGTGAGGTGGGCAAAAGAGGAAGGCATTCCAACCGTCGCTGATCTCGATAAAGTAGAACCTCTCACTTCTGAGTTGATTAAAGAGATTGACTTCCTGGTCACCTCTTCACGGTTTCCGGCGGTCTATACCGGAATTTCAGATCAAAAGAAGGCTTTTCTCGAACTTCAAAAACAGACCCATGCATTTCTCTGCGCCACGTTGGGTCATTCAGGCGCCATGGCCTGGGTCGACGGAGAAATCTTCTTCGCTGAAGGATTCAAAGTAAAAGCCGTAGATACGACCGGCGCAGGCGATGTCTTCCATGGAGGATTCATTTACGGTCTTCTCCAGAATTGGGAGGTCGAGAAAATCTTGAGGTTTGCCAATGGAGTGGCCGCCCTCAAATGTCTTGACCTCGGCGGAAGAAGAGGAATTCCTACCCTGGAAAAGACTCAACAATTCATGAGGCTACCCTGAACGCCCTGGAAATGACACCGACCATAGACCTTGCCAAATTCCAATAGATAAGTAATATTCATTAGCGAATGATCTTTTATATCCTCTCGACCCGAGAGATGCGGCATTTCTAAAGGAGGAACGAGATGTTTGCAGGAAAAACAATCTGGGAAATAATTCACCTGGGCGGTTTTACGATGTATATCTTGCTGTTCTGCTCTTTCTTGTCCATCACCATTCTTTTGGAACGAATCCTTTATTACAGAAAACGCTCCAAAACCAAAAGGACCGAATTTATGACAAGGATCAAAAGGTCATTGAGCGGCGGCAATGTTGAAATGGCCAAGGAAATCTGCAGGACATCGAATGCTCCCTTCTCCAGGGTGGTCTTTTCCGGACTGGGGCTCCATGGCCGTCTTGAAACAGAGATATCCAACGCGATGGATCGCGAGATCACGATCGAAACAATAAGACTGGAACGTTTTACCAGTATTGTGGGAACGATCGGAAACACGGCTGTCTATATCGGGCTCTTTGGGACAGTCCTAGGGATCATCAGAGCATTTCATGACATTGCCGCCGCCGGAGCCGGCGGGATGAGCATTGTCATCGGGGGCGTGGCCGAGGCGCTGGTCTGTACTGCCATGGGGCTCTTGGTGGCTATCCCGGCCGTGATTGCCTACAATTATTTCATGAAAAGAGTTGACCGTTTTATCAATGATATGGAACTTTGTGCGTCAGAGTTAGGCGACTTGATCGGGGGAAGGAAATAGCATGAAGAGAGAGAGAAGAAGTTCCAAACTCATCGCGGAGATCAATATCACCCCCTTTACGGACGTGGTGTTGGTGTTGTTGATTATCTTCATGATCGCGACCCCCTTTATCTATCAGTCAAGCGTAAAAGTCCAGCTGCCCAAGGCCTCCAAATCGGAAGAGTCATCGCGAGACATCATGATCAATATTAACGCCCAAGGCGAGGTCTTCTTAGAGGATACGAAACTGGATTTAGAGACACTCAAATATAAGCTGACGGCCAGGGTGAAAAATAAACCGGACACTTCTGTGATTATTAACGGGGACAAAAACGTCAGATATGATGCCGTGATTCAGGTCATGGATGTCTTAACCCAGTCAGGAGTAAAGAACCCGGGCTTGGGGATTGAGTTGAAGAAATGAGAAGACGGAGAGAAGGCACTCGACGGCCTCATCTTTTGCATCACCCTGCTTCTCCTGAAAAGGGCGGATTATGGGCAGCGGGGATTTTCTCACTGTTGCTTCATATCACTCTCATCACTCTCCTGACTGTCGGCCTGAAGCCAACGATGACAAAAATGAAGCCTTCTTTTTATCGGGTGACCATCCGGCCTTTTGCGCCTCAGGGGGATGGTTCCCCCCTGGGCAGATCGCCGACGGAGCGTCCAGGACCTGCTGCGATTAGCCCTCCTGCGCCGCCGCCGATTCAAAAGGCAATCGTTGAAAAAACAAAACCTGTCGAAATAACAAAACCCGCCGAAAACCAAAAAGGCCGCAAAGCCGTAGAAGGACTAAAATCGCCTTTGAAAAAATCGGAAAAGAAAGTGGCAACGGTTGAGAAGGAGGATCTCTCTGAAAAACAAAAGAATTCTCTAAAAAACCTTCACGAAGAGCTGGAGAATATTCGTAGGAAAGCGGCCCTCGATGAGATTAAGAAAAAGATAGGCCGTCGTGAGGCATTGGAGAAGGAACAGGCAAGAGAGGCTTCCGCTGGTTCTTCATCTCAGGGGGCGATTGCCTCCGGGTCCGGAACAGGAGCGGGATCAGGAACTGGAACCGGGTCGGCGGGTTCTCCGACAGGAGGGTCTCCCTGGGGTTCTTCGTCCGGAGGGGGTTCGGGACTGGAATCGAGACTGAGCGATTACTACGACTCGATCTGGGCAAAAATTAAAAAGGAATGGACCCTTCCCGAAAACCTTCCTAAAGGAAGGACTACTCTGGAAGCAACCATTGTGGTCGTCATTGACCGGGAAGGCAAAATTCAAAAATCCTGGTTCGAGAGAAAATCAGGCAATTCCCTTTTTGATCAGAGAGCCATGCGGGCGATTAAGAAGGCTGAGCCTTTGCCCCCTATTCCCAAAGAATTTAGTGATACGACCCTTGAAATGGGATTCCGTTTCCATCCGGATTAAGGAATTCGATTAAACTAAGGGACCCATGGGCTGAGAAATTCCTCCCCTCGCGCCCTCTCTCCTCAGACCTTAAACCCACAAGCTCGGAGTATTTTCATGCTCTTTGGGCGCCACCTGGGCATAAGATTTGATTTGCTGATAAATTCCACCTTTAGGGTAAAGGAGTAGGAAAACGATGAGATATTATCCTGTCAATCTGAATATAAAAGATAAACTCTGTGTGGTGATCGGGGGAGGCAGGGTAGCGGAAAGGAAGGTGAAGAACCTGCTTCGTCATGGAGGTCGGGTCAGGATGGTCAGCCCTGATTTAACCGATCGGTTATCAAAATGGGTGGGCCAGGGGAAGATGGATTATACCCGGAGCGAATACCGTGCCAGCCATCTGAAGGGAGCTTTTCTTGTCCATGCCGCCACTTCCGATCGTAAAGTCAATGCAGGGATCGCCAGAGATGCGGCCAAGCGGAGGCTCCTTATCAATGTGGCCGATTCGGCGACCGAGTCCACATTCATCCTTCCAGCGGTGGTCCGAAAGAGAGAAATCTCAATCGCTGTCTCAACCAACGGCCTTTCTCCTGCAACGTCGGTACGCATCCGAGACAGGATAAAGGAGTTTATCGAAAAGGGAACACTCGCGAAGACAGGGAGGAAGAATACAATCAAAGAGGGAAGAAAAGGCAAGGTCTATCTGGTGGGGGCGGGCCCCGGCGATCCGGAATTGATCACCGTCAAAGGGCTGAAACTCATTCAACAAGCGGATGCGATCGTCTATGATTTTCTGATCGATCAGCGCCTCCTATCTTTTGCCAGGAAGGGTGCAGAACTGATCTGCGCTGGAAAATCCTCATCCCATCACACGATGAAACAAGAGGAGATTAACCGGCTGCTTGCCGAAAAGGCTAAACAGCACTCGGTCGTTGTTCGTTTGAAAAACGGCGATCCATACGTCTTTGGCCGCGGCGCGGAAGAGGCCGCCTCCCTAGCCGGGCAGAACATTCCCTTTGAAGTTGTCTCTGGCGTCAGTTCCGCAGTCGCCGTTCCTGCTTCCGCAGGAGTGCCACTGACACACCGCGACTATGCCTCCTCTGTGGCGATTATTACCGGGCATCGGAGAGACGACGAGGAAGTCAAGATCGCCAGTGCGGATACCCTGGTCTTCTTGATGCCCGTTGCAAACTTGCGGAGAATCGCTGAAAAACTTTTGGAAGAAGGAAGAAACCCGGAGACGCCCTGCGCACTGATTGAAAAAGGAACGCTTCCCAGTCAGAAGGTCGTCCAGGGAAATCTGTCAAATATCTTTAAGAATTCAAAGGATCAGGAAATCAAAGCTCCGGCTGTTTTTATTGTCGGAGAGGTCGTCAATCTGAGAAACCGCCTGAACCCGCCATCGTCATAGATCTTCCCTGGGTCAATGAAAGCAGCAAGGCAACATCCACCTTTTTCGGCAAGAAATTGAACCTGATCGTTGCACACACGGGAAAGGAACAGGGGCGGCATTGGGAATATCTCTGGTGGAGGCCAGTCTTAAGATCCTCGATGAAATGGCCACG